>NZ_JBIVBR010000004.1:0-427946 GCF_044746165.1 Pseudomonas sp. NPDC086581 | reverse complement strand
GTTTGCTGATCGCTACCAAAAACTACGGGACAAGGGGCGGTGCCCGAAGGTCGCATTAGTGGCATGCATGCGCGTACTGATCGTGCGGATCAACGTGATGGTGAGAGACGGCACCAGTTGGAGGACAGGTGCCGTGTGAAGACAGTTGCTCCTACCGGATAGATCTGTGCTCGGATCGGCCCTCACCCTAACCCTCTCCCAGGGGGAGAGGGGACCGTTCGGTGCCGGATGAACCCACAGCGTCAGCCGGCACGATTTGCTCCCTCTCCCTGAGGGAGGGCTGGGGTGAGGGAGAAAGCACAAACACGGAACTACCAGTGAAAGACAGTTGCTCCTACCCAAAGCCCAACACCGCGTAGGAGCGGGCTCCGTTCGCGATCGGCCACGCGCGCATCCATATCACCGAATCTGCCGACCGTAGGGCGCATAACCCGGAACGGGTTATCCGCCCTGCCCAATTCCGACCTGCGCTGCTAAGGGTTCTGCAGGAACACCACATACCCCCTGAACCACCGGCTCTTCGCCAGGTAGGCCGGTGCCTGCCATTCCCCGTACTGCGCCAGCCCGATGCGGAAAGGCAGCTGCAGCCGCGCCACGCGCGGCAGGTAAGCCTGGTAGTTGGGGATGGTCTGGCGCCCCTGGTAGGTCTGCACCACCACTTCGTCCACCACGCCGGCCAGACGGTTGATGGTTTCAGGCGCAGCGTTGCTGCCCCAGTCCATGAGCCCGGTGATGCTCAGTTTGCAGTCCTTGGGGAGACGCGTGCGCAGGTCCTGCAGGAAGTCGACGTACTCGTGCAGATAGCGCGTGCGCGCATCGAAATCGATCTGCACGCCGACCACTGGATTGCCCGCAGCGCGCCAGCGGCGCAGTTGCGAGAGGAGGGTGCGGTAGATGTCTTCGCTCCAGCGCAAGGTATGGGCGCGGTAGACCACCCAGACCTCGCCCTGCTTCAGGCGCGGGATGGCGATGCCCTGGGCGATCAGTCGCGCGCGGCCATCGCTGTAGCGCGGCGCGCTGACCTGCCCCTGCAGCACATAGAGGGTGCGCGCATGGGCCAGCACGGGCTGGGGCGCAACACCGCTCCAGAGCCAGAAGGCATCGTGGTTCGCGGCGTCCACTCCGGCCGCCGGGGCGTTGCTCGCGAGCAACGCCAGCGCCAGGGCCAACACGCGCCGCACGGCGCTTACCAGTAGTACTTCAGCGATTTCGCCCAGGGCGTGGCGGAGTACTGGCCCTTGAGGGTGCGGAACCACTGCTTGCGCTGCGACGGGGCGATGTCCTGGCTTCCGCAGCCGTTGTAGCCACTGGGGGCGAAACAGTTGATGGCGCGGAACAGCGCGTAAGCGCGGTCCTCCTCCACGGCCTGCTTGTCGGCGATGACCTTGAGGTAGCCGTCCATGCGCGAGTAGGGCGTACCGGCGAACAGCGATTCGCCGCCGCCCAGCTCGCGCTCGCTGGGCTGGGTATCCAGCGGGAAGCCGTCCAGGCCGTTGCGCAGGATGAATTCCCCGAGGCAGTTCAGCGCCTTGGGCGGCTGCGGGTTCTGCAGCAGGTCACGGGCAACGTCGACGATCGCCGGGCATTCGTAGCCGCTGTCGTTCTTGCCGCCCGGCCACTGGAACAGCGACAGCGGCATGCTGCCGTAGAGGTAGCCGATGCTGGCGCCTAGCGGCTTGCCGCTGCCGTCAGTGGGCAATAGCGCGAGATCGTCGATATAGGCCTGGTACTGGCCGTGCAGCAGGTCCTTGTAGAGCAGCGCGAACAGCGCGGTATCGCGCTCCTCCACCGAGATGCTGGTGGATTTGGCTTGCTGGCGCAGCAGGTCAGGGCCGGCGACGTGGCGCAGGAGAATCTCGCGAATGATCGGCGTATGCACCGGCGAGCCTTCGGCGAAGACCTTCACCAGGCGGTCGCTGCGCTCGTAGTTGAAAGCCAGCGCCAGCTCCAGTTGATCGCGCTGCAGCGGCTGCTCGGCCAGCGGCAGCAGGCGCAGCCAGAGTTTCTCCGCGGCGATCCAGTCGTTGCCGGCCTCTAGGGCAAAACCGCGCAGGGTCTGCTGGCTGAAGGCGAGGTAGTCGAGCTTGGCCGGCAGTTCCTCGGGCAGGAATTTCAGCGCTTCGGCAGGCTTTTCCTCGACGTACAGCAGGTAGGCGGCTGTCAGGTAGTCGTGCAGGCCAGGGTACTTCGCGAACAGGTCCTTCTGCGCCGCCAGGCCGGCGGCGTCGAGGGCGCGAGGCTCGTTGGGTTCGTGGTGGCGCATCTGCATCAGGTCGAGCACCGCCAGCAGGCGTGCGTCGCGCACATCGGCCGGGTGGGCGGTGACCAGCAGCTTGTTGTCGACTTCCTGCACCAGTTGGGCGAGATCGTCGGCGTCCTCGCGGGCAAACAGCTCGGAGTACTCACCGGCCAGCCGGCTCTCATCGCTCATCAGCCAGTAAACGCGGCGCGTCAGGCCCTGGGCCGAAGCACTGTACCGACCCTGTGGATAAGCCTTGAGGTAGTCGCCCAGGGCGGTTTCGGCCTGGGCGAGGATCTTCTTGTCCACCTTGCGCAGGTCCGGGTAGCCCATCTCGTCGAAGGCGTTCTGCTGCGCCTGATTGAGCAGGGCGCGGGCGACCATGTAGCGCGAGGTTTCCTTCAACCAGGGCTGGTCGCTGTCCTGCAGGGCGCGGAAGGATTTCAGCGCGTCGCCGAAGCGCCCGCTGTAGAAGTCCGCGGCGCCCTTGAGATAGCTGCGGTAGGCCTTGGCCTGCGCGTTCTGCAGGTCACCCGGCAGCAGCACGCTGAGCTGGGTTTCGTCCCACTGGCAGGCGCCCAGCAGGGTCAGGCGCGCACGGGCCAGGCCCTGGCGTTCGCCGGCGGAAAGGCTGTCGACCAGCAGCAGCTGGCTGAGGAAGTCCTGGGCGGTGCCGGCGTTGTTGCTGCGGCAGCGGCTGCCTTCACCGCTGGCGAAGCTGTCGGCGGAGGACTGCACGGCATCCGCCGGCAGGCCGATGCGCGCGGCGAGGTCGGCCAGCGGCGCGGTGCTGGCTCCGCTGGCGCTGTCGGTCGAATCACCGGGCGCGGCGCCTTCCAGCCAGCGCGCCAGCGGGAACGGCACCTGGCCGTAGCCCAGTTGCTGCTCATCGTCGGTCAGCGCGCGGTTGGGAATGCTGGCCTGGCCCGCGTCGGCCAGCAGCAGCTGCAGGTTGACCCGGCTGTCGTTGCCCGGGCTCAGGAACGGCAGGCTGTTGCACACGTCCAGAGAATCACGCTTGAGGTTCCAGCTCGGGTAGCAGGAGTCGTCGCTGCTCGCGCGCGCTTCCTGCACGCCAAGGCAGCCGGTGATCAGGGCCAGCAGGGTCAGTCCGTACAGACGCATGAATGATCCTTGTCCGTTGGAGCCCGCACGCCGGGCCGGAAATCAGAGCAGGGAGAATCTTACCTCGCCGCGTCCACTCTTGCCCGCCCGCATGGGTACAAGACTGTAAACGCGATCTACCGCACAGCAGAGCCTGCGACACGTTGTCCAGCTGATTCCTTCTTTGTTCCGGCTCAAAGAAGGAATTTGCCGACCGGGTATTTCTGTAGCCAACGACAGTTCATCGATTACGGAGAGTTACCCATGTTTGATCAGGAAGAGATTTCGCTTTCCCGCCGCACCCTGCTGGCCGGCGCCGTAGTACTGGGCGTTACCGGCAGCATGCTCGGCAGCGGCAAGGCCTTGGCTGACGGGGAGGCCGCGCCGAAGAACATGGGTGCGGCCGCGGACCTCTCGAAGCTGGAGCACGTCCAGATCGAGCTGGTCGCTCCGCCCTTCGTCCACGCCCACGAACAGCGTGCCAAGGGCAAGCCCAAGGTCGTGCAGTTCCGCATGGTGATCGAGGAGAAGAAGCTGGTCATCGACGACGATGGCACCGAGATCCACGCCATGACCTTCAACGGCTCGGTGCCCGGCCCGATGATGGTGGTACACCAGGACGACTACCTGGAGCTCACCCTGGTCAACCCGGCGACCAACACCCTGACCCACAACATCGACTTCCATGCCTCCACCGGCGCCCTGGGCGGCGGCGCGCTGACCCTCATCCAGCCCGGCGAGGAAGTGAAGCTGCGCTTCAAGGCCACCCGTCCCGGCGTGTTCGTCTACCACTGCGCGCCGGGCGGCGCGATGATCCCCTGGCACGTGGTCTCGGGCATGAACGGCGCGATCATGGTGCTGCCGCGCGACGGCCTGAAGGACCGCGAAGGCAAGTCCCTGAAGTACGACAAGGTGGTCTACATCGGCGAGCAGGACTACTACGTCCCGCGCGACAAGGACGGCAAGTTCAAGCGCTACGGCACGCCGATGGAAAGCTACAACGACATGCAGGAAGTCATGAAGGGACTGATCCCCAGTCACATCGTGTTCAACGGCAAGGTCGGCGCCCTCACCGGCAAGAACGCGCTCAAGGCCAACGTCGGCGAGACCGTGCTGATCGTCCACTCCCAGGCCAACCGCGATACCCGCCCGCACCTCATCGGCGGCCATGGCGACCACGTCTGGGCCACCGGCAAGTTCCACAACCCGCCGGAGGAAGACCTGGAAACCTGGTTCATCCCAGGCGGCGCGGCCGGCGCTGCGCTGTACACCTTCCTGCAGCCGGGCCTGTACACCTACCTCAACCACAACCTCATCGAGGCTGTGCTGCTGGGCGCCGCGGCGCACATCCAGGTCGAAGGCCAATGGAACAACGACCTGATGAGCCAGATCCAGCCGCCGACTGCGATCAAGTAAGCCCCGAGGCCGGCCCCTCCCGGGCCGGCCCTTACCCAGTAAACGATACGGGCGACCGGGCCAACCATGCGCAAGACCCTCCTGATCGGCGTCCCCGTCGCACTGCTGCTGGGCGGGGCCTTCCTCCTGCTACGGCCGCAGTACGCACCGGAACTCGCGCCGCAAACCGTGCGGCTCGAACCCCGCGACTTCGACTTCCGCCCGGCGGGCGACTACTGGCTGGAGAAACAGGCAGTGGATGCGCCGTCGCAGCGTGAACACCTCGCCCCGCGCTTTGAAGTCATGAAATTCCAGGTCAGCCAGGGCGAATACGCCCGCTGCGTAGCCGAGGGCGATTGCCTGGCACTGGACAACAGCGCTCCCCGCGACGACCTGCCGCTGACCGGTGCCAGCCTGCTGGACGCGCAGCTGTACGCCGACTGGCTGTCGCGGCGCACCGGCCAGCAGTGGCGGCTGCCCACCGACCGCGAGTGGGCCTTCTTCGCCGGCACGCGCTGGGCCGACGATGCCCTGCGCATCGAAGACGACGATGGCAGCAACCCCGCCCGGCGCTGGCTGGCGCGCTATCGTCTGGAAGCGGAAACCCGCACCAGCGCCTCGGCGCTACCCCAAGCGCGTGGCAACCACGGGCTCAACGAGTACGGCGTGGCTGACCTGGGCGGCAACGTCTGGGAATGGACCCAGAGCTGCCACCAGCGGGTCAACCTCGACGCCCAGGGCGCCCAGACTCACCGCGCCGAGTACTGCTCGATCCGCATTGCCGAAGGGCGTCACCGCGCGGCGATCAACGATTTCGTCCGCGATGCCCGCGGCGGCGGCTGCAGCGCCGGCCAGCCACCGGATAACCTCGGCTTCCGCCTGGTCAGAGACATCCCTTGATTCCCCTCAAGTTTCGCCGCAGCGCTTAACCGTTATGCTGCGGCGAACCGACGGGAATCACTGCCGTGACCGCTGATATCTCGCTGAACCGCGCCTGGCTGGGTAGCTTGCCGCCATTTGCCAACAGCAGCCGCGAGGAACAGGACGACATCCTCCGCCAGGCCAGCATCCTGCGCCTGAGCAGTGGTGTGGCCGTGTTCGAGCAAGGCTCGCCAGCGACCAGCTTCTACCTGCTGGTGCACGGCCGGCTGAAAGCCACCCAGCTCACCGGCGACGGCCAGCGCGTGCTGGTGCGCGTGGTCAATCCGGGCGATCTGTTCGGCTTCGTCCGCGCCCTCGGCCGGCGCGACTACCCCGCGACCGCCACGGCCAGCCAGGACAGCCTGGTCCTGGCCTGGCCCACCGGCCAGTGGGAACCCCTGCTCGCCCGCCACCCCGGCTTCGCCCTGAACACCGTGCAGGCCATCGGCGAGCGCCTGCAGGAAGCCCACGTGCGCTTCTGCGAATTGGCTACCGAAGAGGTCGAACGGCGCGTCGCCCACACCGTGCTGCGCCTGGTGCAGCAGTCCGGCCGACCGGAGGCCGACGGCATCCGTATCGATTTCCCGGTCACCCGCCAGGACATCGCCGAGATGACCGGCACCACCCTGCACACCGTCTCGCGCATCCTCAGCGCCTGGGAAGACCGCGGCCTGGTGGTCGGTGGCCGGCAGAAGCTGCTGGTGTGCGACCCGCAGCAACTGATGCGGGTGGCCGGTGGCGACGAGCGGGAAGTGGCGCACGACGGCGCTTGACTGCAATCAAGGAGAGCGGCGCGCCCATTTCCCTAGACTCACCACCACCGCCACGACGACTGCGGCCGCCGTGCCCCACTCCACCCGAGGCCCGCCATGACCGACAACCTCACCGAGCGCACCCTGAGCGACCTGGCCTTCAGCCTGCCGGGCAGCTCCGCGCTGTTCCACGACTACAAGCTCGACTTCTGCTGCGCCGGCCAGCGCAGCCTGGCCGAAGCCGCCAGCGAACAGGGCCTCGACGCCCAGCGCATCGCCGCCGAACTACAGTCGCTGCCCCCCGCCAACGATCAGACCGACTGGCGCCTGAGCAGCAACGACCAGCTGATCGACCACATCCTCGAGCGCTATCACAAGGTCCACCGCGAGCAATTACCGGCGCTGATCCCGCTGGCTGAGCGGGTCGAGAAGACCCACGCCGCGCATCCGCAATGCCCCGCCGGGCTGACCGCGCACCTGAAGCAGATGCAGGAAGAACTGGAATGGCACATGTGCAAGGAGGAAAGCGTGCTGTTCCCCTGGCTGCGCCAGGGCATCCCGCTGACCCACGTGCAGGGCCCGATCGGCGTGATGCGCCATGAGCACGACGAACACTCGCAGTCCCTTGCCGCGCTGGCCGACCTGACCGACGACCTCACCGTGCCGGCGGACGGCTGCAACAGCTGGCGCCGCCTCTACATTGGCCTGGAAGAACTGCGCCGCGACCTGATGCAGCACATCCACCTGGAGAACAACCTGCTGTTCCTGGGCGCCAACCACCCGGCCTGAGTGCCGGACCGGGAGCCAGGAGGGCGACCAGTGACAGCTTGTCTCACCACGCCACCCAGCGGCATCGCGCATACTGGCGGGATCGTCCCCGCCCAGGAGCGCTCCGCCATGCTCGCGCATCGCGTCCACCACCAGATTCTGTGCGGCCACCATCTGTTCAACGTGCTCAACGAAGAACAGCTGGAACAACTGCTCGCTACCAGCACGCTGCTCAACCTGGAAAAAGGCGACAAGCTGTTCCTTCAGGGGGAGCCCGCGCATTGCTTCTACTTCGTGATTTCCGGGGCGGTGAAGATCTACCGTTTGACACCGGAGGGACAGGAAAAGGTGCTGGAGGTCGTCGGCAGCCGGCAGACCTTCGCCGAAGCCATGATGCTGATGGACACCTCCGACTACGTGGCCTCGGCCCAGGCGCTGGAACCCACGCAGGTTTACCGCTTCGCCAACCGCACCTACATGGAGTTGCTGCACAGCAACCCGCAGTTGCCCTTCTCCCTGCTCGCCACCCTCTGCGTACGCCTGCACCGGCGGATCAACGAGATCGAGACGCTGTCGCTGAAGAACTCCACCCACCGCGTGGTGCGCTACCTGATCACCCAGCTCAACCGCCATGGCAACCAGGACAGCCGCTTCGAGCTGCCGATGGCCAAGCAACTGGTGGCCGGGCACCTGTCGATCCAGCCGGAGACTTTCTCCCGCGTGCTGCGGCGTCTGATCGACGAGAAGATCATCGACCTCAATGGCCGCACGGTGCAGGTGCTCGACGTCGCGCGGCTGGAACAGTTCGAGTAAGCCATGCGCCAGTGCCTGTACTGCCAGCAAGAGAGCCCCGAGGACGCTGCGGAATGCCCGCAATGCGGGATGCCCCTGCCGGTGGATCAGGAACTGGCGAAGCAGCGCCGGCTGCGGCGCTTCGCCTGGTATTGCGCCATTCTCGCGGTGTTCTGCGGGGTGATGATGGTCTGGTTGCCGCGCTGAACTCCCTCCAATCCGCTTTTGCTTTTCGTAGGACCGACGGGAACGCCCAGTCCTCGCTCGCGAAGCAGGCCCGCTGCGGGGTTCGGTTCGCGAGCAAGCTCGCTCCTACACAAAAACGTCGTTACCCCTGCCGGCGGGTGAGCTGCCGGTAGAGCTGCGGCAACTGCACCGGCAGCTGCGCCGGATTGTTGATCAGCAGATAGCCCTGACTACCGAACAGGTGCGGCAGGTAGTCCGCGGCCTCGCGGTCGATGGTGATGCAGAACGGCACCAGCCCCGCGCGACGGGCTTCGAGCACGGCCTGGCGCGTGTCCTCGATGCCGTAGCGCCCCTCATACAGGTCCAGGTCATTGGGCTTGCCGTCGGTGAGGATCAGCAGCACCCGCTGGCGCTCCTTACGCTCCAGCAAAAGCTGCGTGGCTTGGCGGATCGCCGCGCCCATGCGCGTGTAGTAGCCCGGCCGCAGGGCGCGGATGCGCCCGCGCACCACATCGTTGTGGCGCTCGTCGAAGGTCTTCAGCTGGGTCAGGCGCACCTGCTGGCGACGCAGCGAGGAGAACCCGTACAGCGCGAAACGATCCCCCACCGCCTGCAGCGCCTCGCCGAACAGCAGCAGGCTGTCGCTGATCAGATCGATCACCCGGTGGTCATCGTCGATGTGCGCGTCGGTGGACATCGACAGGTCCGCCAGCAGCAGGCACGCGAGGTCGCGGCGGGTCTGCCGGCGCTCGAGGAACAGCCCGGGCTCACTGCAGGCGCCGAGGCGCCGCTCGACGCTGAAGTCCAGCCAGGCTTCCAGGTCCAGCTCCGCGCCCTGGGGTTGCCGGCGCAGCCACTGTGGTTGCTGGCGCAGGCTCTCGAACTGACGGCGCAAGCGCCGCGCTATCGGCGCCAGGGAGTCGGGCAGCGGCGCAGGTTCCGCGTCGCGCGGCAGCATCAACTGCAGGCAGACGTGCTCGTCGATCAGTTGCTGGCGGCGGTAGTCCCATTCCGGCAGGCGAATACCCTCGCCCAGCGGCACGTCGTCGTAGTCGGCGGCCGGCAAGTCGAGGTCAAGCTTCAGCCCTCCGCCCTTCTTCTGCCGTTGTCGGGACATGCTCAGGTGATCGAGGTCGTCGGCAACCTTCGCTGCGTCCAGGTCCTCGCTGTCGTCGCCGGCGCGATCCAGTTCGATGTGCTCGGACCAGCTGAACAGGTTTTCCAGGCGGAACAGCAGCAGACCTCCGCGGCCGGGGTCCTGCTCGACCCGCTCGGCGCGCTTGCGTGCCAGGCCCTTGGCTTCGCTGTGGGCGGAGCGGGCGTGCTCGTCGCCATCGATCAGGTCGGTGTGCTGCGGCGCCGCCAGGCGTTGCGGCGGGTAGAGCCACAGCGGCACTGGCCAGGGTGCTTTTTCACTGCGTGGCAGGCGCTCGACGCTGCCCGGATCGCGCAGCGCTCGTTGCAGCGCCCGCTCCAGCTGCGCCTCGGCAGGCGGCAGGTCACCGGTATCGGGCCGCAGGCTCAGCAGCGCTTCCACCAGTCGACGGTAGCGCGGGCGCAGCAGCGGGTAGCGCTCCAGCACGGCGCAGGTCCAGGCCTGGTTGTCGCGCGCCCAGTGGCACATCGGCTGGCTATGGGCCGCGAGCAGCGCCAGCCAGCGGTAGAGTTCGCGGTTCAGTTCGGCGTCGGGGTACACCGTCAGTTGCGCGGGCAGGCGCAGGGAATCGGCGTCGAACCAGGCCACCGGCAATTGCTGGCAAGTGCCGGCCACCTGCTGCAGCAGGCTGCGGCGCACCAGCAGTTCGCGGGCGCTGGCCGCTTCCACGCCGACCCCGGCCTCGCCGCCGGTGCCGCGGAACAGCAGCAGCAGACTGCGCCGCACGTCCTCCAGGCTGACGGCTGCCTCTTCGAACTCCGGGCTGGCGCGGCGCGTGATGAAGCGGTGCCAGACGCGACCGAAGCTTTCTTCGATTTCGAGGTGGATGGTCATGGCTGGGCTCCGCGATTGAGATATGCCGTAGCACGGACGGTCCCCTCTCCCTGTGGGAGAGGGTTAGGGTGAGGGTGCTACCGGCCTCTCCAGCGCTGGGCGCTACCCTCACCCCCGCCCTCTCCCAAAGGGAGAGGGAGTAGATCGTGCCAATGGACGATCAAGAGTCATCCTGAAACTTGCGCAAAAAAGGCCCGCCGCAAAGCGGACGGGCCCGGGTGGACGGTATCGATCAGCTCACCTGAGCCGCGCCGGAAGCAACGGCCACGCGGCCGCGCTGGCGGAAGCTCAGCAGGTAGCAGATCAGCCCGATGAAGAAACCAACACCGGAGTACAGGCGCAGCCAGAAGAAGATCTTCAGCTGGTCGACAGTGGCCATGAACGGCATCGCGGCGCCATCGGCGGGCATGCGCTGCAGCCAGACCTGGACGATGCCGGCGGCGGTGAGCATCAGGGTGATCAGCAGCATGGAGATGGTCATCAGCCAGAAGCCCCAGATCTCCAGGCTCTGTGCACGGGCGTCAGGCGCTTCGCCGATGCCCCGCAGGCGCGGCATGGCGTAGCTGATCATGGTCATGACGATCATCGCGTAGGCGCCGTAGAAGGCCAGGTGGCCGTGGGCGGCGGTGAGCTGCGAGCCGTGGGTGTAGTAGTTCACCGGAGCCAGGGTGTGCAGGAAGCCCCACACGCCGGCGCCAAGGAAGGCGGTCACGGTGGTGCCCAGCGCCCACAGCGCGGCGGCCTTGTTCGGGTGCTCGCGGCGACGACGGTTCACCATGTTGAAGGCGAACAGCACCATGGCGAAGAACGGCAGCGGCTCCAGCGCGGAGAAGATCGAACCCAGCCACAGCCAGACCTGCGGCGCGCCGATCCAGAAGAAGTGGTGGCCGGTGCCGATGATGCCGGTGATCAGGGCCATGGCGATGATCACGTAGAGCCATTTCTCCACGACCTCGCGGTCGACGCCGGTGATCTTGATCAGCACGAAGGCCAGCATCGCGCCCATGATCAGTTCCCACACGCCTTCCACCCACAGGTGCACGACCCACCACCAGTAGTACTTGTCGCGGGACAGGTTTTCCGGGTTGTAGAAGGAGAACAGGAAGAACACCGCCAGGCCTACAAGGCCGGTCATCATCACCACGCTGACGGCGGTCTTGCGGCCTTTCAACATGGTCATGCCGATGTTGAAGAGGAAGCCCAGCGCCACCACCACGATGCCCATCTTGGTGATCGTCGGCTGCTCGAGGAACTCCCGGCCCATGGTCGGCAGCAGCTCGTTGTGGGTCAGCTTCGCCAGGCCCGCGTAGGGCACCAACAGGTAGCCCAGGATGGTCAGCACGCCGGCGATGGCGAACACCCAGAACAGCACGATGGCCAGTTTCGGGCTGTACAGCTCGCGGTCGGCCTCTTCGGGGATCAGGTAGTAGGCCGCGCCCATGAAGGCGAACAGCAGCCAGACGATCAGCAGGTTGGTGTGCACCATCCGCGCGACGTTGAAGGGGATCGCCGGGAACAGGAAGTCACCGACCACGTACTGCATGCCCATGATCAGCCCGAAGACGATCTGTCCGACGAAGAGCATCAGGGCGAACACGAAGTACGGCTTGGCCACCGACTGCGAGGCGAATTTCAGATAGGGATTGCCCGGGTTCATGTTCAACCCTCCTTGTTCGGCGGCCATTTGTTGGTGTCGATCTTCGATGTCCACAGCAGGAACGCCGCGAGGTCAGTGACCTCCTGGTCGCTCAGGTGGAACTGCGGCATCTGCCGGCGACCGGGCACGCCCAGCGGCTGCATCTTCATCCAGGCCGCGAGGAAGCTGCCGAAGGCCGCGTCACCGCCACGGCGGACCGCTACGTTGCCCAGCTCCGGCGCGAAGTAGGCACCTTCGCCGAGGATCGAATGGCAACCCACACAGTTGTTCTGCTCCCACACCAGCTTGCCGCGAACCACCGATTCGGTGAGCTCACTCTGGTTGGTGCGCTTGGGGAAGGTGGTTTCGGTGTGATAGGTCAGCGCGAGGAACACCAGGAAGAAGAAAACGCCTCCTCCCAGGTAGATGTTCCTCGCCATCCCTTTGGTAAATGTCTCTGACATGGGGCCCTCCTAGGTCACGGTCGGCGCCATTGTAGGAAGCGACCCAGGACCTCTCGCTTGATGGCAATCAAGAAAGACCAATGCTTCCAGTCAGGTATTTTTTCGAAGAAAAATCAGGGAGTTGCGTGTAGTGCCAGAACCACTCCGGTGACCACCAGCGGCCAGCCGAGCAGCAGCGCTTGCCACAGGCGCGGGGCGCGGTTCAGCTCCATGAAACGCAGCGCGATGATCCAGGCCTTGCCCAGGCCCAGCAGCAGGATCGCCGCCACCGGCAGCAGCAAGTCGGATGCATGGTGACCGAGCCAGACCGAGGCGACGGACATCGGCAGCGTCAGCAGCCACGCAAGCAGCAACGTCTTCATGAACCAGGCGCCAGCACGTAGACCAGCGGGAACAGCACGACCCAGACCAGGTCGACCATGTGCCAATACAACGCGCCGGACTCCAGCCCGCCCAGGGCGTCGCTGCGGTAGGCGCCGCGCAGGCAACGCAGGGTCATCCAGCCGAGGATCACCAACCCCAGCAGCACGTGCAGGAAGTGGAAGCCGGTGATCAGCCAGAACAGGGTGAAGAAGGTGCTGTACTCCAGGTCCAGCCCACGCGCAGCAAGGTGATGGTATTCACCGGACTTCAGCACCACATGGGCCAGCCCCAGCAACACGGCGAAACTCAATAGGGCAGCCGCACGGCGCTGCCGGCCGTGGCGCACCTGCTCCACCGCCATCGCCGCGCAGAAGCCGGCGGTAAGCAGGGTCAGGGTCAGCGCCAGGGCGGTGGACAGGTCCAGCTGCGCGCGCCCGGCGCGAAAGCCTTCGACGTCCAGATGCTGGGTCACGGCGAAGACGATGATGAGGATGGCGAAGACGGTCAGCTCGGCGAGAATGAAGAACCACATCGCCAGGTCGCCCGGCAGGTGCCGGGCGCTGAGCGTCGCCTCAGGCGAAGTGGACATCGACCAGGTCCATCAGCGCGGCGACCGTGGCCTCGTCGTCCGACAGCGGCTCGGCGAGCCCGGCGCGGCAGGCATCACGCGGCGCCACGCCGGCCTGCAGTAGGCGCGCGGTGAGTACCAGCAGGCGCGTCGAGCAGACCTCTTCCAGCTCTTGCCGGCCCAGGCGACGCAGGGCCACGCCCAGTTGCGCCAGGCGCTGCGCCAGCTCGGAAGAAGCACCGGCCTCGCGGGCGATGATGCCGGCTTCCACGTCCGGCGTCGGGTAATCGAAGCGCAGGGCGACGAAGCGCTGGCGCGTACTGGGTTTCATGCCCTTCAGCAGGTTCTGATAGCCGGGGTTGTAGGACACCACCAGCATGAAGCCCGGCGGCGCCACCAGGGATTCACCGGTGCGCTCGATGAACAGCTCGCGGCGATCGTCAGCCAGCGGGTGCAGCACCACGACGGTGTCCTGCCGCGCTTCCACCACCTCGTCCAGGTAGCAGATGCCGCCCTCGCGCACCGCGCGGGTCAGCGGGCCGTCCTGCCACCAGGTGCCATCGCTGCCGATCAGGTGGCGGCCGACCAGGTCCGCCGCCGACAGGTCGTCGTGGCAGGCCACGGTGTACAGCGGCAGATTCAGCCGCTGCGCCATGTGCTGGACAAAGCGCGTCTTGCCGCAGCCGGTCGGGCCCTTGATCAGCACTGGCATGCCCTGGGCAGAGGCGTGGGTGAACAGCGCCACCTCGTTGCCGGTCGCCTGGTAGAAGAGCGGCTCGATGTTCTGGGCGGGGGCGTTCATGGCGAGATATCTCTGCGGGAAGTCTTGCCAGGCAAACTAATCAGCCAGCCCCCCTCCCTCAAGCGCGGCGAGAGGAGTTCTTGATTGCCATCAAGCCAGGGCCGCTCGGGCCGCTCCTAGAATCGCCGCAGAAGCCGGGCGGGAAGCCGGCGAAAACGATCGGCGCCTCGAGGCGCCAAGCCTGAGGAGAGACGTTCATGAACAAAGCCCTGGTTGCCCTGCTGTTCGGCGGCTTGCTGGTGCAGACCACCGCGATGGCCAGTACCGGCGAGGAGCTGTTCAAGGCCAAGGCCTGCGTAGCCTGTCACGCCGTCAACAAGTCGGTGGTCGGCCCGGCCTTCAAGGAAGTCGCGGCGAAGTACGGTGCCGATGGCGTGGCGCACATCAGCAACAGCATCAAGACCGGCAGCAAGGGCGTCTGGGGGCCTATCCCGATGCCGGCGAACGCCGTCAGCCCGGACGAGGCCAAGACCCTCGCCGAGTGGATCGTCACTCTCAAGTAATCCATTGCGGGCGATTCACGCCCCGCGCGACCGGCACCTTCAGAGCCGGTCGCTTCTCTCCAGCATCGCCAGGCAGGCATCCGCCGGCACCGGCTGGCTGATCAGGTAGCCCTGGATCTCGTCGCAACCGTGGGCACGCAGGAAGCGCAGCTGTTCGGCGTGCTCGACACCCTCCGCCACCACCTTCAGCTCCAGGCTGTGCGCCATGGCGATGATCGCGCGGGTGATCGCCGCGTCCTCGCCGCGTTCGGACAGGTCGCGGATGAAGGTCTGGTCGATCTTCACGTAGTCCACCGGGAAGCGCTTGAGGTAGCTGAGCGAGGAATAGCCGGTGCCGAAGTCGTCGATAGCCAGCTTCACCCCCATTTCGCGTAGTTGGCGGAAGGTCGTGGTGACGCTCTCGACGTTGTCCAGCAGTTGGCTTTCGGTGAGCTCCAGCTCCAGCAGGTGCGACGGCAGGCCGGTGTCCTCCAGCACGGTCCGCACCAGGTCGACCAGGTTGCCGGTGCGCAACTGGTGCACCGAGAGGTTGACCGACACCCGCAGCTCGCGGCCCTGAAGCTGCCAGGCGCGTGCCTGCTTGCAGGCGCGGCGCAGGACGAACTCGCCGATAGCGCCGATCAGCCCGGTTTCCTCGGCCAGGCCGATGAAATCGCCGGGCGGCACCATGCCCATCTCCGGGTGCCGCCAGCGCACCAGCGCCTCGGCGCTGTCCAGGCGCTCGTTGGCAAGGTTCAGCTTGGGCTGGTAGTGCACGTCCAGCTGGCCTTCGTCGATGGCCTTGCGCAGGCGGGTTTCCAGCTGCAGACGCTCCAGGGTGCAGGCCTGCAGGTTGTCGGTGAAGAATTGGAAGGTGTTGCCGCCCAGGTGCTTGGCATGCTGCATGGCCATGTTCGCCTGGCTCATCAGCGCGGAGATTTCCCAGGCGTTGTCCGGCAACAGACTGATGCCGACCGAGGCGCTGATTACCAGCTCGTGGCCGCCGACGGTCATCGGCGTGCGCAGCTTGGCCAGCAGACGGCTGGACAGCCGCGCCAAGGCGGCGAGGCTGGCGTAGGAGTCGATCAGTACGGCGAATTCGTCGCCGGACAGCCGGGCGATGGTGTCGGCCTCGGGCACGGTCTGGGTCATGCGCCGCGACATCTGCCGCAGCAACTGGTCGGCGACTTCGTGGCCGAGGCTGTCGTTGAGCAGCTTGAAGCGGTCCAGGTCGATCAGCAGCAATGCCGCCGTGCGACCTTCCTGGCGCGCGCGCTGGCTGGCCTCATGCAGGCGTTCCTTGAACAGCGTACGGTTGGCCAGCCCGGTGAGTTCGTCGTAGTGCGACAGGTAGCGCAGGCGCTCCTCGGCGTCGCGGCGAGCGGTGAGGTCGGCGAAGAAGCCGACCACGTGGGCGACCTGCCCGCGTCCGTCACGCACCACATTCAGTTGCAGCCATTGCGGGTACAACTCGCCGTTCTTTCGCGTTTCGATCAGCTCGCCCTGCCAGGTGCCCAGGCGCTCCAGATCGGCACGGATCGACTGGTAACGGCGCAGGGCCTCCGCCGACCCCATCAGCCGAGCGACGTTGTGCCCCAGCACTTCCTCGCGGCGATAGCCGGTAAGACGGGTGAAGGCCTCATTGAGGGCGATCAACCGGTAATCCGGGTCGAGGATGATGATGCCTTCGCTGGCGGCCTCGAACACCGTGGCCGCCAGGCGCTGTTCTTCCTCGCGCAGCTTGCGCGGGGAGATATCGGCGCGGGTGCCAACCATCCGCGTGACCTGTCCGCGGTCGTCGCGCTCCATCACCCGGCCACGGTCTTCCACCCAGACCCAGTGGCCGGCGGCGTGGCGCACGCGGTATTCGATGCGGTAGCCGTCGGTGCGGCCCTTGAGATGCTCGACCAGTGCGCGGCGCAGCAGCGGCAGGTCATCGGGGTGCAGGCGCGGACGCAGGTCGTTGCGCACGCTCTTCACCGCGTCCTGGGTAATCCCGAAGATTTCTTCCAGGTGTGAGTGGTGCACTTCGTCAGTCAGCAGGTTCCAGTCCCACAGGCCCAGTTCGCTGGCTTCCAGCGCCAGGGCCAGGCGTGCCTCGGTGTGGCTCAGTTGGGCGCTGCCCGCCTCGACCCGCTCCTGCAGGGCATCGCGGGCGCGGCAGAGTTCGCGTTCGGCGCGACGGCGCTGCTCGACTTCGCGTTCCAGATCCTGGTTCAGCGCCTCGGTCTGCGCCTTGGCGCGCTCCAGGTGCGCCACCAGCGCCTGGGCCTGGAAACGTCGCAGCAGGCCGACATGCACCACCCGATGAATCTGCCACGCCACCACCAGCAGCGCGGCCAGCAGGATCACCCCGAGCACGCCCCAGCCTTGCTGCAGCGGGTTATCGCTGATCAATAAATAGGCAATGGACGGAAAAAGGCAGGGCAAGGCGAAGGTCAGGAAGGCCGGCAGGCTGACCGCGTAGGCAACACTGGCGGAGAGGATCGCCGCGGCGATCAGGCCGAATACCAGAGATTGCTGGAGGAAGGCGTCCGGCGGCACCAGGGCTATGGCGGCGAAAGCGAGAGTCAGCCCCGAGGCGCCGGCGCCGAACAGGAAGGTACGCTGCCAGTGCGGGCTGGCCTGGCGTTCGGCAGGAGCGGCGTTGAAGGCAGACACCTGGATCAGCCGCAGCACGGCCAACAGCACGAGCGAAACCAGCCAGCCGGCTAGCAACCCCGGTTTCACGTAATCCCACAGCAATCCGGCGCAGGCCAGGCCGTTGAGCAGCATGAGCAAGGTCGGCACCCGCGAGCCCTGATAGAGCAGGCGCGTGCGTTCGACGGCAATTTCGTGAGCGTACTGCTGGCGGATCTCGGCATGGCTCACCGGGATCGCCGAAGGCTCTACATAAGCGGTCATAGGCGTTTTTCTTGTAGGTGTCAGGCCTAGGCGTCGGCGGAGCATACCCGAGGAGGTAGCCCCGCCCAAGCAGGATGATGGCAATTGGCTGCGTACCCGCCCAACTTTCGTCGGGAAGACGCCGGACGGCGGGCGGGTTTGCCGGGGAAAACCGCCCGTCGGTAGAATGCCGCCCCATGAACGATGACATCTCCTACCTGCTCAACTCCCTCAATGACCCGCAGCGCCAGGCCGTGGCCGCGCCGCTGGGGCGCCAGCGCGTGCTCGCTGGCGCCGGGTCCGGCAAGACCCGCGTGCTGGTGCACCGTATCGCCTGGCTGATCCAGGTCGAGAACGCCTCGCCGCACAGCATCCTGGCCGTGACCTTCACCAACAAGGCCGCCGCCGAGATGCGCGCGCGGATCGAGCAGCTGCTGGGGATCAACCCGGCCGGCATGTGGGTCGGCACCTTCCATGGCCTGGCGCACCGCCTGCTGCGCGCGCACTGGCAGGAAGCCGGGTTGCCGGAGAACTTCCAGATCCTCGACAGCGACGACCAGCTGCGCCTGGTCAAGCGCGTGGTGCGCGAACTGGGCCTCGACGAGCAGCGCTGGCCCCCGCGGCAGGCGCAGTGGTTCATCAACGGCCAGAAGGACGAGGGCAACCGCCCGCAGAACATCCAGGCCGGCGGCGACCTGTACCTGGCGACCATGGTCAGCGTCTACCAGGCCTACGAAGAGGCCTGCGCCCGCGCCGGTGTCGTCGACTTCGCCGAGCTGCTGCTGCGCTCGCTGGACCTCTGGCGCGACCGTCCGAGCCTGCTGGAGCACTACCAGCGGCGCTTCCGCCACATCCTGGTGGACGAGTTCCAGGACACCAACGCCGTCCAGTACGCCTGGCTGCGCTTCCTCGGCAAGGGCGGCGAGAGCCTGATGGTGGTAGGCGACGACGACCAGTCGATCTACGGCTGGCGCGGCGCGAAGATCGAGAACATCCAGCAGTTCGGCGATGACTTCGCCGGCACCGAGGACATCCGTCTGGAGCAGAACTACCGCTCCACTGGCACCATCCTCAAGGCTGCCAACGCGCTGATCGCCAACAACAGCGGGCGCCTGGGCAAGGAACTGTGGACCGACGGCGTCGACGGCGACCCGATCACCCTGTACTCGGGCTTCAACGAGCACGACGAGGCGCGCTACATCGTCGAGACCATCGAGGACGCCCTGCGCAAGGACGGCCTCAAGCGCAGCGACATCGCCATTCTCTACCGCTCCAACGCCCAGTCCCGCGTGCTCGAAGAGGCGCTGCTGCGCGAGAAGATTCCCTACCGCATCTACGGCGGCCAGCGCTTCTTCGAGCGTGCCGAGATCAAGAACGCCCTGGCCTACCTGCGCCTGATCCGCCTGCGCGACGACGACGCCGCGCTGGAGCGGGTGATCAACGTGCCGCCGCGCGGCATCGGCGAGAAGACCGTCGAGGCGATCCGCAACGCCGCACGCCACAACGGCACCTCGATGTGGCGCGCGATCAACGACGTGATCGCCGCCAAGGCCGTGGCCGGCCGCGCCGCCAGTGCGCTCAATGTGTTCCTGGAAACCGTCGACCTGTTGGCGGTGAAGGTCGAGGGCCTGCCGCTGCACCAGATGACCCAGATCGTCATCGAGCAGTCCGGCCTGATCACCTACCACAAGGAAGAGAAGGGCGAGAAAGGCCAGGCCCGGGTAGAAAACCTGGAAGAACTGGTCAGCGCCGCCCGCGCCTTCGAAACCCCGGACGACGAGGACACTCCGCCGCTGGTGGCCTTCCTCGACCACACCGCGCTGGAGTCCGGCGACACCCAGGCCGATGCCTTCGAGGACAGCGTGCAGCTGATGACGCTGCACAGCGCCAAGGGCCTGGAATTCCCGCTGGTGTTCCTCGCCGGCGTGGAAGAAGGCCTGTTCCCGCACAAGATGAGCCTGGAGGAGCCCGGCCGCCTGGAAGAAGAACGCCGCCTGGCCTACGTAGGCATCACCCGCGCCATGCACCGTCTGGTCATGACCTACGCGGAAACTCGCCGCCTGTACGGCAGCGAGACCTACAACAAGGTCTCGCGCTTCGTCCGCGAAATCCCGCCGAGCCTGATCCAGGAAGTGCGCCTGTCCAACTCGGTGAGCCGTCCGCTGTCGGGCAACCAGCGCAGCGGCAACCTGTTCAGCGGCGCCAGCGTACCGGACACCCCGTTCAGCCTCGGCCAGTCCGTGCGCCACCCGCTGTTCGGCGACGGCGTGATCCTCAACTTCGAAGGCTCCGGCGCCCAGGCACGGGTGCAGGTGAACTTCGACAGCGAGGGCAGCAAGTGGCTGATGATGGGGTATGCGAAGCTGGAGGCGATCTGATCCCACCTCACGCCGCACTCAACCTGTAGGCGAACTCCATCGACTTGAATCGCGGCATGACCCGCCCCTGCGGCGGAGCCGGGCCGGGCCATGCCCGCCGCCTTCTGTTCCGACCGGAGGGCTCGCTCCGAATCGATCACCGTCCCGGGCAGATGGCCTGGTCCATGTCGCCAAGGGCGTAGCCATCCTGTTGCGGCATGAGGAACTTGCCGACCAGCAACGGCCGGCCGATCCTTCCGGCATAGCGATCCATCCCGGAGCTCGATGCACCGACGTAGGTCGGCTGCGTCATCGCTTCGACCGTTGCCACGCGCGGCATGGGCTGGTCGGCGGTCAAAGCCGTCTTGCCGTTGACGTAGATCACCAGCTTGCCTTCCTCCTTGCCCGGGAAGGGGAAAGTCGAGACCGGCTTGATGTTGAAAGTGGTCACTACGGCGTTACAACCTTCCCGCCAGTTCACCGGGCTACCCTCGAAGCGGCTGCCGCCGTGAGTCACCACCAGACGGCCCCGCTCCAGGACGAGGCTCCAGAGGCCAGGCTGTTCCACAAGTACCTGGCGCCCCATGCCGACACTGCGGATAGCTCCCAGACCGAGGCTATAGCCGCCGAACACGGGCGAACGCTGATAGTCCCGTCCGCTCAGATAAGCCGGTGCCGCGCCTTCGGCAGGGTGCCACTCTAGGGGAACCGGGCGCGCGTGGCGCTCCCAACGGCGGATCAGATCGGAGGCCTCTTCCTTGCTGAAGGGCTTCAGCGTCGACAGGACGGTCTTCGCACCATCCACAGGGCCGGAAACCGAACGGCTCTCCAACTGCGAGAACAGGTTGCGATAGAACAGCCCTCGCCCCGGAATATGCCCGCCGTAAGTCATGCCCCATCTCATCACATCTGCCGCCCAGTACAGCTCGTCGACCTCGGGCAAGGGCGCGCCGGATTCAAGCTGCGGGGAAAGGTCGCGCCCGCTCAGTCCCGCAGGCGCCTTGCCGCCGACCATTCCGATCAGCGTCGGATAAAGATCGGTGATCCGCGAAATGCCGATCACGTCCCGGTCATTGGTGTGCCCCGGCCAGATCATCATCAGCGGAGCCCGCACGCCGCCCTCGAAATAAGTGGCCTTGGTGCCGGTCAGCGGATAATTACTGTCGCGCGCAATGTTCGGACTGCCGTTATCGCTGGTAAACACGATCAGGGTGTTGTCCAACTGTCCGCTGGCCTTGAGCGCGTCGAGCAATCGGGCAACGTTATGGTCGAGTTGCTTGAGTACAGCGAGGTAGCGCCCCGCCTCGGTATCGGGAAACTGCTGGCGATAGGTTTGCGAAGGCTCGAAAGGATGGTGGGGCGATAGCAGCCAGAGATTGATGAACCAGGGCTTGCCCGCTACCTGCCCCTGGTCGATCAGCGAGATGGCCTGGTCGGTCAGCAGGTCGTCAAGGTGCCCCTTGTACTGGATCGGCGGGCCGTCGTCGCGCTCCAGCCACGGATCATTGAAGGTGGGCTTGCGCCGGATCAGTTGCCCCTGAGCATCCGGGCCCTGCAGAACGAAATGGTTGAGCATGCCGAACCAGTCATCGAAACCCTGGTGGTTCGGACGAATCTGCAGATACTCCAGCCCTTCTCCGACATGCCACTTGCCAAGATGGTGAGTGCTGTAACCCAGCGCACGCAGTGACTTGGGGAGGGTTTCCAGATCGGGTGAAAGCCCCAGGCCATCGGGCTCGAAGCCGATCCCAACCGGGTCCCGACCGGTCATCAGCGCGGCGCGGCTGACCGAGCAGGTGCTATCGGTATAGTGCTGCCGGAAACGCAGCGACTGGCGGCTGAGCTGGTCCAGAGTAGGCGTCGGTGCCTGACCGTCTCCCCAGGAGGCGATGTCGTTGTTACCCAGGTCGTCGGCGAGGATGAAGAGAATATTGGGTTTCTCGGCTTGATCCTGAGCATTGCTCACAGGGACCATGGCAAGCAGAATCAGCCAGGCAATGACAAGTCGGGTCGTGAGCGCAGACGCCGCTCGCGTGGAAAAGAACAACATTCAGTGAATCCCCGAAAAATGCTTAAGAATCTTTTCGCGCCAAAGAGCAACGGCAATATCAGCGCCCCATCCCATGGACTGCTGCTGGATTATCGCGCGCTGATGGCCGGGGTTGCCGACCAGGCACCGCACTATGCGGGCAATGCCCCCTTCCCGCATATCGTCATCGACAACTTTCTCCCGCCCGCCACCTTCTCCAGGCTGCTCGAAGAGTACCCGCACGACCAGGCCGATCCGCTGTGGAACAATGCGACCCACACCGACAAGGCCAGCGGCGAGTACGTGCAGAAGGACAAGCGCAATATCCGCGATCCCCTGCGCATGCCGCCGACCTATCGTCAGCTGTTCTGGGAGCTCAACTCCCACGGTTTCCTCGACTACTTGTCGCAGCTCAGTGGCATCGCCAACCTGATCCCTGACCCGAACCTGCGTGGTGCCGGGATTCACCAGATCGCCCGCGGCGGATTCCTCAAGGTGCACACCGACTTCGCCACTCACCGGGATTTCGGCCTGGACCGCCGACTGAACGTGCTGATCTACCTGAACGAAGAGTGGCCCGACAGCTATGGCGGCCACCTCGAGCTCTGGGACACGGAGATGGCCGGCCCCCCTCGGCGTGTGCTGCCGATCGCCAACCGCTGTGTGGTATTCAGCACGACCGCCAGCTCGTTCCATGGGCACCCACATCCCCTCACCTGCCCGGAGGACGTCTATCGCCGCTCCCTGGCACTGTACTACTACACCAACGGCCGCCCCGAAGGCGAAGCTCAACCCGGCTTCGCCACCCACTGGCGTGATGTTCCCGCCTGACTGCAATCAGGCGTCAGCGGCACGACGCGCCCAGGGGGCGCGTCCAGAATAGGTCGCCAGGTGCGACTTCAGACGCAGGAAGGGCATCTCTACCAGTCGATAGCTCAGCCATGCCAGGGCCCAGGACAACACCAGGCTCAAGGCAATGCGCATCAGGTAGACGTCGGCATTCGCGTCCAGCGTCAAGCCGGTAGCTTTCAATGGATACAGGCAATAGAACTGCACCGGCACATGGATCAGGTAGAGCGAGTAGGAAATCCGTCCAAAATGATCGGCCAGCGGATTGACCAGCATCGCCTTGATCCGCCAGCTCAGCGCCAGCAACCCGAGCATCACGCCGCCCCAGAGCAACGACTCGATGTTGTGGTACATCGGCAAGGCTTGCAGGGCATTGCGCTCTCCGCTCAGGGAAAACCACAACCACAGGCGCACCAGCCCCAGCAGGCAGGCCGTCAGCAGGCCGAAGGCCACGAAGGAGCGACGGCTCAACCAGGCGTATCCCGCGCTCAGGCTGAATCCGGCACAGAGCGCTCCCACCAGGAAAGCACCCGCGCGACCGAACAAGGAGTTCTCCCAGGGATTGGACGGCGACAGCCAGCCCGGCGAATGGAACAGGTAGACGTGGGCCGCGGCCCAGGCCAGCAGCGCGCCTCCCACCAGCCAGCGCCCGGCGCGAAAGCGCACTAACCACATGACCCAGGGCAGCAACAGGTAAAACTGGATCTCGGTACACAGCGACCACCAGGGCACGCTGAAGGGGAAGGCCTGGAAACCTATCGGGATGAACAGCAGAGCCTTGAGCGCGACCACCTTCTGCGTCATGAACCAGGCCAGCAGCACTGCCGCGTAATAAAGCGGCACGATGCGGAAGAAACGTGCCGAGTAGAAGCGCCGGATGCTCACCTGCTGTCCGTTTCGCAACCCCTGCAGAAACGGCCGCGCCAACAGGAACCCGCTGAGCACGAAGAACAGGGTGACGCCGGTATTTCCGCCCCCCAGCAGGGTAACCCAGGCAGGGTTGTCCGGGCGCCCTGCCAGGCCGAGGATTCCAAAGTAGTGGAAGCCCACCACCAGGAGAATCGCCCAGCCCCGCAGCGACTCCAGCTCTGGCAGGTAGCTGCCCGGCTGGCGCAGGCCGGCAGGAGAGTCGGAGCGCTCGCTCATGCCTCAGTTCGCCGGCTGCTGCTGGCCCTGGGTGAGGCGCTTGAGTTTGCGGGTGTTCTCCAGATGCTTGCTGGCATGCACGTAGAAAGCACGCAAACCGGCCCCCTCATCGGCCTTGGCGTCCTTGAACAGAAGCTTGATCAGCGAGTGGTCATTGCTGCGATCGCCGCCGGGCTTGCGCAGCACGCCCAGGCCGAAGCCGTGGTTGAAGGTGAAGGTCTCGTGCTGGTCGCGGGTCTCGTCCCAGAACTTCCAGGCGCCGAAGTCCTGTACGCGGGCCATGACATCGTGGAACAGGATGATGCCGCCCGGTTTCACCTTGGGATACCAGTTGGCGAAGTCGGCGCTGACCGCCTCGTAGGTGTGGAAACCATCGATGTGCAGCAACTCGATGGTGTCGTCGTCGAAGTGCTTGAGGGCATCCTCGAAGAACATCCGCATCAGGTAGGAGAAGCCGTGGTAGTTCTGGCGGTTATGGTTGTTCACCGCATTGAATACCGATTCGTCGTACTTGTCGGTGTGGGCATCGCCCTCGAAGGTGTCGACGGCGTAGCAGACGCCATCGATCTCGTTCTCCTTCATGGCCTGGCAGAAGGTGAAGTAGGACAGGCCCTTGTGCGTGCCCAGTTCCACCAGCAGCCTGGGTCGCAGCGCAGCCACTATGTCGTAGCCGAACGGCAGGTGGTCAATCCAAGTGCTGAAGACCATGTGCAGCGGCTCGAAGTGGCGCACCGATGGCGGCATATAAACAGAAGTCATACCGGCAAAGCCTCCGAATATTTAGTTTTAGAAGAGTACCGATTCTTCAGTGAGAGGACTGGTTTTTCGATCAGGCAGTAACTCAGGTGGGCCAGCGCAAGCGCCAGCGCCAGGCCCAGAAGCAGCCTTGGCCAGACCGGTGCGCCGGCAGCATTGCCATATGACAGGCAAGCCACCAGCACCGGCTGGTGAATCAGGTAGAGCGAATAGGAAATCCGCCCGAGATAGCGCAATGGTCGGCCGGGCAGACCACCGCCAAGGCCTGGCGTCGATAGCATCACCCAGGCTACGGCGCCCCAGAGCAGGCTTTCCGGAAGCACGATCCAAGGCTGCCGCCAGGAGAACTCGACGACACCGTGCTCTACGGTGATCTGCAGGAAGATGGCCAGCACAACGACAAGCAGGAGCAACACACTTGCTCCTGAAGCGGTACTCAGCGTTGGCAGTCGTTGTTTGGTCAGTAGCCAGCCGATTCCCATGCCCAGCAGGAACACCGGCAGCTTCCCTGCCAGGGACAGGGCCCAGTAGATGTTGCCCAGCAGTCCGAAGGAAACCCAGCGCAAGGTGACAGCAATGAACAGCGCGAGCCAGATCAGCAGTGCGCCCGCGGCCAGCCGGCGATCAAATCCTAGTACCAGAAAGAACAGCGGCAGGAACAGGTAGAACTGGACCTCCGTGGCGAGGCTCCACCAGACATTGCTGAATACGCCAACGTCATAGCCCCAGGCGAGGAACACCATCGCAGCGGGCAGCTGCTCGTAACGCCCGGTGACCAGCACGGCCACCAGCACCGCCAGATAATACGGCGGAAGAATCCTCAGGGCCCGCTGCAAGGCGTAACGCTTCAGGTTCATTGTCCGGCGTTCGCTTAACGCCAGGAAAAAAGGGCGCGACACCAGAATTCCGCTGAGCAGGAAGAACAGGCTGACACCACTGTTCCCTGCATAGACGTAGGCCAGCCAGTAGCTGCCACCGGCAGGCGGGACGAAACCAAAGGCTGCGGTCACCCCGTGGTAGAGCACCACAAGCAGTATGGCGACACCGCGCAGGTCGTCGAGCACCGCAATCCTTGCGTCGGCCATGACAGTCAGCGCCTGGCCTCGGCGCTCTTCTGCAGATCATCCTGGAAGGGATGCTCACCGCGCGCCGCAAAGCGTCCGAATCGATCCTGCGCCCGCTCCGCCGAGCGTTGCAGATAGCGCTGTGCCGGCGCCTTCACCTTGCCCAGCAGAATCGGCTCGACCGTCGGCGAGCGGAAGGGCTCACCGAGCAGCTCGCACAGCTGCTCCTTCTGCAACTCCAGAATCCTATCGCGCCCGGTCACCTCCGACGTGGTCACGCCACCGTGCAACTGATGGAACGAGCCCTCACCCGCCAGCATGAACAGCTGGGTTCGCGGATGCACGGCCAGAGCGCGATAGATGAACAGATTGAGGGCCCCTCCTCCGGGCATGTCGAAGCGTTCGTCTGCATTGCCGACTTCGGCCAGCCTCTGGGCGGAAACGAACAGGCAATTGCACTCCATGAATGGCTGGAAGAATCCGTTGGGATTCGCGCCACTCCAGCAGGAAATCTCGAACAGCCGATAACCCTGGTTGCGCCAGTCGATCTTCTCCAGCAGCGCCCGCTCGGCATCCTCGCTGTAACCACGGCTGAGATGGAACTGCTGCTCATCCTCGCCAAGGTGGTAGCCCGGCACTACGACCAAGGCATCCTCATTCATGCGCAGGGCCATCAATGCATAGTGGAGCACTCCGGGAGTCACCATCCGCGCGCCGTCGATCATCAGGCCGATGAAACTTCCCCGCGCCTGCGCAATACCGAAATTAATCGAGGGTGCCGGCGATACGCCCTGTTCATCGCGCAGGTAGTAGCGGAAGTTGCCGGGCAGACGCGCGATGGCCTCGGCATCCATGTTCCGCTGTGAGCGGTTCTCCACCAGAATCACTTCGTAGTCGTCGGAATCGACGCCCTGCTGGTAGTCCGGTGCCAGGCTGAGCAAGGTATTGAACGCCTGGCGCGGCATGTCGTAGGCGATGACGATGATCGACAGCAGCGGACGCCGCTCATGTAACAGGCTCATATCGCCTGTACCCGGCTCAGCGAATGGTTGAGGAAGCGGAAGATGTGCGGGTGTGCCGAGCCCAGCAGGATCGGCTGCACGCTAGGCGGATTGCGGTTCTCGCCGCGGATCTGCTTGTCCTGCTCGTCAAGCAGCTTGTAGATGCGCTCGCGCTCCTCGCGCAGCGTGCCGGTGGTCACTCCGCCATGGAACTGGTGGAACGAGCCCTCGCTGTAGAGCAGATAGAACGGCGTCTTCGGGTATTCCAGCAGACGCTTGTAGAGGTCCAGGTTGGCATTGCCGCCGCCGAAGTCGTTGTAGCGCGGATTCACCCCGCCCAGCGCCTTCCATTTGCGCATCGACATGCCGATAAAGTTGCTTTCGTAGTTGGCCTGGAAGAAGCCGCCCTGGCACGAGCCACTGAGCACTGCGATGTCGAAGAGGCGGTAACCGTTGCTGGGCCACTCGATGCTCTGCAGCAGCACCTGTTCGGCATCTTCGTTGTAGCCCTCGTTCACCGCGACCTGCTGAAGTTTGTGGCCGATGTGGTAGCCAGGCACGGAGACCGCCGCCTCCGCATCGAGACGGAAAGCGTCCAAGGCATGACGCAGCACACCGGGCGAGAGCATGCGCGCGCCGTCGATCATGATCGCGACGTGACTGCCGCGGGCCTGAGCCGCGCCGAAGTTGATCGCGTGCACCGGCGTACGCTCGGTTTCGTTGCGATGGAAATAGCGCACGTTGCCTGCGTGCCGGGTGGCACGCTCGCGCCCCAGCAGCCGGTCGGAATGGTTCTCGACGACTATGACTTCATAGTCACGCTCGTTCACACCATGCTGGTAGGCAGGGCTGAGCGACTGCAGCGTCTTCTCGGCCTGATCTGGCATCTTGTAGACAATGACCACGACGCTCAGACGCGGCGCGCGACGAAAGATGGGCATGACACAACCCCCGGATCAGTGAGCGATGGCTTTGAGAGCCCGGTACATGGCATCCAGCTCGGGCGCGAGTGCCTCGTCGCCGTGCCGATGATGTTTGAGTTCGGAACTGAAGAAGCGCTCCGTGGCTGGCGGCTGCAGGCCAAAGCCACGCAGCACCTCGTCCAGCTGGCGGTGCAGGCTTTCCTCGTCCTGGTCGAAGCACAGCACCGGGAATTTCACCCGTGCGTGCAGTTCGAGCAGACGGGCGTTGTAGGCCTTCCACAGGCCCAGGGCCTGTTCACGCGGCATGCCGCCACGGGCCTGGAGGGAGTCGGCGACCGCCGAAGGGTGGCGGAAGATGCCGACAAAACGCAGCTGCGGGATGAGCTCCAGCCAGCCTTCGACGGCCAGGAGTGCGCGCGGGTCCTTGAACCCCCAGCGTTTCACACCGTCATAACCGTCGATCAGCTCGCGGGCAGCGACGTATTCGGCCTCGGTCCAGATCGGCGCCACGCTGGGCGGATTGTCCCAGGCATGGCCACGGGCGGCGAGCAACGCATCGTGGAACGCGACAATATCGCCGTTCTCGCGGTTGCCCTTCAGATTGTGGGGATTCCAGGTGCTGTGCTTGCCCAGCTCCAGGCCGGACTCCTGCAGGGAGCCAGTGAGGAAGCTGGTGCCGCTGCGGTGCATGCCAACCACCATCAGCACTAGGTCTTCAGCGGGCTGGGGAGCTTTGCGGGAGGAACCGAACAAGACATCAAATAGGCGCATACCAGCTCTTTTTTCTTATGTTTGGGCGATGATCCGCACAGATTGCGCCGCAATCGGCACGCAGGCTTGCTGCGACGCATTGTGTTTAAATACCCCACCCTTTTCAATCCAACAAGAAAGACATGAAGCACAGGGACATCATTCTATTCGGCGTCTACAGCGACCTGCGCACCGAAGTGGCGCGGCGTTTCCTCGGATTCCTCTGGTGGATCCTCGAGCCCGTGATGTACATGGGCGCCTTCTACATTGTCTTCGGCCTGGCCCTGGGCCACAGCCGTCCCGGCTATGTCCCGCTGCTGCTCAGCGGCATGGTCGCCTGGAAATGGTTCGATGGCTCGGTGCGCCAGGCCAGCAACGCCATCCAGGCGAACGCCGGCCTGATCCAGCAGATCCACGTGCCCAAATACGTGTTCGCGCTGATCCCGGTGCTGAGCAACACGTTCAAGTTTCTGATCATCCTCACCCTGCTGATCCTCTCGCTGCTGCTCGCCGGCTACCGCCCATCGGTGGAGTGGCTGGCTCTGCCGGTGCTGATCCTCAACCAGCTGCTGTTCATCATAGGCTTCGGCTTCCTGCTCGCCTCGGTATTGCCCTTCGTGCCGGACCTGCGCCAGGTGGTGGACAACTTCCTGATGCTGATGATGTTCATGTCCGGGGTGTTCTTCAGCATCCACGAGATCCCCGCCTCCATGGCACCACTGCTGAATCTCAATCCGATGACGGTGATGATCACCGCCTTCCGCGACGTGCTGCTGCACAACCAGTGGCCGACCTGGGGCGAACAACTCTACGTGCTGTCGGTCGCTGTCCCGTTCCTGTCCTTGGCGCTGTGGGTCCTGCACCGCAACGAGCGCAAGTACCCCAAGCTTCTGTTCTGAGGTGATGCATGTCCGGTGACCTGATTCTCCAGGCCGAGCACGTCGGCCTGTCCTACCGGCAGCGGGTCGGGATGCTGCGCTACGAATCGTTCTGGGCCCTGCAGGACGTCAGTTTCGAACTCTACGAAGGCGAAACCCTCGGGGTGATCGGCAACAATGGTGCGGGCAAGAGCACGCTGCTGCGCATGATCGCCGGCATAGTCGAACCCGACCGCGGCACCCTGCAGCGCAGCAAACCTCTCAATGCCAGCCTGCTGGCGCTGAACGTCGGCTTCAAGCCCGAGCTGTCCGGGCGCGACAACGTGGTCATCAGCGGCCTGCTGCTGGGCATGAAGCTCGCCGACATCCGCCGGCAGATGGATGACATCCGTGAATTCAGCGACCTGGGTGACTTCTTCGAACGGCCGGTGGGCACCTACTCGACGGGAATGCGCGCCCGCCTGGGCTTCGCCGTGGCGATCCACGCCAACCCGGATATCCTGCTGATCGACGAGGTGCTTGGTGTTGGCGACCAGGCCTTCCGCGAGAAATCCCACGCAGCCATGAAGACCAAGATCAAGGAAGGCAAGACCGTGATTCTGGTTTCGCACAGCATGGAGGCAATCAAGGAGCTCTGCCACCGGGCACTCTGGATCGAACGGGGACGGTCGGTACTCTGCGGCGAGGCTAGTGAAGTCGTGGGCCAATACCATGAGGCCGTCCGGATTGCGGTTCGCGACATGCAGAAGCTTGAACGCGAGCAGTCAGCCAAAAAGCAGGATCTCGAGCCCGTCCAATGAAAGCCGGCGGGCTCAGTGATGCCCGCCGCCGCTCTGCTCGAAGGTCTCGATCAGCGCCACCTGCATCCGCGAATGCACGCGGATGAACCAGCGCCAGAACACCGCGATCACCAAGGCGGCGATCAGCGCCACCACCACCAGCAGTTCGCCCGGCGGCAGGATGCTCGAACTGAGCGCCGCCAGCAGCAGCATCATGCCGCCCAGCGACAGCAGCGGGATCAGCTCGGAAATCACCCGGCGTACGCGGGCCGTATGGCGCCCGGCGCTCTCCGCCTTCACGCCCATCTCCGCCAGCAGCATCGCCAGCGCCTTGAGCTTGCGGTAGGCGGCGATCAGGAACGGCAGTGACAGCAGCAACGCGGCGCCCCAGATCAGCGCCTTGTGCAGCGCCTCGTGCTCGACGAACTGCGCCAGCCACTGCGACAGGCGGTCGGCGAAGAACGCCAGGCCGAAGAAGATCGCGATCACCAGCGTCAGGTTGACCCCGACCTGCAGCAGGATGCGCCGGATCATCCCGGCAAGTATCGCCTTGTCGCCGCGCGGCTTGATACTGCGCAGCCATTCGCCGTACAGGCTGAACACCCGCACCATGGGCGATGGCAGGCTGCGGCCCAGGTACAGCGCCAGCGGGTCGGCCGAACGGATCAGGTAGGGCGTCAGCAGTGTGGTGATAGCCGACACGCCGACCACCACCGGATAAAGGAAGTCGCTGGTCACGCCCAGGCTCATGCCCAGCGCGGCGATGATGAAGGAGAACTCGCCGATCTGCGAAAGGCCCATGCCGACGCGCATCGAGGTGCGCCCGTCGTTGCCGGCGATGAATGCGCCAGCACCGCAGGACACCAGCTTGCCGGCGACCACCACCAGGGTGATTACCAGGATCGGCGCGGCGTAGTCCACCAGCACCTTGGGATCGATGGTCAGGCCGATGGCGACGAAGAAGATCGCGCTGAACATGTCACGCACCGGCTCCATCAGGCGTTCGATCTGGATCAGCTGGCGCGACTCGGCCATGATCGCGCCGATCAGGAAGGCGCCCAGGATCATGCTGTATTCGAGCTTCACCACCAGCAGGCAGAAGCCGAAGCACAGGCCCAGCACCGTCACCAGCAGCATCTCGTTGCTTTCGAATTTCGCCACGTAGGCCAGCAGGCGCGGCACCAGCAGGATGCCGACGACCAGCGCGACGACCATGAACAGGCTGAGCTTGCCGACCGTGGAGAACACCTGGTCGGCCTCCACCGTGCCGCTCACGGCGATGCCGGAGAACAGGGCGATGATGCCGATGCCGAGGATGTCCTCGATGATCAGCACGCCGAAAATCAACTGGGCGAAACGTTCGTTCTTCATCTTCAGGTCGCCCAGGACCTTGATGATGATGGTGGTCGAGGACATCGCCAGGATCGCGCCGAGGAACAGCGAATCCATGGTGCTCCAGTCGAACAGGCGGCCGATCTCGAAGCCGGCCCAGATCATCAGGGTGATTTCCAGGAACGCGGCGATGAACGCCGTGGCGCCGACCTGGAACAGCTTGCGCAGGGAAAACTCCAGCCCCAGGCAGAACATCAGGAAGATCACCCCCAGCTCGGCGAGGGTCTTGATCGTTTCCTCGTCGTGCACCAGGGCGAACGGCGGGGTGTGCGGACCGATGATCACCCCGGCGATGATGTAGCCCAGCACCACCGGCTGCTTGAAGCGGTGGCAGAGGATGGTGACGAAACCGGCGATCAGCATGATCACCGCGAGGTCCTGGATGAAGTCGATGGCATGCATGGTCGGCGGTCCTCGCGGCGGGCTGGTCAGGGGGATCGCGCGGCTGACGGCCTCGCTCAGCGAAGCCTACCATCCGAGTCCTCCGACAGGCGGTTCTGAAAGAATCAGTAACAGACTGATTTGGAAAGGGATTCATCCGCCCCCATATCAGAGGTCCGCCCGATACAGGGCAACAGCACGAAACAAAATCCGGCTGGCCCTCATCGGCACCCACCGGCAACATGACGTGCGTCGTATACCAACCAAGAGAATGACAACCATGAAGCGCTTTCTCAGCCTTGCCATGGCTTTCTGTGTCGCCGTGACGCTCAGCCTCGACGTCAACGCCGCCAAGCGTTTCGGTGGTGGCAAGAGCATGGGCTCGGCGCCAAGCCACCAGACCCGCCAGGCGCAACCCAATGCCGCCCCGAACTCCCCGACCGCTGCCGGCCCGGCCGCAACCGGTGCCGCCGCAGGCGCTGCCGGCGCCGCTGCCAAGAGCGGCGCTTCGCGCTGGCTCGGACCGCTGGCCGGCCTCGCCGCCGGTGGCCTGCTTGCCTCCATGTTCATGGGCGACGGCTTCCAGGGCATGCAGTTCCTCGACATCCTGATCATCGCGCTGATCGCGTTCATCGCCTTCCGCTTCATCGCCTCCCGTCGTCGCCAGCAGCAGGGCAACCAGCCTGCCATGGCCGGTGGGCATGCGCCGATGCAGCGCGAAATGCCGGCCGCCCCGCCGTCGATCTTCGGTGGCGCGCCCCGTCCGGTGATGGACAGCCGCCCGGTGATCAACGCACCGAGCTGGTTCGACGAGACCCGTTTCGTCGCCGCCGCCCGCGAGCACTTCATGTCCCTGCAGCAGCACTGGGACGCCAACGAGATGGACAAGATCGCCGAGTTCGTCACTCCGCAGATGCTGCAGTTCCTCAAGCAGGAGCGCGCTGACCTGGGCGAGGGCTACCAGTCCACCTACATCGACAACCTCGACGTGCAGCTCGAGGGCGTGGACGACCAGGCCGAGAAGACCATCGCCACCCTGACCTTCAGCGGCGTGTCGAAGTCCTCGCGCTTCGACCAGGGCGAGCCCTTCAGCGAAAGCTGGCGCATGGAGCGCCCGCAGGGCGAGAACCAGCCCTGGCTGGTGGCAGGCATCCGTCAGAACTGATCCTGCGCGCGACACAGAAAAAGCCCGGCGATTGCCGGGCTTTTTCGTTTCTGCAGCCATCGGGGAATAGCAGCACAGCCGTGGCCGCGGGTCCGCCGCTCGTCCGGACGGCACCGGCACAGTGGTCTTGCGCGAATGGCCGGCTACTACTGTATAAAGCGCGCCATTCGTCGAATTTCAGAGAGGCCCCGCCTGTGGAAGATGTGATCGAGAAACTGCGTGAAGCGAACGAGCCGGTTCCGGTACCGCTGGAACTGCCCGACGAAGAACTGCTGGTGGAAATCGAAGAAGCGTTGCTGATCGGCATTCCGTCGGAATTCCGCGAGTTCCTTCTGCTGGTCAGCGACGTCGTCTATGGGCGACTGGAGCCGGTCACCGTGGCCGATCCGCAGTCCCACACTTACCTGCCGGAGGTGGCCGCCGTGGCCTGGGCCAGCGGCCTGCCGCGCGAGCTGATTCCGCTCTGCGCCGATGGTGACGACTACTACGCGGTCGCCGAGGACGGCGAGGTAATCCTCTGGGCCGACGGCGAGCTCACCGAGGAAACCTGGGACTCGGTGTGGACTTGGGCGCGCGACGTATGGCTCGATACTTGAGGGGGGGTATCGGAATTTCCTGAAACTTCCATGGTCACACAGGCAACCCAGCGTACCTCCAGCCCTTGCTGCCCGGGCGGGTACGATGCCCCGTGGAGAAACTATGAAGTTGAAAGCCTTGTACACCTGCCTGTTGCTGCTCGGCCTCGCCGGATGCGCCGACAAGGCCGTGGTGACGCTGCAGGACGGCAGCGAAATCCTGGTGAAGGATCACTCCGACTACGACAAATACAATGACTACTACGAATTCGAACAGCTCAACGGCGAGACGATCCTGATCAAGAAGGACAACGTCCGCTTCATCAAGACCCCGTAAGGGCGCCCTAGCGCGCCCCGAGCCTTCCTCCGCATTCAAGCTCCAGCAGGTTGAGCAGGTACTGGCCGCAGTAGCCCAGGTCCTGTTCGATGGCTTTGCGCGCGCCAGCGCCATCGCCACGCTCCAGCGCCTGCAGGGTGTCTTCGTGAAAATCGTTCAGGCGCAGCGACAGGTCGGCCTCGGTGAACAACCGGTTGAAGAAAGGCCCGACCTGCAGCCACAGCGCCTCGATCATGCGCAGCAGCGTAGGGTTGCCGCAGGCGCGGTAGAGCGTCAGGTGGAACAGGCTATTGGCTTCCAGGTAGCCGTGGACGTCGCGGGCATTCAGCGCAATTTCCATGCGCTCGGTGCAATTGCGCAGCAACGCCATGTCGGCAGGCTTCAGGTGCCTGGCCGCGTCCTCCACCGCCAGCCCCTCCAGGGATTGCCGCACCTGCAGGATCTGCAGGTAGCGCTCACGGGTCATCACCGGCACCCGTAGCGAGCGCTGCGGCTCGCCCTCCAGCGCGCCCTCGGCCACCAGCCGTTGCAGGGCGGCGCGAACCGGCATCGGGCTGGTGCCCCACTCATCGGCCAGGTCGCGGATCTTGAGCCGCTCGCCGGGCTGGAAGCGCCCGCTCAGCAGGGCCTGGCGAAGGTTCTGGTACAGCTGTTCCTGAAGGTTGTCGGCCATCGTGATTCACTCCCGGCCGGCCGGCGGCGCCGGCAGTTGGGCGAAGGTCAGGCTGCAGTCGTGCTTCATCTTGCTTATCCCTTGTTCTCGATCAGACAGTTGCCGCCATCCACCACCAGCACTTCGCCGGTGATGTAGCTGGCTTCAGGCGAGGCCAGGAAGGCGATGGCGGCCGCCACCTCCTCCGGTCGCCCGGAACGGCCGAGCGGCGTGCGCCGTCCGGCCTGGATTTCTTCCTCGCTGCTGGAGCCGGTGGCGATCCAGCCCGGCGCCACGCTGTTCACCGTCACCCCGTGGCGCGCCACTTCCAGTGCCAGCCCCATGCTCATGCCGAGCATCCCGGCCTTGGCTGCGCTGTAAGCCGACTCGCCCGGATTGCTGGCGCGCACGCCGGTGGTGGAGCTGACATTGACGATGCGCCCGTAAGCGCGTTCCAGCATCCCCGGCAGCAGCGCGCGGGTGAGCAGGAAAGCGCTGGTCAGGTTGCGCGCCAGCGACAGGTTCCAGCTTGCCAGGTCCATGGCCGCCAGTTCGGCGAAGGGTTCCGGGCTGCCCTGCATGGCCATGCCGGCGTTGTTCACCAGCACGTCTACCCTTCCCCATTGCGCCTGCGCCCACTCGGCCAGGGCGCGGACGTCGTCCTCGCAGGTCAGGTCGGCGGGCAGCGCTCGGGCTTCGAAGCCTTCGGCGCACAGCTCCTGCGCCCGCAGCAGGACGCGCTCGCTACTGGCGGTGAGCAGCAGCTTCACGCCGTTGCGGGCCAGCCGGCGGGCACTGGCGAAGCCAATGCCGGACTCGCTGCCAGCGCCGCTGACCAGGGCGACCTGACCGGCCCAGGCGGGCTCATTCGTGACATCGCTCATGGATATCTTCTTTATCTGTGATCACAGAATTCGTTACAGGGCAGATTATCAGGCAGTCGACGCGCTGTATTGACATTTTTGTGATCACAAATGGAAGATGTGCGAAATAACAAACGAGGTGTGCAACATGACCGCCAGCGGAATCGCCCAACCGGCCGTGGATCTCTTCACCGCCCGCGAGCGCCAGCGCTTCCTGGAACAGAATCCCAAGTCCGTCGCCCTTGCCGAGCGTGCGCACAAGTCGCTGTACGCCGGTGTGCCGATGCACTGGATGGCCGACTGGTCCACGCCCTGCCCGCTGTTCGTCGAACGCGCCCAGGGCGCCCGCTTCTACGACGTGGACGGCCATGACTACGTGGACTTCTGCCTGGGCGATACCGGCAGCATGTTCGGCCATTCGCCGGCACCGATCGCCCGCGCGCTCGCCGAGCAAGGCGCACGCGGCCTGACCACCATGCTGCCTGGCGAAGACGCCGTAGTCTGCGGCGAGCTGCTCGCCGCGCGCTTCGGCTTGCCTTACTGGCAGGTGACCGCCACCGCCACCGATTCCAACCGCTACGTGCTGCGCTGGGCCCGCGCGGTAACCAAGCGCAAGACCCTGCTGGTATTCGACGGCTGCTACCACGGCACCGTCGACGACGTGATGGTGCGCTACCGCGACGGCGAGACCGTGCACCGTTGCGGCCTGGTCGGCCAGGCCTACGACCTGACCCAGCACAGCCGCTCCATTCCCTTCAACGACGTCGAGGCGCTGGAAGCCGCGCTGGCCCAGGGCGACGTCTGCGCCCTGCTGTGCGAACCGGCGATGACCAATATCGGCATGGTCCTGCCCGATCCTGGCTTCATGCAGAAGTGTCGCGAGCTGACCCGAAAGTACGGATCGCTGCTGATCATCGACGAAACCCACACCATCTCCACCAACATCGGTGGCTGCACGAAGCTGTGGAACCTCGACCCGGACTTCTTCGTCGTCGGCAAGCCGATCGCCGGTGGCGTGCCCTGCGGCATCTTCGGCTGCAGCGCGGAAATGGCCGAACGCATGGCCGCCTCGCGCAAGGCAGCCCAGGAAGACAGCCATGGCCACGGCCATAGCGGCATGGGCACCACGCTTTCGGCCAATGCCCTGGCCATGCACTGCATGCGTGCCAACCTGGAACAGGTGATGACTCAGGCGGCCTACGACCACATGCTGCCGCTGGCCAAGCGCCTCGCTGACGGTTTCCGCCGCCTGATCGCCAAGCACGACCTTAAGTGGTCGGTGACCGAGCTGGGCGCGCGCAGCGAGTTCCAGTTCTGCCCCGTCTCCCCGCGCACCGGCGCCGAGGCCGAAGCGGCCTTCCACGACGAGCTGCAGATGGCCCTGCACCTGTACCTGATCAACCGCGGCATCCTGATCACGCCGTTCCACAACATGACCCTGTGCTGCCCGGACACCACCGCCGCCGGCGTGGATCGCCTGATCGAGACCCTCGATGCCGGCATCACCGAGCTGCTGGCGATTCCCGGCGCGCGCGAGGCCTGATCCTGTAGGAGCGAACTTGCTCGCAAACGCACACCTGCGGGCCCGCAGCGGGGGCGGGTTCGCGAGCAAGAACTAGGCGTCCCCCTCGCTCCTACGAAGAGCAAATACCCCGGCGCACCGCGCCACCGAGGACCACCATGCAATTCGCCGATCGTCAGGAAGCCGAAGCCTTCCTCGCCGCCCATCCGGACGTGCGCAGCATCGAACTCTTCATCATCGACTCCAACGGCATCCCGCGCGGCAAGCTGCTGCACCGCGACGAGCTGCTGGCGATCTACGACAACGGCCGCCCGCTGCCCAGCTCGATACTCGCGCTGACCGTGCAGGGCGAAGACGTCGAAGGCACCGGGCTGGTCTGGGAAGTGGCCGACGCCGACTGCTGGACCTACCCCCTGCCCGGCAGCCTGACCCTGCAACCCTGGCGCACCAGCCCCACCGGCCAATTGCAGGTGAGCATGCACCCGACCCAGGGCCTGCCTGCCACCCCGGCCGACCCGCGCCAGGCGCTGTCCCGCGTGGTCGACCGGCTGAAGGCCGACGGTTTGCACCCGGTGATGGCGGTGGAGCTGGAGTTCTACCTGCTGGACAAGCAGCGCGACGCTCATGGCCGCCCACAGCCGGCGGTGCAGATGAACGGCATCCGCCCGGAAGCGCCGCAGGTCTATGGCGTCTACGAGCTGGAGCAGCTGCAGCCATTCCTGGACGACCTCTACGCCGCCTGCGAAGTCCAGGGCCTGCCGGTGCGCACGGCGATCTCCGAGTACGCTCCGGGCCAGGTCGAGCTGACCCTGGAACATCGTTTCGACGTCATGCAGGCCATCGACGAAGGCGTGCGCTACAAGCGCCTGGTAAAGGGCGTGGCGAACAAGCACGGGCTGCAGGCCTGCTTCATGGCCAAGCCGTTCGGCGACCGCGCCGGCTCCGGCATGCACCTGCATGTCAGCCTGGCCGACGAGCAGGGCAACAACCTCTACGCCAGCGAAGACATTCACGGCACTCCACTGCTGCGCCACTCCATCGGCGGCATGATGGCGCGCCTGCTGGATTCCCTGGCGATCTTCTGCCCCAACGCCAACTCCTTCCGCCGCTTCCAGGCCAACAGCTATGCGCCGCTGGCCAAGAGCTGGGGAGTGAACAACCGCACCGTGTCGTTCCGCGTACCTGGCGGTCCGGCGAAAAGCCGGCACATCGAGCACCGCATCTGCGGCGCCGACGCCAACCCGTACCTGGCGGCAGCGGCGATCCTCGCGGCGATCCACGAAGGTATCCGCGAGCAGATCGATCCGGGCGCGCCCATCGTCGGCAACGGCTACGAGCAGGCCACCGAGTTCCTACCCACCGACTGGCTTACCGCACTGCGCGCTCTGGAGGCTTCGACCTGGGCCCGCGAGGCGCTGGGCGAGGAATTCCTCAAGGTGTTCCTGGCGATCAAGTGGGAGGAGTACCGCCAGTTCATGGGCGAAGTCGGCGAGCAGGACTGGCGCTGGTATCTGCATCACGCGTGATTCGTGCGGCAATACGGCGGATAACCGCGAGCGGTTATTCGCCCTACGGTTGTGGATAACTGCCCGTAGGGCGAATAACGCGAAGCGTTATCCGCCGCCACCCCTCCCACGGTTCGCAGCCCCCACTGACACACGACAGCCTTACGAAAAATTTACCCTGTCAGACTGAAGAATCTGGTCTTTTCTTGGTCTGTAATTGCACGGGGCGCAGACGCGCCTCGTGGTCAAAGCGGCGCCGCCGGTACTGCCTGCCGGCCGCCGTCCTCTCTCAGGCAGGGAGAATCCGTAGACAATGAGCACTCCCGTCGTACTGATCACCGGCGCTGCCGGTGGCCTCGGAAAAGCCATCGCCAAACGTTTCGCCCAAAGCCACTGGCGCATCGCCGCAACCGACGTGGACAAAGCCGGCCTGCATGCGCTCAACGCCCAGGTACCGCTGGACGCCACTGCCGTAGGCGACCTGCGACGCGCCGACAACTGCCACAGCCTGATGTCCGACATCCTCGCCCGCACGGGCCGCCTCGACGCCCTGGTGAACGCTGCCGGCGTCTGGCGCGAAGGCCCGGTGGAGGACTTCAACGAAGACGACTTCGATCTGGTGATGGGCGTGAACCTCAAGGCCGCGTTCTACATGTGCCAGGCGGCGACGCCTTACCTCAAGGAGAACCGCGGCTGCATCGTCAACATCTCCAGCGACTCCGGCCGCCAGGCCTATCGCGGCTCCGCAGCCTACTGCGCGAGCAAGGCGGCGCTGACCATGCTCACCCGAACCCTGGCGCTGGAACTGGCCGAGTCCGGCGTGCGGGTCAACGCCATCTCGCCTGCCGACATCGCCACGCCGATGCTCGACTACCAGGCCGAACGCTATGGCCAGGGTAATCCGGCGGCCTACAAACTCGAACTGCTGAAGGACTATCCACAGGGCAAGGTGGCGCGCTTCATCCGCCCGGAAGAAGTCGCCGAGCTGGTCTGGTACCTGTGCAAGCCGGAATCCGAAGCCATCACCGGCGCAGACCTGGCAATCGACTTCGGCCTCTCCGCCGGGCGCTGAGCCGGCAGGCGAATGGACGGGCGGCCTTGGGTCGCCCATTTTCATTTCGGGCGTTGATCGGACGACGGAAATACCATTGGTAAATGGCCCACTAGTGCCTGGCGCCAATCGGCGGTATAGAAAAAACTGTGTCGCCTGCCGCACTTTGGTTGTCCAGAGTTAGGCCCTTTCCTTTTCCCAAGACAATTCCGAAGAGAATTCCATGGAACCTGGCAACCACCAGCTCAGCATGACCGTCCTGATGACCCCCGACATGGCCAACTTCTCCGGCAATGTCCACGGTGGCACCCTGCTCAAGTACCTCGACGAAGTCGCCTACGCCTGCGCCAGCCGCTACGCCGGCTACTACGTGGTAACCCTGTCGGTGGACCAGGTGATCTTCCGCGAACCGATCCATGTCGGCGAACTGGTCACCTTCCTCGCCTCGGTGAACTACACCGGCCGCACCTCCATGGAGATCGGCGTGAAAGTGGTCACCGAGAACATCCGCGAAAAGTCGGTGCGTCACACCAACAGTTGCTTCTTCACCATGGTGGCGCTGGATGACGAGCGCAAACCGATCGTCGTGCCGCAGCTCGATCCACAAACCAAGGACGAGAAACGCCGCTTCGCACAGGCACGACAGCGTCGGCAGATTCGCCAGGAGCTGGAACAGCGCTACAAAGAGCTTCGCGACGAATGACGGACGTTCGCGACATTTCCTGAAAAGAAATGTCGCGTGCCGTGGAAATTCCTTAATGCGTCAACAGGTTACCCTTGCGTGAAAGCAAGGTAGGAATTGATTACTACGCCTAAACTTTTCACACGCGGGTTTGCCCCCGTGACCCACCGTCGAGCGACCCGGTGCTGATGCGCAGTCCGGTCGCTCCCTGAGTGCCCGGAGCCCAGACCATGCATCACACCCCGCTACTGACCACCCTAGCCGTAGGCTTCGTACTGGCCTTCGTCCTTGGCGCCCTGGCCAACCGCCTTCGCATCTCGCCGCTGGTGGGCTACCTGCTCGCCGGCGTGCTGGCCGGCCCCTTCACTCCCGGCTATGTCGCCGACCAGGCGCTGTCCGTGGAGATCGCCGAACTGGGCGTGATCCTGCTGATGTTCGGCGTCGGCCTGCACTTCTCGCTGAAAGACCTGCTGTCGGTCAAAGCCATCGCCATCCCCGGCGCGGTGGTGCAGATCGGCGTTGCCACCCTGCTCGGGCTTGGTCTCGCCTGGATGATGGGCTGGAACTTCGGCGGCGGCCTGGTCTTCGGCCTCGCGCTGTCAGTGGCCAGTACCGTGGTACTGCTGCGCGCGCTGGAGCAGCGCCAGCTGATCGACACCAAGCGCGGACGCATCGCCATCGGCTGGCTGATCGTCGAAGACCTCGCCATGGTCCTCACACTCGTGCTACTGCCGGCGCTGGCCGGCTCGCTGGGCGGCACCTCAGACGGTGGCGACGGCGGCCTGCTGATGCCGATCCTGCTGACCCTGGGCAAGGTCGCCGCCTTCGTCGCGGTGATGATCCTTGGGGGCCGCCGCTTTGTCCCCTGGGTACTGGAGCGCGTGGCCAAGACCGGCTCGCGCGAACTGTTCACCCTGGCCGTGCTGGCCATCGCCCTGGGCATCGCCTACGGCTCGGCGGTGATCTTCGGCGTGTCCTTCGCCCTCGGCGCCTTCTTCGCCGGGATGATCCTCAACGAGTCCGAGCTCAGCCACGAGGCCGCCGAGAACTCGCTGCCGCTGCGCGACGCCTTCGCCGTCCTGTTCTTCGTCTCCGTCGGCATGCTGTTCAACCCGGCCATCCTGATCCACGAGCCGCTGCCGGTGCTGGCGACCTTCCTGGTGATCGTCTTCGGCAAGTCGGTCGCGGCCTATGTCATCGTGCGGATGTTCGGCCACCCCAACAGCACCGCGCTGACCATCGCCGCAAGCCTGGCGCAGATCGGCGAGTTCTCCTTCATCCTGGTCGGCCTGGGCGTGACCCTGAACCTGCTGCCCGAAGCCGGTCGTGACCTGGTACTGGCCGGCGCGATCCTGTCGATCCTGGTCAACCCGCTGCTGTTCATCGCCATCGACCGTCTGCAGGCGCGCCAGGCGCAGAAGGCCGAAGCCGAGCCCGGTGTCGTTCAGGTAGAAGCGCCAGACCTGCCGCCACCGGTGCTGGAGCAGAACCATGCGATCCTCATCGGCCACGGCCGCGTCGGCGCGCTGGTCAGCGAGCGCCTGCGCAAGGACAAGGTTCCGGTGGTGGTCATCGAGGACAAGCGCGAGAAGGCCGCCGAGCTGCGCGAGCACGGTCTCTGCGTAGTGGTCGGTAACGCCGCCAATCCCGAGGTGCTGAACCAGGCCAATATCACCTCGGCGCGCTGGCTGCTGATCGCCATCCCCAACGGCTTCGAGGCCGGGACGATTTCCAGCCACGCGCGGGCGATCAACCCGAACCTGGACATCATCGCTCGCGCCCACTTCGACGCCGAGGTGGATTACCTGGAGCAGAACGGTGCCAACCTGGTGATCATGGGCGAGCGGGAAATCGCCCGCGGCATGGTCGAGCGGGTCGAACGCGAGGAGACCAGCGCGGCACCTGGCGACGACCACCTGCCGCAGTCGGCCTGACGCTGTGCTGCGCCGGCTCTACGACTGGACCATGCGCCTGGCGGGGCATCCGCGGGCGGAGCTGGCGCTGGGCGGGGTGACCTTCGCCGAGAGTTCGTTCTTCCCCATCCCGCCGGACGCGCTGCTGGTGCCCATGGTCCTGGCCAACCGGGCCAAAGCCTGGCGCTATGCGGCGATCTGCATCGTCAGTTCGGTGCTCGGCGGCATCGCCGGCTACTTCATCGGCCTGCTGCTGTTCGAGACGGTGGGCCAGGCGATCCTGGCCTTCTACGGCCTGCAGGAAAACTTCGCCGAGGTCGCCGACCGCTACAACGAACTGGGCTGGCTGATGGTGCTGCTGGGCGGCGGCTTCACACCGCTGCCTTACAAACTGATCACCCTGACCAGCGGGGTGACCCAACTGGACCTGGTGCTGTTCATCGCGCTAAGCGTGGTGGCGCGCACCCTGCGCTTCGCGGCCACCTGCGCCCTGCTGTTCTGGGCAGGGCCCGCACTGCGCGAGGCCATCGAGAAACGCCTGGGCCTGGCGTTCGGCCTGCTCACGGCGATGGTGGTCGGTGGGTTGCTGCTGGGCAAGTACATGCTCTGAGGCAGGGCTCTTTGTAGGAGCGAGCTTGCTCGCGAACCGCCCAGCGCCAGAGCTGGCGGATAATCGGTTCGCGAGCAAGCTCGCTCCTACAGTTCAGCCCTCTCGAATCAGCCCAGCTTCACTGCCTCGAACTTCACCCGCGGGTGGGCGATGCGATCCTGGGCGCGCACCAGTTCCAACTCGTAGCTGCCGCAGGCCTGGGTTTCCAGCAGCACCTCATGCACGGCGGCGGCGCAGAATTCAAAGGCTGTGCGCAGGTCATCGCCCAGCAGCAGACGGGCGAGGAACAACCCGGAAGTCAGATCGCCCACGCCCACCGGCTGGCGCGGGAAGGCCAGCAGCGGGCGGCGCAGGTGCCAGGTCTCATCGAGAGTCACCAGCAGCATCTCGAAGGCGTCCGCCGGCTTGCCCGGGTAGTTCAGGTGCTTCACCAGAATCGCCTTCGGGCCTCGCACCAGCAGGCCGCGGGCCATCGCCGCGCAGTCTTCCAGGGAAGTCGGCTGGCGGTCGCAGAAGCTGTCCAGCTCCAGTTGGTTCGGGCACAGGTAGTCGGCCACGGCGGCCGCTTCGTGGAGGAGGAATTCGCTGACTTCCGGAGCAACGATGCAGCCTTTCTCCGGATGGCCCATCACCGGGTCGCACAGGTACACCGCTCGCGGGTTAACCTCGCGGATACGCTTCACCACTTCGAGGATCGAGCGGCCCTGCGCCGCGCTGCCCAGGTAGCCCGAGAGCACCGCGTCGCAGTTGCCCAGCTCGCCGATGGCGGCGATGCCGTCCACCAGTGCGGGAATCTGCTCCGGCGGCAGCACCTGGCCCGTCCAGTGGCCATACTGGGTATGGTTGGAGAACTGCACGGTGTTCAACGGCCAGACGTTCACCCCGACGCGTCGCATGGGGAACTCGGCGGCACTGTTGCCGGCGTGGCCGAAGACGACGTGGGACTGGATGGCGAGAACGTGGGGAGTGCGCGGCATAACGGTGTCCTGCTACAGAATGGGGCAGTATGGGGCGCAATTCACAGGCTGTGAACATCCGGCTCTCGCCGCCCGACGGCGGAGTGAGTAAGCTGGTGCGCCGATTCCGAGGAAGCTGAAGTGGACCTGGGCAATCTTTTCATCTTCATGCTGGTTGTCGCGGGCGCCGCCTGGTGGTGGCGTGCCCATGGCATCCGCGAACGTGCGCTGGTCCTGGCCAAGCAGCACTGCGCGCGAGAGGGCGTGGAGCTGCTCGATGACGCCATGGCGCTGCAGCGCTTCCGCTTCCAACGCGACGGCCGCGGCAACCTGCGCCTGGCCCGCGAATACGCTTTCGAGTTCACCGCCACCGGGCAGGAGCGCTACGCCGGCAGCATCGCCATGTTCGGCCAGCACCTGGGCCGCGTCGAGCTGGCACCGTTCCGCATGGAGCCCGAGCAGCGCGCACCGGCGTCCCCGGTCGCCACCTTCCACCCCGCCGCCGCTCCGGTGGACGAGGAGATCATCGACGCGGTGTTCGACGACACGCCACCGCCGCGCCCCCGTGGCGAAGTGGTGCGCCTGGACGAATGGCGCCGCGCGCATCAGGGCAAGAAAGTCGGCGACTGAGCGCAATCAGCTCGGTTCGTCTTCGGTCCGTTCACGTAGTTCGACGACTCGCGCCAGCACCTGGCGCAGCTGCGCATTCATCAGTGTGCCGACGGTCCGACCGAGGAACCAGCAACGCCAGCGATAAAGGAAGAATGCTCGACGCTGCTGATTGCGCCGGCACTTCTCGAACAGCCAGTCGGCATCGAAGCCGGTCCACTCTCCCGCGGTCGCCAGGGCATTCGGGTAGACCACCGGGACCACCTCCAGGCGATAGATGGCTTCCAGTTCGCCCAGGGGGAAATCGCTGACCGCCAGTGTGCGGGCGATGTAGTTGATGTCTGCCTCGGTCGTCTCGGTGTCCAGCCACAGCTCGGACAACGCCAGCCAGACGGACTCGCGGGCCGGGTCGTTCATTCGTGGCCCAGCAGGAAGCGCGACACGCGCGCGGCGCTGTCCTCGGGGAATTCCTGCATGAAGCAGTGGCCGCCATCGACGCACTGGCCGCTCACCACCTTGTTCACTGCACACCAGCGCGCCACCGACTTGGGCACGAACGGATAGGTGCGCTCGCCGAACAGCACCTGGGTCGGCGTCGCCACCTTGGCCAGTGACGGCCACAGGCGCTTGGGGAAGGAGCTGAAGATTTCCGCCTCGCGGCTGGGCCGGCATTTCAGCTCGACGCCCGCCTCGGTGCGCTTCAGCGCGTTCTCCACATAGGCCCATAGCGCTTCGTCGGTCCAGCCCTTGAAGATGCCGCGGCCGTGCAGGCCGGTGTAGGCCGCCTCGCGGTCCGGCCACTGGCTGCGCCGCGAGCGCGCCTTCTGCACCATGGTGCGGCGCTTGTGCAAGCCGAGCACTTCAGAGAGCGCCATCACGCCGATCATCGCCGGGGTGAACAACACCGGATCGAGCAGCACCGCGCGGCGGAACAGCTCGGGATGACGACCGAGGATCAGGCTGGTGAGCACGCCGCCAAAGCTGTGCCCGGCCGCGTAATGCGGCACGTCGCCGAACACTTTGCCGCCGGTTTGGAAGGCCTCCACCGCCATCTCGGCGTTGCGGTTCCAGCCGTGGAAGCGTCCGCCGTGGTCACTGTCGCCATGGCCCTGCACGTCGCAAAGCCAGAGGTCGAAATCCTGCGCCAGGACTTTCAGCATCGGCTCGTAGGCGCGGCCGCAGAAGCCGTTGCCATGCAGGAAGTGCAACAGCGGCTTGCCGCTGGGCTCGCTGCGCCAGCCGCGCAGGGTGAAACCGGCGGACCCTTCGTGGGTCCAGGGCGACAACTGCATCGAAGCTCTCCATCGGGATGCCGGCAGTGTAGCGAGGCGGCGGGGCGCCGGACCAGCTCGCGGCCGTGCTATTGTCGCCAGCCGTTGGTCGAACCCCGTCGAACATGTCGCCTACCCGCCCCTTACGCCTGCTGCTGATCTGCCTGCTCCTGCTGGCCGGGCTGGTGCTGTCGGTGTTCTGGGCCGGCGAAAAGGCGCGGCACCGCGCGCTGCTCGCCGAAGCGGAAGCCGCCCATGAGCAACTCGGCCTCTACGCCAACTCCCTGCACACCCTGATCGAGCGCTTCCGCAGCATTCCCGCCGTGCTCGCGCTGGACCCGGAGCTGCGCGCGGCTATGCGCGGCCCGGTGACCGGCGAGCTGCAGCACCGGCTCAACCTCAAGCTGCAGGAAATCAACGGCGCGGCGCGCTCCTCCACTTTGGAGCTGCTGGACCACACCGGCCTTGCCGTGGCTGCCAGCAACTGGAACCTGCCGGTCAGCTACGTCGGCCACAACTACGGCTTCCGCCCCTACTTCCGCCAGACCATCGCCCAGGGCGCGGGGCGCTTCTATGCGGTCGGCGTGACCAGCGGGATTCCCGGCTACTTCCTGTCCAATGCCCTGCGCGACGACGACGGCACCTTCCTCGGCGCCATTGTGGTCAAGCTGGAATTCCCCGACCTGGAGCGGCAGTGGAGCCAGACCCCGGACGTGGTGCTGGTGAGCGACAGCAAGGGCGTGGTGTTCCTCGCCAACCACCCGCGCTGGCGCTACCGCGAGCTGATGCCGCTGGACGCCGTGGCCCGCGCCGAGATGGCCGACACCCGCCAGTACCACAAGCAGCCGCTCAGCGCGCTGCCGCACCGGACGCTGGAAACCCTCGGCGAGCACGCGCGCATGGTTCGCGTCGACGGCCAGGACATCAGCGGCGACTACCTCTGGCAATCGGTCGGCCTGCCGGAAGACGAGTGGACCCTGCACCTGCTGCGCAATCCCCATGGCGTGCAGTCCGACGTCACCAGCGCGCGGCTGGCCGCCGCCGGCGTCTGGCTGGCGCTGGTGTTCCTCGTGCTCTGGTTGCAACAGCGCCGCCGCCTGGCGCGCCTGCGCCAGCGCAACCAGGAAGAGCTGGAGCGCCTGGTCGAGCAGCGCACCGCCGCCCTGCGCACCGCCCAGGACGGCCTGGTGCAGGCCGCCAAGCTGGCCGCGCTGGGGCAGATGTCCGCCGCGCTGGCCCACGAGATCAACCAGCCGCTCACCGCCCAGCGCATGCAGTTGGCCAGCGTGCGCCTGCTGCTCGACGCCGGCCGCCAGGACGACGCCCGCGCCGCGCTGGTACGGGTCGATGAGCTGCTCGAGCGCATGGCCGCACTCACCGGCCACCTGAAGACCTTCGCCCGCAAGACGCCCGGCGGCCTGCGCGAGCGCATCGAACTGGGCCACGTGATCGAGCAGGCCTTGCAGCTGCTGGCCGTGCGCATCCGCAGCGAAGGCGTGGAGATCAGCCAGGACCTCGACCTGCCCGCCTGGGTGCTGGGCGATGCGATCCGCCTGGAGCAGGTGCTGGTCAACCTGATCCGCAACGCCCTCGATGCGGTGGCCAATACCGCCCCGCCGCAGATCCGCCTGACCCTGCGCCGCGACGGCGAGCACTGGTGCCTGGAAGTCGCCGACAACGGTCCCGGCATCGACGAAGCCCATCTGGCCAGCGTCTTCGACCCCTTCTTCACCACCAAGCCGGTGGGCGAAGGACTGGGCCTGGGGCTGGCGGTATCCTATGGCATCGTCCACGAACTTGGCGGGCGCCTCGACGCCGCCAACCAGCCCACCGGCGGCGCGCTGTTCCGCCTGAGCCTGCCGGCCGCCAGCGAAGAAAGAAGACCATGAGCGAGACCATCCTCTTCGTCGACGACGAAGCCGCCATCCGCGACGCCGTGCAGCAGTGGCTGCAACTTTCCGGCTTCGAAGTGCGCCTGTGCAGCAGCGCCGACGAGTGCCTGAGAAGCGTCTCCCGCGAGCTGCCCGGCGTGGTCATCAGCGATGTGCGCATGCCCGGTACCGACGGCCTGGCCCTGCTCGAGCGCCTGCAGCAGATCGACCGCGACCTGCCGGTGATCATGGTCACCGGCCACGGCGACGTGCCCATGGCGGTGCAGGCGATGCGTCAGGGCGCCTACGACTTCATCGAGAAGCCCTTCACCCCCGAACGCCTGCTCGACAGCCTGCGCCGCGCCCTTGAGAAACGCCGGCTGGTGCAGGAGAACCGCCAGCTGCGCGAACAGGCGGCGCTCAAGGACCAGATCGAATCGCGCCTGCTCGGCGTCTCGCGGCCCATGGAAACCCTGCGCCGACAGATCATGGCGCTGGCCGGTACGCCGGTGAATGTGCTGATCCGCGGCGACACCGGCAGCGGCAAGGAACTGGTCGCGCGCTGCCTGCACGACTTCGGCCCACGCGCCGGCAAGCCCTTCGTCGCGCTGAACTGCGCGGCGATTCCCGAGCAGTTGTTCGAGACCGAACTGTTCGGCCACGAAAGCGGCGCCTTCACTGGCGCCCAGGGAAAACGCATCGGCAAGCTGGAGCACTCCAACGGCGGCAGCCTGTTCCTCGACGAGATCGAGAGCATGCCGCTGGCCCAGCAGGTGAAGCTGCTGCGCGTGCTGCAGGAACAGCAACTGGAGCGCCTGGGCTCGAACCAGAGCATCAAGGTGGACCTGCGGGTGATCGCCGCGACCAAGCCTGACCTGCTCGAGGAAGCCCGCGCCGGGCGTTTCCGCGAGGACCTCGTGTACCGCCTGAACGTCGCCGAGCTGCGCCTGCCGCCGCTGCGCGAACGCCGCGAGGATATCCCGCTGCTGTTCGAGCACTACGCCCTGCTGGCCAGCGAGAAATTCGGCCGCGAAGCCGCGCCGCTCTCCGCCAGCGAACTGGCGCGCCTGCTCGCCCACGACTGGCCGGGCAACGTGCGCGAACTGGCCAACGCCGCCGAGCGCCATGTGCTCGGCCTGGACCGCGCCGAGCTGCCGATCGAGCCCGCCGGCAACGGCCTGTTCGAACGCATGGAAGCCTATGAGGCAGAGTGCATCCGCCAGGCACTGGGCCAGTGCAAGGGCGACATCAAGGCGGTGATGGAGCTGCTCGGCCTGCCGCGCCGCACCCTCAACGAGAAGATGCAGCGCCACGGGCTAAGCCGCGGGGATTACCTGAGCGAGGACTGAGCCAGTTCTTCGGCGAAGAACCAGCCGGTGCACCAGCGCGCCAGCGGCCAGAGCAGCGCCAGCAGCAGGATCGCCGGCGGCAGCAGGTAGAGCGGCAGGCTGCTGGAGTTCAGCGAGCTGTAGGCGGCGAAGGCCACGAGGATCGAGACCAGAGCGATCGCGACCACCCACAGCACCAGCAGCACCAGCGCACAGCCCAGCACCCGACCGGCCGCGAAGCGCACGACCTGCGCTGGCAGACGCGTGTGCACCGCCGCCATGACAATGGCGAAGGGCAGCACACCGCCCGCCAGCAGGAACACCGATTGCCAGCCGTCCGCGCCGCTGTAAAGGTAAAGCACCCCATAGCTGAGCGCGGCCAGCGCCTTGTAGATCAGCGCGCTGAAGCAAAGCGCCACCCCCAGCGATACCTGCCAGGACGGCAGCGCAAAGGTCTCGCCGGGCGCCAGCTGCTGGGAGCGTGAACGCGCCAGTGACAGCACCCCCCAGAGCGGTAACAGGCAACCCAGAACTAGATTGATCAGCGAATTGGCCTGGCCGTAGAGGACCATCCAGAGGGTCCGGGCATCCTGCTCGAACGCCCATTGATAAAAAGACACGCTCAGATAGGACGCGACCGTGCTGACGACCATGGTGGCAATCAGATAGGCCACGCCGAAGCCTACCAGCAATCCGGCCAGCGGCTGGAAGCGGGCGATGCCATGGCGTTCGCGCAGGTGATGCACCATCAGCAGGACCGCCGCCGCATAGAAGACCAGCCCGCCCAGCCAGTTCGCCAGCATCGTGGGCAGGTACTGCGGAAGGCGCTCACGGTAGCTGCCCAGGTCGCCGATCCACTGCACGGCATTGCTGCCGAAGAACGCCACCGCCGCTGCCACGATCATCGCGGCGACGAACTGCAGGGGCTGGTTGCTGGCGGACGGCGCAGCAGCAATTGATGCGCTGAGTGGCGCATGGGGTGTCGCGAAGGGGTTATCGGTGGTCATCTCGGCATCCTTGTCGAATCCGGCTCGTAGCGCGGAGTGCGCCCAGCCTAACAGTCCACCGCCGCTTTTCCACCGGCAAAAAAAAGGCCGCTGAAAGCAGCGGCCTTGAGACGGACATCGATCTGGAGCAATCAAGAATCGACGTCGGGAAGCTTGCCGGCGGTGAGGCCGGTAACGGCGCTGCTCGAATGCCGCGTCGTTGGGTCAAGTATATTGACCGATTGGCCAGGAATACAGATCACCGGCGGCGAAAGACTGTTACAGCTTCTGTAATAGTCATCCTGATGCCGGAAGCGCAGGCAAAAAAAACGCCGCATGTCTTATGCGGCGCAAGGTGTTGAGAAGCCCGGCTCACGCTCCGGGCCTCCCGGGGGAAGCGGCCGATCAGGAATCGGCGTTACTGCCAGCGGCGGCCTTGGCGGTCTGCTCGGCGGACTGGGCCTGCTGCTGGGCAATCACTGCTTCGTTGGCCTTGACCATCTTGTCGGTCATCAGGCGCGATTCTTCGGCGAAGCTCAACTGAGTGAAGGACAGCGAGCAGACGGACAGCAGGGCAGCAACATAAAGCGAACGGGACATGACGGTGATCCTTTCTGAACACCCGATTGGTCGGGGTTGATGAAAGGTTACGGCGCAACAGTCCCTCGAAAAATAGCTAGCTAACCAACAAAGCATTGCCTAAAAAGCAACAATCCGCGCCGATCGTCCGAGAATAGCGATATAGAGCGGCTGCGACGATCCGCCACGCTAGCCCTTTGCCTTATGCCCAGTTGACGGGATCGTTGAGCGCTGCTTCGTCTTCCTCGAATACCCGCGGCAGCTCCGCCTTGAGGAATTCCACCCAGGTGCGGATCTTCGCGTCGAGGAAGCGCCGCGACGGGTACAGCGCATAGATCTGCCGCACGTGCAGGCTGTGTCGGGGCAGCACGCGCACCAGCGAACGGCGTCGCAGCGCGGGCGCGGCGACGTAGCTGGGAAGCAGACAGATGCCCATGCCGGCGGCGGCGGCGCCGGTCAGCGCCTCGGCGACGTTGACCATGAAGGTGTCGCGCGGGCGGATCACACTTTCCTCGTTGCCCTCCTCGAACGCCCAGCCTTCGGGGAAGGTCGGGTCCTGCAGACGCAGGCACTGGTGCTGGTGCAGCTCGGCGACGCTGGTCGGGGTGCCGCGCCGCTTGAGGTACTCGGGGCTGGCACAGAGCACGCTGTAGATGGTGCCCAGGGTCTGGGCGACGAACTCGGAGTCGGGCAGCTCGCGGTCGCGGGTGATCACCACGTCCTGGCCTTCCTCGAGGATGTCCGGTTGGCGCTGGGCCAGGGTCAGCTCGATGTAGACCTCGGGGAAGGACCCGCAGTAGCGCGAGATCAGCGGGATCAGGTGCTGCTGGCCCAGCCCGGTGAGCGAGTGCACACGCAGGCGACCGCGCGGGTTCAGATGCGCGCCACTGGCTTCGGCCTGGGCTTCATCGACATCGGCGAGGATTTCCCGGCAGCGCAGCAGGTAGCGCTCACCGGTTTCGGTCAGCGCCAGGCGTCTTGTCGTGCGGTGCAGCAGGCGCGCTTCCAGCTGGGCTTCGAGGTCGGAGACCACGCGCGAGACCTGGGCTGTGGATAACCCCAGGGCGTTGGCGGCGGCGGTGAAACTGCCGGCATCCACCACCCGGACGAATGCCCGCATCGCGTGAAGTACGTCCATGCTTCCCCCTGCCTGTTGATCTTGTCGTAGGCGCCTGTAGGAAACGACAACCATTGTTGTCCGCGCCGCAAAACTGAATCGCAGTATAGGGTCGTTTTTTGCCGATTGTTACCACGTATAGTGCCGGACAAGTCGCTGCAGCAACGTTGGGCATACCAGGCTCATCGTACGGCCGCCGATACACCAATCGACGGCCCTCTCCCCCGCGCATACCTGGCTGCAGCGACTGACTTTTTCTCCAGGGGCGGTCATCTTCGGATGACCGCCCTTTTTCGTTTCTGCCGGGTGACATTCGGCGCGAGGGCTGTCCCCTCACCCCAGCCCTCTCCCCTAGGAGAGGGGGCAGTTCGTGCCGGCTGACACCACTGCATCATCCTTCGCCTATCAGTCCCCTCTCCCCCTGGGAGAGGGTTAGGGTGAGGGCTAGGCGCCCCCTCGCTTCTACAGAAGAGCCGATCAGCGCGGCAGCGGGTACAGACGCTCGTCGAACTGCTCCAGGCGCACGAACTCCAGCGGCTGGTCGTTCTCCAGGTTCTGCAGGCGATCCTGGTACTGGCGCAGGAAGTCCTGGCGCGCCTCGTTGCTGATGTAGGGCACGTGCCAGGCCACGAAGGGCGGCAGCACGCTCATGCCGGTGTAGGCCAGGGTGCCGCGCAGGATCGGCCGCAGCATGTCTTCCAGCGGGCCGTGGATGGCGCCGTCGCCGAACATGTGGTCGCGCCCGCCGAGGGTCACGCTCACCAGCGCCTTCTTGCCGGCCAGGCCGCCCTGGTCGTAGAAGCGCTTGCCGCCGTAGCAGATGCCCGAGACCAGCACGCGGTCGAACCAGCCCTTGAGGATGGCCGGCGCGGAGAACCAGTAGATCGGGAAGTTGAAGATCACCAGATCGGCCCAGAGCAGCTTGTCCAGCTCGGCCTGGATGTCGGCGGCGATGGTCCTGGCCTTGGCGCCTTCACGCTGCTCCAACGCATAGACCAGATATTCGGGGTTGGCGCGGGCGCCGAAGTCGGCGGCGCTGGCCACCGGGTTCCAGTTCATCGCGTACAGGTCGGAGACCTGCACCTCGTGGCCCTGGCCGCGCAGGGTTTCCTCGGCGAGTTGGTACAGCGCGGTGCTGAAGGATTGTGGTTCGTTGTGGGCGTGGACGATCAGTACGTTCATGTGGATTCCTGGAAACTCAGTGAGAGGCTGCCCTCACCCCAACCCCTCTCCCGGAGGGAGAGGGAGCTGAAAACATTAGAGTTGGATGGCCTTGAGCTCGACGAACTCGTGCAAGCCCTGCTCGCCCCATTCGCGGCCATTGCCGGACTGCTTGTAGCCACCGAACGGCACCCGGTAGTTGAAGGCACCGCCGTTGACGAAACATTGGCCGGCGCGCATCTGCCGGGCGAGTCGTAGGCCATCTTCGCGGTCGCCCGCCCAGACGGCACTGGACAGGCCGAACGGCGAGTCGTTGGCGATAGCGATGGCCTCGGCCTCGTCGGCGTAGGGAATCAGGCACAGCACCGGACCGAAGATTTCCTCGCGGGCGATGCGCATCTGGTTGTTCACGCCGGCGAAGATCGTCGGCTGCACATAATGCCCGCGCTCCAGATTAGCCGGGCGCTCGGCGCCGCCGCAGACCAGCTGCGCGCCCTCTTCCTGGCCGACGCAAACGTAATCGAGCACGGTGCGGCGCTGGCCGCCCGAGCACATCGGGCCGAGGAAGCTGTCGGCGTCCAACGGGTCGCCCATCTTCAGTGCAAGGGTTTCGGCGCGGGCGATTTCCACAGCTTCGGCATAGCGATGGGCCGGCAGCAGCATGCGCGTCAGCGCGGTGCAGGTCTGCCCGGAGTTGATCATCACGTCCTGCACGCCGTGGCGCACGGCGGTGGCCAGGTCCGCATCGGCGGTGATCAGGAAGGGCGACTTGCCGCCCAGCTCAAGGCACACGCGCTTGACCGTCGGCGCTGCCGCTTCGGAGACCTTGACGCCCGCACCGGTGGAGCCGGTGAAGGACACCATGTCCACGTCCGGGTGCCGCGCCAGGGCTTCGCCGACCTTGGAGCCGGGGCCGCTGACCAGGTTGAACACGCCGGCCGGCAGGCCGATGGCGTGGATCATGTCGGCCAGCAGGAAGGCGTGCAGCGGGGTGTCCTGACTCGGCTTGACCACCACGGTGCAGCCGGCGGCGAGCGCCGGAGCGAGCTTGCCGATCAACTGGTGCAGCGGGTAGTTCCAGGGGTTGATGAAGGCGCAGACGCCCACCGCCTCCTTCACCACCAGCGAGTTGCCGACCTCGCGCACTTCGTCCATGTGCGCGGCCATCGCGGCGTAGCTTTCCAGACCCTCGATGGGCCCGTCGACCTGCACCATGCGGCACCACTGGATGGGCATGCCCAGCTCGGCGGTGATCAACGCGGCCATCTCGTCGGCCCGGTTCTTCAGTTGCTCGGCCAGCGCGCGGATATAGCCCGCGCGCACCTGGTACGGGGTCTGCGACCACGCCGGGAAGGCGCGGCGGGCAGCGTCCACCGCGCGGTTCACGTCGCCTTCGCTACCCAGCGGCACGCGGCCGACAGTTTCCTCGGTGGCCGGGTTCTGCACCTCGGCCATGCCCTGCCCCTGCGGCGCCACCCAGGCGCCGTCGATGTAGAGCTGTGTACGCTCACGCATAGCGTTTTTCCTTCAGCAGTTCGGCGGCGCACAGGGCAATTCGGCGGCAGGCTTCGCGCAGCGGTTCGGCGCCGAGTACCAGGCCGAGGCGGATGTGCCCGGCGGCGCTGGGGCCGAAGGCTTCGCCGGCCAGCACGGAGACGCCGTGGCGGTCCAGCAGCAGATCGGAGAAGTCCTGGGCGGAGAGCCCGGTGGCGCGGATATCGACCATCACGAACATGCCGCCGTCCGGGCGCAGGGCACGCACGCCGACGCAATCGGCGAGGCAGTCGAGTACCAGGTCGCGACGCTGGCGGTAGGCCTCGCGCATAGCTTCCAGTTCCGGCAGCCTGGCTTCCAGCGCGGTGCAGGCGGCGTCCTGGATGAAATCCGGCGAGCCGTAGAGCATGCACAGGGCGAGGTTTTCCAGGTGCGCGCAGAGCTCCTGCGGGCCGACCACCCAGCCCACGCGCCAGCCGGTCATGGCGTGGGATTTCGACAGGCTGTTCAAGGTCGCGGTGCGCTCGGCCATGCCCGGCAGGCTCGCGGGGCTGACGTGCTCGCCGTCAAACAGCAGCTCGCTATAGACCTCGTCGGAAATCATCCACAGGTCATTTTTCACGCACAGTTCGGCCAGTTTTTCCCAGGTGGCGCGCGGCAGGCTGGCGCCGGACGGGTTGTGCGGGCTGTTGATGGCCAACGCGCGGGTACGCGGGGTAATCAGCGCGGCGACATCCTCGGCCTGCACGCGGAAGCCGTGCTCGGAGCGCACCGACACCGGGATGACCTTGGCGCCGCAGGCACCGAACACCGCTTCGTAGGTGACGTACATCGGCTCGGCGACGATCACCTCGTCGCCCGGATTGAGCACGCACTGCGCCATGGCATACAGCGCGCACTGGGCGCCGGCCAGCACGACCACGTCATCACTGGTGACGGCCTGGCCGCTGCGCTGGCTGTGGCGGCGGGCGATGGCTTCGCGCAGCGAGCGCTTGCCGCGCACGTCGGCGTAGTGGGTGTTGCCGGCCAGCAGGCTGTCGATGGCCGACTGCACGATGGGCACCGGGGTGTCGAAGTCCGGGTCGCCCACCGACAGCAGCAGGATGTCGTCGCCCTGCTCCATGCGCGCCAGGGCGCGGTAGTGGATGTCCCAGGCGGCGGCGCCGTCGCCGGCGATGCGTTGGGTGAAGTTCGAGTAGCGCATGCTGTGCTTCCTTCAAGGTACCGGAGCCTGTGGGCTCCGGCGGGTGCAACGGGTCCTACTGGGCGCAGGCGTGTTTCAGCTCGATCAGGGTGACGCCCGGATGGGCGAAGCCGGTGCGCAGGTCGCGCTCCAGTTCGTCCAGGCTCTGCGGCTGGCGCATCTCGCAACCGTAGGCGCGGCCGAGCAGGGCGAAGTCCGGGTTGCGTGGCAGGACGCCGATGGGCTCGATGTCCAGGCCGATCATGTCGTCGCGGATCTGCCCCAGCGCATCGTTGTTCCACAGCAGCACCACCAGCGGGCTGTCCAGCTCCTCGGTGGCGGTGGCCAGTTCCTGCGCGGTGTAGAGGAAGCCGCCGTCGCCGACCAGCACCAGGCCGGGACGCTCAGGCGCGCCGAACTTGGCGCCGATACCGGCAGGCACGCCGTAGCCGAGGGTGCCGTAGCCGGTGGGGTGCAGCCAGCCGCGGGGTGCCTTGCTCGGGTAGAGGTAGTTGGCGGTGTAGGCCAGCTGGGTCATGTCGCTGGCGATGAAGGCGTTGTCCGGCAGGACCTTGGCGATGCGTTCCAGGATCGACTTGTGGATAAGTTGCAGCGGCGCGTGGCCGCCGTCGATCTGCGCACGCAGTTCGGCAATGCGCGACTGCGCTTTCGCCGCATCCCGACTCGCGCTCGGCAGCGCGGCGAGCAGCGCCTCGGCGGTGGCCTTCGAATCGCCCAGCAGCGCCACGGCGCTCGGGTAGAAGTCGTTGAACTTGCGCGAGTCGACGTCGACGCGGATCACCTCGCCGGTGACCGGCAGGCGGTCGCGCCAGAAGTCGGTGTCGGCCATTTCGGTGCCGATGGCCAGGACCACGTCGGCCTCAGCGATCATGTCCCAACCGGCCGGGGTGCACAGGGTGGCGCCCGCGGCGAGCGGCGCTTCCGGCGCCAGCAGGCCCTTGCCGGCGACGCTGGTGAACAGCGGCGCGGCCAGACGCTCGCTGAGCGCGGCCAGGGCATCGGCGGCGTGCAGCGCGCCGCCGCCAGCGATGATCATCGGCCGCTTGGCGGCCTGGAGTTTATCCACAGCCTGCTTGAGCGCTTCGCGGCTGGGCTGGCCGCGGCCGGCGCGGCGCACCACTTCGTGGGTCCAGTCGCGGGCGACCGGGTTGGCCAGCACGTCCAGCGGCACGGAAATGTGCACCGGGCGCGGGCGCTCGCTGTCGAACACGGCGTAGGCGCGGGCGATCAGCTCGGGCAGGTCTTCGGCGCTCAGGGCGACGGCGGAAAAAGCGGTGATCGGCGCGGTCATGGCGCGCTGGTCCTGGGTCTCGTGCAGGCAACCCCAGCCCTTGCCCAGGCTGGCGGTGTGGTTGACGCTGGAAATCACCAGCATCGGGATTGAGTCGGCGTAGGCCTGGCCGATGGCGGTGGCGGCGTTGGTCACCCCCGGGCCGGTGATGATGAAGGCCACGCCCGGCTTGCCGCTGACGCGTGCATAGCCGTCGGCCATGAATCCCGCGCCCTGCTCGTGGCGGGTCAGCACGTGGCGGATGCCACTGCCGGGCAGGCCGCGGTACAGCTCCAGGGTGTGCACACCGGGAATGCCGAACACGGTGTCGACGCCGTAGTTGGCCAGCAGGCGTACCAGGGCCTGGCCGCCGGTGAGGGTCTTGTCGTTTTGCATGAACGATCTCCCGAATGGTTCTTCGGCGAATAACCGCGAACGGTTATTCGCCCTACTCGTTTTGGGGCCGACGCCGAATGTCCGGCGTGCGCCGCTTGTTCTCCCTCTCCCTTCAGGGAGAGGGCTGGGGAGAGGGGCTCTATCGATGGCACCGAGTCCCGGCCCACCACCCTCTCCCCCAGCCCCTCTCCCGCAAGTGGGAGAGGGGAGCGTTCGTGTTCTTCCTTCAGGTCCTGCTGCCGATCACTCAGCGGTGCGGATCAGCGCATCCACCGCCACGGCGCCATCGGCGTCCGCCAGCAGCGGGTTCACGTCCAGCTCCAGCAAGGTGTCCACGTGCTCGCAGGCGTAATCGGCGACAGCGCGGATGGCCTCCACCAGCGCCTCCAGGTTCACCGCCGGGCGCCCGCGGAAGCCGGTGAGCAGCGGCGCGCTGCGCAAGCCCAGCAGGGCATCGCGGATCGCCGCGTCGGTGGTCGGCAGCAGCAGGCTGCGGCTGTCCTTGAGCAGCTCCACGAGGATGCCGCCGGCGCCCAGCACCAGCGCCAGGCCGAAGCCGTTCTCGCGTTTGATGCCGACGATCAGCTCGGCCAGCGGCGGATTGGCCATGCGCTCCAGCAGCACCTGGTCGAAGGGCACGCCGGGGGCGTGGCGCGAGATGTTCTCGCGCATGTCGAACAGCGCGGCTTCCAGCGCCGCCTCGTTGCGCAGGTTGAGCGCTACGCCGCCGGCTTCGGTCTTGTGCGGCAGCTGCGCGCTGACCACTTTCAAGGCCAGCGGGAAGCCGACATCGGTGGCCGCTTCGCGGGCCTGGGTCGGCGTGCTCAGGGCGGCGCGCGGCAGCGGCAGGCCGAAGGGCTTCAATGCCTGCTTGGATTGCCACTCGTCCAGCAGTCGGCCTTCACTGTCCAGCGCCTGCGGGCAGAGCGGCACCAGTGCGGCTTCGCCACGGGCCAGCAGCGCGTCGCGACGCTGGTGGTAATGGGCAATGCGGCCCCAGGCTGCGAGGCCGTCTTCCACCCCTTGCAGCGCGGCGACGCCGTGGGCGTGCAGCAGTTCTCGGGCGTGCTTGGGCAGCAACTCCGGCAGCGCGGAGGCGATGAAGCCAACCTTGCCGTGGCGCTCCAGCGCGGCGCAGTAAAGCTCCAGCAGCAGGTCGCACTGCGGGCGCTCACCGGTTTCCTCGCCGGGGTAGTCCAGCACCAGCAACGCTGCATCGGCTTCGGTCTGCAGGGCGCTGTCGAGCATGCGCTCCAGCGCCGGGCCGTCGCCCCAGATGGCGGTGGTGAAATCCAGCGGGTTGGCGATGTTGGCATAGTCCGGCAGTACCTGGGCCAGTTCGGCGCGCTGCGCGTCGACCAGCTTGGGCAGGCTCAGGCCGTTGCGTTCGGCGTAGTCGGCGATCAGCCCGGCGTCGCCACCGGAGCAGGCCAGCGCGGCAAGGCTGGGGCCAGCCGGCAAGTTGCCGCAGGCGGCCGCCTTGAGGGTTTCGATGAAGCTCACCGGGCCGCTGACGCGGATCACCCCGAGGCGATCGAATAGCGCGTCGTACAGCGCGTCGGAGCCGGCCAGGGAGCTGGTGTGGCTGAGCGCGAGCTCGGCACCGATCTCGGAAACGCCGGTCTTCAGGGCGATCACCGGGATGCCTTTCTGCAGCGCCTTGAAGGCGGCGCGAGCGAAGCCGGGGACGTTCTTCAGGCCTTCCAGGTGCAGGCCAATGGCGGTGACGCGCGGCTCGTCGAGCAGCACGTCCATCAGTTCGGCCACGCCCAGCTGTGCCTGGTTGCCCACCGAGGCCATGTAGGCGATCGGCAGCGAGCGGTCGCTCATGGACAGGTTGTAGGCGAAGTTGCCGCTCTGGGTCAGCACCGCCACGCCCTTCTCCACCAGGTGCCCGCCGTGCGCCACCGGCCACAGCGCGGAGCCGTGCAGGTAGTCGAGCAGGCCGTAGCAGTTGGGGCCGAGCAGGGCCATGTCGCCGGCGCTGGCGAGCAGGCGGCGCTGCAGGGCTTCACCCTCGGCGCCGGTCTCGGCGAAACCGGAGGCGTAGCAGATGGCGCCGCCGGCATCCCTGGCGGCCAGCTCGGCGACGGCCTGCAGGGTCAGGTCGCGGTTGGTGGCGACGAACACCGCATCGGGCCCTTCGGGCAGTTCGGCGATACTGCGGACGCAGGGCACGCCTTCGAGTTCGTCATATTGCGGGTTGACCAGCCACATCGCACCAGGGAAGCCGCCTTCGGCGCAGCGCTTGAGGGCGCGCGCCATGCTGCGGCCGCCGATGAAGGCCAGGTGCCGGGGCGCCAGCAGGCGCTGGAGGTTTTCGCGTTTCATCGCCAGTACCTCAGCGCAGCAGCGGCCGCAGCAGTTCGCGGGAAATGATGTGGCGCTGGATTTCCGAGGTGCCTTCCCAGATGCGCTCGATGCGCGCGTTGCGCCAGATGCGTTCCACCGGACCTTCGTCCATCAGGCCCATGCCGCCGAAGATCTGCACGGTCTCGTCGGCGACCTTGCCCAGCACTTCGCTGGCGAACAGCTTGGCCATGCCGGCCTCGCCGTCGGTCATGCTGCCGCGGTCCATCTTCCAGGCGGTGTGCAGGGTCATCAGTTCGGCGGCGCGAATTTGCGTGGCCATGTCGGCGAGCTTGAAGGAGATGCCCTGGTAGCTTCCGATAGCGGCGCCGAACTGCTTGCGGTCGGCGGACCATTGCAGCGCCAGGTCCAGCGCGCGCTGAGCCTGGCCGACGCAGTTGGCGGCGACCATCACGCGGCCGGCGGTGAGCCAGGCGTTGGCCACTTCCCAGCCCTTGTCGACTTCGCCGAGGACCTTGGAAGCCGGCACGCGGCAGTCGTCGAAGAAGATTTCGTAGGTGTGGTAACCCTTGTTGCTCACGCATTTCGGGCCACGGCGCACGGTCATGCCGGCGGTGCCCTTGTCCACCAGGAAGGCGGTCACGGCGTTGCGCTTCTTGCCGTTGCGCTCGAAGGTGTCGGTGACCGCGAAGACGATGGCGAAGTCGGCGTGGCCGGCGTGGCTGATGAAGTGCTTGGAGCCGTTTATCACGAAGTCCTCGCCATCACGCACGGCGCGGGTCTTGATCGAGTTGGCGTCGGAGCCGGCGCCCGGTTCGGTGAGGGCGAAGCAGTCGATCTTCTCGCCCTGCACCACCGGCAGCAGGTAGTCCTGGATCTGCTCGCCCTTGCAGGCCATGAGGATCTTCGAGGGGCGCGCAACGAACACGTGCAGCGCCCAGGAAACCTTGGACAGCTCACGCTCGACCAGCGCCTGGGACAGGTAGTCCAGGCCGCCGCCGCCCACTTCCTCGGGCATGTTGAAGGCATAGAAGCCGGCCGCCAGGGCCTTGCCGCGGATCTGCGCGGCCAGCTCCGGGGACACCGCGTCGGCGCGGTCCACTTCTTCCTCGTAGGGCAGCAGCTCTTTCTCGACGAAAGCCTTGACCGCCTCGACGAGCATTTCCTGTTCCTGGGTCAGTTGGAAGTCCATCACATCACCTGCAGCCGTCAGCGGCCTTTGAATTGGGGGGAACGTTTCTCGGCCACGGCGCGCAGCGCCTCGGCGGCATCATCACTGCGGCCGCAGAGCAGCCCGGCGGCCTGTTCGGCCTCCAGTTGCTGGGCCAGGGTGCGGGCGGCACCGTCGCGCATCAGGCGCTTGGTCTGGGCGAAGGCGAAGGTCGGGCCGGCAGCCAGGCGCGCGGCGAATTCGCCGACCTGGGCCTGCAGCTGATCGTCGGCGACCACTTCGCCGACCAGGCCGGCCTGCAGCGCGCGCTCGGCGTTCCACAGTTCGTCGAGGAACAGCAGGCGCTTGGCCGCTTCGCTGCCGATCAGGCGCGGCAGGTGCCAGCTGGCGCCGGCGTCCGGGCAGTAGGCCATGCCGGTGTAGCCGGCCTTGAAGCGCGCGGAGGCCCCGGCGATGCGGAAGTCGCAGCACAGGGTCAGGTCCATCCCGGCGCCGACGGCGGTGCCGTTGACGGCGGCGATGGTCGGCTTGTCCAGGCCATGCAGGCGGCGCATCAGGGCGTGAGCGGTTTCGGTCCAGCCGTAGGTTTCCAGTTCGCCACGGGCTTCGGCCTCGGCCCATTCGGCGAGATCAGCGCCGGCGCAGAAGCTGCGGCCTTCGGCGCTGAGCACGATGACGCGTACGGCCTCATCGACTTCATAGGCGTCGAGCAGGGCCAGCAGGTTCTTGAGCGTGGGGATGTCGAGCGCGTTGCGCTGCTCGGGGCGGTTCAGGGTGATCCAGGCGATACCGTCCTGGACCCGGCTGAGCGGGGATGGCTGAGTCATGCTGCCCTCGTTCTTGTAGTCGTTTGCTGAGGCGGATGAAGCGTTGGAGTCAATACTAAACAAGTGTTCAGTAAGACGGCAATCCACCCGAAAGGGTGGCTTGTAACGCCCTGCCAATCGACGGGAAGGCCGCGCGGCGCGGGGGCTGAGGGGTTTTGCGGGGAAGTCGCTGCGGGTTTGTTACAACTTCGAACAATCGTTCAGCAAGACACGGGCTGGTGGAATACCTGTAGGACCGAGGGGGCGCCCAGCCCTTGTTCGCGAAAGGATTAGCCGGCGGCTCTGGAGCTGGGCGGGTTCGCGAGCAAGCTCGCTCCTGCGAAGAACCGCGAAGCCAAAGCAAAAGCCCCGCAGTTCGTAGGGCGCATAACCTGGGACAAGTTTTCCGCCGGCCCTGCGGCGGATAACGCTGGCGCGTTATCCGCCCTACAAAAAGCCAAAAGCCCCGCGATGCGGGGCTTCTGCGGAGCGTAAAGGCTCAACCGAGGCTCGGTACCGCCTCGTCGGTCAGTACCTGCCCACGTTTGCGCTTGAGCAGGTAGTAGGCGAGGTAGCAGGCCGCCATGAAGCCGAAGCCCCAGTACAGCGACGGACGCTGGGTCGGGTCCATGGCGAGGAACACGAACAGCGAGCAGCAGATCGCGATGCACGCCAGCGGGATCAGTGGGAAAAGCGGTGCGGCGTACTTCAAGTCGGCCACGGTGCCGCCCTTGGCCATGTGCTCGCGGCGGAAGCGATACTGGGCGTAGGCGATGACGATCCAGGTCACGGTGCCGGCCATCCCGCTCACCGCCATCAGCACCATGAACAGGGTGTCGGCGGCGACCACGCTGGTGAGCAGCGAGAGCAGGGCGAAAGCCAGGCTGATCAGCAGCGCATAGAGCGGCACACCACGGGCGCTGAGTTTGGACAGCTTGCGCGGCGCCATGCCGGTCTTGGACATGGCCCAGAGGATGCGCGTGGACGCGTAAAGGCCGGAGTTACCCACAGACAGGATCGCCGTGAGGATCACGAAGTTCATGATGTCGGCGGCGTAGGGGATACCGACCATGTCGAACACCTGCACGAAGGGGCTTTCCATCAGCCCGGCCTGCTTCCACGGCACGATGCAGGACAGCACGGCAATCGCCAGCACGTAGAAGATCAGCACGCGGAACACCACGTTGCGCACGGCGCGGGGGATGCTCTTCTCCGGCTGGTCGGTCTCGCCGGCGGCGACGCCCATGATCTCGCAGCCCTGGAAGGCGTAGACCACCGTCATCATCACCGCGAACACCGCGGACAGGCCGTTGGGGAACAGGCCGTCGCTGACCAGGTTGGACAGCCCCGGCGCGGCCGCGCCGTCGTTCAGCGGGATGGCGCCGAAGATCACCAGCAGGCCGACGACGATGAAGCCGAGGATGGCCGCGACCTTGATCCCGGAGAACCAGTATTCGGCCTCGCCGAAGGCGCGGGTGGCCAGGGCGTTGAGGGAGAACAGCACGACTACGAAGAAGCCCGACCAGAGCCAGATCGGCACCTCGGGGAACCAGCGGGTCATCAGCATGCCGGCGGCGGTGAACTCCAGGCCGACGGTGGAGGCCCAGCTCATCCAGTAGACCCAGCCGATCATGAACCCGGTGGCCGGGCCAATGAAGCGCGTGGCGTGGGCCTGGAAGGAGCCGGAGACGGGCATCTGCACCGACAGCTCGCCCAGACAGACCATCACCAGGTACATCAGCAGGCCCGCGACCAGGTAGGCGAGGATGGCGCCCATTGGGCCGCCGGAACTGATGGTGACGCCCGAGCCCATGAACAGGCCGGTGCCGATGACGCCGCCCAGGGACAGCATGAAAATGTGGCGGCTCTTGAGCGCGCGGGTGAGCTGGATCTTCTCGCCGCTGCCGGCGTGATGGGACTCAGACATGGCGCACCTCCAGGGAACGGGGGGCGCGGCTGAGCGGAACTCTACGTTGGATCATTATTGTTATCTCCAATCAATCAGAGGCCGTGGCTCGGGCACGGATGCCACCGGATTATTGGAAGGCGATGTAAGGCGGGGTTGTTCGCCAGGATCGAAGTTGTAGAAAGATGTAAGAATTTTGTGCAGGCCGCGTGGGGCGGGGCCTCAGCGCTCCTACAATGTTTGGCGCTCCCTGCTACTCGAGTTCGTAGGGCGCATAACGCGCCAGCGTTATCCGCCGCGGCAGATGGCGGATAACCTGTTCCAGGTTATGCGCCCTACGCCTGAGAACTCCTCAGGAGTTCTGCGGCAACCGCCCTCTCCCGCTCCAACCGCGCCACCCAATCACCGGATAGCGCACCTGTCAGCGCCGCCGCTTCCAGCTCACCCAGGCAATCTCCCAACCCGCGCAAACCCATGGACCGGCAACTGCCCGCCAACCGGTGGGCAAGGCTAGCGGCCTCTACCACATCGTGCTGGCGCAACGCCTCCAGCAGCAGCGGCCATTGCTCGTCGAGCAGCTTCCACAGGCTGGCGAGCAGCTCGTTCAGCTTGTGCTCGCCCAGCAGGCGACGATGGGTATCCAGAACCTGGCGATCCAGTGGGCCGTTATCCACAGCCGCGGGCAGCAGTTCCCAGGCGACACCGGACAGTGCGCGGCGCAGGTCATCCACGCGCAACGGCTTGCCGAGCACGCCCTGCATGCCGGCCTCGAAATAGCGGCGGACCATGCCCGGCTGCACGCTGGCGGTGAAGGCATGGATCGGCGTGGTCGCGTTGAGTCCGCCAGTCTGCGCGCGGATCGCCCGACACAGGTCGAGGCCGGTCATCCCAGGTAGATGCATGTCCAGCAGGATCAGATCGAAGCGCCGCGCGGCGGTGAGCGCCAGCGCGGGTTGCGCATCGTCGGCGAGCTGCACGCGGTGGCCGTCGCGCTCCAGTAAAGCCTGGGCGACTTCGCGGTTGAGGGCGACGTCTTCCACCACCAGCACCTCCAGCGCAGGGACCGGTTCGGCGGCCACGCTGGAGCGCGGTACCACGCCCGGCGCCAGCTCGATTTCGAACCAGAAGGTGCTGCCCTCGCCCTCCAGGCTTTCCACGCCGATCTCTCCACCCATGGCCTCGACCAGCCGCTTGCTGATCGCCAGTCCCAATCCGGTGCCGCCGTAACGCCGCGCCACCTCGTCGCTGGCCTGGGTAAAGCGCTGGAAGATCTTTTCCTGCTGCTCGGCGGAGATGCCGATACCGTCGTCGGTCACGCTGAAACGCAGGCGCTGTCCGGCTCCGTTGTTCTGCAGCACGGCGACCTCCAGCAGCACCTCGCCCTCTTCGGTGAACTTCACTGCGTTTGCCAGCAAGTTGCTCAGCACCTGACGGAGGAACTGCTCGGCGCCTCGGCAGCCGTCCTGCACCTGCGGTTCGACGCGCAGGCGCACGCAGGTGCCGTTGTCCTCGGCGCGCGGCTCCAGCAGGGTAACCACGTCATCGAGCAAGCGGCGCAGGGAGAAGTCCACCGGCTCCGGCTGGCTGGCGCCGTCTTCCAGCTTGGCGAAGTGCAGCACCTCGTTGAGGATCGCCAGCAGCCCTTCGCCAGCGGTGGACAGCGCCTGCAGTCGGCGCTGGTCCTGCTCGCCCAGAGGCGCAGCGCGCAGCAGCTCGGCCATGCCGAGAATGCCGTTGAGCGGCGTGCGGATTTCGTGGCTCATGGTGGCGAGGAAGCGGCTCTTGGCGCGGTTGGCGGCCTCGGCCTCCTCCTTGGCGCGGCGCAGGCTGGCGGTGCGCCGCTCGACCCGACGCTGCAGCTCGTCGCGCTTGCTCTGCAGCGCTTCGCGGTCGGCTTCGCGCCGGCGCAGTTCGGCGCGCAGGGCACGACGCAAACCGTCGAGGGCATCGGCGACGGTGTCGATCTCGTCCTCTTCACCTGAGCGTTTCTTGGCCAGCGCCAGCTCGGTACCCAAATCGCCGCCGGTGAGCCCCCGGACGAAGTCGGCCATTGCGCGCAGGTGGCGGGTGACCAGGCTGTGGAACAGCCAGCTCAGCGCCACCGCCAGGCCACAGAGGAACACGCCCATCCACAGCAGACTGGTCAGCCCGCCGTGGAGCAGGCGCAGGTAGACGGCGCCCAGGTCGATGCTGATCTCCAGCTCGCCCAGGTCACGGCGCTCGCCGTCCGGCGGCTGGAAGGCCAGGGCGTAGTGCTCGACACGGAATGGCCCGCGCTTCTCATCGGCGTCCTGCACCAAGTTGAAGTCGGCGCTGCGCAGGCGCACCTGGGCGATGTCGGGGAAGTCGGCCAGGCCGTGCAACTGTACGTTGAGCTGCTCCTGGTTGAGGTCCCACAGGCTGCGTTCGAAGCTGGCCAGATAGCCGACGCGGATCAGCTCCAGCCGGGTGTCGATGTCGCGCATCTCGCGGCGGTATTCGAAGTACAGCTGCACCGTGCTGGCCAGTACGGTGAAGCACAGGCTGAACAGCAGCACCCGCAGCAGCAGGCGCCGGGCCAGGCCGCCGGGCAGCCTCAACGCGGCACCCCGTCACCGGCAAGCATGGCGCGGTAGTCGCGCTCGCTCTGCTGTAACCAGCGGGCGACGCTGCCGTCGTCTACGCGCTTCTTCAGCAGCGCGTCGATTTCGTCCATCCGCGCCGCCAGCGGCGAATGGCGGGAGACGGCGATGCGCAGGTAATCCACGGTGAGCGGCCGGGGCAGCGCGGCGATGTCCTGGCCGCCGGCCAACTGTTCGACGAACAGGGTGCCGGTGCGCCGCTCATGAGCGATGAAGTCGATGCGCTGACGGATCAGCTTGCCGAAGTTCTGGCGGCTGTCGGAGACCCATTCGACATTGCCGTGCTCGGCGACGAAACGGTCGAACTCCGGCCCGTAGCTCTCGCCGAACAGCAGCCCGCCACGGTACTTGGCGAAGTCGCCGAGCTGGTCGAAACGCACTGGCTTGCGGCGGTTGTAGAAGATCGCGACTTCCTCACGCAGCACCGGCACGCGGGAGAACAGCAGGCCATCGTCGCGCTGCGGGGTCTGGTAGGCGAGCACCACATCGACGCGGCCTTCGGCGGCGTCCAGCAGACAGCGCTTCCAGTTGCCCAGCACCACAGTCTGCACTTCGTAGCCCAGCCCGCCAAGCACACTGCGCACGGTCTGCGGCGCCAGCCCGCGCACTTCGAGGCCGTCGCTCCAGGAAATGGGCGGGTAGACGGGATAGTCGCAGTAGCGGATGGGCTGGGCGGCACAGGCGACGCTGCCGAACAGCACCAGGCACAGCACGGCCAGCCAGCGCATGGCTCAGGCGTCGGCGGGCGGGGCGGTGAACAGGTAGCCGGCGCCGTGGATGGTGATGATCAGTTCGGGCTCGGCCGGGTCGTCGCGCAGTTTGCGGCGCAGGCGGCCAACCAGCACGTCGATGGAGCGGTCGTTGGGCAGCCATTCGCGGTTGCGGATCTGGTCCATCAACTGGTCGCGGCTCAGGGTGTGGCCGGTGTTGCGCAGGAACACGCAGAGCAACTGGAACTCGCCGTGGGTCAGCGGGGTTTCGCTGCCACCGGCGTCGATCAGGCGACGGCGGTCCGGGTCCAGCGTCCAGTGGGCGAAGCGCTTGTGGTTCTGTCGGCTGCCGCCCTGGACAGGCGCGGCGGCGGGCTGCCGGGCGTGGCGCACCCGACGGATCAGGTTCTTCGCGCGGGACACCAGTTCGCGGGGGTTCAGCGGCTTGATCACATAATCATCGGCGCCGCATTCCAGGCCGACGATGCGGTCGATGTCGTCGTTGCGCCCGGTGATCAGGATGATGCCGACCTCCGAGCGCACCCGCAGCTCGCGGGTCAGGGTCAGGCCATCCTTGCCGGGCAGGCGGATATCGAGCATCACCAGGTCGATGGGCTGCTCGGCCTGCTCGGCTTCGGCGAGGCTCGCCTCGGCCTGTTCGGCGGTGCCGGCGCAAAGCACGTCATAGCCTTCCTCGCCGAGATAGGCCTGGAGGAGCTCGCGAATCACCGGATCGTCGTCGACGATCAGTACACGGGAAGTCATCGCAATACCCTGCTGAGGCCGCCGCTCGTGACGGGGCCGTTCTTGTTATGCGTGGAGGTAGAGCTGTAGGAACTGTCCTGCAGATGGCGGCAGGTTACCGCCCGCTGAACAATCGATCAACAGGCTCCCGACGCCCGACAGAAGCGCTGCCGGCCACCGTACTGGAGGCCATCTACCCAGGCTTCGCAGATCTGCACGCCCTGCTCCGGGGTGAAGGTATTGGGGTTCAGACCGGACTCCAGCCACAACCCATCGAGCAAGGCGCTGAGGGCAATCGCGGCCAGTTCCGCGTCGAAATCGGCCCAGTCCTGCTCCTTCGCCAGTTCATTCAGTGCCTGCGTCAGCAGCGCGCGGTACTCACCGTAGGAATGATCGTGCGCCTTGTTGATTTCCTCAGCCGTCTTCACCGCGCCCCAGAACGCCAGCCAGGCATCCAGCAGCTGCGGGTCGAGCAGCTCGGCGGAAAACGACGCACGGAAGAATGCCGACAGCCGCGCGCGGGCATCCGGCGCCGCCTCGGCGATGGCCTCGCGCAGCAGCTGCATGACCCGCCCGGTAACGGTCAGGTAGGCCTCGGCCACCAACTCGTCCTTGCCCGAATAGTGGTGGTTGATCAGCCCCACCGAAACCCCGGCCTCGGCGCAGATCTTGCGTATGGAGGCTCCCTGGAAGCCATGGCGTTTCAGGCACGCGAGGGTGGCCTCGATCAGCAGCGCCTTGCGCTGCTCCGGCTCCAGTCGGGTAAAGCGGACTTCCTCGTTCATGCCTGGCTCCTAAGGTTTCAGGTGGCCAATCTGAACGATTGTTCGATTAGGCGCCAGTACCTACCCGTTCGGGGAATGGCCGGGGAACTGGCCCTGGTCGAGAGTGGCTTCATCCGCGATATCTCCAATCCATAACAAAATCAAAGGTGGGACTGACATGCAGAAAACGCTCGCAGCAGTACTCAGCGCGGCGCTGGCGACCTTGCCGGCACTGGGTCACGGGGAGGATGCCGAAGGCGCGAAGACGCTGCGGCTGTATAACTGGACCGACTACATCGGCGAACACACCATCGCCGACTTCGAGAAGGAAACCGGGATCAAGGTGGTCTACGACACCTTCGATTCCTACGAAACCGTGCAGGGCAAACTGCTGCCCGGCCGCTCGGGCTACGACCTGGTGGTGCTCAACGCCGCCCTGGTGCCGCCGCTGCTCAAGGCGGGCGTGTTCCAGCCGCTGGACAAGTCCAAGCTGCCCAGCTGGAACAACCTCGATGCGGACGTGCTCAAGCACCTGGACCACTACGATCCGGGCGTGAAGTACTCGGCGCCCTACACCTGGGGCAGCAACGGCATCACCTACAACATCGACAAGATCAAGCAGCGCATGCCGGACGCGCCGATCGGCTCGCTGGCGATGCTGTTCGATCCGAAGATCGTGTCGAAATTCGCCGATTGCGGGGTCACCATCATCGACTCCCCCACCGACGTGATCCCGCTGGCCCTGGCCTACCTCAAGCGCGACCCCAACAGCGCGCTGCCCGAGGACCTCAAGGCCGCCCAGGACCTGCTGCAATCGATCCGCCCGTACATCCGCAAGTTCGACTCCACCAGCTACCTGAACGGCCTGGCCAACGGCGACCAGTGCATGGCGATGACCTGGTCCGGCGACTACGCCACCGCCCAGGCCCGCGCCGACGAAGCCGGCGCCAAGGTCAAGCTGGGCTACTTCGTACCCAAGGAAGGCTCGCTGATCTGGTTCGACGACTTCTACATCCCGGCCGACGCGCCGCACGTGGCGAATGCCCACAAGTTCATCGAATACATGCTGCAGCCCAGGGTGGCTGCCGGCGTCGCCGACTACATCCGCTACGCCTCCAGCAACGCCGCCGCCACCCCGCTGCTGGCCGCCGAAGTGCGCAACGACCCGGCGATCTACCCCGACGCCGAGACCCGCGCCCGGCTGTTCACCCAGAAAGTGCAGACCCCCAAGGCGACCCGCCTGATCACCCGCACCTGGAACGCGGTGAAGACCGGGACCTGATGGATCGCCAACCAAACGCCCCGGCCTGAGCGCCGGGGCACGGGGAGAAGGCTCTCCCCCACACGAATAATCGAAACACCGAGGTAAAGCAGATGACCACTCCAACCCCAGCCTTCTTCGCCCAGTTCAACGACGAGCAGCTGGTCGCCGCCGACAAAGCCCACTACATGCACGGCTATCACGTGTTCGACGATCACCGGGTCAACGGTGCGCTGAACATCGCCGCCGGCGAGGGCGCCTACATCTACGACACCAAGGGCAATCGCTACCTGGACGCAGTGGGCGGCATGTGGTGCACGAACATCGGCCTGGGCCGCGCGGAAATGGCCGATGCCATCGCCGAGCAGGTACGCAAACTGGCCTACTCCAACCCCTTCTGCGACATGGCCAACGTCACCGCCATCCAGCTCTGCGAGAAACTCGCCGAACTGGCGCCGGGCGACCTCGACCACGTGTTCCTCACCACTGGCGGCTCCACCGCCGTGGACACCGCCTACCGCCTGATCCAGTACTACCAGAACTGCCGCGGCAAGCATGAGAAGAAGCACATCATCAGCCGCGTCAACGCCTACCACGGCTCGACCTTCCTCACCATGTCGCTGGGTGGCAAGGTCGCCGACCACCCGGCCGAGTTCGACTTCCTCAAGGACGTCATTCACCACATCTCCTGCCCCAACCCCTACCGCGCACCGGAAGGGATGACCGAAACCGACTTCCTCGAATTCCTGGTCAAGGAATTCGAGGACAAGATCCTCGAACTGGGCCAGGACAAGGTGGCCGCCTTCTTTGCCGAGCCGATCATGGGCTCGGGTGGCGTGATCATCCCGCCCAAGGGCTACCACCAGCGTATGTGGCAGGTCTGCCAGCAGTACGACGTGCTCTACGTCGCCGACGAGGTGGTGACCTCCTTCGGCCGCCTCGGCGCCTTCTTCGCCTCCGAGGACGTGTTCGGCATGCAGCCGGACATCATCACCACCGCCAAGGGCCTGACCTCCGGCTACCTGCCGCTGGGCGCGTGCATCTTCTCCGACCGCATCTGGAAGGTGATCGGCGAGGCCGACAAGGGCCGCTGCTTCGCCCACGGCTTCACCTACAGCGGGCACCCGGTGAGCTGCATCTCGGCACTGAAGAACATCGAGATCATCGAGCGCGAGAATCTTCTGGAGCACGTGAAGGACGTCGGCGGCTACCTGGAGCAGCGCCTGCAGGAACTGGCCGACCTGCCGCTGGTGGGCAGCGTGCGTTGCCAGAAGCTGATGGCGTGCGTCGAGTTCGTTGCCGACAAGCGCAGCAAGGTGCTCTTCCCCGAGGAGCTGAACATCGGCGAGAAGATCCACCTGCGCGCCCAGGCCAAGGGCCTGCTGGTGCGGCCGATCGTGCACCTGAACGTGATGTCGCCGCCGTTGACCATCACCCGCGAGCAGGTCGACGAGATCGTCGACACCCTGCGCGAGTCGATCCTCGAAGCCGCCGAAGACCTCAAGCGCAGCGGTGATTACGCGGGGCACTGATGATCGATCCGAGGATTTTGCCTACACCCCGGCAGCCCTTTAGACTGCCGGACATGAGCGAATCCCAGGCGCTGAGCGAAACCTCCGACGCACCCGCCCTGCATGCCTGGCATGCGGGACTGGCGCGCGCACTGGCCAGCGTCGGCGAAGTCGCCTTCGTCGAACGCCTGGCCGACGCCCTGGGCTGCCTGGTGCCGGTGGAGTCGGTGATGCTCGGCCTGGAACAGCGCGGTCAGCCGCCGCAACCGCTGTACCAGCGCGGCGTCCACCCGGACCACCACGAGGCCCTGGTCGACCGCTACTACGCCCGCGGCTACCTGCTCGACCCCTTCTGCCTGGCCATGGAAGACGGCCTCACCGAAGGCTTCTACCCGCTGGCCGACATAGCCCCGGACGATTTCTTCGCCAGCGAGTACTACAAGACCTACTACCTCAAGTTCGGCTGCACCGAGGACTGTCACTTCATCATCGACCTGGGCGAGACGCGCAAGGTCTCGCTGTGCCTGTACCAGGGCGAGAGCGGCGCACGCTTCAGCGAGACCCAGCTGGACCTGCTGGCCACCGCCCTGCCGCTGGTGCGCGAGCTGTTCCGCCAGTTCGAGCGTAATGGCGGGCTGGACCTGCTGCTGGCCGGGCGCGGCGTGAAAGTCAGCGCGCCGGACGCCCAGGCGCCGCTGAACCGGCATATCCGCGCGGCCTTCATGAACTTCGGCGCCGACCTGCTCACCGAGCGCGAACGGGAAATCGCCCACCTGCTGTTGCGCGGCCACTCGGTGAAATCCAGCGCGCGGGTGCTGGATATCTCGCCGGAAACCGTGCGCATGCACCGCAAGCACCTCTACACCAAGCTGGCGATCAACTCCCAGGCGGAGCTGTTCTCGCTGTTCATTGACTGGCTGACCGGAGGCGTGAGCGCGGCCTGACACCCGCTGCTCCCGCACAGCGCACGACGGTAGGGTTTTCGATACCAACCGATGCGGCGAAGCGCCCGGAAATCTGCCAACCTATGGCCTTTCCCGCTGTCTGACCCGTGCCCCACCCCCAGGAGAGCTTCCCGATGCCCCGCCGCTGGCTACCCGCCTTGCTGTTGGCCGCCGCCCTGCCGCTGCACGCCGCCGAATCCAAACCCACCTACGGCCCGGAACTGGAGCGCTTCAACTACTCCTACCCGGTCGGTCACTACAGCTTCGCGTCCCAAGGCCACCACATGCACATGGCCTACATCGACGTGAAGCCCAAGAAGCAGCCCAACGGCCGTACCGTGGTGCTGCTGCACGGCAAGAACTTCTGCGCTGGCACCTGGGAAACCACCATCGCCGCCCTGAGCGACGCCGGTTACCGCGTGGTCGCGCCGGACCAGATCGGCTTCTGTAAGTCCACCAAGCCCGAGCGCTACCAGTACAGCTTCCAGCAGCTGGCGGCCAACACCCACGCGCTGCTCGAGCACCTGAAGATCGGCAAAGTCACCCTGCTGGGCCACTCCACCGGCGGCATGCTCGCCACCCGCTACGCGCTGATGTACCCGCAGCAGGTCGAGCAACTGGCCATGGTCAACCCCATCGGCCTGGAAGACTGGAAGGCCCTGGGCGTGCCCTACCGCACCCCGGACCAGTGGTACGAGCGCGAACTGAAGACGAGTGCCGAAGGCATTCGCCAGTACGAGCAGGCGACCTACTACGCCGGCCAATGGAAACCCGAGTACGACAAGTGGGTGAACATGCTCGCCGGTCTGTTCAACGGCGCCGGTCACGAGCGCGTGGCGTGGAACTCGGCGCTGCTCTACGACATGATCTTCACCCAGCCGGTGGTCTATGAATTCGGCCAGCTGAAGATGCCGACGCTGCTGCTGATCGGCACCAGGGACAACACCGCCATCGGCAAGGACCTGGCCCCGGACGATCTGAAAGCCAAGCTGGGCAACTACGCCGAGCTGGGCAAGGCGACCGCCAAAGCTATCCCCAACGCCACCCTGGTGGAGTTCGACGACATGGGCCACGCGCCGCAGATCCAGGACCCGAAGCGCTTCCACGAGGCGCTGCTCAAGGGTTTGGCGGAGCTCAAGCGCTGATCTGTGCCCAGGGTTGAGCGATCGCGGACGGAGTCCGCTCCTACGTTTCCTTGCAACATCGGTGCAGGGGCTCCCCTCACCCCAGCCCTCTCCCGGAGGGAGAGGGAGCCGTTCGGAGTGACGGGGTTGTGACGAATGCAGCCGGCGAACTCAAAGCTTTCCAAGCGCAGAGGGCGGTCCCCTCTCCCCCTGGGAGAGGGCTAGGGTGAGGGCCAGCCGTGGCACCATGCCAAATCTGCAGGCGTCCTCCTCGCTCCTACAAAAGAGCCCCAACAAAAACGCCGGCCCCCTTCCCAGGGAGCCGGCGTTTTTGTTCAGGCGGGCAATCAGCCCAGGTTCTTGCCCAGCAGCGCGTGGTACAGCTCACTGTCGCCGAGCACGCCGACGACGCGGCTCTGCTCCTGCAACACCAGCTTGTGACCGGTCTGGTAGCGAATCTGCAGCGCGTCGCGCATGCGGATGTTGACGTCCACCAGGGTTGGCTCGTGCTTGAGCTTTTCCACCGGGTCTCCCGGACGCCATTGCTGCAGGTCGATGATGTTGCTGCCCTGGCGAGCGGTCTTGATCTGGTTCGACTCGGTCAGGCCCAGCCAGCAGTCGCGGCCCTGGTCGAAGCACACCTCGTCGGCCTGGCGGCGGCACTGGTCCAGGCCACGCATCAGGCTGGAGCCGCACAGCACGTTGAGCGGGTTGGTGTGGGCGACGAAGGTGCGCACGTAGTCGTCCGCCGGGCTGAGCACGATTTCCTCGGGCTTGCCGTGCTGGATGATGCGGCCGTCCTTCATGATGGCGATGCGCGTACCGATCTTCAGCGCCTCGTCCAGGTCGTGGCTGACGAAGACGATGGTCTTGTGCAGCTGCCGTTGCAGCACCAGCAGTTCATCCTGCAGTTGCTGGCGGATCAGCGGGTCCAGCGCAGAGAAGGGTTCGTCCATCAGCAGGATGTCGCCGTCCATTGCCAGCGCGCGGGCCAGGCCGACGCGCTGCTGCATGCCGCCGGAGAGCGAATCCGGGCGCTTATCGCGCCATTGCGACAGGCCGACCAGTTCGAGCTTCTCGTCGATCACCTTCTTGCGTTCGTTGGCCGGGCGACCCTGCATCTCCAGGCCGAAGCCGATGTTCTCGGCCACGGTCAGCCAAGGCATCAGTGCGAACTTCTGGAACACCATGGCGATGCGCTTGGTGCGCATGGTCTTGAGCGCCGCCGGCGAGCAGTTGGCGATATCCACCTGCTGGCCCTCGTGCTCGATCAGCAGCTTGCCGCGGCTGACCCGGTTGAGGCCGTTGATGCAGCGCAGCAGGCTGGACTTGCCCGAGCCCGACAGGCCCATCATCACGCAGATTTCGCCGCGCTCGACATCCAGGCAGGCATCCTCCACACCCAGCACCTGCCCGGTGCGCTTGAGGATTTCCTCGCGGCCCAGGCCCTGATCCAGCAGCTTGAGCGCCTCCTTGGTGTGGGTGCCGAAAATCACATCCACGTGTTCGAATCGAATCGCCGACATAGTACTTACCTCCCCCGCAGCGAACGTTGCTTGCACACCCGGTCGAGCAGGATGGCGAGCAGGACGATGGCCAGACCGGCCTCGAAGCCGAGGGAAATGTCCGCGGTGTTGAGCGCATTGACCACCGGCTTGCCGAGGCCATCAGCACCCACCAGCGCGGCGATAACCACCATCGACAGCGACAACATGATGCATTGGGTGATCCCCGCGCCGATGCTCGGCATGGCGTGCGGCAGCTCGATGCGCGTCAGCAGTTGCCAGCGCGAGCAACCGAAGGCCTTGCCGGCGTCCATCAGCTCCGCCGGCACGTCCTGGATACCCAGGCACGTGAGGCGAATGGGCGCGGCGATGGCGAAGATCACCGTGGAGATCAGACCCGGAACCACACCCAGGCCAAACAGGGTCAGGGTGGGGATCAGGTACACGAAGGTGGGCACCGTCTGCATCAGGTCCAGCAGCGGCCTCAGCCCGGTGTAGAACCAGGGCTTGTGCGCCGCCAGGATGCCCAGCGGCACCCCGACGGCAATACACACCACCGTGGCGAAGATCACCTGCGCCAGGGTCTCCATGGTTTCCTGCCAGTACCCCAGATTGAGGATCAGCAACAGCGAAGCCAGGGCGAAAGCAGCTAGCCCCCAACTGCGCTGGATGTAGAACACCAGGAAGACCATCAGCGCGATCAGCGCCAGCGGGTTGAACCAGAGCAGGCTGTTGGTGACGCCATGGATGAGGAACTCAAGGGTGTCGGAAATCTTGTCGAACACCGAAGCGCCGTGTTGCGTGAGCCAGTCGACGAAGGCGGCGATATGCTCGCCCAGCGGTAGCTTGTGGTCAGTCAGAAACATAATGCGGGCCCATCAGAAGCTAAGGGAATCGGCCAACGGCAACTACTTTGCGAATGCCACCTTGGCTGCCGCCAAGGCCGGTTTGCCGTCACGGGTGGTCACGCCGGCGAGCCAGGCGTCGAGCAGTTCCGGATGGTCCTTCAACCAGGCTTTGGCCGCCTCTTCGGGCTTCTTGCCCCCGTTGAGCACGGCGTCCATGAGTTTGTTTTCCATGTCCAGGGTGAAGGTCAGGTTGGTCAGCAGCTTGCCGACGTTCGAGCATTCCTGGACGTAGCCCTTGCGCACGTTGGTGTAGATGGTCGCGCCGCCGTAGTTGGGACCGAACACGTCGTCCCCGCCTTCGAGGTACTTCATCTTGAAGCGGGTGTTCATCGGATGCGGTTCCCAGCCCAGGAACACGATCCACTGGTTGCGGCGGTCGGCGCGCCCGACCTGCGAGAGCATGCCCGCCTCACTGGACTCCACCAGCTTGAACTTGCCCAGGTCGAACTGGTTCTTGTCCAGCATGCCCTGGACCAGGCGGTTGCCGTCGTTGCCCGGCTCGATGCCGTAGATCTTGTTGCCCAGCTTGTCGGCGTACTTGCTGATATCCGCGAAGGACTTCAGCCCGCCGTCGTAAGCGGCCTGGGTGACGGCCAGGGTGTACTTGGCGCCCTCGAGGTTGGCTTTCACCGTCTCTACCGAGCCATTGTCGGCGTAGGGCTTGATGTCGTTGGCCATGCTCGGCATCCAGTTGCCGAGGAAGACGTCGAGATCCTTGTTTGCCAGCGACTTGTAGGTCACCGGCACCGACAACATGGTCACCTTGGTGGTGTAGCCAAGCGACTCGAGCACCTGACGGGTAGTAGCGGTGGTCACGGTGATGTCGGTCCAGCCGACATCGGAGAAGCGAACCGTGCCGCACGACTCAGGTTCAGCGGCCTGAACCGCCAGCGGTGCGCAAACGGACACAGCAGCCAGCAGCAAAGACTTGCAACCTTTCATGAGCGTACTCCTCTGCGGGGTGGGGCGCCGGCGCTGCCCACAATGGGGCGCGGCGGTCAGAATTATGAGTGGGACCTCGGGGCGCAGGTCCTTTTGTTGTCATTTCGTAAACGATCATGGAACAGGAAATTTTCGTCGCCTACCGGGTGGGTCGCATCCAGTGCAGGCGAAGTCGTATTCAGCACCAGCCATGTCGCATCCAGTGGAAAGGCCCGGTTCCAGCGTCTTCCAGAGGCCTGGATCAATCCATGGCGGCGGTTTTCTGGCCCCCTGGCGCCGCTCCCCATGTACTCGGAGCGACACCCTGCAACCAGCCGTCGAGCACCTGCGGGTTGGCCTTGAGCCAACTCTTGGCGGCCTGGCGAGGGTTGCGTCGCTCGTTGAGCACCGCATCCATCAGCTGGTTCTCCATCGCCAGGTCGAATTTCAGGTTCTTCAGCAGCCGCGCGACATTGGGGCACTCCTGAAGATAGCCTGCTCTGACGTTGGTGAAGACCGTCGCACCGCCAAAGTTCGGGCCAAAGTAGGAATCCCCTCCCTCGAGATAGTTCATCTGGATGCGGGTATTCATCGGGTGCGGCTCCCAGCCCAGGAACACGATGGGCTGCTTCAAGGCCCCGGCTCGCTTGACGTAGGCCAGCATGTCGGCCTCGCTGGACTCCACCAATTTGAAGTCGCCCAGGCCGAAGGCCTTCTCCTTGATCATCTTCTGGATCAGCTGGTTGCCGTCGTTGCCGGGCTCGATGCCGTAGAGGCGTCCGCCCAGCTGCTCCTTGAATTTTGCGATATCGGCAAAAGTCTTCAGGCCCGCCTCATAGGCGTAGCGCGGCACCGCAAGGGTGTACTTGGCGCCTTCGAGGTTGGCGCCCACGGTTTCCACCTGGCCCTTGTCGGCGAAAGGCTTGAGGTCGTTCGCCATGCTCGGCATCCAGTTGCCGAGGAACACGTCGATCTTCTTCTCCGACATCGCCTTGTAGGTATCCGGCACCGACAGCCGCACCACCTGCGTGCGGTAGCCCTGGTGGCTGAGCACCAGGCGGGTCACCGCAGTGGTCACGGTGATGTCGGTCCAGCCGACATCGGCGAAGCGCACCACGGCGCAGGATTCGGGTTCGGCGGCGCGCGCAGCGCCCGGAAGCACTACGGATAAGGTCACGGATAACGCCAACAGCGACGACACAAGACTCTTCATGAGACCAGCCTCTGACTGCGGAGAATGGGGGTGGATACGGGCGAACGCGGCCGTTCGTCGGTGGCGGATCATGGAACAGCGAAGCCGCCCACGCCTATCGACCGGTCGTGGTTCATGGCGCTCGCGTCGTAAAGAGGCAAGCTTTCGTCGGCCCCGGAACAGGTGGCTGCACGCCCCGCATCGACAGGGTGCGCGGCGGCGTTATTGGATACGGCCGCGTCGTCGATGGACGCAGCCGGCGCCGGACTTGGGTCGATCATGGCCGGGCATCGCGGGCACAGGGACGTGCCTCTCCCCTCCTTCAAGGACGTGCAGCTCGCCCGGAGTCCGGCATGGCAATCAGTGTGTTCGACCTGTTCAAGATCGGTATCGGCCCTTCCAGTTCGCACACGGTCGGCCCCATGCGCGCCGCCGCGCTGTTCGTCGGCGCCCTGCGCGAGCGGCAGATGCTCGAACGCACCAGCCGCGTGGAAGTGCGCCTGTACGGCTCACTTTCCGCCACCGGCGTCGGCCACGGTACCGACCGCGCCGTGATCATGGGCCTGATGGGCGAATGGCCCGACCGCATCGACCCCAGCCAGATCGAACCGCGCATGGCGCAGCTGCGCAGCAGCGGCGAACTGCTGCTGGCCGGCAGCCGGGCGATCCCCTTCGACTGGGTCCGCGACATGCGCCTGCTCGAAGAAAACCTGCCCTACCACCCCAACGCCATGCGCCTGACTGCCATCGAAGGCGACCACGTGCTGCACAGCGACACCTACTACTCCATCGGCGGCGGCTTCGTGGTCGACGAGGAACAGGCCGCCTCCGGCAGCCTCGACACCGACAACACCGTGCTGCCCTATGACTTCGCCAGCGCCGCCGAACTGCTCATGCTCTGCCGCCGCCACAACCTGCGCGTGTCCGAGCTGATGATGGCCAACGAGCGCATGTGGCGCAGCGAAACCGACATCCGCGAAGGCCTCAAGACCATCTGGCAGGCCATGCGCGACTGCGTCGACAACGGCCTGCGCCACGAAGGCATCCTTCCCGGCGGGCTCAACGTGCAGCGCCGCGCCGCGCGCCTGCACCGCAACCTGCAGGAAATCGGCAAGCCCAACGTCATCGGCTCGACCCTCTCCGCCATGGAGTGGGTCAACCTCTTCGCCCTCGCGGTGAACGAGGAAAACGCCGCCGGCGGGCGCATGGTCACCGCGCCCACCAACGGCGCAGCCGGCATCATCCCCGCAGTGCTGCACTACTACATGCGCTTCAACCCCGACGCCAGCGACGACGACGTCACCAACTACCTCCTGGCGGCCGCTGCCGTCGGCATCCTGTGCAAGAAGAACGCCTCCATCTCCGGCGCCGAAGTCGGCTGCCAGGGCGAAGTCGGCTCCGCCTGCGCCATGGCCGCGGCGGGCCTCGCCGAAGTGCTCGGCGCCTCCCCCGAACAGGTGGAGAACGCCGCCGAGATCGGCCTGGAACACAACCTGGGCCTCACCTGCGACCCGGTCGGCGGCCTCGTCCAGGTGCCCTGCATCGAGCGCAACGCCATCGCCGCGGTGAAGGCCATCAACGCCGCGCAGATGGCCCTGCGCGGCGATGGCCAGCACTTCATCAGCCTTGACCAGGTGATCCGCACCATGCGCAACACCGGCGCCGACATGCACGACAAGTACAAGGAAACCTCGCGCGGCGGACTGGCCGTCAGCATCATCGAATGCTGACCCCCAATCGACCACGCCAGCCCCGGCGCGCCCCCTGATGGCGCAAACGGTACGCCCGTCCCGACAGCACAAGGGGCGTTACCGTTCCGCGCAGGGCACCGCCGGTCGCGTGACCGGTGAGTGCTACCAAAAACCCCAGGCCCCGATCCATGCGTATTTGCGACCTGCGAGGCGTCGCAATCCAGGCCTGCAAAAGCGGCATTCCCATGCCGCTTTCTTTTTTAATTGAACGGCCATTCAACCTAGGCACGGCATTTGCCTTGCTAATAGACAGAGAGAACAGAGGAACAGCCCGGGCTCAGCCCGAGGTGGACTCCCGAACAGAACAACAAGCATAAAAAACGCCTCCCGTGAGGCGACTGTGACTAGCGTGAGGTGATCGAATGAACGCGTTCAACCCCGGAGTTCCCCCGCAAAACCGAGCTCCGCAGTCCATCGGCTTCCTGCTGCTGGACAACTTCACCCTGATCTCCCTGGCCTCGGCGGTGGAACCGCTGCGCATGGCCAACCAGCTCTCCGGACGCGAACTCTACCGCTGGCACACCCTGAGCCTTGATGGCCGCCAGGTCTGGGCCAGCGACGGCCTGCAGATCACCCCCGACGCCGCCTGCGACAGCGCCCCGCAGATGGACACGCTGATCGTGGTCGGCGGCGTCGGCATCCAGCGCAGCGTCACCCGCGAACACACCACCTTCCTCCAGGCCCAGGCGCGCCTGGGTCGCAAGCTCGGCGCCGTATGCACCGGCAGCTGGGCCCTGGCCCGCGCCGGCCTGCTCGACGGCTACGACTGCTCGGTGCACTGGGAATGCCTGGCCGCCATGCAGGAAGCCTTCCCCCGCGTGGCCATGAGCACCCGGTTGTTCTCCATCGACCGTAACCGCTTCACCTCCTCCGGCGGCACCGCGCCGATGGACATGATGCTGCACCTGATCGGCCGCGAGCACGGTCGCGAACTCTCCGCGGCGATCTCCGAGATGTTCATCTACGAGCGCATCCGCAACGAACAGGACCACCAGCGCGTGCCGCTCAAGCACATGCTCGGCACCAACCAGCCCAAGCTGCAGGAAATCGTCGCGCTGATGGAAGCCAACCTCGAGGAGCCCATCGACCTCGACGAACTGGCCGTCTACGTCAACGTCTCGCGCCGCCAACTCGAGCGCCTGTTCCAGAAGTACCTGCACTGCTCGCCGTCGCGCTACTACCTCAAGCTGCGCCTGATCCGCGCGCGCCAGTTGCTCAAGCAGACCTCGATGTCGATCATCGAAGTCGCCTCGGTCTGCGGCTTCGTCTCCACCCCCCACTTCTCCAAGTGCTACCGCGAATACTTCGGCATCCCGCCGCGCGACGAGCGCCAGGGCCAGCCCATCGGCCAGCCGGTCATGGTCATGCCCATCCCACAGGATCTGGCCCTCATGCCAAACTCCTCGGCCATCTCGGCCCTCAGCCAGGCCCAGGGCGAATCCACCTTCGCCAGCGTGCGGGTGCTCTGACGCCCCTCTGGAGCAACACAAAGGGGAGGCCACCGGCCTCCCCTTTTTTATTACTGTGACGCATGACTCCCCATCATTCAGATTCGTCTGAATCGCAAAGCGCCGAGAATCTCGCAGTCTCCGAACGGTCGGCCCAAGCCGGCAAGCTTCGGAGCCACGAGACACATGGATACCGCCCTCGAATATCTGGCGCGGCGAACGCGGGAGCTGTACCGCACGGCCATCGAACTGAACCGCTCGACGCTGACCGGCATCCAGCTGCTGCGCCAACTCGAACGCCTGCGCCCGGAAATCTTCGACGTCAGCCGCCAGCTCGGCGACCTCCTCGGCGAGCAGACCGACGCGCTCGCCCAGGCCCGGGCCGACAAGGCGCAAATGCTCATCCTCGCCCTCCACCGCCGGCTGCTCAGCGGCTACTGGCACCTGCTGCGCACCCGCCGCGCCGAGCGCAAGACCGCTGCCCTGCTGATGCAACGCATAGTGCGCAGCCTCCAGGAAGTCCACTTCAACTGCCTGCAGAACCGGCACCCGGCACCGCCCGGCCTGTGGCACCTGCTGCACCAGCTGTACGGGCGCGCCCTGGGGCTGGAAGTCCAGCACCTACCCATCAGCGACGGCGAAGCCTTCGAACCGCGCAGCCAGACCATCGCGGGTGGCTACCTGCATTGCCTGCTCATCGCCGGCTCCCGGCCGCTGGAAATCCCCGCAGAGAGCCTGCCGGCGCTGATCGAATCCACCCAGGTATTCGCCTCTATCGTGCACATCCGGCCGGAACAGCCGGGCGACGCCTGGCGGCTCGAGCGCGAGAGCGACCGCCCCTTCCTTGACCCGGACGCCGCGAGCAGTAGCGGCCTCGCCCTGAAGCTCGATGAACTACTGGATATGCTCAAGCGCTTCGTTGCGGCCAGCAACGGCGACGCGGGTTTCGATCTCAACGCCCATCTGCTCGCCTGCTGGAGCACGGCAGAGGCGGCCCCGGGTCCCTGGCAGGTCTGCCGCGGCTTCCCGGCCCTGCTCGCCCACCTCGGCGTCGTCGAGGACACCGGCCTAGATGCCCGCCACTTCCAGCGCCAGCAACACCAGAGCGACGTCTGGTCCCACCACTCAAGCGGCCGCGGTGGGCTGGACGAGCTAGTCGCGCACCAGGGCGACATCGAGTTCAGTTCACCCTCGCCCAAGCCCAGCGCACCTGCCACCCTGCAGCTGGAGCAACCTCGCACCACCGGGCAGCACTTCAGTGGGCACTGGGAAGACTCGCCGCCACCGGCCGTGGGCGAACTGCTGGGCCTCCTCCTGTCTCCCGGCGGCGCCTGGCAACTGGCACAGGTGGAAAGCCTCCGCCTGCTCGGCGGCGACCGCTATGAACTGCGCGGCGCGTGGCTGTCCGCACAACCACGCCCGTGCCGCCTCAGCCTGCGCAGCAAATTCCAGGAAAGCGCTCCCCACCACGCCCTGCTGCTCCCCGACGCGAACCCACTCCGCGTGCTCTGCCCGACACTCCCGCTGGAGGCAGGCCGAAAGGTCACGGTGGAAGATAAGGGCCGACACTACATGGCCTTGCTGGAAGAACCGACCGGCAACACCTTCCCGCTCACACCACTGGAAGTGGCCGCCGACCCGCCCTGATACCTGAGCCCGAGACACACCCTCGCCCGCCGGAGAGGGTGCTGCTGCAGGAGTGGCAGCCCTACCAACGAGTGCCGAAACAGGTGGAATGGTCGAAGCCTGGGACGGGTTACTGCGCGGTTTCTATCTGAGCGGGTAGCCTGAGTCGGCGAAGCGCGGAAAAGTGACAAGTGTCCACGGAACAGACGTACCCCGCGCTGTCGGCGAGGCTGGCGGTCCAGGTGCGGTTGGCGTTCTGCGCGCTGTCGATGCGGGTGACGCTGCGTTCGTTGATCACATCGCCGGTGAGCGCGGTGAGACTGATGTCACGCCCGGCGATGATGCCGCCGGCGGCGTTGCGGATGCTGTTGTCGGCGAGCAGGTCGAGGCGGTTGCCGGCACTGGCGCTGAGGTTGTTGCTGGCGCGCAGGGTGCCGGCGTTGTTGAGCGCGCCGCCGCTGATGAGAATGACGTCCTGGCCCTGGATCAGTGCGCCGGTAGGCCCGAGACGGTTTTCGGCCTGGGCGAGGTAGAGCACCGGGACGAGGACCTTTTCGCCATTCACCTCGGCTTCTTTGTATTTAACTGGAACAAGTAGTCCGCTAGACATTACTCCCACCCCTTATGTTGGGCTATGCGCCCTGCTGCGATAGTCATCCATCCATCTTGGGTTTTTATATAAATGTTATTAACCGCTCCTTCGCCAACTATATTAGAAGCGGGAGAACCAGACTTAAAGTAATCTAACATTTTGATCATAAAAAGCAAAAGGGGACCTTGGCCTCAAATGGTCAACGCAACAGCTCGGATAATTTTTCCGCTGGTGACTGAAATTCTAACGTCTTGCGTGGCCTTTGATTCAGCTCAGTGGCCACCTTATCCATCTCTACTTGAGTTATCTGAAACAGATTCATCTTCTTTGGAAAGTACTGCCTCAGTAATCGATTAGTGTTCTCATTACTACCTAGCTGCCAAGGACTATGTTGGTCACAGATGTATACCGGCATGTCCGTAGCCATCGTGAATGCCTTGAGCAGCAATCTCGCCGCCTCTGTCCCAAGTCAGACTTTGTCTGAGGAGGACTGGAAGGTTTCGCATCTGCCGTGACAGGGCGGAAACCACGCTCAGGGTATCTTTCCCTTCCAGTTTCACCAGCATGACAAAGCGAGTTTGCCGCTCAACCAATGTAGCCATATGACTGTTGCCAGGGCCGCTGATCAGGCCACCTTCCCAGTGTCCTGGAACCGCTCTGTCTTCGACTTCAGCGGGGCGCTCAGAGATAGAAATACCCTCCACAATCTGTCCCCGTGTTGAAGATTTTGTCGTGTAAGTCCGGGCGTGACGAAACTTGCGGCGACGGCGTAGGAAGTCGCTCAGTTCCTGTCGCAGCGCTCCCAGAGCCTGTATGTAGAGGCTTTTGTAGATAGTCTCGTGCGACACCTGCATTTGCTCGTCCTCCGGAAAAGATCGGCGCAGCCAACCGGCAATCTGTGCCGGAGACCAGCGTTGCTCCAGTTTGTCAGAGACGATGCGAGATAAATCTGGATTTTTCACCAGCAAACAAACCTTGGGCCGCAAGGCTTTAGCCCACGCGGCGCTATCCGCAACGGTGGCACGATAGCTACGTTGCCCACCATTACATTTAACTTCTCGGCTAATAGTCGAAGGACTTCTGCCTAGACCGGAAGCAATCGCTCGCAGAGAAAGACCGCTAGCCAATCCACGAGAGATTTCTTCCCGCTCACTGATAGATAAAGCAATGGCCCGCCGGCGACGACGAGTAGGTGGTATGCCGCCGTGGCGTTTGAGGAGGACGAAAATCTGTGAAGGCCTCTGGTCAAGCTGTCTGCCAATGGCACTCATCGACTGACCTGCTCGCCACGCCGTCCATAGCTGCTCTTGTTCGCATTGGCTCATTGCCGCACCTGTCATTGCTTTCACCCTCTTCATCAGTAGCTGAATCGAGAGCTGTTGCACTGACCAGTTGAATCCGCCGTCCCCTTTTTCAAATTTTTACTACTGTGGACGTCGGTACTCGTACTTCTTGATCGGCCCTGCAGGACCAAGGAGCGTTAACGTTTGACCACAGTCGCCGAGCAGTGCCGAGTTCACATACTCTCTCTCGTTGTGAGTTTTTAGCGTTTTGCCATCGAGCAACCACCTGCTTTCATACACAAACTGAATTCCCCTTTCACCCGACACCCGCAGTACCTTGTTTGTCTGAATGAATGAGCCACCAGGCTGTATCTGCAGCGTAGACACCATGGTTCCATTCGAAAGCTTGTAGCTGTTAGTCCAAGTACCTGTCACATCCCACTTGCAGCCCATCGTGAGAAATACCGACAGCAGGACTCCAATTGTAAGGATATTGCTTCTCACTGCCCTTATATCCTTAGAGAAAAAGGGGGATAGATTTAGCAAAAAGGAGAAGGATTTATTTTTCAAACTGTAACCCCGACTCGCCAGCCAGTTTTAGAGTAGAAAAACAACCCTCCTTCGCCGTTCCTAATTTAGCGCTATTTCTTTTTGTAATTATAACTATCAGGAATCTGATACCCCTCTGGAACATTCGGCAAAGCCCCCTCTTTAGACCAACCAACTCTCTCTATATCTTCAAAAATATCCAAAAACAAATTTGACAAATTAAGTGAATATAACCTCATCATAACCAAAGCACACTTTGCGGTAATCAAGTCATTCTCACCTACCGCTTTACTTAGCAATTCAAGCTCAATCTTAAAGTTAGCAAGATACTTACTAAGCTCCTCATCTATATTTACATCACCATTAATACTCCACTCACCTGAAACACCTTGTGAATCGGCCAAAGAGCTCACCAAGCCCTTTACTTCATTCAGAGCCATCATTTCAACTTCCTCCCAACTGCCGCATCTGTTTTAGCCTTATTGATAGTCCCATCCAAATTCAGCACAGCTCTGAAATTACCACGTTTATCAAATACTTCAAGATGGTTTTTATGCTGCCCATCGAGATAAAACTGGTCACCTTTCTTTATGAACTCACCAACATCTGAACTAGCTTTATATACACTTTGCCCCTGGTACTGCTGTGAAGTTTTCTGTGAGTCGTTTTTTAACTGACTTCCAAAGCCTGACTGCCTCAGAAACTCATTCATATTTCCAACTGCTCCTTGGTTCGGCTGATATTTTCCGTCGGTAGCAGCCATCCCTTGCTTGACAGCCAACCCACCAATGACCGCACTCATCCCTCCACGGCCACCGGCACCAGAAGCAGATTGCGCTATCGCCTCGGAGAAGTCATTTAGGAACGCATCAGTACTGTCCCCACCTTGGATTATTAATTCTCGACCAAGCGCAAAACGGGATTCTTCATTGCCTTGGATATCTCCCCACATTAAGAGAGCATTGGCCGCTTTTTCCTTCCTGACTTCGCGGTTGTAGTCCCACGCAGCTTGTGATTCGTCAGCCAGTTGTTGCTTGATCGCTGCACAACGAGTCGGATCGCTAGTGCATAGGGAAGAAACTTCCTGATCTCGCTCCCGAGAAAGATCGCGATATTCATCTCGAATCTGCTTACGCTCTTCGTCTGTCTCGGCAGCAGCTAAGCGGCGCTCACGCTCCTTCATTTCACCGAGATAAAGGTAGTTATTCTCAACCGCCGTCTTACCCGCCCCAGCCGCCGCCACAACCCCAGCGCTATCCCCCGAGGCCAAACCACCCGCCATCCCCGCTGCGAGGGTGGAGAGGGCCGAGACGATCTGCCGTTCACTCTCCGTCAGGTCTTCGGGTTTCTTGTTGGGGTATACCGTGGTAGCAATCAGCTCACCCGTCGCAGCACCCGCTGCACCAGCCACGCCGGAGTTGCCTTGGGCGCTGGCCACGATGGCACCAAGCACCGCGTGGGCCATGATGCGAGCGGTGTCGTTATCGCCGGTCTGCTGTTTGATTAGCGTTGCCACATAGGGCGCTGAGGCACCGGCCACGGCGCCGCCGATGTCGCCGCCGGCCAGGTATTGCAGGGCGGCGGTGACGGCCTGGGCGGCTTTCTGGTATTCGCTGCCAATGCCGTATTGGCGCATCACATCCTGATAAGCGGCGGTCGCTTCCAGTTGTTTCTGCGTGGGGTTGTCGATGCCCTGTTCTTTCAGTTCCTTGCGCCCGGCGTCCTTGGCGTTGATCTCGCCCTGCGTGCGGATGATGTCCATCGCCTGAGTGCCAATCTCGGCAATCAACTGCACTTCCTTCAGCCGGCGCTGTTCTTTCTCCTTGTCAAAGATCGGGCTGATGCTGCCGTTGGCGTGTTCGACGTCGCGGCTCAGGCTGGCCACGTCTTGCTGTTGGTTGGCACTGTCTCGAATGTCGATGGTGCCAGCGCTGATGGCCGAGCCGGTGGTGCCGCTGGCGCTGTCGCCGTGGTTGTAGGCGACGATCATGCCGCTGGGCATGTTGCTGATGAATTGGCCGCTGCCGTCGCTGGCGCTGCTGACGCTGACGCTCTGTTGCTGGCTCTTGTAGTCGGCCTTGTTCTCCAGGCTGCTCCAGCCCAGGGTGCCGGTGCTCAGGCGGTTCTTGTCGGCGTCGGCGGTGCTGGCGATGACGCTGCCGTCCAGTTGCGTGTGGTTGCCCACGGTGATCTGGAAGCCATCCTTGCCCGCGTATAGGCCGGTTTGCTCCTGCACGCTTTTGTAGTTGGAGTCGATCTTGCTCTGGCTGGCGCTGACGTTGGCGCTGCCGCCGCTACCGATGATGGCGACGCTGCCGCCGCCGCTGACGTTCTTCTGCTTGGCGTCGTAGTAGTCGCTGTCTTGCAGGCTTTTCAGGGTCAGGTCGCGGCCGACGTTGGCGATGATCTGCTCGCCGTTGGCCTGGGCGCCAATCAGGGAGGTATCGCGCCCGCTGACCAGCGAGACTTTGTTGCCGGCGTCGAGGGTGGTTTCGGTCCAGGTGGTGCCGGTGCCGATTTCCTTGCCAGAGCCTTGGTTGGCATTGGCGAAGATGCTCAGGCCTACGCCGTTGTCCGCGCTGTAGCCCAGGCTGATGCCCACTGCGCCGCCGCTGCTCTTGTTCTTGCCGTCGAGCTTCTGGGTGTTGGCGGCGGCTTCCAGGGTGATGTCGCGGTTGGCCGCCAGCAGCATGTCGTTGCCAGCCTTGAGCTGGCTGCCCTGGATGCGGATGTCGCCATCCTGCCCCACTGCGCCGCTGCCGGTGGCGAGGATGTTGAGGTTGTTGCCGGCGCTCAGGCTGCTGCCCTGGCTGACGCTCTGCTGCTGGGTCTGCTGCGAGCTGGACTTCTGCGAGCCGAGCGAGGCGCTGATGCCGAAGAACTGGCTGGCGCCGCCTTCTGCTGTGCCTTGCTGGGCTGCCTGCCAGGCTTGCACGCCGGTCAGGCCAGCCTTGATGCCTTGCAGGGCGGAGACGCGAGAGTCGTCTTCGTGCCTGGCTTCCTTCGCGGTCTGGTAGCCCGCGTCCATCGCGCTGCCGACGCTGCCGGACAGGGCCAAGGTCAGGCCGCTGCTCTTGCTCTTGTAGGTCTGCTCACTGTGGTTTTCGTTCTGCGCCGCCAGGATGCTGACGTTCTGCCCGATAAGGTTGATGTCCTTGCCGGCGATGACGTCGGAGCCACGGATGGTGAGATCTTTGCCGGCCTGGATGTCGACGTTGCCGAGCACGCTGCCGATGGTGCTGCCGCGGGTTTGCTCGGTGTGGTTGGTGTCGGTGGCCTTGCTGCTGGCCGAGCCGAGGGTGAAGCCGATGCCGCCGCTGCTCATCACGCCGGATTTCTTTTTCGATTCGGCGTGACGGGTGTCGGTGCTTTCGGTGGCGCCGTCGATCAGGACGTTGCGCCCGGCGAGCAGGCTGGTGCCGTTGGTGGAGGCGACGTCGCTGCCACTGACGCCGATGTCCTGGCCGGCGCGAATGGCGATCTTGTCGGCGCTGACCAGCGAGCCAGCCTGGGTGGTGTAAAGGCTGCTGCCTTCGGTTTTCTTCTCTGAGCTGGAAAGCAGCCCACTGCTGCGCTTGGTCTTGCTGAGCGAGTGGCTGTCCGTTTCGGCTGCCGACTGCAGATTCACGTCACGGGCCGCGTAGAGGTAAGCCTCGTTGCTGGCACTGATGGTGCTGGCGGTGAGGTTAAGGTCCTGCCCCGCCATCGCCAGCAGATCGCCACCGGAAACAAGTTCAGCGCTGGTTTGCCGGGTTTGCCCTGTCTGCTCCTGGGTTCGGCTGTTGCTTGTCTTGCTGCGGACCTCGACGTTGGCGCTGTCTTCGACGGAGCGCAGGTTGATGTCACGGCTGGCGCTGGCGGTCAGGTCGCCCTTGGCGCTGGCCTTGCTGCCAATCACGTTCAGGTCACGCCCGGCATCAAGGGTCAGGCTGCCGCCCGCACTCAGGCTGGAGCCGTGGTTCTGTTCGATGGTGGTAGTGGTGACGTGGTGGCCGCCTTTCTGCACGTCGCGCAGGCGGCTAGCGTCGGTGACGGCTTCGAGGTTGATGTCGCGGCCAGCGCTGACGTAGGCGTCGCCGCCGCTGCTGAGGGCGCCGCGGTTGGTGATGTCGCGGGCCGCGTCCAGGCTCAGGTCGCTGCGGGCGGTGATGCTGGCGCCGGCGTCGAGGAAGCTCTTGTATTCGCTGCCGCCGATGCTGGCTGTGACGGCGGTGCGGTCGTTGACGATGTCGCCGCGCAGGGCGGTGAGGTCGATCTGGCCGCCGCGTATCTGCCCGGCAAGGGCGTTGCGGATGCTGTCGCCGGCCAAGAGGCTGACGCGCTCGCCAGCCTCGACCAGGCCGCCCTGGAGGATGCTGCCACCGGCCACGGCGTTGAGGTCGTGGCTGGCGCGCAGGGTGCCGACGTTGAGCAGGTCGCCACCGGCCATGAGGTTGAGGTCGCGACCCTGAATGAGGCTGTTGCCGCGCAGGTTGCGCTCGTCGGTCTGGGCCAGGTAGACCACCGGGACGAGGACTTGCTGGCCATCGATGACGCGGCTTTCCATCCAGACGATGTCGTGGGTGAGCGCGGCCACCTGTTCGGCTGAGAGGCCGACGCCCACGCTGAGCTTGAGCGCGTCCTTGGCGGCCAGGGCGTTGTCCATCAGGTACTGGAACTGGTCGTAATCGCTGGCCAGGCCGTCGTCGGAGGTCTGCTCGCTTGTGTTGCCGGCCTTGCTAGCGGTGTTGATCGCCACCATGTTGCCGGATTTGCTGATGCCCCATTTGCTGCGCTGCTTCTCGGTGTACGAGGAGCTGCTATCGATGCCGGCAACGATGTTGATGTCGGCCGCGGCGTCGAGCTTGCCGGCCTTCGCGATATCCCGCTGGCGATGCTGCTTTTTCGGTTGTTGCTGCCCCGTTTGCAACAACTAGCTAGCTAAAATACTTTCCACTCTACATTGATCGCTTTTTCGAAAGAAAACTTCTAACTCATGAGCTTCACTTTCTGACCAACTGGCAACTGCATCACGTAAAACTTCCAAGTAAATCTTCAAATCTTCGTCTGCAAAATCTGGAAGGCGCTCATGTACAACAACAATTTTTCGGTAGGGAATCCACTCAAGATCACTCAAACAATCATACAGGGCATCCCAATTAAACCCAAAATACCCTGGAAACCACAATAAATAATACAGAGCCTTCAATAGCTCGTCCGGACCAGATATACCAGGATCAACCCTCACATAAAACACTTCCGCAGCACTATATGATGGCATCGACTCATAATACTCTATCGACAATGAGTTAACCCTCAATTATTGATCGAAATAAATGTCTTATAGTGATCTGCAGTGTAGTACATCTCACCTCCCTTGCCGACAACTATACGCTGAGCTCCAAGCCCTGTGACTCCTGGGGTAGGGTGTACATACTCCGTGTAGTAGCCAGCGGGCTTAACCGGCAAATCTCCTGCACGATTTTGGAATATAGAACCATCGTTTTTGTGAGGGTAGGATCCACCTGATTTTATCCGATCTAGAGTTGGGCCAAAATCAACAGTACCTTGGAGGACGTTACCGGTTTTCTTATCAACAACCGTAACTCCATCAATGAAGCGGGTTGGCTCCTTACCAGCCGCAATACTTTTTTCCGCCTCAACCAGCCCCGCTAAATTTCCTCCCGCCTTGGATTGTAGTCCATTGCCTGTTTCCAGGTACAGTTTTCCATCTGCTGCCAGCACTTCCGTGTTGCAGGTCTTGATATTGATTACCCTGCAATAACCATCCGGTAGACCTGCAGTCTCTGCAAATCCAGAACCTGCCGACGATCCTTCGCGATATCCCGCTGGTAATGCTGCTCTTTCGGCTGTTGCTACACCTTTTGGACCACTAAATCAGACCAAGCTCTCGCAACTGCCTTTCACGCGCAAACTTTAACCCACCAACCTCAACCCTAGAACCATCCGAATAGTAGGCGTATCCACACACTTTGCACTGGCAAGCCAATAATCCATTACGCCTACCTACGAAAATTCGCATCCCTTCCGATCCGCACTTCGGGCATTGCTGGTCAACTTCAATAGCCACCAGTTCCTCAACCGTGTCACGCAAAAATCTTGCAATAGCCTCAACATCTCTAGCCTCACGCCTCTGAACAATACTCTTAAAATTTATTAGATCACTCTCCTTAAATGATGAATACTCAACCGGCATGGCCTCTTCATCTATTTTCGCAATTTCATCAAACCCATAGATAGAAAACGGCTCATCAGCAAGATACTTGCCATTTACTCTAATCCAGAACAGCACTACCTCAAGAACTTTCCTCAAAGGTGCCTCATCACTCAAAGCAGCTACTGCGAACTGGAATTGCTGCCATATTTTCGTAGGAAGAGCGCGCATCAATTGCCTGCCTTAACCGGGAAAGCTGTTATCAAGTTCCCCGCTTTATCAGTGAACACCCTTATTGCCGAGGTGGGAGCACCACCATCCTTCAGCGTAGTAGTGCCAATAGCCCGACCTACATCAACCGTCCTCACAAATTGACCATCTGGCAGAGCTGTAACAGGAGACTTCACGACAGATCTGCTCTGATGAATTCCTTTTAGCTCATCCGGGGCGATGGTAAACACAGAGCGCGAGTTGGAAATTTCTCTGTTGAGCACAAAAAAGGGGACAAAAAAGGACCAAAAAAGGGGACAGATTTATTTTCCGTACTCTAACTCTGACTCCGCGTTCAGCTTTAGAGTAGAAAAATAAATCTGTCCCCTTTTCTTCTTTTCTTTCGTCCCCTTTTCTTTCCCTTTTCTTTCTAAAAAGCACTTAAGGCTTTTCAAGACGAACACTTACAGCAGCATTTCTTATAGAGACAACCGGACACTCACAGAAACATTTCAATATCCTCCATCGCACTTTCAACTTGCCCAGAAATATCTTTATCTGCCCGGAGGGCACTCAGCTTCTTTATTACTTTCCCCTTCTCCAATACCCCATGAATCCTAGCTAAGTGACCTAGACAGGTTGCTGATACTCCTCTAATGCTCTCTGATGGACTGGATAAAAAATCAAGAAGCTTATTTTGAACCCACTTCCAATCAGGATCATTAAATGTCATCAACAAAATTGCATCACATATTATTTTTTCATCCCCATTAGCAAAAGTATCTTCAACGGAACATCTAGAATAAGAATTCATATCAATTATTTCCGATCAATATTTTCCCTTTACGATCCACTAACCCGGCACTCTGTAACGCCCTTTGCATATCAGGATGAAGGTCTTTCCAAGATCTTACATGTCCGTGATACGTGGTATCTATCGTCTTGTCAAAAACAACAAACTCACCAGCAGCGTAGTCAATTCCTACCCTTCGAGGCGAAGTTGGCTTCACCTGAATAGATCCATCTAGCGCTGCTTGTCCATTAGCAGGAGCTTTACTTTTAACGGCATTGTCATTTTTCCCATGGTACGGAGCCGCCTCATAATCTAACGGCGACTCACTATACATATTCCCCGGCGCCGGCAACTCACTCACCGGGAAGCCAGTATTGCCGCTCTCAACCTGCGGAGTCTGATTCCCCCCCGTATGCGTGGGAAGCTCGATCTTCCCACCGGCCCCATACCCTGCGTTCGCCGGTACGCTGTCCAGGTCCGCCACCGGGAAGATGAACTTACCGATATCGCCTTTGTGAATCGGGAAGCCTTCAGTCCCCAGCAGCCCCGTCAGGTTCTCGAGATTGCGCTTCTGAGCATCGGGCAGTGAAGCTAGCGCATCGGTCAGCTTTTGCTGGTACTCGGGGTTAGTGGAGATCACCACTCCGCCCGCGGCCAGTACGACCAGCGCTACTGCTCCTATCTCAAGAGCCACTATGTTCTGACTGCCGGGAGGCATGTGCGTGTTCTGCAGTTGCTGAATCAGGTTCAGCGCTTCTTTGGCGGCTGCCGGGTCTTGTCGGGCCAAATCGGCAAGGCGATCAGATAGTGCTTGCCCCGCTGCCGTATCGGCATCGTTGCCGACCTGATACTGGAAAAGTTTACGGGCGGCGTCGCTGCGTTCATCCGGCGTGCCGGATGCCAGTTCCTTCTCCGCATAGGAACGCTGCATGCCCTTGGCTACATGGGGAGCGTATTCCGCAACGTAGTCGACAGCCCCTTGCACCTTCTCCACCGAGTTGGTGCTGACATACAGCTCCTCGCCCTTGTGCTCATCCTTCAGCAGTTCCTGCGCCTTGTCCGTATCGCGATTAAGGCCTGAAAGGTCCTGCCCCGGGTTGTCGCGCACGAAGATCTCACCGGCGCCCACCGTGGCACGGTTGACCTGTTCGGCGTTGCGGATGTCGTAGCTGCCGGCAATGAACTTGTTGGGGACCTGGGCCTGGTCGTTGGTGGTCTTGCCGTCCTTTTCGTTTTCCTTGCTGTTGTAGGCCATGCCCGAGGTGATGTCGGTGCTCTTGTAGCGGTCCTTGTCGTAGAGGTCGCTGTGGCCGAAGGTGCCGGTGTTGATGACCAGGTTGCCGGTGTTACTGGCGATGACCGCGCCATCGAGCTGGGTGTGGCCTTCGGTGTAGATGTCGACGCTGTCGCGGCCCTGGATGCGGGTCTGTTCGCCCACCCAATTGGTCTTGCCGTCGGTCTTGCTGACGGAGATCGCGCCGCTGCCGCCACCAAAGCCCCCCGAGCCGCTGTGACTCTGGCCGTTGCCTTCGATGCGGTCCTGGTCGCGCACGGAGGCGACGGTGAGGTCGCGGCCGACGTCGATCTTCACGCCGCTACCTTCCACCGTGGCGCCGGCGATCAGGGTGTCGCGGCCGCTGCGCAGGTCGATATCGCCACCGGCGTTGAGGTGGGCGTTGTTCTGCCGCGAGCCGTTCTGCTCCTGGTTGTTCCAGGCCACGGAGCCTGCGCCGTAGATGCCGCTGTTGGAGGTGTTGGCGCCGGAGCTGTTCGAGCCAACATTGCTGGAGCCTCGCTGGCTGGCAACGTTGTAGTTGCCGATGCCAATCCCCACCGAGCCGCTGACACTGTCGCTACGGTCCTTGCTGCGGTAGTTGCTCTGGCTGCTCTGGATGCTCAGGTCGCGCCCGGCATCAAGCACGATGTTGCGTCCGGCGTCGGCCTGAGTGCCCTGCAAGGTGATGTCGCGGCCGGCCTGGGCAATGATGTCGCGGCCGGCATTGAGGGTGGAGTTGCGCGCGTCGTACTGCTGCGCCTGGTGGTTGCTCTGCTCCTGGGCGGCACCGATGTAGATGCTCGCGGAGGCGCCTGCGTCGCTGGTGCCGTCGATGGTCTTCAGCACACTGGAGACCTTGCCGAAGACAGTCTCGCCATCCCCCAGGTGACCGAAGTTCTGAATACCGGTGCTGATGCTCTGGCTGCCCTGCACGCCGATGCTGGCGCGCTGGTGCCGCTTGACCCGCTCCTGTTCGCTGGTGTCCTGCCCGGCGTCTGAGACGATGTCACGGCCGGCGACCAGGCGAATGTCACGGCCGGCGTCGAGGTCACTACCCTGCTGGCGGATATCGCGCCCGGCACGAATGTCGAGGTCCTCGCCGGCACGGATCTGGCTGCCCGCCGCGGCGGTGTCGACCTGCTTGCCATGCTCGGCATTCCAGTCGATGCCCAGGTAGGCGACGCCGGTGGTTTCCTCGGCTTTCCAGCCCAGGCCGGTCTGGCGCTTCTTGTCCCAGTCCTTGGCGCTGGAGGTGCTTTCACCGGACAGGATGTTGACGTCGCGATCAGCCTGCATGCCCACCGTGCGCTCGGCTGCGATGTTGCTGCCTACGACGTTGATGTCACGCGCGGAGGTCATGCGCACATCACGCCCCGCCGCAATTTCACTCGGTGCGTTGAAGGTCTGCTCGCTGGTGTTGCCGGCCTTGCTGGCGGTGTTGATGGACACCATGTTGCCGGAGTTGCTGAGGCCCCATTTGCTGCGCTGCTTCTCGGTGTACGAGGAGCTGCTGTTGGTGCCGGCAACGATGTTGATATCGCCCGTGGCGTCGAGCTTGCCGGCGTGCAGTTCCACGTCGCGGCCTGCACCAATGCGGCTGGCTCCGACGTCGATGTCACGCCCCGCAACGACGACGGTATCGTTGCCACCTTGAAGGATGGAGCCGACTTGCTCAGTGGAGGCGTTATTGCTGGTCGACTTCGTCTTGGAGACACCGAAGGTGCTGGATTTGCTCTTGCCGCTGGCGCTCGCCTGGTCCTGTTCCGTGGCCAGGATCGAAACGTCTCGGGTCGCCCCCAGCATCAGGTCGTTTCCAGCTTGCAGTTGACTGCCAGCGACCACCACATCACGACCACCGTTCAGGCGGATGCCACCGTCCTCGGACTTGCTGATGTTGACGGTGAGGTCCTTGCCGGCCTGAATGACCGAGTCGACGTTAGCCTCGGCATGCCCTTGCGACATTTCGGACTTGCTTTTGCCCCAGGAACCTTTTTTCTTCTGGTAGAAATACGCGTCCTGGCTATCCGTAGAGGCGACGATGGCCACGTCCCGCTCGGCGTCCAGGGCGACATTGCCGCCCGCGCGAATCTGGCTACCAACGACGGCCAGGTCCTGTCCGGCATAGATCGAAACGTCGTTGCCCGCCTCCAAAGCAGACGATTGATGCTGCACCTGGCCTTGCTGTTCAACGGTGCGGCGGTTGCTGCTCTTGCTGCGAGTTTCGACTTCCTGGCTGTTCGCCACGGACACGACGTTGACGTCGCGGCCAACCCCGACCCACAAGTCCTGCCCAGCGCTGGCCTTGCTCCCCACCACATTCAGGTCGCGCCCGGCATCGAGTATCAGGTCGCCGCCGGCGGTGAGGCTGGAGCCGTGGTTCTGCTCGACGGTGGTAGTGGTGACATGGTGGCCGCCTTTCTGCACGTCACGCAGGCGGCTGGCGTCGGTGACGGCTTCGAGGTTGATGTCGCGGCCGGCGCTGACGTAGGCGTCGTCGCCGCCGCTGAGGGCGCCGCGGTTGGTGATGTCGCGGGCGGCGTCCAGGCTCAGGTCGCTGCGGGCGGTGATGCTGGCGCCGGCGTCGAGGAAGCTCTTGTATTCGCTGCCGCCGATGCTGGCCGTGACGGCGGTGCGGTCGTTGACGATATCGCCGCGCAGGGCGGTGAGGTCGATCTGGTCGCCGCGGATCTGCCCGGCGAGGGCGTTGCGGATGCTGTCGCCGGCCAAGAGGCTGACGCGCTCACCGGCGTCGACCAGGCCGCCCTGGAGGATGCTGCCACCGGCCACGGCGTTGAGGTCGTGGCTGGCGCGCAGGGTGCCGACGTTAAGCAGGTCGCCACCGGCCATGAGGTTGAGGTCGCGCCCCTGAATGAGGCTGTTGCCGCGCAGGTTGCGCTCGTCGGTCTGGGCCAGGTAGACCACCGGGACGAGGACTTGCTGGCCATCGATGACGCGGCTTTCCATCCAGACGATGTCGTGGGTGAGCGCGGCCACCTGCTCGGCCGAGAGGCCGACGCCCACGCTGAGCTTGAGCGCGTCCTTGGCGGCCAGGGCGTTGTCCATCAGGTACTGGAACTGGTCGTAATCGCTGGCCAGGCCGTCGATGAAGCGCTGGCCGGTCTTGGCCTGGATGGCTTCGCGGATCAGGCGGGTTTCGTAGGCGCCATCGCCCAGGCGCTTCCAGGCCTTGTCGGCGTCGAAGCCGAGCTTGTCGAGCAGGTAGCCGGAGTTGAGGAACTTGCCCAGGTCGGTGAGGGCCGGGTTGCTTTCGATGAGGTAGTTCGCGCCGGGATCGGTGGCGCGAATGAACAGGCCGTACTGGCCTTGCGGCAAGCGGAAGGTGTCGGCTGCGGTCGGGTCGACGGCGGCGAAGGGCACGCCGGTGTAGTCGACGGGAACGAAGCTGATCTGCTGGCTGCCGTCAGGGGCAGTGCGAGTGACTGTCTCGACGGTTTGCGGGCCGCGAGCCTGGGCGTCGCTGCTGGCCTTGTTGATGGTGAGGTTGATCGCACCGGTCTGCTGCCCCAGTTGGCTGCCGGCCAGTTGCCCGGTGAGCTGGGCCAGGGTGTAGTCGGCGATGGTGCCATTCTGCAGGTTCTGGGCGACGTTGAGATTGACGCGGTTACCGGCCTGGAGGGTGGCCGGGGCGGTCTGGTCGGCGTTGTCGGTCCAGGTGATGACGGGCGTGCCGACGACCCAGCGATCACCGCCATAGACGGTCCAGAGCTGGTCGTAGAGGTCCTGGTCGAAGATGCCCTGGGCCATCTGGGTGTTGAACTGGCGGGCCAGGCGTTCCATGGCGTCCCACTGGCCGGTGGGGATCTTGCCGTAGTCGCCGGATACGGTGTTGATGACCAGGACCTTGCTGCCGGTGCGCGAAGAGTTGCCCTGGTTGAGCAGGGAATCGGCATTGATGGTCAGGTCGCCGTTGGCGGCGATGGTGCTGTTGCGGTTCTCCACCGAGCCGGCGTCGATGGTCAGGTTGCGACCAGCGGTGAGCCAGGCAGCGGGGCTGTTCTGGGTGATGCGCTCTTCGATGGTTTCTTCGACGTTGATCTTGCCGCGCTTGAACGAGTCGTGGCCGCCGCAGTGCTGGCCGCAGCGCACGTCGAACTCGCCGAAGCTGGTGCTCTGCTCGAAGGCGAAGACGTCGCGGACGTTCTCCAGGCTGGCGACGTTCAGCTGGATATTGCCCTGCGCTTCGATGGTGCCGGAACGGTTGGAGAAGCTCTGCGCGAGGCCGCCGTCCTGGCCTGCGAAGTCGAGGCTGCCCTGGCTGTAGAGGTCGCCGTAGCGGTTGCTCAGGCTGGCGGCGCGCAGGGTCATGTCGCCGCCACTGAACAGCAGGCTGTCCGCGCCGTTGGCGATGCTGCCGCTGGTGAGGGTCAGCGCGCCCAGGGCACCGAGGGTGCCGTCGTTGATCACTTGTGCAGCGTTGGCGCGCAGGGTCTGGTTGGCGATCAGCCAGCCCTGGTTGTCCAGGGTGCCGGCGAGGTTGAGCTGGGTGTCCAGCCCGCTGGCGATGCGGCCGCCGCGCTGGGTCAGGTTGTTCGCGGTGATGCCGAGCTGCTGCTGTGCGGAGAGCACCCCGCTGTTGTACAGGTCGCCGGCGCTGGTGAGGGTGAGGTCGCCGTCGCTGAGCAACTCGCCCCGGTTGTTGAGGTAGGCGGCGCTGAGGATCAGGTCGCTGGCGCTGGCGATTCGCTCGCCAGCGGCGATGTCCAGGCCCTGTTGCAGGCGCAGGTCGAGAACGCCGTTGAGGCGCATCTGGCCGATGCCGGACAGGCTGCCCAGCTGCCACAGCCCGCTACCCAGGCCGCTGATCGAGCCGCCACCGGAGAGGTTGGCCGCCCCCAGCTGGAAGAGGCCGGTGCCGGCGTGCTGGATATCCCCTTGGGCGTTGAGCAGGGAGGTGCCGCTGCTGAGCTCGAAGGCTTCACTGGCCACGCCAATGCTGCCGCCCTGGTTGTTCAACTGGCCTGTGCTGCGGATATGGCTGCTATCACCGCCCAGCGCGCGCAGGCGGCCGCCCTGGCTGTTGTCCAGGGTGGCGCTGTCCAGGGAAAGATTGCCGGCCGATTCGATCAGGCCGCCGTGGTTGTCCAGGGCACCGCGGCTATTGAGAGTGACGCTGCCGCCGCTGATCTGCCCGGCGTTGTTATCCAGGTTCAGGCCATCGACGCTCAAGTCACCCTTGGCGAACAATTGGCCGCCGCGGTTGGTCAGGTTGTCGACCAGCAGTTCGAGCTTGCCGAGCAGGCTGGCGATGATGCCGGCGTCGCCGTTGTCCTGGCTGTTGTCCAGGCTGGCGGCGGTGACCTTCACGTAGTCGCCCTGTACGGTGCCGGCCTGATTCTGCAGGCTGCCGGTAGCCAGCTCGGCGGTGATCGAACCGCCCTGTGCATAGATAAGGCCACGCTGGTTGTTCACCGTGCTGGCGCTCAGCGAAAGGCCGCTGGCGCCAGCCAGCAGCCGGCCGGAGGCGGAGTTGTCGATGGAGCCGGCCAGCAGATCGATACGCTCGCCGCGCAAGGTGCCGCCCTGGTTGTTCAGGCTTGCCACCGCGCGCGCGAAGGTGAGTGCCTGGTTACCGGCGTCGATCAGGCCGGTGGCGTTGTTCAGTACCCCGTCCAGGTTCAGCAGAACCTCGGCGCCATTGCTGACCAGGGCGCCGCCCTGGCTGTTATCCAGGTCGCTGCCGCGCACTTCGATGCGTTTGCCGAGCACCACGCCACCGCGGTTCTCCAGTTGCGACGCCTGAAGTTCGATGGCGCCATCGCTCTGGATGCGCCCCTGGTTGCTGGACAGGCGTTGCGCCGCGTTCAGGCTCACACCATCGGTGCCCGCCACCACCAGCCCCTGGTCGCTATTGTCGATAGTGGAAGCGCTGGCACGGATGCCGTCGCCGACGATGCGGCCGGCACGGTTGTCGAGTGCTCCGGCAACGGCCAGCAGCAGTTGTGCACCGACCAATGCACCTTGACGGTTGTCCAGGCTGCCGGCGCTGATCTCGAGGTTGCCCTGTTGCGATTGCAGGTGGCCCAGGCTGTTATCAAGGGCGTTGCGCACCACGAGCTTGAGCAGGCCGTCCGCACTCAAGGTGCCGTTGGCGTTGCCGCTGAGGCGGCCGAGCTGCACATCGAGGCTGTTGGCCAGCAGCAGACCCTGGCTGTTCTTCAACTCTTCGGCGCTGAGCTGCAGCGCGTTTTGCGCCTGCAGCCGACCGCCCTGGTTGTCGACGGTTTGCGCGGAAAGGTTCAGTTGCTTGGCAGCGAGGGTGCCACCGCTGTTGCTCACGGCGCCGGGTGTGGTGAGGGTGAGCGAGTCGGCGATCAGTTTGCCGGCGGCGTTATTGATGCTGCCAGCCTCCAGCAGCAGGACGCCAGTGGCCTGGGCAAGGCCGCTGCCGTTGTCGAATGCGTTGTCCAGCTTCAGCGTCAGGTCACCCTGCTCGGCGCTGAGGACGCCCTGGTCGCGGTTGTCCAGGCTGCTGCCGGTGATGCTCAGGTGATTGCCGACCAGTGTGCCGGCGCGGTTATCCACCGCGCTGGCTTTAACCGTCAGGTCGCGCGCGGCCTGGAGTTTGCCGCCTGCATTGTTCAAAACGTCCTGGCTGCTCAGGGTCAGGTCGCCCTGGCTGCTGCCAATCACGCCGGCACCGTTGTCGATACGCTGAGCATCGATGCGTGCGGTGCCACCGACGATGCGGCCTTGCTGGTTGTTCAGCGTGCCGCCGGTCAAGGTCAGGCTGCCGCCGTTCACCTCCAGGCGCCCGTTGCGGTTGTCCAGGGTGGCGAAGTTCAGCGTGGCCGTCTGGTTGTCGGCAAATCGAATCAGACCGCCCAGGTTGGCGACGCCGGGAGCATTGAGCAGCAGGCTCTGTTCGCCGATCAGCTGCGCGCTGGCGCCCAGGTTGTTGAATTGCGTGGCATGCAAGGTGACTTCGCGGCCTTGCACGCTGCCACGGTTATCCACGGCGTTACGCGCGCTGAGGGCTACGCGATCGGCATAGACCTGCCCAGCGTTATCGACAGTACCGGCGCTGAGGTTTGCCGCGCCGGTGGCATCCAGGCGCCCACGGTTGCTGACTGAGTTAGCGGTGATATCGAGGTTCTGGCCGGCGTTGCGCTGCTCACCATCGATGCCGCTGACGATCTGACCTTCGTTGGTCAATTGCGCCGCCTTGAGCTGGACCTGCCCACCGGCAGCCAGGCTCTTGCCGACCGACAGTTGGCCATTGGCTTCAAGATTCGCCGTGCCGCTGGCATAGGCCGGCCCGGTCAAGGCGATGTCCTGCGCCTTGGCCCGCAGGCTACCGGCGGCGCTGGTCTGAGCGAGGCTCAACTGGCCGTTGGCGTCGATCTGGATATCGCCGGCGCTGGCCGCCATGTTGCCGGCGAGTTTTACGCCGACACCCTGTTCGGTGCCCACCAGGCGGATGGCGCCGGCGTACATGCCACCCAGCGCGGAGCTGTCGATGGCCAGTTGCGGCTTGGCGCTGCCGTCGTCGGCCTTGGCGGTGGCGGCGAGGGTCTCGGCGTCCACCTGGTTGCGGCCGGTCACCACGGCGAGTTGCTGCGCGTAGAGGTCGGCGTTGAGCCTGGCGCTGCGGGTAATCAGTTCGAACTGGTCGAGGTTGCTGGCGTTCAGGCCGGCGCCTTCGACGCTGATCTCGCCGCCGTCGACGTCATAGCCACGCAGGCGCTCGCCATCCATCAGCGGCTTGCCGGTGGTCAGCGTGGCCCGCGGGGTATTGATGAAGCCACAGCCGTTGCAGGTGATGCCGTGGGGGTTGGCGACGATGACGTGGGCGGCCTGCCCGGCCACTTCGGTGTAGCCGCGCAGTTGCGACGGGCTGGCCCCGGTGACTTCGTTGAGGATCTTCTGCGCAGCCTGCCCCTTGAGGTTGGGGTTGCCGACGATGATTCCGCCCAGCTGCGTGGACTGGGTCTTGCCGGTGGCGTTGTTGAGGATCAGGCCATTCTGGCCGACGTTGTAGTCAGTGAACTTGTTGTGGGAGAGGCCCGCGCCGTTGGGCGTAGCGATGTTCACCACGGGCACGCCATTGCCCGCCGCGCCCAGGTGCGTATTGCCACCGGCTGCCGCGTCCACCGCCAGCTCGGCCGCTGCCGCGACGATGGGGTTGAGGATCAGGATGCCGGCAAGCACGCTGGCAATGGCCTGGTACAGCGGGTGGCGTACGTCCATGTGGGAATCTCCCAAGTGCCGGCAGATGCCAGCTACTAGCTAAAGAGCGAATCGGTTCAGAAGAAGACGTCGAGGCGGAAATACACCGGGTGCTCGCGTCGTTCGATGAGGTCGGGGCGCTCCAGCGAGCGCGCCAGGGTCACGGAGGCGGCGGCGTACTGCCCGCGCGCGCTGAACTCCACGCCATGGCCGCTCATGCGCCCGGAGAGCCCCGGGTTGTATTGGCCATGCTCGATGGCGCCGAAGTCGTACGCGTAGGCCACCCCGTATTCCTGCACCCAGGGCAGCAGCGGCTCCCAGGTCACGGCGCGGCGCCAGCGCAGCTGGTTGCGCCAGTAGTAGCCGGAGTCGCCGGAGAGGGTCTGGTCCTTGAAGCCGCGGATCGAGCTGAGGCCGCCCAGGCTGATGCGCTGCGGGCTGTAGAGCACGTCTTCGCTGTACTGGCCGGTGGCGAGGCTTTCGAAGCTGAAGGCTTGCTCCCACAGCGTGAACGGCTGCAGGTAGCTCAGGGTCAGGCTGTATTTGTTGTAGCGGGCGGTGGGGCTGCCGTGCGGGGCGTCGTGGTCATCGTCCTGCGCGCCGAAGGCGCCGATGCCGCGCTGCCAGCCGATATCGGCGTTGACGAAGGCGCTGCCGATGCGTCGGCCGTGGTTGAAGCCCAGGCTGAATTCGCTGAGGTGGGTGCTGGAGACGTCGAGCAGGGTGCCGTCGATGTAGTTGCGCGTGCGCTGGTGGCTGAGACCGAAGCTCACCCCGGTCTTGCTTACGTCGTCGCGGAACAGCACGCGCTGGGCGCCCAGTTGGTGGGTCTCGTTATCGCCGTCGTACTTGAAGGCGAAGCCGGCGTCTTCGTTGCGGGTGCGGTAGTAGTTGCGGCTGTAGCTGTAGTTGAAGGTCCACCAGCCGTAGGGAACGCTGTACCACAGGCTCTGGTTGTCGGAGTGCTTCCAGTGGTCGCTGACCACATCCTCGCCGTAGCGCAGGCCGAACTGGTCGGCCAGGCCCAGCGGACTGTCCCAGTCGAAGCCGACGCCGGCCTGCTGTTCGCCGGAGGTGGAATCGCCGTTGTTGTCGCGGCTGGCGGAGACGCGCCAGGGTTTGCTGCGCTCGCCCTTGAGCTGCACGCGGCTGCCGCCTACTTCCTTGCCCGGTACCAGTTCCATCTGCGCCTGACGCGAGGGCAGGCGGTTGATCTGGTCGACCAGCTGTTCCAGGTCGCGCAGGTTCAGGGCTTCCCCGGTGGCGCCGGGAAAGGTCATGGCCAGCTCGCGTTCGCTGGCCAGCTCCGACTGGTCGAAGCCTTCGAAGCGCCCCTCGACCACGATGATCTTCAGTTCGCCACTGGAGAGGTCCTGCTGCGGCAGGTAGGCACGGGTGGTGACGAAGCCGCGCGACAGGTACTGATCGGTGATGCCCTTGAGCAGCTCGTTGAGCTGGTTCACACCCAGGCATTGGCCCCGATACGGCGCCAGCAGCGCTTCGCGCGAGCGCGCGTCGAGATGTTCGGCGCCTTCGAGGGTGATGGTGCGGACAGTGAAGCAACGGGTGTCCGGCGCGGTGGTCGGCGGCGCTTCGGTCGGCGCCTTGCCGGGGAGCTGCTGGAGCTCTTCCAGGCGCTGGCGCTGTTCGCGCAGCAGTTGTTCCTGGCGCTGGCGCTGAAGGTCGTTGTCACCCGGCGAGGGGAGTGGCGCGGCAAAGCTTGCCGAGGCACAGCAGAATGCCAGGACGGCCATCCAGCCACGGTAGAGAGCATGCATCCTTACGATCCCTGTCTTCTGGCCTTACGGCCAGTCCGTCCAAAAAAACGGATTGGATCATATTTGATACATGATGCCCTTAGGCCATTATCCAGACGAACTGTAGGCCATTTCCCAATTTCCGGGAGATGCAGCGCACAAACGACGCTTGCCTGTGCGCCTGATTGTCACACTTTGGGGACCAGCGCCGGCAGCAATTGCCGGGAGATCGCCTCGCGCACCGCAGGCAGCAGCGTCGCGTTCCCCGCGAGCATTTCCTCCACCAGACGGCGCAGCGCCAGCGAGCGCTCCGGGGTCAGGCCACGCACCGCGTATTCGCAGGCCTGCTCGGCGGTGATGCCCGGCGGCACGGCAAAACCCAGCGCTTGCAGGCGTTCGCGGAAATCGTCCTGGTCGATCAGGTCGGCGTGCATCATCGCGGGTCTCCTTGGGAGCGGCAGGGGTCTGCATCGATTCTGGTAAGCCCGGCGAGGCGCGGCAAGCACCATGCCGACGGAATGTCCGCGGCGGGCAAGCGCAGGTCGCTTTCGGCTAACCGAGGCGGCGACGCGACGCGCAGACTGGCTTCCATACCCTGCAGCCGGCACCGGCTCGGTTGCAGGGCCTCGCACACTGAGAGCCCGAACCGGCTCGATTTGTCCCCTGCCGCGCGTCGGGCGCCGCAGGGGATTTTTTTGTCCGGCTGAAGGTGATTGTCGTAGGAGCGAGGGGGACGCCATCGCTCCTACAGGTAGCTCCGCGCCTCAGAGGTCGCGCTGCAACACCAGGATGCGCGACAGCAGTTCGTCGCGGTCGATGTAGCAGCCCTGCAGGTGGCGTTCGCCGCTGGCAGGGTCGAAGGCGGTGCGGGCGTGCAGGGTGCGACGGTTGTCGAAGCACCACATCTGCCCGGCGCGCAGCTTCTGTTGCAGGCGGAAGCGCGGTTCACGGGTGAGCGTGAGGAAGGCCCGCCAGGCGTGATACAGCGCATCCATGCGCTCGGCCGGGGCGTCGAAGGGGCCGCGCAGGAAGTTGGCGATGCGGATTTCGCTGATCTCGCCCCGCGCGTCCAGGGCGATCACCGGCGCCAGGCAGCGGTAGTCGCTGCGGCGGTCCTTGTTGCGAAATTCGATGGGCATCTCGCAGAGCGTGCGGAAGTCTTCCGGCGCTTCGTCGCGCAGTGCCTGGGCGATGGCGAAGCCGTCGACGAACACGCTGTCGCCGCCGTCGGCGTTGTTCACCAGGCAGTGCAGGAATTGCAGTCCCGGTTGCAGTTCGCGGGTCGGCAAATCGGTGTGCAGCGGCAGGTTGAAGGCGGTGTAGGCGTTGCTGTCGGCGGCCGCGGCCTTGGACTTCACATCGAACAGCACACCGAAATTGGTCTCCCGGATGAAAGCGATGCGCTGGGCGATGCGGTGCAGGGAGCCGGGCGCGGTGGGCACGCCATCCACGCGGCTGAGACCGAGGTCGCGCAGGGCGAGCATCCATTCCAGCAGCGCGGAGTCGTCGTCCATCAGTTGGTCGTGCTGGAACACCGGCACCTCGAAGTCACGGCGCCAGACGCGGGTGGTCTGGTGCGCGGCCAGGCGTTCGGCGCGGGACTCGTCGTCATAAGCATGCGCGCGCAGCCAGCCGGGGTCGAAGCGGCTGCGGTGGCCGTCCTGCCAATCGATGCACAGCTGGCCCTGATCAAGGCTGGCGCGGGACGGGGCGAGGTTCGCGGGGACGTCGATGATCTCCAGCACCTGCTCGCGGGTGACGCTGTAGACGCACTCGCCGCAGGGGCAGTTGTCGCGCAGCCACTGGTGGTGGAAAGGGCTGACGCGGCCGTCGGCCCAGAGCACTTCGAGGCGATTCTCCAGCGGGCGCAGGCTGGCCAGTGCGGCGGTCAGCCGGTAAGTGCGCCAGTCGGCGACGCCGGGGTTCTCCAACGTGGTCTGCATGCATTCCTCCTCATCGACTCAGGCTGCGGCGCAGGGCCGCGATCAGGGCGCCGCGCAGGGCATCCACTTCCGCCACGCGCCGGGCGCGCAGGCAGCCGTGGACGAGCCCGGCACCGGGGAAGTAATCCACCGCCACGCCGGCTTCGCGCAGGCGGTCGCGGTAAAGCGCGCCGTCGTCACGCAATGGGTCGAACTGGGCGACGGCAATAAAGGCGGGTGGCAGGCCGCCGAGGTCTTCGGCGAGCAGCGGCAGCGCCAGCGGGTCGCGCCAGTCGGCGGGGCGCGAGAGGTACGCGGCGAGGTATTCGTCGACCGCCGCGCTGGTCATCAATGGCGCGTCGGCGCAGGTGGTGCGCGAGGGCGTGTCGAGGTTTCCCAGCGCGGGGTAGATCAGCGCCTGGACCAGTGGCAGCGCTTCGCCAGCGCCGCGCAGGGCCAGGCACAGCGCGGCGGCGAGGTTGGCGCCGCCACTGTCGCCAGCGACCGCAATGCGGGTTTTATCCACAGGCTCGCCGAGGCGGTCCTGGTGAATCCGCCACCAGGTGTCGAGGCAGTCGTTGAGGGCGGCGGGATAGGGATGCTCGGGCGCCAGCCGGTAGCTGATGGCGACCACCAGCGCACCCAGTTCGACGGCCAGGGGAATGCAGATCATGTCGTGGGTACGGGCATTGCCCAGCACCCAGCCGCCACCGTGGATGTAGAAAATGGTCGGCCAGCCATTGGCCGGCGGTGCGCCTTCAGGCCGGTAGAGGCGCAGCTCGACCAGGCCGTCAGGCTGTACGTCGCGCACCAGCAGGCCCGGCGGAAGCGGTGGCGCAAAGGCGGCGGCCATGCGCTCGTAGTTTTCCCGCTGGGCAGCGAGCGTGGGGCCTTCCAGTGGGTGGGCCTCCGTCTCGGCGACGAAGGCCTGCATGGCATCGGACAGCGGATAGCTCCGGCTCACGGCGAATCAGCCCGGCAGGCCGATGACGCGGCCCACGTAATCCGGGCGCGGCAATGGGCGATGGGCCTCGGCCAGCGCCAGCACGCGCTCGAGCACGACGCCTTCGAAGGGCGCCGAGCGCGCGCCACCTTCGAGGTTCACGTGCAGCAGCATCTGTTCGCTGGCGGCCAGGGCGAGGTCTTCTCCAGCGCGGTGCAGGCTGTGGAAAACCTGCAGGCGCTTGCGGTCGTGGGCGATCAGCTGGGTGCGCACTTCGACCCTCTCGCCCTCCTTCACCTCGTGCAGGTAGTTGAGGTGCACCTCAAGGGTGAACAGTGAATCGTTGGTCGCCGCGCGGTGCTCGGCGTCGAGGCCGAGGTGGTCCATCAGGGCGTCGGTGGCGTAGCTGAACAGCAGCAGGTAGAAGGCGTCGCGCAGGTGGCCGTTGTAGTCGGTCCACTCGGCGAGGATGGGGGATTCGTAGGTTTTCAGGGCGTGCATTTTCGGCTCTCTATTCAGGTCCCCTCTCCCCAACCCTCTAACTAGGCGTCCCCCCCCTGAAGAGAGAGGGGGCCGTCCGGAGCGGGCGGTGAAATGAGAGGTTAGTCGGCGAAGGCGAAGCCGTGTTTGGTCTTGGTCTCCTTGATGGCGCCGAGCACCGCCAGCAGGCAGTCGTCGCGGTAGCGTTCCAGCTCGGCGATGCTGCGGCTGCCCTGCTGCTCGGCGGTGCCTTCCACCACGCGGTCGATCAGGGTGTCGGTCAGCTCCGGGGCGGGCAGGTAGGTCCAGGGCAGTTGCAGCGCCGGGCCGAACTGAGCCATGAAGTGGCGCATCCCGGCGTTGCCGCCGGCCAGGGTGTAGGTGAGGAAGGTGCCCATGAAGGACCAGCGCAGGCCGGCACCGAAGCGGATGGCGTCGTCGATCTCGCCGGTGCTGGCGACGCCGTCGTTGACCAGGTGCAGCGCTTCGCGCCAGAGGGCTTCGAGCAGGCGGTCGGCGATGAAGCCGGGGACTTCCTTGCGCACGTGCAGCGGGCGCATGCCGAGGGACTGGTAGACCTGGATGGCGGCCTGCACCGCTTCCGGCGCGGTCTTCGCGCCGCCCACCACTTCCACCAGCGGCAGCAGGTAGACCGGGTTGAACGGGTGGCCGACCACGCAGCGCTCGGGGTGCGTGGCGTCGGCATAGAACTCGCTGGGCAGCAGGCCCGAGGTGCTGGAGCCGATCAGGGCATTGGGCTTGGCGGCGGCGCTGATCTTCGCGTGCAGCTCGCATTTCAGGTCGAGGCGTTCGGGGGCGCTTTCCTGAATGAAGTCGGCATCACGCACGCATTCTTCGATGGTGGCGACGAAGCGCAGGCGATCGGGCGAGGCGCCGGGGGCGAGGCCGGCCTTTTCCAGGGCCGGCCAGGCGTTGGCGATGCGCGCACGCAGCGCAGCTTCGGCGCCGGGAGCCGGGTCCCAGGCGATGACGTCGAGGCCATGGGCCAGGGCGCGGGCGACCCAGCCGCTGCCGATGACGCCGCTGCCGAGGGCGGCGAAGGTCTTGATTTGGGTGATGAAGGACATGGGTGGCTCCGGAAAGTGGGCGGGGCGTCGGGTTCTTCGTAGGGCGCATAACGCGCAGCGTTATCCGCCGATCCAGTTCGGCGGCGGATAACCCGTTCCGGGTTACTCGCCCTACGGTTCGCAATCAACGGGGTTTGAGGTTCATCTTCCTGCGCCCCTCGGCCGGGCTCAGGGCGCGGCCGCCGAGGCGCTCGATGATCTCGATGGCGCGCTCGACCAGTTGGCCGTTGCTGGCGTGCACGCCGCGGTCCAGCCAGATGTTGTCCTCCAGGCCGACCCGCACGTTGCCGCCCAGCAGCATGGCCTGAGCGACCATCGGCATCTGCGAGCGGCCGATGCCGAAGCCGGCCCAGGTCAGGCCGTCGGGGATGTTGTCGGCCATGGCCTTCATGGTGGTGGTGTCCGCCGGGGCGCCCCACGGGATACCGAGGCAGATCTGGATCAGCGGGTCTTCCAGCAGGCCTTCCTTGAGCATCTGCCTGGCGAACCAGAGGTGGCCGGTGTCGAAGATTTCCAGCTCGGCCTTCACCCCCAGCTCGGTGATGCGCTTGGCGCCGGCGCGCAGCTGGGCCGGGGTGGAGACGTAGATGAAGTCGCCGTCGCCGAAGTTCAGGGTGCCGCAGTCCAGGGTGCAGATTTCCGGCAGCAGCTCCTCGACGTGCTTGAGGCGCTCCAGCGGGCCGACCAGGTCGGTGCCGGCGCCGAACTCCAGCGGCTGCTCGCCCTGGCCGATCTGCAGGTCGCCGCCCATGCCGGCGGTGAGGTTGATGATGATGTCGGTGTCGCTCTCGCGGATGCGTTCGACCACTTCGCGGTAGAGGTTCACGTCGCGGCTGGGCTTGCCGGTCTGCGGGTCGCGGACGTGGCAGTGGGCGACGGTGGCGCCGGCCTTGGCGGCCTCGATGGCGGCGGCGGCGATTTCCTTGGGGGTGACGGGAATGGCCGGGTGCTTGCCGACGGTATCGCCGGCGCCGGTCACCGCGCAGGTGACTATCACTTCATGGTTCACGGTGGCTGTCCTTCTTCGGGTCGAACGAACCCACTGCGCGCCGGGCGGCGCGCAGGGAGTTGCTGGTGGGAGGTGTTTGTCCGGGCGCTATTTCAGCGAGGCCTGGACGGCGGCGAGGCCATCCTTGCCGTCATAGGTGGTCACGCCGTCGAGCCAGGCCTTGAGCGGCTCGGGGTTCTGCTTCAGCCAGGCCTTGGCGGCGTCCACCGGCTGGCTGCGGTCGAGGATCGGCACCATCACCTGGCTCACCTGCTCGCTGCTGAACTTGAGGTTGTGCAGCAGCTTGGCGACGTTGCCGCACTGCGCCTGGTAGCCGCCGGCGGTCATGATCGAGACGGTGGCGGAGCCTTCGTCGGGGCCGAATACGTCGTCGCTGCCGGTGAGGTATTTCATGTCGATCTGCAGGTTCATCGGGTGCGGCTTCCAGCCGAAGAACACCACCCACTGCTTGCGCTTGATGGCGCGCTTGACCGCGGTGAGCATGCCGGCCTCGCTGGACTCGACGATCTGGAAGCCCTTCAGGCCGAACTTGTCGTCGGCGATCATCTTCGCGGTGATGCGGTTGGAGCCGCTGCCGGGCTCGATCAGGTAGATCTTGTTGCTCAGCTTGTCCTTGAACTTGGCGATGTCGGCGAAGGTCTTCAGTCCGCCGTCGTAGACATAGCTGGGCACGGCGTAGGTGGACTGCGCGTCGGGCAGGGTCGGCGGGGTGATCACGTCGATCTGCTGCTTGTCGAGGTAGGGTTTGGCCACCGGCTGCATGGTCGGCTGCCAATAGCCGAGGAAGACGTCGAGCTGCTTGTCGGCCATGCCGGCAAGGATGATCTGCTGCGAGGCGCTGGTCTGCTTGACCTTGTAGCCCAGGCCGTCGAGCACGGCTTCGGCCACGGCGCTGCTGGCCACCACGTCGGTCCAGTTCACGCTGCCCATGCGCACGTTCTGGCATTGGGCGGGCTCGGCGGCCCAGCTGGTGCCGGCGGCGAGCATCAGCGCGGCGCAGCCGAGCGCTTTGATCGATAGCTTCATGACTTCTCCCTCAAGGCCTTTGCGGCGTTGGTTATCGTTTTTGTAGGTCATGGCCCTCACGGGGGCTGGAGAACAAATTACCCAGGCGGCGCCCCGGAGAATCGCACAGCGGCGACCAGCTCTTGCACAGCAGCGACCTCCCCGATTGCCAGGGCGACATCCATGGTTCATAAGCAAGGGCAGGCTGCCACGACGCCGCCCTCCCATCGCACGGTGCCCGCCATGTCCCAAGACTTCTGGTTCCTGCTGCTGCCCGGTTTTTCCGTGATGGGCTTCGTCTCCGCGGTGGAGCCACTGCGGGTGGCCAACCGTTTTCGCGGCGAGCTGTACCGCTGGCACCTGATGAGCCTGGATGGCGGGCCGGTGCTCGCCAGCAACGGCATGTCGATGAACGCCGACAGCGGCCTGGAGGCCTTGCGCGAAGGCGACACGCTGCTGGTAGTGGCCGGCTTCGAACCGCTGCGCGCCTGCACCCCGGCACTGCTGCACTGGCTCAAGCGCCTGGACCGCGACGGCGTGACCCTGGGCGGCATCGACACCGGCAGCTTCGTGCTGGCCGAGGCCGGCCTGCTGCAGCGCCAGCGCTGCACGGTGCACTGGGAGGCGCTGGATGCCTTCCGGGAGACTTATCCACAGGTGCAGGCGACCCAGGAACTGTTCGAGATCGACGGGCCGCGCATCACCTCCGCCGGCGGCACCGCGTCCATCGACCTGATGCTCGACCTGATCGCCCAGGCCCACGGGCCGGAACTGGCGGTGCAGGTGTCGGAGCAATTCGTGGTCGGGCGCATCCGTCCCCGCCAGGATCACCAGCGTTTGCAGGTCGCCAGCCGCTACGGGGTGAGCAACCGCAAGCTGGTGCAGGTGATCGGAGAGATGGAGCGCCACACCGAGCCGCCGCTGTCGACGCTGGAGCTGGCCGAGCGCATCCAGGTGACCCGCCGCCAGCTCGAACGCCTGTTCCGCCTGCACCTGAACGACACGCCATCGAACTTCTACCTCGGCCTGCGCCTGGACAAGGCGCGCCAGCTGCTGCGCCAGACCGACATGAGTGTGCTGGAGATCGGCGTGGCCTGCGGCTTCGAGACCCCCTCGTATCTGTCGCGCAGCTACCGGACGAAGTTCGGCGTGTGCCCGAGCCAGGATCGGGTGGGGTTGCGCAAGGCAGTGGCCAGGGCCTGAAAACTTGTAGGAGCGCGCCATGCGCGCGATCGCGGGCATGGCGCGCTCCTACAGGGAGCCGCGAACGAGATTGGCAATATCTGTGGGATTGCCGTCATTTACCTCACTCGGGGTCGGGCGGAGTATGGAGATCAGGTTCAAACCCTCACTGCCCTGGAGACCCACCATGAGCGAAGCCCGTCCCCCTCTGCCGCCGTTCACCCGCGATACCGCGATCCAGAAAGTCCGCCTCGCCGAGGACGGCTGGAACAGCCGCGATCCTCACCACGTGTCGCTGGCCTATACGCCGGAGAGCCGCTGGCGCAACCGCGCGACCTTCGTCCAGGGCCGCGAGCAGATCGTCCAGTTCCTCACCGCCAAGTGGGTGCGCGAGCAGCAGTACCGGCTGATCAAGGAGCTCTGGGCGTTCACCGACAACCGCATTGCCGTGCGCTTCGCCTACGAATGGCACGACGACTCGGGCAACTGGTTCCGCTCCTACGGCAACGAGAACTGGGCGTTCGACGAGAACGGCCTGATGTTCGAGCGCCATGCCAGCATCAACGACCTGCCGATCAGCGAGGACGAGCGCCTGTTCCATTGGCCGCAGGGCCGCAGGCCGGACGATCATCCGTCGCTCAGCGAGCTGGGGCTGTAAGGGCGGTTATCCACAGGAGCACGCCTGTGGCACACCGTAGGATGGCGTGGAGCGAAGCGATACCCATCCTACGGATGTGGGCGACCTGCAGGAGCGGGCCATGCGCGCGATCGCGGGCATGGCCCGCTCCTACAAGATCAAGCCGGGACGGCGCGGGCGGGAACGGTGGAGGAGATGCGGCTGTCCTCCAGGATCATCGCCGCCGCGCGCTCGCCGAGCATGATGCAGGGCGCGTTGGTGTTGCCGCTGATCAGCGTCGGCATGATCGACGCATCCACCACGCGCAGGCCTTTGAGGCCGTGCACGCGCAGGCGCAGGTCGACCACCGCCAGTGGGTCTTCACCCATCTTGCAGGTGCCCACCGGGTGGAACACGGTGGCGGCGTATTCGCGCAGGTGTTCCATCAGTTGCTCGTCGGTCTGCACCTGCGGGCCGGGGAGCATCTCGGTGCCGCGAATCCTGTCGAACTCCGGCTGGGCGAGGATCTTGCGCGCCAGCTTCACGCCTTCCACCAGCACGCGCCCATCCTCCTCGTTGGCGAGGAAGTTGTAGTCGATCTCGATATCGCCACCCGGCTTCACGCGCAGCTCGCCGATGCTCTTGGGGCGCAGCACGCAGGTGTGTACGGCGTAGCCATGGCCCCACTCGAACAGGCGGCCACGGTGGCTGCGGTAACCGGGCACGAAGTGGAACTGCACGTCGGCCAGCGAATCGGCCAGCGGCGTACGGGCGAAGCCACCAGCCTCGACGTAGTTGGTGGTCAGCCAGCCCTTCTTCGCCAGCAGGTACTTGAACGGCGAGAGCAGGATCTGCGGCAGCGAGCCGAGGGAGAAGCCCAGGCTCAGCGGGCTCGGCGAGCGCACGGTGACCAGGCCGTCGAGGTGGTCCTGGAGGTTCTTGCCCACGCCCGGCAGGTCGTGTTTCACCGGGATGCCAGCGGCTTTCAACTCTTCACCCGGCCCGATGCCGGAAGCCAGCAGGATTTGCGGCGAGCCGAGGGAACCGGCGCAGAGGATCACCTCGCGGCGCGCCAGCAGGCGCTCGCCGCTGCGCAGTTCGAGGCCGGTGACGCGCTCGCCTTCGAGCAGCAGGCGGCCCACCTGGCGGTCGGTCAGCACGGTGAGGTTGGGGCGCTGCAGCGGCGCGACGAAGGCGCGATAGCTGCTCAGGCGCTTGGCGTCCTTCTGGGTCACGTTGTAGATGCCCACGCCCTCGAATTCGCGGCCGTTGAAGTCATCGTTGCGGCGCAGGCCGAGGTGTTCGGCAGCCTTGATGAACAGGTGCGACAGCGGGTTGGGGTCGCGCGGCTTGTCCACCACCAGCTCACCGAGAGTGCCGTGCAGCGCCGGGTCCTGGCCAAGCAGGTTGCGTTCGGATTTCTTGAAGAACGGCAACACGTCCTTCCAGCCCCAGCCGGGGCAGCCTTCGGCTTCCCAGCGGTCGTAGTCGGAGGCGTGGCCGCGGATGTAGATCATGCTGTTCATCGAGCTGGAGCCACCCAGGGCCTTGCCACGCGGGCAATGCAGCGAACGGTTTTTCAGGCGCTGCTGCGGCGCGGAGTAGAAGTTCCAGCTGAACACCTTGCTCTTGTACAGCGTGATGGTGCCGGCCGGGGTCTGCACGCGCGGGCTGGCGTCGCTGCCGCCGGCTTCCAGCAGGCAGACGCGCACGGCCGGATCGGCGCTCAGGCGGTTGGCCAGCACGCAGCCGGCGGAACCGGCGCCGACGATGAGGTAGTCGTAGGTGGAATCGTTGGAGGAGGACATGGGGGCTCCCTTTGGAGTGTTGCGTGAATGGTTGAGGGGCAAGCTCACACCCCGCCGCAGCACCCAACCTGTAGGAGCGAGCTTGCTCGCGAACAAACTCACCGGCAGGTCCGGCGTTGGGCGGTTCGCGAGCAAGCTCGCTCCTACGAAAAGCACCGCGCTCGCCGGCTAACTACAGCGATAGCCAGGCTCCGTAGGGGCCCCCTCTTCAGAGACAGGGCTGGGGTGAGGGAGAGCGGCGTCGAGCTTTCAATGAGCCTCTTCCAGATCGTCGTGCAACAGCCCGAGGATTTCGCGCTTCATCTCGATGAACCGGCGGTCCATGACCATGTCCAGCGAGCGCGGGCGCTCGATGGGCACGTCGAGGATGCGTTTGATGCGCCCCGGGCGCGCGCCCATGACGTAGACGCGGTCGCCCAGCAGGATGGCCTCGTCGATGTCGTGGGTGACGAACACCACGGTCTTCTTGCTGTGGTCCCACACGCGCAGCAGCAGTTGCTGCATCTGCATGCGGGTCTGGCTGTCGAGGGCGCCGAAGGGCTCGTCCATCAGCAGGATCTGCGGGTCGTTGGCCAGCGCGCGGGCGATTGCCACGCGCTGCATCATTCCGCCGGAGAGCTGCTTGGGGTAGTTGTTCTCGAAACGGCGCAGGCCGACTTCGTCGAGGTAGTAGTCGACGATCTCGCGGCGCTCGGCTGCCGGCATGCCGCGGCGCTTCAGGCCGAACTCGACGTTCTGCCGCACGGTGAGCCAGGGGAACAGGGTGTAGCTCTGGAACACCATGCCGCGGTCGGCGCCGGGGCCGTCGACCAGTTGGCCGCCGACGTAGATATCGCCCTCGGTAGGCTCGGCCAGGCCGGCGGTGAGGTAGAGCAGGCTCGACTTGCCGCAGCCCGATGGGCCGACGATGACGGCGAACTGCTGGTCCGGCACCTCGAAGGAGACGTTCTCCAGCGCGCTGAAGGTGCCGCCCTCAGGCGTGCGATAGCGCAGGCTGACGTTCTCGACCCGCAGGCGGGGCGGTGTGGCGGGTTGCTGACCGGTCACGGCTGGTTCTTCCTGCTTGATCGCTACTGCGCCCATGACGCCACCTTCAGTCGGATGAATCGGAACAGTTGATCGGTGATCAGGCCCAGCAGGCCGATGATGGCGATCGCCAGGAAGATCACGTCGACCTGGAAGCCGCGCATGGCCTTGAGGCTGATGTAGCCCAGGCCGCTGGAGGCCGCGACCAGTTCGGCAACCACCAGGTAGGTCCAGGCCCAGCCCATGGTCACGCGCAGGGTGTCGAGTACGCCGGGCAGCGAGGCCGGGCCGAGTACGTGGAGAACCACATCGCGGCGGTTGCAACCCAGGGTGTAGGAGGCGTTGACCAGGTCCTTGGCGACGCCGCGGGAGACGTCGGCGATCATCACCAGTTGCTGGAAGAACACGCCGAAGATGATCACGGTGACGCGCTGTTCCAGGCCGATGCCGATCCACAGGATGAACAGCGGTACGAAGGAGGTCACCGGCAGGTAACGGATGAAGTTCACCAGCGGTTCGAGGAAGGCCTGGACGATGCGGAAGCTGCCCATCAGCAGCCCCAGTGGCACGGCCACCAGCGAGGAGATGATGAAGCCGATCATCACCACCTTGACGCTGGCCATCACGTGGGTGGCGAGGGTGCCGTCACTGGCCAGGCGCACGCCGGCCGCGAGCACCGCATCCGGGGTGGGCAGGAACATCGCCGGCACCACACCGCCGTAGGAAAGCCCGGCCCACAGGCCGAACACGAGCAGCCAGCACAAGGTACCGGCAGACCAGACCAGCTTCAACGGCAGGTCGACCTTGGGCGTCAGGCAACGGCTGAGCCAGGATTGCGAACGACGAGGCATCGCGGATTCCTCCAGGCGAGCGGCGCCAGGCCGCCCGCGGGGACAAGAGTGAGACGGTTACTCGGAAACGAAGCGCGGGTCGACCAGGTCGTCGTAGCTGACTTCCAGGCGTTTGCCCTGCAGGCCGCTCCAGGTCTCGTTGGCGAGACGGATCAAACCCTTGATGTCGCCGGGCTTGCCGGGGGTGCCAATGAGCTGCTCGCTCATCGCCTTGTCGTAGAAGCGCACGCCCTTGGCAGCGTCTGCCAGGGCCTTGGGATCGGAGAGGTAGCCGCCGACGCCCTTGGCCATGATCGCGTAGGCCTCGTCCGGGTGCTCTTTGGTGTACTGCACGGCCTTGTACAGGCCTTTCACCAGGGCCTTCACGTCCTCGGGCTGCTTCTCGATGACGTCGCAGTTGAGGGCGACCACGTCGACGATCACGCCGGGAGTGGTGGAGCTGTCCACCAGCACCTTGCCCTGCTGCTTCTCGCGAACCAGCGAGAGGTGCGGCTCCCAGGTCACGGCGGCGGGCACGCGGCCGGCGATGAAGGCGCTGGCAGCGTCATCGGCGGTCATGTTCTGCACCTTGACGTCGCTCATGCTCATGCCGGCGTGCTTGAGCAGATAAGCCAGCCAGAATTGCGAGACGGAGCCTTCGTTGACCGCCACTTCCTGGCCCTTGAGCTGGGCCAGCGAGGTGACGTCCTTGCCGACCAACACGCCGTCACCGCCATGGCTGTCGTCCAGCGCGGCCACGGCCTTGAAGCAGAACTTCGGGCGGTACTTGAGGATTTCGTCGATGGTGGAGGCCGAGCCGGAGAGCTGGCCGGAAGCCTGGGCTGCCATGTACATCGAGGCTTCCTCGATGGTGGTCAGCTGCAGGTCCAGCCCCTGTTCCTTGAAGTAGCCCAGGTCGCGGGCGAGGTACAAGGTGCCGTAGCCGACCCAGGTGGTATGACCGATGGACAGGGTGCCGGCCTGCGCGCCAGAAACGGCGGCGAGAGCCAGGGCGGAACACGCGATGGAACGCACGAGCAAGGACTTGATCATGAAGCACTCCCACAGCCGTTTGGCTTTTTTGTTGATTTACTGCGGCAGTGGCCAGAAGGCCGGTAAAACCGGGACATGCGCGGCATCGAGCTCTATGGCTCAGCGTCTGAAGGCTTTGTCTCGCGACATGTCTGACAGACCGATGGTCGCCGAAGCGGGAGGCTCGGAAAATTATTAAATATGTCGTTGCGCCATAAGAAAAAGCTGCCTTGCCGGCGAATTTGCACCAGCATGGCGCAGGGAAGAGCGGACCCGCGCGCGGGGTGTTCCGCGCTGCACTATCGTTGATCGCAGCTCTTCTCAAGGAAGGTTTCCAACATGGCTTTACGTCCCGTTCTATCGGCCCTGGCGCTCGCCATCGGACTGTCGCTGCATCCCGCTCTTGCGTTCTCCGCCGATCCCCAGGCCCCCGCCGTCACCGAATTGAAATGGCCGCGCGACTTCGCCGTGGGCGAGCAGCACGTGCAGATCTTCCAGCCACAGATCGAAGGCTGGGACGGCACCCGCATGAGTGGCCGCGCGGCCATCGCCATCGGGCCCGCCAACGGCGCTCCGACCTTCGGCGTGGCGCAGTTCTCCGCCGCCGCCGCCATCGACAAGGCCAGCGGGCTGGTGCAGCTCACCGACTTGCGCATCGACAAGGTGGAAGTTCCCACCGCCCCGGACAGCGCCGGCAAGGTGCGCGACGCGCTGGTGGCGCGCCTACCCAAGGACGGCCTGACCGTTTCTCTCGATGAGTTGCAGGCCAGCTATGCGGTGAACCAGCAGCTCGACCAGCTGCGCCATGTGGAAGTGAAGAACGACGCACCGCAGATCGTCTTCGCCGCGACGCCGACCGTGCTGGTGATGATCGATGGCCAGCCGAACTGGCAGGCCCTACCGAGCAGCGACTTCCAGCGCGTACTCAACAGCCGCGTGCTGATCCTGCGCGACGCCCAGAGCAACCACTACCTCAACGCCGCTGGCAACTGGTACACGGCCCAGGCGCTGGACGGCAGCTGGCTGGTCCTGAGCCAACCGCCCAAGGCGCTCCTGAATGCGCAGCAGGTGGCGGAAAAAGCCGGCCCGGTGGACGCCCTGCTGCCAAAGGACGGCAAGGTGCCAGGCAAGGCGCCGGCGATCCTGGTGGCGACCCGGCCCACAGAACTGATCGTCAGCGACGGCACTGCGCAAATGCAGCCGGTGGATGGCGTCAGCCTGCTGACAATGCAGAACGCCGATCACGCGGTGTTCGTCGATCCGACCCACAACACCTGGTACGTGCTGCTCTCCGGTCGCTGGTTCAGCGGCCCCGGCGAGAAGGGGCCGTGGCAGTTTGTAGAGGGCAAGGACCTGCCCTCTGACTTCGCGAAAATCTCGCCCAAGGACCCGAAGGCCAACGTGCTGGTATCGGTGCCCGGTACTCCGCAGGCCAAGGAAGCGGCCATCGCCGCGAGCATCCCACAGACGGCCTCGGTCTCGCGCAGCAAGGCGACCATGAAGGTCAGCTACGATGGCGCGCCCAGCTTCCAGCCCATCAGCGGCACCAGCCTGCAATACGCGGTGAACACACCGACGCCGGTGATCGAGGTCGCGCCCAACCAGTTCTTCGCCGTCACCAACGGCGTCTGGTTCGTTGCCCCCAGCCCCACCGGGCCCTGGCAGGTGGCAACCGAGGTGCCGGCGGCGATCTACGGCATCCCGCCCAGTTCGCCGGTGTACTACGTGACCTACGTGCATATCTACTCGGTTACCCCGCAGACCGTGGTGGTGGGCTACACGCCCGGCTACCTGGGCGTGGTGGTGAACAGCGACGGCACGGTGGTCTACGGCACCGGCTACACCTACCCGGCCTATGTCAGCCAGACTGTTTACTACGGCTATCCGCCGACCTACGGCTACGGCGCAGGCTTTGCCGTGGGCGCGCTGACCGGCTTCGCCTTCGGTTACGCGGCGGGCGCCTACTGGGGCTCTCCGGAACCCTACTGGGGCCCGTACTGGGGCCCCTATCCGCACGGCGGCTGGAGCTACGCCAACGTGAACCAGGCGAACTTCTACGGCCGCTGGGGCCAGGGCACCGTGACCCACGCTTACGGCTACAACGGCTGGACCGGCACCCAATGGCAGGGCAGCTCGGCGGTGGGCTACAACCCGCGCACCGGTGCGCACTACGAAGGCGCCCGCGGGGCCGCCTTCAACCCGTACAGCGATGATGCCGCCGCAGGCCGTCGCGGTTCTTTCTCCAACGCGTCCACCGGCATCTCCGGCGCCGGCCGCAGCGGCGTTGCGGCGCATACCGACAGCGGTGACTTCGTCGCAGGCCGCCAGGTCGCTACCCACAACGCCCAAACCGGCCGCACTACTATCGCCGAGCGTGGCGTCTCCGGCGACGTGGACGACGGACGCAGTAGCTACGACAAACAGAACCAGGGCATCAGCTACAACCGGCGCACTGGCAACGCCGTGGCCTGGAAGAACGGCGACGTCTACGCCGGCCACGACGGCAACGTCTACCAGCACACCGACAGCGGCTGGCAGCAGCACACCAGCAACGGCTGGCAACCGGTGCAGCAGAACCAGGCCAACGTCCGCAGCCAGCTGGACCAGCAATACCAGTCGCGGCAGATCGGCCAGCAGCGCTTCAACCAGACCCAGCGGCAGTGGAGCGGTGGCGGCTTCGGTGGCGGGCATTTCGGCGGGGGCCATTTCGGTGGAGGCGGCTTCCGCCGCTGAGCCTGTGGACAAGTTTTTCCACAGTGCCGATCACTGTGGAAAACCGCTCCGGGCAAGGTGAGAAACTTATCCACACGCCTTGCCCTTTCCCGCACGCCCTCGGCAAGATGCCCGCTCCCACCACCATCGCGGGGTTGCCGTGACCGCTCTGTTCCAGGCCCTTTGGCCGTTGTTCGCGCTGATCGTCGCCGGCTTCGTGTTGCGCCGCAAAGGTTTCCCCGGCGACGCCTTCTGGCCGGCGGCCGAGCGGCTCAACTACTTCATCCTGTTCCCCGCGCTGCTCGCCAGCAGCCTGGCCAGCGCACCGCTGAACGACCCCGGCCTCGCCCGCCAAGCGCTGGCGGTAGTGCTCGGCCTGAGCTTCGCCTGGATCGCCCTGCTGATCGTCAAACGCCTGCGCGGCTGGAACGCCGCGCGCTTCGGCGCCATCGCCCAGGGCGTGCTGCGCTTCAACACCTACCTGGGTCTCGCCGCCGTCGGCAGCCTGTACGGCAAGCCGGGGCTGACCCTGGCAGCGCTGATGCTGGCGCTGATGGTGCCGGCGGTGAACGTGATGTCGGTATGGGCGCTGACCGCCGAACGCGGCATCAGCCTGCGCTCGCTGCTGCTGCCCATCGTGAAGAACCCGCTGATCCTCGCCTGCGTGGCCGGCGCCGTACTCAACGTAACGGGGATTGGCCTGCCTGGCGGCACCGACCGGCTATTCAACCTGCTGGCGGTGGCCAGCCTGCCGCTGGGTCTGCTCTGCGTGGGCGCGGCGCTGCAGCCGCAGGAGCTGCGCGCGGAAGCCTCGGCGCTGGGCTGGAACTGCGCGATCCGCCTGCTGGCCATGCCGCTGCTGGCCTTCGCCATCGCCAGCCTGCTTGCACTCCCGCCGCTGGAAAGCGCGCTGCTGGTGCTGTTCTTCGCCTTACCCACAGCCCCGACCGCCTATGTGCTGACCCGCCAGCTCGGCGGCGAGAGCGGGCTGATGGCCGGGATCATTACCCTGCAGACGCTGCTGGCAGGTGGCAGCCTGCTCGTGGTGATGGGATTGATCCAGGCGCTCGCCTGAACCTTCTAGAGAATTGTCTGCTGGCCGGATCGAAATCTCTCCATCGCAACCACGGCCGTCCCGCAGGCAATTTCGCCAGGCGGACGCCTATCGCCAACGCGGTGATCCACAATGGAGACAGGCGATCCTGGCGTGGTCGGGCAGCTGGGCTGACGCCACCGTTTTTCTCTCACGACGAGGCAACACCGTGCGTCTCTGGCTGATCCTGCTGGCTCTGATTGCTCCTCTGTCGTGGGCCGCGAGCGTGACGAAGGAATTCACCTTCGCCGGTACCGACTACTTCCATCGCTGGTCCCGGGAGGATCAGCACGAGTTCACGCCACAAGGCCAGGAGGACCTGGCGAAATGGCAGGACATGGTCACCCTGCACCGCTACACGGCGGCCCGGAACGCCGAGCAGATGGCAGCCGTGGCCAACGCTGTGCTGGATAACTACAGGCAGCAGGGCGCAATGATCCTCAAGGTCGACGCCAGCCCTGCCCGGGGCAGCCAGCCCGCGGTCTATTTCATTGCCGCGGTGTTCCCGCAACCGAGCTTCATCGAAGCGGTATTCACCCGCCTCCGGCTGGAGAACGGCACGGGCACGGGGGTGATCTACTCCCACAGGCTCTACGGCAAGGCAATTGGCGAAAGCATGAGCGCCTGGCTCAAGGCGAACGCCGACGCGCGGGAGAACGAGCTGATGGACTGGCAGCCGCCGGCCAAAGCGTTCCAGCACCGCTGAATCAGCACGGGGAAGATTCGCTGCCAGGCTGTCGCGCGCAGGGCACGCTCCGACAGAAATCGCTCCGATCAGCGGTCATCGCCCACGAAAGCCTGCTGAAAGCTTGACCCCCTAGCATCGCCGCCTCGGTCCTCCCGGCCGGACCTGCGCTCGCGCAGCGTACAAAAACAACAATCGGTGATTGCCCATGCCCCGCTTCCTGTCCCTACCCGCCCCGACTCCGTCCGCACCGCGCGTGCTTATCCACAGCCGCTGCTGAATCCCCCGCGCCGACCCGGAGTTATCCCCATGCTAACTTTCCTTGCCTTCGCCATGGTGGCGACCTTCATGTTCCTGATCATGACCAAGCGTCTGTCGGCGCTGATCGCGCTGATCCTGGTCCCGATCGCCTTCGCCCTGCTCGGCGGCTTCGCCAAGGGCCTGGGGCCGATGATGCTGGACGGCATTCGCACCCTGGCGCCGACCGGTGTGATGCTGATGTTCGCCATCCTCTACTTCGCCATCATGATCGACTCCGGACTGTTCGACCCGGCGGTGCGGCGCATCCTCAGGCTGGTCAAGGGCGACCCGCTGAAAGTGTCGATGGGCACCGCCGCGCTGGCGATGATCGTCTCGCTGGATGGCGACGGCTCGACCACCTACATGATCTGCGTGGCGGCCGTGCTGCCGCTGTACAGCCGGCTGGGCATGAGCCCGCTGCTGATGGCCTGCCTGATCATGCTCTCCAGCGGCGTGCTGAACATGACTCCCTGGGGCGGCCCGACCGCGCGCGCGGCCAGCGCGCTGCACGTGGACCCGGCGGATATCTTCGTGCCGATGATCCCGGCCATGCTCGCCGGCATCGCGGCGATCTTCGTCCTGGCCTGGGTCTACGGCAAACGCGAGCGTGCCCGCCTGGGCGAACTGCACTTGCCCACCGACCACGAGGCCATGGCCGAGGTCAGCGTCTCGCAGTTCCCCGAAGCGCGCCGGCCACGGCTGCTGTGGTTCAACGCCGTGCTGACGGTGGCCCTGATGGGCACCCTGATCACCGGCCTTCTGCCGATGCCGGTTCTCTTCATGATCGCCTTCGGTATCGCGATGATCGTGAATTATCCCTGCATCATGGAGCAGAAGAAGCGCATCGGCGCTCACGCCGAGAACGTCCTCGCGGTGGTCTCGCTGATCTTCGCCGCCGGGGTCTTCACCGGGATTCTTTCCGGAACGGGCATGGTCGACGCCATGTCCAAGAGCCTGCTTGCGGTGATTCCGCCCGCCCTGGGACCGTACCTCGCGGCCATCACCGCATTGGTGAGCATGCCGTTCACCTTCTTCATGTCGAACGATGCTTTCTACTACGGCGTGCTCCCGGTACTCTCCCAGGCCGCCGCGCAGTACGGCATCACACCCGTGGAAATGGCCCGCGCCTCCATCGTCGGCCAGCCTGTACATTTGCTGAGCCCGCTGGTGCCCTCGACCTACCTGCTGGTGGGGCTGGCCAAGGTGGACTTCGGCGATCACCAGCGCTTCACCCTGAAGTGGGCCGTGCTGGTGTGCCTGGCGATCCTCGCCGCGGCCCTGCTGCTGGGCCTGTTCCCCCTGTTCAGTAAATGAATAGCTCAACGACTGACTTCGAGTACCGATTAAATGGAATGGCTCACCAGCCCTGAAATCTGGATTGCGTTCTTCACCCTGACTGCCCTGGAGATCGTCCTGGGCATCGACAACATCATCATGATTTCCATCCTGGTCGGCCGCATGCCCAAACACATGCAGCCGCGCACGCGCTTCTTCGGGCTGGCGCTGGCAATGGTCACGCGCATCCTGCTGCTGCTCTCGATCACCTGGGTCATGCGCCTCACCGCGGACCTGTTCGAAGTGTTCGGCCAGGGCATCTCCGGGCGCGACCTGATCCTGTTTTTCGGCGGTCTGTTCCTCCTGTGGAAAAGCAGCAGCGAGATCTTCCACGGCCTGGAAGGCGAGGACGAAACCGAGGGCGAACCCAAGAGCGTGATGGGCGGCTTCATCGGCACCATCATCCAGATCGCCATCATCGACATCGTGTTCTCGCTGGACTCGGTGATCACCGCCGTGGGCATGGTCTCCAACGTGCCGGTGATGGTCGCGGCGATCGTTGTCGCGGTGCTGGTGATGATGCTGGCGGCCGGCGCCATCAGCGACTTCATCGACAAGCACCCGTCGCTGAAGATGCTGGCGCTGTCGTTCCTCATCGTGGTCGGCACCGTGCTGATCGCCGAAGCCTTCGAAGTCCACGTGCCCAAGGGCTATGTCTACTTCGCCATGGCCTTCTCGCTGGCGGTGGAAGCGCTGAACATCCGCATGCGCACCGCGCGCGGCAAGAAGGAAGACCCGGTGAAACTGCGCAAGGACATTCCGGGGCAGTAATTCACAAGTGTTATCCACCGGCGGTGAATAACAGCCGGGCAATAAAAAGCCGGGCTATCCACAGCCCGGCTTATCCACAGCAGCTCGACGTCAAGGGCGTGCGACCGGCTCCGGCCAGTTCAGCACGCCCTTGTCGTTGAAGCGCACCGTGCCGAACAGGCCACCCGCCAGCTTGCCGTTGATCTCGTAGGGCATGCCCTGGCGCGGCGGCCCGCCGGACAGGCCCCAGGCCTGGCGGAAGGCGGAAAAGGCCGAGATGCTCACCGGCACGCTGATCACTGTTTCGCCGAAGCGCGGCACCTGCCCGCTGGCGTCGCTCACCCCGCTGGCCAACGGCTGGCCGTTCACCGACAGGTCCAGGGCGATGCCGTTGTAGTCGATGGCCTGGTCGTTGGGGTTCTGCACCCGCAGCTTGACCGTGAAGCGCGCTTCCATGCCCTGCCCGGTGGCCGGCTCCAGGCCGACCAGATCGATGTTCAGCGGGTCGCGCGTGCCGAACAGGCTGCTGCAGGCGCCCAGCGCCAGCAGCAAGGTCATCAGGGCAATACGCCGGGCAATCGCCATGCTTTCTCCTTGTCGATTCACTTCAGGGTCGCCGGGCGCAGGCGCCAGACGGTGTTACCCACATCGTCGGCCACCAGCAGGCCGCCGAACTTATCCACAGCGACGCCGACCGGCCGGCCCATGGCTTCGTCGTTATCGTTGATGAAGCCGTCCAGCACCGTCACCGGCTGGCCGTTGGGCTTGCCGCCGCCGAAGGGGATGAACACCACCTGGTAGCCGCTGCGCGGCTTGCGGTTCCACGAGCCGTGCTGGCCGATAAATACCCCGCCACGATAGCGCTCCGGCAGCAGGCTGCCCTGATAGAAGGCAAGGCCTAGGGAAGCGGTGTGCGCGCCGAGGGCGTAATCCGGCACCAGCGCCTCCGCCACCCTGTCCGGGCGCGGCGGCTCAACGCGTTTATCCACATGCTGGCCGTAATAACTCCAGGGCCAGCCGTAGAAGCCGCCATCCTTCACCGAGGTCATGTAGTCGGGCACCAGGTCGTTGCCCAGTTCGTCGCGTTCGTTGACGGCTGTCCACAGGGCGCCGCTGTTGGGCTCCCAATCCAGCCCGTTGGGGTTGCGCAGGCCGGAGGCGAACACCCGCACGTTGCGGTTGGACAGGTCGATCTGCAGGATCGCCGCGCGGTTCTTCTCCGCATCCAGGCCGTTCTCGCCGACGTTGCTGTTGGAGCCGACGGTGGCGTAGAGGTAATGGCCGTCAGGGCTGGCAAGGATGTTCTTGGTCCAGTGGTGGTTGATCGGCCCGCCCGGCAGGTCGACGACCTTCTCGGCCTTGGCGCTGATCGTCGTCTCGCCGGTCTTGTAGGGGAAACGCACCACCGCGTCGGCATTGGCGACGTACAGCCAGTTATCCACAAGGGCCATGCCGAAGGGCGAGAACAAACCCTCGAGCAGCACGCTGCGCTGCTCCGGCACGCCGTCGCCATCGGCATCGCGCAGCAGGGTGATGCGGTTGGCGCTAGGTACGTTGGCGCCGGCCTTCTCCATCACCTTGCCGGCGACCCAGTCCTTCAGTCCCCCGGACTCTTCCCTGGGCGGCGCCGAGCTTTCCGCCACCAGCACGTCGCCGTTGGGCAGCACGTAAAGCCAGCGCGGGTGTTCGAGCTTGTCGGCGAAGCGCTGCACTTCCAGGCCTTCGGCCGCACGCGGTTTCTGGTCGGCAGGCCAGCCGGTGGCATTGGCGATGTTGACGGTAGGCAGCAGGCTGCTCTGCGGTTCCGGCAGCTGCGGTTGCGGCCCGGTACCGGCGGTGAATGGCAACGCCGACTTGTCGCCACAACCGGTAACCGCCAGCGCAATCAGGAGGGGGAACGACCAACGCATGGGACTACTCCTCGACCCTTGGTGTGTTTCTTTCAGCAAGTGGACAGGCAGTCTAGACATTACCGCTCGCCATTCCGTGCGAAATAACCGATGCAAAGGCGCTCGCATCCGCTTTTGATCGGCTTTACTGACAGACAGGATTGCCGGCAAATCAGAGATTTGGCGAACCCTCAAGGAAGAACGGGGGTCTACCATGACAGTCTTGTGACAATCGCCTGAGCGTTGCCGTGTCCTTCTCGGCCCTCCGCGCTGTCTGTACGGAGCCGCGGGCGAGGTCGTTACAGGGTCCGTTGACGGACGCACCGCCCACGGGCCCGCTTGAGTGCGAGGGGGCCCGACATGCTCAAATTGCTCGATCTGCTCTCTGCCGTTGCCCTGTTGGTGTGGGGCACACATATCGTCCGCACCGGCATCCTCAGGGTCTACGGCAGTAACCTGCGAAAAATCCTCAGCCGCAGCGTGGAAAAGCGCCCGCTGGCCTTCGCCGCCGGCATCGGCGTCACCGCCCTGGTGCAGAGCAGCAACGCCACGGCGCTGCTGGCCACCTCCTTCGTCGCCACCGGGCTGATGGCCCTGGCGCCAGCGCTGGCGATCATGCTCGGCGCCGACGTCGGCACGGCGCTGATGGCGCGGGTGCTGACCCTGGACCTGTCCTGGCTGTCGCCGCTGCTGATCTTCTTCGGGGTGATCTTCTTCCTCGGCCGCAAGCAGACGCGCCTCGGCCAGATCGGCCGGGTGTTCATCGGCCTGGGGCTGATCATCCTCGCCTTGCAGCTGATCGTTGCCGCCGCCGAGCCCATGACCCAGGCCAAGGGCGTGAAGGTGCTGTTCTCCAGCCTCACCGGCGACGTGATGCTGGACGCCTTGACGGGCGCGCTGTTCGCGATGATTTCCTACTCCAGCCTGGCCGCCGTGCTGCTCACCGCGACCCTGGCGGCCTCCAAGGTGATCTCCCTGAAGGTGGCGCTGTGCCTGGTGGTCGGCGCCAACCTGGGCAGCGGCATCCTGGCGATGATCAGCGCCTCCTCGCAGAACGCGGCCGGTCGCCGTGTAGCGCTGGGCAGCCTGCTGTTCAAGGTTGCCGGCTGCGCCCTGGTGCTGCCGCTGGTGGGCCCTCTGGCCGGGTGGATCGACCACTGGCAGTTCAGCACCGCTGAGTTGGTGATCGCGTTCCATGTGCTCTACAACGCCACCCGCTGCCTCGCCTGTCTGCCGCTGACCGGGCAGATGGCGGCGTTCTGCACGCGCATCATGCCCGACCGCCATTCCCCGGAAGACACCGTGCGCCCCCGCCACCTCGACCCCGCGGCGCTGGACACGCCGAGTCTGGCGCTGGTCAACGCGGTGCGCGAAACCCTGCGTATGGGCGATATCGTCGAGCACATGCTGAACAATCTGATGCAGGTTATCCACAGCGGCGACCCGCTGCTGGGCAAAGAGATCCGCAAGCAGGACGACGATGTCGACGCCCTCTACACCGCGATCAAGCTCTACCTGGCGCGCATGCCCCGCGAGGACCTGAGCGAAGCCGACAGCCGCCGCTGGGCGGAGATCATCGAGCTGGCGATCAACCTTGAGCAGGCCGGCGACATCATCGAGCACATGCTTGGTGCCGTGCAGGACAAGAAGACTTCGCGCAGCCGCTCCTTCTCCGACAACGGTCTGGAGGAGATCACCGTGCTGCACGGCCAACTGGTGGCCAACCTGCGCCTGTCTCTCTCGGTGTTCCTCAATGGCGACCAGGAAGGCGCCAAGCGCCTGCGCCGCGCCAAGCAGCGCTTCCGCCTGCAGGAACGGCGCTTCGCCCACTCTCACGTCGACCGCCTGCGCCAGCAGGTAGTACAGAGCATCGAGACCAGCTCGCTGCACCTTGACCTGATCAGCGACATGAAGCGCTTGAACTCGCTGTTCTGCGCCATCGCCTATGCTGTTCTGGACAACCCCGATGCCAGCAGTTCGGCAATCGGCGAACCTGTGGAAGACGACGACTTCGTCGAACGCGAAGTCGAGGCGGTACAGGATCACCAGCGGCCGGCTTCGCCCGGCTCCAGCGCGACGGGTTGATGGCCGGGGGGCTTGTGCGAATGTTCCGTCGGAACCTTCGCGAGCCCCTGCAAAGTCCTGATATCACGACGCCCAGGGTTCGGGCAGAATCCGCCGCCATGGAAGCATGCACTCAATCCCAACACCCGCCCTCGGTCAGCGCCAGTCTGACCCAGGCCATCCTGCTGGCGGCTGTGCGTCTCGGCCTGAACCGCGACGCCCTGCTCGCCGCCAGCGGCATTCAGGAATCCCAGCTGAGCGATCCGGACGCGCGCATCGACTTCGCGCTGCAAGAGCGCATGTGGCAGGTGATCCAGACCGACCTGAAGCATGACGAACCCGGCCTAGCCATGGGCCGTGCGCTATCGCCGGCATCCTTCAGTGCACTGGGCTACCTCCTGCAGTCGAGCACCACGATGGGTGACGCCCTCGAATCGGCCATGCGCTACCAGCGCCTGGTGGGCGAAGGCGGCCAGGTAACCATCGAGGCCCAGGCCGAGATCATCTGGGTCAGTTACCGCCCACTGAACCCGGAACCCCCGGCCACCCGCGCTCGCGCGCTGGCGCTGCTGGGGTTCTGGTCGCGGCAGCTGCGCGCCCTGCTCAGCGGCCTGCAACTGGCCGGCTGTCGTTTCATGCACCACCAGCCGGAAAGCCTCGCAGAGTACGAAAAGGCCTTCGACTGCCCTCTGCAATTCGACGCAACGGACTACGCCCTAGGCCTACCCCGAGCGCTCATCGACGCTCCGCTGCCGCAAGCCAACCCGTCGCTGCGCGACCTGCTGCGCCAGCACGCCGAAGGCCTCCTCGCTCGCCTGCCCAGCGCCAGCGTCAGCGGCCGGGTGGTCGCCCTGCTCGGCGAGCAGCTAACCCGCGGCGAACCCGGCCGTGCCGCCGTGGCCAGCGAACTGGGCCTGAGCGAACGCACGCTGCAGCGCCGGCTGGCGGAGGAAGGCAGCAGCTATCAGCAGCTGCTGGCCGATACCCGGCGGCAACTGGCGGAGCGCTACCTGGGGGAAGGCAACCTGCCGGCCACGGACATCGCCGCCCTGCTCGGGTATTCCGAGCCCAGCGTGTTCTTCCGTGCTTTTCGCCACTGGACGGGGCTGACGCCGGGCGAGTACCGCCAGCGGCGGCGCCAGTCGGCGAACTGATAGCCCTTCCGGGGGCTGACTCCAGAGGGTGGATCACAGGCTTTTCAACAGATTTGTCTACAGGTTTTCCACAAGGCCGGTATCAGCCGTTCGGGCCACGCGCGGCAAGATAGGCCAAGAACGCCTCGCGGCTCGAGTAGCGCGGTTCGTAACCGAATTCTTCCTTCAGCCGGCGGTTATCCAGCACCGGCCGGTAGCGCAGGTAGTCCACTTGTTCGGGCCCGAAGCGCGACAGCCCCAGCGGCTTGAGGAGCCCCAACCCCACGCGCATCAGGCTTGCCGGCATGGGCCGGTAGGGTTTGTTGAGCAGGCCGGCTATCTCGCGCATGGACAAAGCGCCGTCGCCGGCGAGGTTGTAGATGCCCTCGCTGCCGCGTTCCAGACCCTGGCGGATCACGTTCACCACGTCTTGGTCCCAGATGAACACGAAGCGGCTGCGATGTCCCAGGACCCCCACCAGTGTGGGTCGCGCAAACAACTCGGCCAGCGGGTTATGCACACGCCGGCCGAGTATGGTGCCAGGGCGAAGAATCAGCTGCTTGAGCTGTGGATAACGCTCCCGCGCGTTGGCCAGCAGTTGCTCGATTTCCTGCTTGCAGCGGGCGTGGAGCAGGTGGGGATGGCCGCGCAGCGGATGCGATTCGTCGATCCATTCGGCGTTGTCACGGTGGAAGCCGTAGGCGGCGCCGGAACTGGTGACTATCAACTGTTGTACGCCGGTATCCCGCGCTGCTTCGATCAGCGCACGGGTGCCGCCAACCTCGATGGCATGGCGCTTTTGCGGCGTCATCTCCCGCGGCGGATTCACGACGGCGGCCAAATGGACGATCGCATCGGGCTTCCAGTGCTCCACGCAGGCCCGCGTATTGGCGGCCACGCTCAGGTCCAGCGTTACCGGCTCGATGTTCGGCCGCAGTCCTTGGGACTTGATGCGCTGCATGTCGGCGGCAATGAGCGTCCAGTCCAGATGCTGGACGGCAAGCTCGTTGAGCAGGCTCTGCCCGAGAATTCCCGCGGCGCCGGTAACCAGGACACGCATGTAGCCTCCAGATCGCTCCACGCGGAACGAACAACGGGTCCATCACTGAGGTTAGATGATCTGAGCGTAGTGTCGTGGTTCGACAGCGACAGTGACCTTGCAAGCCAGGGTGCGTGACCGAAGGTGCCACCCGACAAAGGTTGAACGCGGTGGGTTCGCGCCGGTCAATCCGCTATCCTCACGGCTTTGCGTCAAGGCACACGGCTCATGCGTTGGTTGTTCGTCCCCCTGCTGTCCCTGCTGCTCAGCGTCTGGTCCCATGCGGACCAGCGACAGACGGTCGAGGCCTACCAGTTGGTGAACGGCATGGGCGTGCTGTTCAAACCCACCCGCGAGAAAGGCCACGTTTCGATCCGCCTGATCGTCGGCGTCGGCTTCAGTGATTTCAGCTGCCGCGACCGACAGCTTCCGCACCTGATGGAGCACCTGTTCTTCAGCGGCCTGGACGGCGGCGACGAGGCTGATCTGGAAGCGCGCATGCAAGCGCTGGGCGGACAGTGGAACGCCTACACCAGCGAGGGCGACACCGCATTCGTCGTCGAATCCCCCGCCGCCACTCAGCGCCAGGTGCTGGACCTGCTGCTGGAAATCATCACCCGCACCCAGCTCGACCAGCGCAAGATCGATTCCGCCAAACAGGTGCTGGTGCGCGAGGATGGCGGCCATTATTCGCACCTGCAGCGCTGGCTGGATCACCAGAACGTCAGCCGCGCCGGCCAGGAACAATTGGCCGTGGAACTGGGGCTGTCCTGCGACGAGCGCGCGCCTGTGGATAACCTCACCCAGGCCCAGCTGGAGCAGCTGCGCAAGGACTGGTACGTCCCCAGCAACATGACCCTGATCATCGTCGGAGATCTCGACCCGCGCCTGCCGGTTTACCTAGGCCGCACCTACGGCGCCCTGGTGGATCACGACACGCCCGAACGCCGCGATCTGCCGCAGATGAAGAGCGGCGCCGAGCGCCAGCGCAGCCTGACCACCGGGTTGTTCGGCGAAAGCGCGGTCCTGCACTGGATATTCCCCGAACCAGAGGATGCCGATGGCGCCACGCTGGACCTGCTGCAGGCCTACCTGAACGATGCGCTCTACACCGAGCTGCGCGTACGCCGCGAGTTGTCCTACGGCCCCTGGAGCGAACGTACCGCGTGGTCCAATCAAGGCTTCATGAGCCTCAACGCGAATGTCGAGCGCGATGAACAGAAGGAGGCGCAAACGGCCTTGAGGGATCTGGTGGAGAAAATCCGCCACGAGGGCCTCGATCCGCAGCGCTTCGCCCGCATCCAACGCGTGGCGCGTGCACAACTGGCCTGGAGCACACCGGGCAATTCGACTCTGGCGGATTACTACTGGGGCGCGCTGGCGGACTTCGACGACGGCAAGTTCCCCGACGAGGACAAGCGCCTGGCAAAGGTCAGCCTGGCCCACGCCAGCGACGTGGCGAAGCAGTTGTTCAAGGACGAGGGTTATCTGCGCATTGAGAAGCCGCTGCTGGATGACGACATGGTCTATCCATTGGCGGCGCTGGGCGCATTGTTGCTGACGCTACTGCTGGGGCTGGCGCTGTGGCGCCGACGGGGCTGAAACCCCGTCGGAACGCCTTCAGGCTTCAGAGTGCGAGGCGGCGAATGACCTGGCAGGAATCATCCGGGTCGACCTGGGCGCGGAAGCCCAGCTCGCGCGCCATGTCACGCATGTCGCGGTCCATGGATGAGTCGATCGAGTACATCTGGTGGAAACCATTGCGCTTGGCCACGTCGATCAGATGGCGCATGAGCGCAAGACCCAGGCCCAGTTGCTTGAACTCGTCGGCGACGGTCACCGCGCATTCGCACTGCTGGTTATCCACAGCCGCGTAACGGCTGATGCCGACTTCGCGCAGTTCACCATCTACATGGGTCAGGGCGATGAAGGCCATGGTGGTCTGGTAGTCGACGTCCATGAGGCGATCGAGCAGCTTGTCGTCGATCTTCACTTCGCCATGGAAGCGGAATTTGCGGGTCATGGGGGACAGGCGTTCGAGGAACAGGCGCTCGCGCTCACGATCTTCCGCGCGCAACGGGCGGATCAGCACATGGCTGCCGTCGTCGAGAGTTTCTATCCAGTGATCGGCGCCAACAGCCCCGAGGGCTGCGAGCTCGGCGGTGGTGTGGGTCATCATGACGCGTTCTCCGCTGGCGAAGAGGGATTGGGATGACCCTATCCTTCTACCGCCGGTGCCGGGCGAGCCTGACTTGGGTCAATGCCGCCCGGAACCGTACTGGGGCAGAACGTCGCAGCTGGCCTCAGGTGCTGGCAGCCAGGGCCCCGGGGCGTACGCGGGCGCCCTTGCGGAAGAGCACCAGAGTGGCGAGCAGGCCGAGGGCCGCTGCACCACTGAGCCAGATGCCGGGCGCGGCTTTATTGTCCAGGGTGTGGATAAGCCAGGTGCAGACTGCCGGGGTGAAGCCGCCGAATGTCGCGGTCGCCAGGCTGTACGCCAGGGAGAAGCCGGTGGTGCGCACGTCCGCCGGCATGACCTCGGTGAGCGCGACGACCATGGCGCCGTTGTAGCTGCCATAGAGGAAGGACAGCCACAGCTCCACTTCAAGCAGGCGCGCGAAGCTCGGCTCGGCCACCAGCCAAGACAGCATCGGGTACGCGGTGACCAGCGCCAGCACGGTGGCTGCCAGCAACAGCGGCTTGCGCCCGATACGGTCGGACACCGCGCCCATCAGCGGCAACCAGATGAAGTTGGACAGGCCCACGCACATGGTCACCAGCAGGCTGTCGAAGTCCGACAAGTGCAGCTCGTTCTTGCCGAAGGTCGGGGTATAGGCGGTGATCAGGTAGAAGGACACGGTGGTCATCACCACCATGGCGGTACCGGCCAGCACCAGGCCGAAGTTCTGGCCGATGGAGCGCAGCACCTGGCTCAGGGTCGGACGATGCTTGCGCTGCTGGAACTCGGGGGTTTCTTCCAGCGACCGGCGGATGATGAACAGCGCCGGGACGATCACGCAGCCGACGAAGAAGGGCACGCGCCAGCCCCACTCGCCCATGTCCTGCGGGCTCAGCCAGTGGTTGAGGATCACGCCCAGCAGGCCGGCAAAGACCACCGCGACCTGTTGGCTCGCCGACTGCCAGCTGACGAAGAAGCCGCGCTTGCCGGGAGTGGCGATTTCCGCCAAGTACACCGACACGCCGCCCAGCTCCACGCCAGCGGAGAAACCCTGCAGTAGCCGGCCGAACAGCACCAGCAGTGGCGCCGCCACACCGAGCGTGGCGTAGCCTGGGACGAAGGCGATCAGCAGGGTGCCCATGGCCATCAGGCCGAGGGTGATGATCAACCCCTGGCGGCGGCCGTGGCGGTCGATATAGGCGCCGAGGAAGATGGCGCCGAGCGGGCGCATCAGGAAGCCGGCGCCGAAGGTCGCCAGCGACAGCATCAGGGAGGCGAAGGGGTCATCGCCGGGAAAGAAGGTCTTGGCAATGGCAGTGGCATAGAAGCCATACACCATGAAGTCATACATCTCGAGGAAGTTGCCACTCACCACACGGAAGACGGCTTTGGCTTTGGATTTGTTCGAGGCCATAAGAACATCACTCAGGGCTGTTACACGGGGACTTCCCTAAAGGGAAATCGCTGATCCCCATCCGCGGCAGGCAGCACTGGATGGATGATTTATTTGTAACTCTATGTGTAAAAGCGTCGGCTCTACAATCGAAAAATGGCTGAAAGGCCCATATTTACTGGAATTGAAAGCTTGGCGAAAGCTTCGATACCGCTCGTCGGAAGACAGGGTTTAACGATCAATCTCTCATTTATATAAAAACATTTAAATTATCAAATAAGTTATTTGATAATTTCTAAATCTAATACCTTGAAGAACTGCATGTAGGAAACTTTCTTCATTCAAGATAATTCCCAACCAAATATCGCAAGTAAGAATCTTATTTTTATATAAGAAATTTCCCTGATTAGCAGTTAGCTTTTCTCTCAAAACAGGGAGAGCTTTCGCATGAAAAATCTGTGGGGAATTTTGTTGCTGTTTTCCTTGGCCGGCTGCAACGGCTGGGTTTCACCAGAAAGCGATGGCCGCCTGACCGATCGCTACTTCACGGTCCTTTCCGGCCCGCCCATTCCGGGGTTCATCGTCGCCTCGGCGGTGCAATGGAATGCGGACTACGCCGTAACCGCCGCCCATACCCCTTACCTGCGCCACCAGGCCTATCGCTGCAGCACCGGCTGCGACCTGCTGTTCATCGCGCACAAGGCCGACGGAGCGCTGCCGCAATGGCGCCAGTTCCGCGCGGGCGAGTCAGTCACGGCGCTGGGCAGCAGTTCGTTGCTGATCCCGATGAGCAGCATGGGCAAAGTCTGGCCGGTGCCCTTCGTCGACAACGGCTCGGCCAGTGGTGAACGCTATGGCGTGCACGATGCGGCGATCGCCAAGGGCATGTCCGGCGGGCCACTCATCGGCAGTGATGGCCGCTTGCTGGGGATCAACATCGGTTTCCAGGCGGATTTCCGGCCACCGGCAAACCGTCCGGAGCTCGCCGGCATGTCACGCCTGAGCGTGTTCGTGCCCTACAGCGTGATCCAGCGTGAGTGGCTGCTGTTCCAGGCCCAGTCGGCGCGCAAGGACACTCGCGCTCTTCAGGCGAAGAACCAGTAGCAGACGCCGATGGACGCCAGGACGCCGGACAGGTCGGCCAGCAGCGCGCAGCCCACGGCGTGGCGGGCGCGCTGGATACCGACAGCGCCGAAGTACACGGCGAGTACGTAGAAGGTGGTCTCGGTGCTGCCCTGCACGGTTGCGGCTACGAGGGCCGGGAAGCTATCCACGCCGTGGGATTGCATGGTCTCCAGCAGCATCGCCCGCGCGGCACTGCCGGAGAATGGCTTGACCAGCGCAGTGGGCAGCGCATCGACGAAGCGGGTGTCCCAGCCCACGCCTTCGACCACCCAGCGGATGCCGTCCAGCGCCATCTCCAGCGCGCCCGAGGCGCGCAGCACGCCCACAGCGCAAAGCATTGCGACCAGGTAGGGCAGCAGGCTCTTGGCGACGTCGAAGCCTTCTTTCGCTCCTTCGACGAAGGTTTCGTACACCGGCACCTTCTTCAGCCAGCCGACGATGAGGAACAGCATGATGATGCCGAACAGCGTCAGATTGCCCAGCAATGAGGACAGCTGCGCCAGCGCGGTGGCGGACAGCCCCGCCAGCAGCGCCATGAAGGCGCCCAGCGCCAGCGCACCGGGAATCAGATAGGCCAGCACCACCGGGTCCCACAGGCGCAGGCGCTGCATCACCGCCACGCTGAGCAGGCCCACCAGCGTGGAAGCGCTGGTGGCCAATAGAATTGGCAGGAACACCAGGGTCGGGTCCACCGCGCCCTGCTGGGCGCGGTACATGAAGATGGTCACCGGCAACAGGGTCAGCGACGACGCGTTCAGCACCAGGAAGAGGATCTGCGCGTTGCTCGCGGTGGTGGTGCTGGGGTTGAGTTCCTGCAGCGCCTTCATGGCCTTCAGGCCAATGGGCGTGGCCGCATTGTCCAGACCCAGGCCGTTGGCGGCGAAGTTGAGGGTAATCAGGCCGATGGCCGGGTGGCCGGCGGGCACTTCCGGCATCAGGCGGCGGAACAGCGGGCCTAACAGCACCGCGAGTTTCTCCACCAGCCCGGCCTTCTCGGCGATGCGCAGGAAACCCAGCCACAGAGTCAGGGTGCCGAACAGCAGCACCATGACTTCCACGGACAGCTTGGCCATTGCGAATAGGCTTTCCACCATGGCGGCAAACACGGTGGCCTCGCCACCCAGCAGCCAACGGGAAAGCGCGGTGACCGCCGCGACGATGAAAAAGCCCAGCCACAGGCCGTTGAGCATGCGATGTCCCCCTTGGAATGGCCGCGATGATAGCGGCAGGGGCACCTCGGGCGCCAGAAACGGCAAGGCCCCGGACTATGCCGGGGCCTTGTGGATAACCTTTGCGGATCAACGCGTGGCGGGACTTTCCCTGACATCCGCGCTCTCGCCTTCGAGGAAGGCTTCAACGCGGCCGTTCTGCATCGCCTGCCAGTAGCGCGCGCCTTTCTGCGCGTCGTATACGCCTTCCCACTTGGAAATCACCAGCACAGCAAGGGCGTTGCCAATCACGTTCAGTGCGGTACGCGCCATGTCCATGATGCGGTCGACACCGGCGATGAAGGCCAGGCCTTCCAGCGGAATCCCGACGCTGCCCAGGGTCGCCAGCAGCACCACGAAGGAAACGCCCGGCACGCCGGCGATGCCCTTGGAGGTGACCATCAGGGTCAGCACCAGCATCAGCTGCTGGCCGATAGACAGGTCGATGCCATAGAGCTGGGCGATGAAGATCGCCGCGATGCTCTGGTACAGGGTCGAGCCATCGAGGTTGAACGAGTAGCCCGTAGGCACCACGAAGCTGCTTACCGCCTTGGGCGCGCCGTAGGCTTCCATCTTCTCGATGATGCGCGGCAGCACGGTCTCGGAACTGGCGGTGGAATAGGCCAGGACCAGCTCGTCCTTGAAGATGCGCATCAGCTTGATGATGGAGAAGCCGAACAGTCGGGCGGCCAGGCCCAGAACCATGAAGGCGAAGAAGGCGATGGCGAAGTACACCAGCACCACCAGCTTGGCCAGCGGCAGCAGCGAGGCGAAGCCGAAGTTGGCGACCGTCACCGCGATCAGCGCGAATACGCCGATAGGGGCGTAGCGCATGATCATGTGGGTGACGCGGAACATGGCCTCGGCCACGCCCTGGAACATCTTCACCAGCGGCTCGCGGGTCGGCGCCGGCAGCGAGGACAGGCCCAGGCCGAACATCACCGAGAAGAAGATGATCGGCAGCATCTCGCCACGGGCCATGGCCGCGAAGATGTTCGATGGAATCAGGTTGAGGATGGTCTCGATGAACGCGTGGTGGTGTTCGACTTCCTTGGCAGTCTGCGCGTACTGGGAGATATCCACAGTGCCCAGGGTGCTCATGTCGATGCCGGCGCCGGGCTGGAAGATGTTCGCCAGCAGCAGGCCGACCACGATGGCGACCGTGGTGATGATTTCGAAATAGATGATGGTCTTCAGGCCGATGCGGCCGAGTTTCTTCGCATCACCCATTCCGGCAATGCCGACGATAAGCGAGGAAATCACGATCGGTACGACGATCATCTTGATCAGGCGGATGAAGATGTCGCCCGCCGGCTGGAGGATATTGCTGATCCACCAGGCCTTTTCCGCGCTGAAGTGGTTGAGCGCGGCGCCCAGTGCGATTCCGAGTACCAGGCCGATGAGGATCTGCCAGGCGAGGCTGAGCTTGGCTTTGCCCATAGTGAGTCACCCTTGATTCTTGTGGAAGTCGGGGTCGCCGAACCATCGGGATGCCGACGGCCAGCGAAAAAAGGGGCGCATGATTCCGACCCACCCCTTTCCCGTCTAATGCCGGAAACGCCTACCCCATGCACAATCGGCATAGGAAAAGGCATCTGAAACCTTGGTTCCAGGTCATGAGACCCTTGATTTTCCGCATGACACAGGTTCCTCAACGCCTGTCACGCAGCGCTCTTCAAAGCCGTCTAGGCTTGGTGCAAATCGGCCATCAATGGCCCGGATTGATCGGTCAGGAAGGTCGGACATTCAGGTCGCGGCTTCTTGATTACCGGATGTACGGTCGCCGTCCGGGGACCGTCAGGGATGGCCGAGGGCCGGCAAAGGGCCCGTCGGCTGCAAGGCTGGCGGGAATGCAGGCGCCTTGTGGATAAGTCGCCGGATTCCGCTCTTCATTGTTGCAGTGGCTGGTTCCCGGAGGTCGCTTAAATCGACTGACGGGAATCGGCGAGTGATTGTAAGACGTTTCCACAGCACTCCGAATTGACTGACATCAGTGAAGTTCGACCGGCTTCGAGCGAGCGTCCAGATACCCTGCGGCCGCCGCGACAGCCGGGTAAGCAACAGGTTGTTGAATGTGTGGTGAAAGCACAACGCGGTGACTCTCTGGAAAAGGACGCTCTATGACGCGACGCTACGTAGTACCCACCCTGCTCTTCGCTGGCGCCCTTGCGCTGGCCGGCTGCTCCAGCCAGAAACCGGACGCCTCGCAATACTCGGGCTTCCTCGGCGACTATTCGCAACTCAAACCCGCCACCTCCCCCAGTGGCCACCCGGTGCTGCGCTGGGTCGCCCCGGACCTGAAGCTGCAGAACTACAGCTCGGTACTGGTCGAGCGGCCTATCTACTACCCGCCGCCCAAGCCGAACGAGAACATCGATCAGAAGACCCTTAACGAAATCCCCGATTACCTGAAGAAGCAGGTCGAGCTGCAACTGGGCAGTCGCTACCGCATCGTCCAGCAGGCCGATCGCGATACCCTGGTGCTGCGCACCGCGATCACTGGGGTGAACATCTCTACCGAAGGCCTGAAAGCCTACGAGGTGATTCCAATTGCCCTCGTGGTGGCGGCGACGACTACGGCGATGGGCACTCGTGACCAGGACACCGAGGTCTATGTGGAATTCGAAGCACTGGATGGCGCGACCAGCAAACCGGTCGCCAAGGTGGTGCGCAAGGGCGCGGGCAAGACGCTGGAGAACACCAGCACTCACCTGAATCTGACGGACCTCAAACCGGTCCTCGATGGCTGGGCGCGCGACGCGGCCAACTTCAAACCCTGATCCGCCGCGGCCTGATGCTGGTGCAATAAATGAAGCGCTCCGGAACCGACGCGAGAATCTCGCGTCGGTTCCGAAGGCTTTGCCTGGCCCGGCCCGCTGATGCGGAGGTACTCCCTGTACCCCTGGGTCATTCAGGACCTGGTGCATCCCGAACATCCCGGCCCCCTGGCCGTGCGTACGCTTTCCGGGTACGCGTATCTCAGAAACTGTATGCCGCTAGGGTCAATACCAGTTCGGATCGCTCTTGAGCTGGTCGTCGAGGATCCGTTTCACCGAATCGTCCGGCTCACCCAGCCAGCGGAAACTGGCGTGCTTGCTCGGCGACTTGTCCGCCGGAAGATTCTCCGGAACCTTCACGTAAAGCGCGTAGGCCTTGTCCTTGTCCCAGGTAAAAGCCACGTACAGCCGATGGGCGGAGCAGTTGTGCGCTTCGCACAACTCGCCGACCAGGTACTTGTCGCCCTTCTCGTCTACCGCCTGCATCGGCGTCGCGGTGCCACTGAGGTTCATCACCCAGTCGGGCAGCCGGCTCTCATCCTTGATTACCGATTGCCAGGTGTCGCGGTACTGCGGGTCACTGGCTACCAGCTCGTTCAGGCGGTACTGCGCGTCCTTGTCCGCCTCGGCGGCCAGGGCGTGGGCCCCGGCGCCGAGCAGAACAGCCGACAGCAGCAGATTGCGGGTAAAACCCATCGCTACGCTCCTTGTTCAACTTCTGCCGGTCCGCGGCGTCAGCCCCGGCGACGGCCCATGACGAAGGACACGATGAACAGCACCAGGAAGATCACGAACAGGATCTTGGCGATGCTGGTCGCGGCGCCGGCGATGCCACCGAAGCCAAGGACCGCGGCGATGATGGCGATGATCAGGAATGTCAGTGCCCAGCTAAGCATGGGGTCTCTCCTCTTCTCGTTGTCGGTTCGGCACCCCTTCGGGTACCTGCTCCGGAGTACAAGGCAGTCTCCGGAAGGGCTGTCCGCCCGGGCGCTTCCGGGCACTGCGGACCTATCGGGCAAGCCAACGGCTTGCCAGCGATTCAGAAATCAGATCAGTAAGGAAGGTCAGAACACCCAGCCGCCCTGCGGGCGAGCCATCGGCTGGACCTGAGCCTGGGTTTGCGCCTGGGGCGCCTGCAGCACCTGCGCTTGATTACGAGCGGGGGCAGCCTGTGGATAACGCGACGCTTCGCGGTACAAATCGGGCGTGCTGGAGACGGCCGGAACGTAGCTGACCGATGCGCTGGCAGCCTGGGCCCGGGAAACCTGCATCTGCAGCTGCACCAGGTTGATCAGCAACAGCAGCAGGGCACCGGCGAAGAAGATCCGGCTCCACACATCGATACGCGCGACTTGCACTTGGCTGTTGGTTCCGCTGTTCATCCCGTTTCTCCTGCCCGTCGCCGCTGTCTGTCGAACCTTGAGGCGATGTCCTTGGCCTTTCCGGTTCTTGTCGTCGCGGGTGGTTCTGTTGACTGTCTTGCAGTAGGAATTGCACGCCGCATGCCAGTCTGATGAATCCTATTTTTTCCTTTTAAATCAACATGTTAAATATATGAATGAGATACCTTTCTGCCGCATCCTGCACGATGGGTCGGGATAGGTCGTGCGATTTGCAATCCCGACGGCGGAGCGCCTCCCTGCGCTCTTGTGAACCCCATCACTTCAGCGAGTGCTTCAGCTCGCTCATCTGGTCGTGGCAGGCCCGTACCTTGGGCAATTCGGCGCGCAGCATCGCCTGGGTTTCCGGCGTGCCATTCTCCAGCGCGTCCTCGAAGGCATGGAGGATGCGGTCCTCGGCTTCCTCCAACTGGGCCACATAGGTGGCGCCTTCATCACTGGCAAGGGTCGCGCGGGTGTCGGCATAGACCTGGCGCAGTTTGCCCAGCAGCGTGCCGCCGGTAGCGGGGTCTTCATGATTGGCGGCAACCTTCCCGGCAAGGGCGTTGATCACGTCGGTCTTGGCCTGCGCCATGGACTGGAACAGCCGCTGCAGCCGCGCATCCTTCACTTCCTGGATGGCGTGCTGGTAGAAGCGCTGGCCGTCACGGGTTATCTCGATGAGTTCATTGAGCTGACTGGTCGTGCGAGTCATGACAAGTACTCCTGCAAAGAAAAGGGTGGAAGTCAGGCAGCCTGGCCGGCCACCTTCAGCGCAGTGGCGTCCACCTCGCGCACACCACGGGTCTTGCTGGCGGAATCGATCAATTGCTGGCGCTCGTCGGCAGTGGGCACCTGGCCACTGAGGGTCACCACGCCATCGCGAGTGGAAACACCGATGGAAAGCCCCTTCAGCGCATGGGCGGAGAGGATGCCGGCCTTGATCTGGCTGGTGATCCAGGCGTCGCTCACGGCGGCCTGGGCATCGCCGACGGACTTTTCGAATGTCTGCGTGGAGGCGGCGTCCGGGTCGACCCGCAGTCGGTTATCCACAGCGCTCACGCCTTCGGTCTGCGCGGCCAGGTGGGCGGCCTGCTGGCTGGCCTCCTCGCTGATTACCGTGCCTTCGAGGGTGACCGCGCCGGACTTGCTGGTGACCTTGATATCCAAGCCTTCGCCGCGCTTTTCCAGCAGCAGCTTGGATTTCACCCTCGCCGCCAGCGTGGCGTCATCCCACTTCTGCACCACGCCTTCGTCCTTGGTGGTGCCTGTGTTCTGTGCATCAGCTTGAGAAGCATCGACACCCAACTGGTTATCCACAGCGGTGATGCCTTCGACACTGCCGGCGATCTGCCCGGCCAGCGACTTCTGTTCTTCACTGGCCACGGCACCCGTCAGCCGCGCGCGGCCGTTTTCTACATCCACCTTGATCGCGTAGGGCTTGAGTTCGCGGTTGAGGTTGATGGCCGTCCAGATCGAACCTTCCTGGCGCGCCTCGGCCAGTTGCGCGCTCAGCCCGGCCTCGGCGGCGTGGCTGGCCAGCGGCTGCAGGGCGAGCAGCGCGGAACTCAGTGCAAGGGCGAGGATCTTCGGGTTAGGCATGGCGCGTCTCCGGCAAACGATGGTGCAACATTGGATTCGCAAGCGCCGTGCCAGTGCGATTTGTGGATAAAATTCTTGTAATTCAATGTGTTGAATCGCCTGGGCGTAACCGGCACTGTGCACCCTGCCCGAGACTTCAGAAAGATTCTTGCAACTTGCACGAAAATCCCTGGACTAAGAAAAATCGCACCCCTTACAACAACGAATCACACAACGGAGGAAATCGCTGAATGGACGCAACGCCTGAACAGCAAGGCCGGATCCTGCTGGTCGATGACGAGTCCGCCATCCTGCGCTCGTTCCGCTACTGCCTCGAGGACGAGGGCTACAGCGTGGCTACCGCCAGCAGTGCGCAGCAGGCCGAGAACCTGCTGCAGCGCCAGGTGTTCGACCTTTGCTTCCTCGACCTGCGCCTGGGGGATGACAACGGCCTGGATGTGCTGGCGCAGATGCGCGTGCAGGCACCCTGGATGCGCGTGGTGATAGTCACCGCGCATTCGGCAGTGGACACCGCCGTGGACGCCATGCAGGCCGGCGCCGTCGATTACCTGGTGAAACCCTGCAGCCCCGACCAGCTGCGCCTGGCCGCCGCCAAGCAACTGGAGGTGCGCCAATTGACCGCGCGCATCGAGGCGCTTGAAGGCGAGATGCGCAAACAGGGCGATGTACTGGAATCCCACAGCCCGGCGATGGCCGCTGTGCTGGAAACCGCCCGCCAGGTCGCCGCCACCGACGCCAATATCCTCATCCTCGGCGAATCCGGCTCGGGCAAGGGCGAGTTGGCGCGGGCGATCCACAACTGGAGCAAGCGCGCAAAGAAATCCTGCGTGACGATTAACTGCCCTTCCCTGACCGCCGAACTGATGGAAAGCGAGCTGTTCGGCCACAGCCGGGGCGCCTTCACCGGAGCCACCGAAAACACCCTCGGGCGCATCAGCCAGGCGGATGGTGGCACGCTGTTCCTCGACGAGATCGGCGATTTTCCCCTCACTCTGCAGCCAAAGTTGCTGCGGTTCATCCAGGACAAGGAGTACGAGCGCGTTGGTGACCCGGTGACCCGCAATGCCGACGTCCGCATCCTAGCCGCCACCAACCGCGATCTGGCCGGCATGGTCGCCCAGGGCGCTTTCCGCGAGGACTTGCTCTACCGGCTGAACGTCATCGTGCTGAACCTGCCACCACTGCGCGAACGTGCCGAGGACATCATCGGACTGGCCGAGCGCTTCCTTGCCCGCTTCGTGAAGGATTACGGCCGCCCCGCTCGCGGCTTCACCGACGAGGCTCGCGCACTGCTGCGCCGCTACAACTGGCCGGGGAACGTGCGAGAGCTGCGCAACGTGATCGAACGTGCAAGCATCATCTGCAATCTGGATCTAATTGGCGTAGAACAGCTTGCGATTGGCGAACAAACCACCAGCTCCGCGCCGCGCATCGGAGAAGCCATGAGCCTGGAAGAACTGGAGAAAGCCCACATCGCTGCCGTCATGGCCTCCAGCGCAACCCTCGACCAAGCCGCCAAGACCCTGGGGATCGACGCTTCCACCCTCTATCGCAAGCGCAAGCAGTACAGCCTGTGAACCTGCCGATCCCGATGACGCTGCGCACGAGACTATTCCTGAGCATCTCGGCGCTAATCACGGTAGCGCTGCTGGGACTGCTGCTCGGGCTGTTCAGCGTGGTGCTGACCGGCCGTGAGCAAGCCCAACTGATCCAGCACAACTTCGACGCCATCGAGGTCTCCCAGCGCCTGCGCCAGGCGCTGGGCGACGAACTGGTGCAGATACTCAGTGCGCGGCCGAGCCCGGAGCGCCTGGAACAGGCCCGCACGCACTTCGCCCAGGCGCTCGAGCGGGGGCGCGCGATGGCGCGCAACAGCAGTGAGCGCCAGGCCATGACGGAAATCGCCGATGCTCACCGTCTGTTCATCGAGGCCACCGATACGCCCGGCCCGGGGCGCCCGGAGTTGCTGGAGGACAGCGACCTGAGCCGCACCCTCGATGCTCTGCGCAACCGCTTGCTGGCCTTGCACCAGGGCGCGATGGACAATATCAGCGCCGATGAGCGTTCGGCCCGCGACCGCACTCTGCTGGTCAGCGGGCTGCTCGGGCTCATCGGCATCGCCATCCTGGTGGTCGGCTTCATCACCGCCCACAACATCGCCCGCCGATTCGGCGCGCCCATCGAGACGCTGGCCAAAGCCGCGGACAAGATCGGCCAGGGCGAATTCGACGTCACCCTGCCAGTTTCCGGCGTCTCCGAGATGTCCTCGCTAAGCCGCCGCTTCGGTCTGATGGCCGAAGCCCTGCGGCTTTACCGCGCGAGCAACACCGAGGCCTTGGGGTCAGGCCGCAAACGCCTGCTGGCGGTGCTCGACAGCATCGACGACGGCCTGGTGATCCTCGACCGACACGGCCGAATCGAGCACGCCAATCCGGTCGCCACGCGCCAGCTGTTTTCCCACAGCGATCCCCAGGGCCAGGAGCTGGGCACGATGCTCGACAACCCGGCGCTGACGCAGGCAGTGCAGCGCGTCCTGACCGGCAACCTGCTGGAGGAAACCCCGCAGGACCTGGTGGTGGAGGTGAGCGGCGAGAGCCGACTACTGACCTGGGGCATGTCGCCGGTCAGCCACGACGACGGGCGCAGCATCGGCGCTGTGATGGTGGTACGCGATGTCACCGAGCAGCGTGCCTTCGAGCGCGTGCGCAACGACTTCGTGCTGCGTGCTTCCCACGAGTTGCGCACGCCCATGACCGGCATGCACATGGCCTTCGGCCTGCTCGCCGAGCGGCTGAAGTTTCCCGAGGAATCCCGCGAGCGCGACCTGGTGCGCACCGTGGACGAGGAGATGCACCGTCTGGTGCGGCTGATCAACGACTTGCTGAATTTCTCCCGCTACCAGAGCGGCACCCAGAAGCTCGAACTGCAGCTCTGCGATGTCGGCGACCTGCTGCGCCAGGCGCACCAGCGCTTCATCGGGCCGGCCGAAGACAAGCGCATCGAGCTGGACCTGGAGATAGCCGAGGGGCTGCCTGCCATCAATGTCGACCGCACGCAGATCGAGCGGGTGCTGGATAACCTGATCGGCAACGCGCTGCGCCATACGCCCGACGGCGGCACCATCCGCCTGCAGGCGCGCTGCCAGGAAGAGCGCGTGGCAATTGCCGTGGAAGATAGCGGCGACGGCATCCCGCTCAGCCAGCAAGGGCGTATCTTCGAACCCTTCGTGCAGGTGGGCCGCAAGAAAGGCGGCGTAGGACTTGGCCTGGCACTATGCCGGGAAATCGTGCAACTGCATGGCGGACGCATCGCCCTGCGTTCGCAACAGGGCAAGGGCTCGCGCTTCTACCTGCTGCTGCCGGTTTAAGAGGTCGGTACCGCCAGCAATAGCGCGGCGGTTTCCAGGTCAGGTTCGCCGTCGAAGCGCTCCGGGCGGAAGCGCATCTGGAACGCCGCGATCACGTTGCGGGTTTCCTCATCCATCACCCCATCGAGCGGCACCGCGTAACCGTGGCGCGCCAGCTGTTGCTGGAACCAGCCCGGAGCGGGCAGTTGGCCGTTCAACTCGGTCAGGCGGCGAGCAAGCTCGCCCGGCTTCGGCCAGGGAATCAGGCCAGCTTCGGCGAGTTTCTTCCAGGGAAACAGCGGGCCCGGATCGACCTTGCGCTGCGGGGCGATATCGCTGTGGCCAAGGATGTGTTCCGGAGTAATGCCCTGGCGCTTGGTGATGTCTTTGAGCAAGGCAATGAGCGCGTCGATCTGCGTATCGGGGTACGGATACCAGATCTTCCCGCTCGGGGTATCGCGGTAGCCGGGGTTCACCAGCTCGATGCCGATGGAGGTGGAATTGAGCCAGGTACGCCCCTGCCATTCGCTGGCGCCGGCGTGCCAGGCGCGGCGGTTCTCGTCCACCAGTTGGTAAATGGTCGCCGGGTTGTCACCGATCAGGTAGTGCGCGCTCACCTCACCGTGAGTCAGCAGCGCCAGCGAGCGCGGCAGATCGGCCGAGGTGTAGTGGACGATGACGTACTGGATGCGGCTGTCCTGGTTATTCGACACGTGCTCGCGATCGATCTGCAGGCCCTTGTCGGCGCAGCCGGCAAGCAGTGTGGTGAGCAAGGCGAAGGTCAGGACACGCAGGATCATGGCGGTTCTCAGGAGGAGAGCATCAGGCAGCGATGTGCAGGAAGCTGCGCACGTTCTGCAGGAGCATGTTCACGCTGAGCATGATCAGCAGCATGCCGGCCAGGCGTTCCACGGCCATCAGCCCGCGCGGGCCGAGGAAGCGCTGGAGGAATGCCGCCTGCATCAGGATGAAGGCAGTCGCGGCCCAAGCGAGGATCACCGCGAGATACAGCTCCCACAACGGACCAGTGTAGGTGCTGCGCAGGGTGATCAGCATCGCCAGCGCAGAGGGCCCGGCCACAGCCGGAGTGGCCAGCGGCACGAACAGCGGCTCGTTGTCCGGCATGTCGCCCAGTACGCCCTGGGGGGTGGGGAAGATCAGGCGCATGGCGACCACGAAGAGGATGATGCCCCCGGCGATGCCGGTGGCTTCCTTGGACAGACCCAACCCGGTGAGGATGTGTTCGCCCAGGGTGAGGAACAGCAGCAGCAGGCCCAGGGCGAACAGCAGCTCGCGCAGTGCCACTTTCAGACGGCGTTCGGCGGGGACGGACTTGAGGGCGGCGAGGAATACCGCGATGTTGCCGAACGGGTCGGTGATCAGAAAGATCAGGATGGCGACGCCAAGCATGACCGGGAAAGCTCCAGCGAGAACGGGCCACTCCGAGGTTTACGGGATGGCCTGTGAATAACGGAATCAGCGAATCGTCCTGTGGATAAAAAATTACCCACAGGACGATGCCTATGTATCAGGATTTCTTGATCTTTTCCGGGCGCTTCCAGCCTTCGATCACCCGCTGCTTGGCGCGACCGACGCCGAGCGTGCCGGCCGGAACCTCGGCGGTGATGGTGGAACCCGCGCCGGTCGTGGCGCCGGTGCCGATATCCACAGGCGCCACCAGCGAATTGTTGGAGCCGATGAATACATCCTCGCCGATGGTGGTGCGCCATTTGTTCGCGCCATCGTAGTTGCAGGTAATGGTGCCGGCGCCGATGTTGCTGCGCGCACCGACTTCGCTGTCGCCCAGGTAAGTCAGGTGACCGACCTTCACGCCGTCCTGCAGGTGGGCGTTCTTCAGCTCGACAAAGTTACCCACATGCACCTTGCGCTCCAGCACGCTGCCCGGACGCAGGCGAGCGAACGGGCCAACGTCGCTATCGGGGCCGACGTGGGCGCCTTCCAGGTGCGAGTTGGCCTTGATGATGGCGCCGCGGCGCAAGGTGCTGTCCTTGATATAGCAGTTCGGGCCGATCTGCACGTCGTCCTCGATCTCCACCTGACCTTCGAGGATCACGTTGATATCGATGCTCACGTCGCGGCCGACGCTGACTTCGCCCCGCACGTCGAAGCGCGCCGGATCGATCAGAGTCACGCCCTGGGCCATCAGGCGTCGCGCCACGCGCTGCTGGAAGAAGCGCTCCAACTCGGAGAGCTGCAGGCGATCATTGGCGCCCTGGGTCTCCATCGCCACCTGAGGTTGGGCGGTGGCCACACGCAGGCCGTCGCCGACTGCCATGGCAATGACGTCGGTGAGGTAGTACTCGCCCTGGGCGTTGGAGTTGGAAAGACGCGACAACCAGCCCAGCAGGCGCTCACGCGGCGCAGCGAGGATACCGGTATTGCCTTCGCGGATGGCGCGCTGCTCGGCAGTGGCGTCCTTCTGCTCGACGATGGCCTGAACTTCGCCAGCGCCATCGCGAATGATGCGTCCGTAGCCGGTTGGGTCTTCCAGCTCGACGGTCAGCAACGCCAGCTGCTCCGGCGTGGCCTGGGCCATCAGCCGCTCCAGGGTGGGCTGCTCGATCAGCGGCACATCGCCGTAGAGGATCAGCACATTGTCCGCGCTCAGGAACGGGGCGGCCTGCGTCACGGCGTGGCCGGTGCCCAACTGCTGCTCCTGGATCACGAAATTCAGGTCATCCGCCTGCAGGCGCTCGCGCACCAGGTCGGCGCCATGGCCAATCACCACGTGGATACGCGTCGGGCTGAGGCCACGGGCGATATCGATCACGTGGGCAAGCATCGGTTTGCCAGCGACCGGATGCAGGACTTTCGGCAAGGCCGAGCGCATGCGGGTGCCCTGGCCAGCGGCAAGAATGACGATTTCGAGGGACATGAGTGAGGGACCGTCCTGGTGAGCGGGGAAACCCCGGGTGTAGAAAAAGAAAAAGGGTAGCCAAGGCTACCCTTTTCCTATTTGACGCTGAAGTCCCTGGGGACTTCGCGGCTTAGCCGCCGTACTTCTTGCGAACCTGCTGGACCGTGCGCAGTTGCGCTGCGGCTTCGGCCAGGCGGGCTGCGGCGGAGCTGTAGTCGAACTCTGCACCTTTACCTTGCAGAGCCTTCTCAGCTTCCTTCAGTGCGGTCTGGGCAGCCGCTTCGTCGAGGTCACCTGCGCGAATCACGGTGTCGGCGAGAACCTTGACCATGCTCGGCTGTACTTCGAGGAAGCCACCGGAGATGTAGTACACCTCCTGCTCGCCACCCTGCTTCACCAGGCGGATCGGACCCGGCTTGAGCTCGGTGATCAGCGGCGCGTGGCCCGGAGCGATACCCAGATCGCCCAGGGAGCCGTGCGCTACGACCAGCTCGACCAGACCGGAGAAGATCTCCGCTTCGGCGCTGACGATGTCGCAGTGGACAGTAATAGCCATACCCTTGCCTCACGTAAGCGCCCGTTGCCGGGCGCACGGATTACAGCTTCTTCGCTTTCTCGATGGCTTCTTCGATGCCGCCGACCATGTAGAACGCCTGCTCGGGCAGGTGATCGTAGTCGCCGTTGAGGATGCCTTTGAAGCCAGCGATGGTGTCCTTCAGGGAGACGTATTTGCCCGGCGAGCCGGTGAATACTTCAGCCACGAAGAACGGCTGGGACAGGAAGCGCTGGATCTTACGAGCACGGGCCACCAGCAGCTTGTCGGACTCGGACAGTTCGTCCATGCCGAGGATCGCGATGATGTCCTTCAGCTCCTTGTAGCGCTGCAGAACGTACTGCACGCCACGAGCGGTGTCGTAGTGATCCTGGCCGATGACCAGCGGGTCCAGCTGACGGGAAGTCGAGTCCAGCGGATCAACTGCCGGGTAGATACCCAGCGAGGCGATGTCACGGGACAGTACGACGGTGGCGTCCAGGTGGGCGAAGGTGGTCGCCGGGCTCGGGTCGGTCAGGTCGTCCGCGGGAACGTAAACGGCCTGGATCGAGGTGATCGAGCCTTTCTTGGTGGAGGTGATGCGCTCTTGCAGAACGCCCATCTCTTCGGCCAGGGTCGGCTGGTAACCTACTGCGGAAGGCATACGGCCCAGCAGTGCGGATACTTCGGTACCGGCGAGGGTGTAACGGTAGATGTTGTCGATGAACAGCAGTACGTCACGGCCTTCGTCACGGAACTTCTCGGCCATGGTCAGGCCGGTCAGTGCAACGCGCAGACGGTTGCCCGGCGGCTCGTTCATCTGGCCGTAAACCAGGGCTACCTTGTCCAGTACGCCGGAATCCTTCATCTCGTGGTAGAAGTCGTTACCCTCACGAGTACGCTCACCCACACCCGCGAACACAGAGTAACCGCTGTGCTCCATGGCGATGTTACGGATCAGTTCCATCATGTTTACGGTCTTGCCTACACCGGCACCACCGAACAGACCGACTTTACCGCCCTTGGCGAACGGGCAGACCAAGTCGATAACCTTGATGCCGGTTTCGAGCAGGTCGTTGCCGCCAGCCTGGTCAGCGTAGGACGGAGCGTCGCGGTGAATACCCCAGCGCTCTTCTTCGCCGATGGGACCGGCTTCGTCGATCGGGTTGCCCAGCACGTCCATGATACGGCCCAGGGTCTTGGTGCCGACCGGGACGGAAATGGCTGCGCCGGTGCTTTCCACGTTCAGGCCACGCTTGAGGCCTTCGGTGGAACCCATCGCAATGGAACGAACCACGCCGTCGCCCAGCTGCTGCTGAACTTCCAGGGTGGTTTCGACGCCCTGAACTTTCAGGGCCTCGTAGATGCTCGGCACGGCATCGCGCGGGAATTCCACGTCGATCACGGCGCCGATGATTTGAACGATACGTCCGCTACTCATGTCTGGTTCCTCTGAATTTTGAACCTGTTCTTACACCGCGGCAGCGCCGCCGACGATTTCCGAGATTTCCTGGGTGATCGCCGCCTGACGTGCCTTGTTGTAGATCAGTTGCAGACCACTGATCAGATCACCGGCGTTGTCGGTAGCGTTCTTCATTGCAATCATCCGGGCCGCCTGCTCACAGGCGTTGTTCTCAACCACGGCCTGGTACACCTGGGATTCCACGTAGCGCACCAGCAGACCGTCGAGGAGGGCCTTGGCGTCGGGTTCGTAGAGGTAGTCCCAGTGGTGCTTCAGCTCGGCATTGTCCTCGGCCACCAGCGGAATCAGCTGTTCCACGGTCGGCTTCTGGGTCATGGTGTTGACGAACTTGTTGGAAACCACGTACAGGCGATCGATACGACCTTCCAGGTAGGCATCCAGCATGACCTTGACGCTGCCGATCAGATCATTGATCGACGGCTCTTCGCCCAGGTGGCTGATAGCTGCAACTACGTTGCCGCCATAGCTCTTGAAGAAGGATGCACCCTTGGAGCCGATCACGCAGAGATCGATCTCCGCGCCACGATCGCGCTGCCCGCTCATGTCCTTGACGAGAGCCTTGAACAGGTTGATGTTCAGGCCGCCAGCCAGGCCACGGTCGGAGCTCACCACGATGTAGCCGACGCGTTTTACTTCACGCTCGACCATGAACGGGTGACGGTATTCCGGGTTGGCGTTGGCCAGATGGCCGATCACCTGGCGAATGCGCTCCGCGTAGGGACGGCCGGCCGCCATGCGCATTTGTGCCTTGCGCATCTTGCTCACCGCCACCTTTTCCATGGCATTGGTGATTTTTTGCGTGCTTTTGATGCTCGCAATCTTGCTGCGAATCTCTTTTGCGCCTGCCATTTCACACCTATCGGGTTAGCAGGCGGGGGCCTTTAACGACCCCCGCTGCGGCTTACCAGGTTTGGGTGGCCTTGAACTTCTCGATGCCGGCCTTGATGCCTGCGTCGATTTCGTCGTTGAAGTCACCCTTCTCGTTGATCTTCGCCAGCAGAGCGGCGTTCTCACGTTGGAAGTAGGCGATCAGCGCTTGTTCGAAGGCGCCCACCTTGGCGATCTCGACGTCCTGCAGGAAGCCACGCTCGGCGGCATACAGGGACAGCGACATCTCGGCGATGGACATCGGCGCGTATTGCTTCTGCTTCATCAGCTCGGTAACGCGCTGACCATGTTCCAGCTGCTTGCGGGTCGCGTCGTCCAGGTCCGAGGCGAACTGGGCGAAGGCCGCCAGTTCACGGTACTGGGCCAGCGCGGTACGGATACCGCCCGACAGCTTCTTGATGATCTTGGTCTGGGCCGCGCCACCCACACGGGATACCGAGATACCGGCGTTGACAGCCGGACGGATACCCGAGTTGAACATGGCCGATTCCAGGAAGATCTGACCGTCGGTGATCGAGATCACGTTGGTCGGAACGAAGGCGGAAACGTCGCCAGCCTGGGTTTCGATGATCGGCAGGGCGGTCAGGGAACCGGTCTTGCCTTTCACTTCGCCGTTGGTGAACTTCTCTACGTACTCTTCGGAAACGCGGGAAGCGCGCTCCAGCAGACGGCTGTGGAGATAGAACACGTCGCCCGGATAAGCTTCGCGGCCCGGCGGACGGCGCAGCAGCAGGGAGATCTGGCGATAGGCTACGGCCTGCTTGGACAGGTCGTCGTACACGATCAGGGCGTCTTCACCGCGGTCGCGGAAGTATTCGCCCATGGTGCAGCCGGAGTACGGAGCCAGGTATTGCAGAGCGGCGGATTCCGAAGCACTGGCAACCACCACGATGGTGTTGGCCAGGGCGCCGTTCTCTTCCAGCTTGCGTACGACGTTGGCGATGGTCGATTGCTTCTGACCAATGGCAACGTAGACGCAGCGGATGCCGCTGTTCTTCTGATTGATGATGGCGTCGATGGCCAGAGCGGTTTTACCGATCTGACGGTCACCGATGATCAGCTCGCGCTGGCCACGGCCAACCGGGATCATGGCGTCGACCGACTTGTAACCAGTCTGAACCGGCTGGTCTACCGACTTACGCCAGATCACGCCCGGTGCCACTTTCTCGACTGCGTCGGTCAGCTTGGCATCGATCGGGCCTTTGCCATCAATCGGGTTACCCAGAGCGTCGACAACGCGACCCAGCAGTTCCGGACCAACCGGTACTTCCAGGATGCGGCCGGTGCACTTGGCGTTCATGCCTTCTTTGAGGTCCTGGTATTCACCCAGTACCACAGCACCGACGGAGTCTTGCTCCAGGTTCAGCGCCATACCGTAGACGCCGCCCGGGAATTCGATCATCTCGCCGTACATGACGTCGGCCAGACCGAAGATGCGCACGATGCCGTCGGAAACACTGACGATGGTGCCTTCGTTGCGCGCTTGCGAGGCGACGTCGAGTTTCTCGATGCGCCCCTTGATGATTTCACTAATTTCGGAAGGATTGAGTTGCTGCATGCCGCTGCCCCTTCAAACTCAAGATTTCAACGCTTCGGCCAGTTTCGCGATTTTGCCGCGCACCGAGCCATCGATTACCAAGTCACCGGCGCGAATTACCACGCCGCCGATCAGGCTCGCGTCTTCCGACGCATGAAGTCGCACTTCGCGACTGAGCCGGGCGCTGAGAGCCTTGGCGAGTTTGTCCTGCTGTTCCTGGTCCAGGGCGAAGGCACTGGTGACCTCGACCTCGACCAGCTTTTCCTGCTCGGCCTTGAGCTGCTCGAACATCACGAAGATGGTCGGCAGGAGGTCGAGCCGCTTGTTTTCAGCCACAGTCCGGACGAAGTTCTGGGCCGGAGCATTGAGCTTGTCGCCACACACGTCGATCAGCGCGTCAGCCTTGGCTGCCGCGGTCAGCTGGGGCTCCTTGAGCAGCTGGCGCACGGTGTCGTCCCGCGACACTGCAGCCAGCACACCCAGAGCAGCGGACCAGTCGGCCAGTTGCTGATGAGCCTGGGCGTACTCGAAAGCCGCCTTCGCGTATGGACGAGCCAATGTGGTCAGTTCTGCCATATCGCCCTCTGCTTAGATCTCGGCGGCCAGTTGATCAACCAGCTGCTTTTGCGCGTTGGCATCGATCGAAGCACCCAGGATCTTCTCGGCGCCGGAGACAGCCAGGGCACCCACTTGGGCACGCAGGGCGTCTTTGACGCTGTTGAGTTCCTGTTCGATCTGAGCCTTGGCCTGAGCGATCATGCGATCACCTTCGGCACGGGCCTGATCACGGGCTTCGTCAACGATCTGGTTAGCGCTCTTCTTCGCCTGCTCGATGATTTCGGCTGCTTGAGCCTTGGCTTCGCGCAGTTGCTGACCCGCTTTCTCGTGAGCCAGTTCCAGGTCACGAGCCGCGCGGTTGGCAGCGTCCAGGCCGTCGGCGATCTTCTTCTGACGCTCATGCAGAGCCGCGATGACCGGAGGCCATACGAACTTCATGCAGAACAGGACGAAGATGGCGAACGCGATGGCCTGGCCGATCAGAGTTGCATTAATGTTCACGCCAATACCTCGCTCGTTCGTTGTTCAGTCACAGATTCCCGCGTTGCGGAAATTACTGGGCAACCTGAGCAATGAACGGGTTAGCGAAGGTGAAGAACAGAGCGATACCAACGCCGATCATGGTCACGGCGTCGAGCAGGCCGGCGACGATGAACATTTTGACCTGCAGCATCGGAACCATTTCCGGCTGGCGAGCAGCGCCTTCCAGGAACTTGCCGCCCAGCAGGCCGAAGCCGATGGCGGTACCCAGAGCGCCCAGACCGATCAGCAGAGCAACGGCGATAGCAGTGAGTCCAACTACAGTTTCCATTTTTCCTCCCGACTTTTTTGTCGTGTTGGTTAAAGGTGAAGCAAGTTAAGGTGGTGAAGCTCTTCTTTCACCCCCTCCCTTGAGGGAAGGGGCGTACAGAATCTTTGGATCAGTGGCTGTCTTCGTGCGCCATCGACAGGTAGACGATGGTCAGCATCATGAAGATGAAGGCCTGCAGGGTGATGATCAGGATGTGGAACACGGCCCACGCCCAGTTCAGCACGACGCCCATGCCGCCCAGCCAGAGGATGCCGGAACCGAACATCACGGCGATCAGGATGAAGATCAGCTCGCCGGCGTACATGTTGCCGAACAGACGCAGTGCCAGGGATACCGGCTTGGCGATCAGGGTCACGAATTCCAGCAGGAAGTTCACGGGGATCAGGATGATCTGAACCACCATGTTGCTGCTGTGGAACGGGTGCAGGGTCAGTTCGCCGAGGAAGCCGCCGATGCCCTTGACCTTGATGCTGTAGAAGATGATCAGCGCGAAGACCGCGATCGACATGCCGAAGGTGGCGTTCGGATCGGTGGTGGCTACTGCGCGGAAGAACAGGTGCTCGTTACCGGTGACCGCCTGGGCCGCGAGCGGCAGGAAGTCCACGGGCACCAGGTCGATCAGGTTCATCAGGAAGATCCAGACGAACACGGTCAGCGCCAGCGGTGCGATGAGCGGGTTACGGCCGTGGAAGGTGTCCTTCACGCTGCCGTCGACGAACTCCACGAGAACTTCGACGAAGTTCTGCAGGCCGCCAGGTTGACCGCTGGTGGCCTTCTTGGCTGCCATGCGGAAGATAAGGATGAACACCAGGCCGAGGAATACGGACCAGCCCAGGGTATCAACGTGGAATGCCCAGAAGCCCATTTCCTTGGCTTGTTCGGCGGTGTGGGCGAACCCCCAGGAACCATCCGGCAGACGACCCAGGGTCAGGTTCTGCAAGTGGTGCTGGATGTAACCCGAAGCGCTTTCTGCTGCCATGTTTGCCTCAATCGCTCTAAGGTCTTGTAAATGTGTTTCGCATCAGCAGGGGTGCAAACCAGCTGACCGCGAGGGTCAGCAGGTAGAGGCCGAACAGCGCCAGGGGCGCCAGGGGCTTCACACCTGCAAACGTCAGTGCGAAGAGCACTGCCGTCAAAATCAGTTTCCCCGCCTCACCGGCATAAAAGGACCGGACTATCAGCTGGGCAGAACGCGCTCCGCTGTAACGGAACGCCTTGCGAGCAAAGTACAGATTCGGCAACCACGCAATCAGGCCCCCGAGCAATCCGGAATAGCCTGCGACCGAACCCAGAAAAACCCACAGGGCAGCTGCACCAAAAAGCAGCACCGCCAGCTGGACGAGCAACAGGCGAAAAGCCGGTTGACGATGGAAGGGCAAACGATCGGGCTTGCGGGGTTCCATCTTCAGCTCACAGTCCTCTGGCGTCGGCGTCACAAATCAATAACTTGGCATACTTTGTGCCGACAAAATTGCGCGCAGAGTATAGGGGGCTGCAGGCCCCCCGTTCAACCGTCAGGTAGTGATTTCCGACGCCCCCTACATGCTACGTTCGTATCAACGTATGTGGGCAAGTACGCCTTGAAGCTCGTCGAGGGAGTTGTAGCGGATCACCAACTGGCCTTTGCCCTTCTGCCCATGGCGAATCTGCACCGGAGCGCCCAGGCGCTCGGCCAGGCGCTGTTCCAGGCGACTGATGTCCGGGTCGGTCCTGACCGTTTTGACAGGTTCCTCGGGGGCATTGAGCCACTGGCGCACCAGTGCTTCAGTCTGACGCACGGTGAAGCCGCGTGCGACAACATGTCGCGCACCCTCAACCTGCCTGTTTTCGGGCAATCCGAGCAAGGCACGGGCGTGGCCCATTTCCAGGTCGCCGTGGGACAGCAGAGTCTTGATCTCTTCCGGCAGGGCAATCAGGCGCAGCAGGTTGGCCACGGTCACGCGGGATTTGCCCACGGCGTCGGCGACCTGTTGCTGGGTCAGCTGGAATTCCTGCTGCAGGCGCTGCAACGCGGCAGCTTCCTCGATGGGGTTGAGGTCCTCGCGCTGGATGTTTTCGATCAGCGCCATGGCGATGGCGGCTTCGTCCGGCACTTCGCGGACCATGGCCGGGATCTTGTCCAGGCCGGCCTGCTGGCTCGCGCGCCAGCGGCGCTCGCCGGCGATGATCTCGTAGCGACCCTTGTCGATCGGGCGCACCACGATGGGCTGCATCACGCCCTGGACCTTGATCGACTGGGCGAGTTCTTCCAGGGCCTGCGGGTCCATGTCGCGACGGGGCTGGTACTTGCCGCGCTGGATCAGGTCCAGCGGCAGGTGTTGCAGCTCCTTGCTGTCCACCTGAACGGCTTCTTCCTGCAGCGTAGCGGCGCTGGAGCCACTGAGCAGGGCGTCCAGCCCGCGTCCGAGACCTCGTTTCTTGGCGGCCATGCGGGTTCCTTAATCTCTTAGGCGGGGGCGGTGGTGCGGGCGGCGCGCTGACGGCGCACCAGCTCGCCGGCCAGCGCCAGGTAGGCGAGGGCACCGCGCGATTGCTTGTCGTAGACCAGCGCCGGCATGCCGAAGCTGGGTGCCTCGGCCAGTCGCACGTTGCGCGGGATCACGGTGGTGTAGAGCTTGTCGCCGAAGTGCTCCTGCAACTGCGCGCTGACATCGTTGGTCAGGCTGATGCGCGGGTCGTACATGGTGCGCAGCAGACCCTCGATCTTCAGCGCCGGGTTCAGCCGCTCGGCGATGCGCTGGATGCTGTTCATCAGGTCGGTCAGGCCCTCCAGTGCGTAGTACTCGCACTGCATCGGGATGATCACGCCGTCCGAGGCGGACAGGGCGTTGACCGTCAGCATCGACAGCGACGGCGGGCAGTCGATGAGGATGAAGTCGTAGTTTTCGCGAATCGGCGCCAGGGCATGGCGCAGACGATGTTCCTTCATGTCCATTTCCAGCAGCACCACTTCAGCCGCGGTGAGGTCGCGGTTGGCGGGGAGCAGCTGGTAGCCGCCGTGCTCGGAGAACTGCATGGCCTGGGCCAGGTCGCATTCACCGGTGAGCACGTCGTAGATGGAATGGTCCAGGGACAACTTATCCACACCGCTGCCGGTGGTGGCGTTGCCCTGTGGATCGAGGTCGATCAGCAGCACGCGTCGCTTGGTGGCGACCAGCGATGCCGCGAGGTTGATACAGGTCGTGGTCTTGCCGACGCCGCCCTTCTGGTTGGCGATCGCGAATACCTTAGCCATGGTTTTCCCCACTCCCCGTCATGCAGTGCGGCGCAGTATCAGCAGATGGCGCTGGCCTTGGCAACCCGGCACCGCCAGAGCGCGTTCGGCTTCGACCCGGAAATCTTCCGGGAGTGCCGCGAGCTCGTCGCTGGGGTGTACGCCTTTCATGGCCAGCCAGTTGGTCTGGGTGTCACCCAGGTGGCGCGTCCAGTTGGTGAAGTCCTCGAGGCTGCTGAAAGCCCGCGAGACGATGCCATTGAACGGCAGCTCCGGTTGGAAGGCCTCCACCCGGCTGTGGATAACCTGCAGGTTGTCGAGCTTGAGCTCCAGCTTCACCTGGGTCAGGAAGCGGGTCTTCTTGCCGTTGCTGTCCAGCAGGGTCAGCGACTTGCCGGGGAACAGGATGGCCAGCGGGATACCGGGCATGCCGCCGCCGCTGCCGACGTCCAGCCAGCGCTCGCCACCGACAGCTTCGAACTGCGGGACGATGCTCAGGCTGTCGAGCAGGTGGCGGGAGACCATTTCATCCACATCGCGCACGGCGGTGAGGTTGTAGGCCTTGTTCCACTTGGCCAGCAAGGCCAGGTAATCCAGCAGGCGCTGCTGGGCGGCTTCGTCGATATCCAGGCCGAGCGTCTGGATGCCACGCGCGAGTTCTTCGGCGTGGCGGGCAGTGACCAGGGACATCAGGCGCTCTGCTCCAGCTGACGACCGGACGAGCGCTTTTTCAGGTGGATCAGCAACAGGGAGATCGCCGCTGGGGTCACGCCCGGGATGCGCCCGGCCTGACCGAGAGTCTCTGGTCGTGCGGTGCCCAGCTTGAGTTGGATCTCCTTGGACAGCCCGGAGATGGACGCGTAGTCGATATCCACAGGCAGGCGGGTATCTTCGCTGGCTCGCAGGCGCGCAATCTCTTCCTGCTGGCGATCGATGTAGCCGGCGTACTTGGTACGGATCTCCACCTGTTCTGCGACCTGCGGGTCTTCGGCACCGGCGCCGGTCACTTCGGCCAGGCTGAGGTAGTCGATTTCCGGGCGGGCCAGCAGGTTCAGCAGGTTGTATTCGTGAGCCAGCGGAGTACCAAAGCGCTCGGCGATAGCGTCGCCCTGCGGCGTGTTGGGGCGAACCCAGGTGCTCTTCAGGCGCTGTTCCTCGCGCTCGATGCCTTCACGCTTGGCTTCAAAGACAGCCCAGCGCTCGTCGTCGATCAGGCCCAGTTGGCGGCCTTTCTCGGTCAGGCGCAGATCCGCGTTGTCCTCGCGCAGGATCAGCCGGTACTCGGCGCGCGACGTGAACATGCGGTACGGCTCCTGGGTGCCGAGGGTAATCAGGTCGTCGACCAGTACACCGATGTAGGCCTCGTCGCGACGCGGGCACCAGCTTTCACGGCCTTGCGAGCGCAGCGCGGCGTTGGCGCCGGCGAGCAGCCCCTGGGCGCCGGCTTCTTCGTAGCCGGTGGTGCCGTTGATCTGGCCAGCGAAGAACAGACCACCGATGACCTTGGTTTCCAGGCTGTACTTCAGGTCGCGCGGATCGAAGTAGTCGTACTCGATGGCGTAGCCCGGGCGAACGATGTGCGCGTTCTCCATGCCGCGGATCGAGCGGACGATATCCAGTTGCACATCGAAGGGCAGCGAAGTGGAGATGCCGTTCGGGTACAGCTCGTGGGTGGTCAGGCCCTCGGGTTCGAGGAAGACCTGATGGCTGTCCTTGTCGGCGAAGCGATGGATCTTGTCTTCGATCGACGGGCAATAGCGCGGGCCGACCCCTTCGATAACGCCGGAGTACATGGGCGAGCGATCGAGGTTGGACGCGATGATCTCGTGGGTCCGCGCGTTGGTGTGGGTGATCCAGCAGCTGACCTGGCGCGGATGCATCTCCTTGGAGCCCAGGAAGGACATCACCGGGATCGGCGTATCGCCGGGCTGCTCGGTCATCACGCTGAAATCGACGCTGCGGCCATCGATGCGTGGCGGAGTGCCGGTCTTCAGGCGGCCAACACGCAGCGGCAGTTCACGCAGGCGGCGGGCCAGGGCGATCGAGGGCGGATCACCGGCGCGGCCACCTGAGTAGTTCTCCAGGCCGATGTGGATAAGTCCACCGAGGAAAGTGCCGGCGGTGAGCACGACGTTATCTGCATGGAATTTCAGACCCATCTGGGTCACTACGCCGCGCACCTGGTCCTGTTCGACGATCAGGTCATCACAGGCCTGCTGGAATATCCACAGGTTCGGCTGGTTCTCCAGGATCTCGCGCACGGCGGCCTTGTAGAGAACACGGTCAGCCTGGGCTCGTGTCGCACGGACGGCTGGGCCTTTACGGCTGTTCAACACGCGGAACTGGATGCCGCCTTTATCGGTGGCCAGTGCCATGGCACCGCCCAGCGCATCGATTTCCTTTACCAGATGGCTTTTGCCGATCCCACCAATGGCGGGGTTGCAGCTCATCTGGCCAAGGGTTTCCACATTGTGGGTGAGCAGCAGCGTCTTCACGCCCATGCGTGCGGCCGCCAACGCGGCCTCTGTGCCGGCATGGCCGCCGCCGATCACGATCACGTCAAAACGGGAAGGGAAATCCACCACGCACCTCGTGCCTGTTGATCAAGGAGAAAGAAGAGAGCCGGACAGTATAGGGGCTTAGGGCTTTCGATTGAAGGCGTCTGAACAAAAAATAGCCAACTTGTGCCGTTGGCCTCTAGTAGAAAATAAAAGAGAGGAATCTTTTTAAATCTTTTTAGAGCTTGTGTTTATGTATAGTGAAGCCGTTTTCTGTGGATAACCTATTACAGGCCAGACACAGCCTTGCTTTCAGCGCCTAACAACCCTGTGCCGATGCTGTACGGTTGCAGGGGATCGTCGGTGGCTAGCTTGTGGATTAAGTGAAGTGTTATCAACAGGTGGATTTATCCACTGGTTGCTGCAGAGCCTGTTCACTTATCTATACGTTGGTTGTCCACAGGTCTTCGGGAGGGGTGTGAATTACCTGCCGCGAGCCAGAATCTATATGAAATTTGGGGGGTTGCAGCCTGTCACCATCGCTGCGAGTAAACTCAGAAACGTTTGCGGAGGGCAGGGAGAACGTTTTTGGGGGTGGATGGTACCAGGCTGTGGATAAGTATCCCTGACGTGTTGTATCCGGATGGTAACGCTGCTATTGAGGTTTCCGCAGCTCGAAGACGGCTCCCGCTGTGTCTTCCCAGTTGCTTTCCAACTCCATCAGGGCGTCGATCGAACTCGACAATAACTGCAGGAATCGGGGTCTGGCAGAAACGTATGCAGCCATGAACTCGCCTAGAGGCCGTCCCTCTTTGGATATCGCGTGCCACAAGGCATCGAAGATGAGATTGGCTTGAGCATTTACCCGTGGTACTACGGGGTAGGTGGCTATCACCTCGAATCCCGCTTCCATGAAGCAGTTCTGCCATTGCTCTATGGGGAGCGCGTACTGAATTCCGTGGAAATTCATATGCTTCTGACGCGCTTGCTCGCCGATATCTGCATAGCCGGATATCTCCAGCAAATACGGGAGGGTCTCCCATTCCTCATAACGGTTGGTAACCACACTGCAGGCGAAAGTGCCGCCTGGCTTTAGCTCGCCCAGAACAGCTTGCAGGTTGTTCTCCAGTCCCGGGAAATGCACCAGGGATCCTCGAGAGAACACATGGTCGAACTCTCCCTTTTGTCGCAGAGAGGAAAATCCATCGGCGTGAACGTTGTTGTAACGACCGTAGAGTCGAGCCTGTTCAGCCTGGTGCGGGTTGGTACACATTCCGTCTGCAGTGCTGCCGTAAGGTAGAACTAGGTTGAGGAACTTCGGATCGCTGCAGCCTAGGTCCAGCACGTTTCCCTTCAGGGATATCTGTTTGAAGGCCGCAAGCTCCCAAGCAAGCCAGTGGGCGTAGCTGGGCAGTGAAGGGTGTACGGCGATGGTCTGGGAGTAGCTGGCCAGGACTTCGTCAGCACTTGGCTTTTGAGGGAGACTGTAGGTGTTAGCGGATAATTGCGTACTCCGTTCATAGCGACGAAGCAAAGGGCCATACAACTCCTCCACTCGCTGTTTCACCTTCTCACTGAAGTGATTTTGCCAATCTCCGGCTATCCCTTTCCTTTCGTGGGCCATGGTATTTTCCAGACCCGCCTGGCGCCCTCCCGTCAGCACATCGAAGCGGTTCGCTTCAACTGCGACCTTGAGTCGATCTGTGGATATGTCGAGGCCTCCAACCGTATTGAGGGCCTCGTGCATCAGGTCCAGATCGTGGGTGAGGATATCTTCGTATCTGAAGATGCCTGTGGGTTCTTGAAGCCAGGACGCTTGTATGAGCGCGGGGCCTCTGAGCCATGTCTCTGCCAAATAGAGCAGGCCATCATCGAGGCTCAATTGCTCGAGCTGGTGCCGAAGATCGGCCAGCCCTGTGGAACTCAACGCATGGCTGTAGCGCGCGCTGAAATAGCCTGATATCAGCGTGTCGCGCAAATCCCGAAGGACCACGAAGTGCCTGGAGCCCGCGGGGCGATCGATGGAGTCGTATTGTTCCCGCGTTAGATATGCCGTCGGGTAAATGGCGCCGTCAACGATAGGGTCCAGAAGCAGTTGGCCTTCACCGACTCGAGGTCGAATTATTCGCTCAGGAGCTATCGCTTCAAGGATCTTCAAAATCCATTGGGAGCCGGCTTTCCAATGGGTGATGTGGAAAAGAGTGGAGGATGTGTGGCGCATGGCATTCCCTCGTGGGATCTGTAGGCGGCACTTAGATTCTCTTTTGCAATCGTTGTTCGGCGATGTCTCGCGTGTAAGCTGCTTCTTACGTTACTACCTTACTTGCCGATGCAGAAGCTGGAGAAGATGCGTCCCAGCAGGTCATCCGGCGTGAAGGCACCGGTGATCTCGCCCAGGGCCTGCTGGGCCTGACGCAGGTCTTCGGCCAGCAGCTCGCCTGCACCGCTCAGGGTGAGCTGTGCGCGGCCGTGCTCGAGGCTGTCTCCGGCCAATCGCAGGGCCTCCAAATGGCGACGGCGGGCGCTGAAGCTGCTCTCGGCTGTCTGCTCGAAGCCCATGCAGGCCTTGAGGTGCTCGCGCAGCAGGTCCAGACCATTGCCGGAACGTGCGGACAGGGTGACGGTGACGTGGCCGTCGGCACTTTCTTCGAGCCCGATGTTCTCTGTGGATAAATCCGCTTTGTTGCGAATCAGGGTCACATGCGCCGGGTCCGGGCGGCTGTCGAGGAATTCCGGCCACAGCGCGAAGGGATCGCTGGCTTCCGCGGCGGTCGAGTCCACCACCAACAGGACTCGATCCGCCTCGTTGATGGCCTTCAGCGCGCGTTCGACGCCAATCTTTTCCACATGGTCATCGGTGCTGCGCAGTCCGGCGGTGTCGATGATGTGCAGCGGCATGCCGTCGATGTGGATATGTTCGCGCAGCACGTCGCGGGTGGTGCCGGCGATATCGGTGACGATGGCCGCTTCACGCCCCGCCAGGGCATTCAGCAGGCTGGATTTGCCGGCGTTGGGGCGCCCGGCGATCACCACGGTCATACCGTCGCGCAGCAGTGCACCCTGGCCGGCTTCGCGCAGTACGGAAGCGAGTTCTGCGCGCACCGCGTCGAGCTGTGAAAGGACATGGCCATCGGCGAGGAAGTCGATTTCTTCTTCCGGGAAGTCGATGGCAGCCTCGACGTACATGCGCAGCCTGATCAACTGGTCAGTCAGGCCATGTACACGACGCGAGAACTCGCCCTGAAGCGAGCGGACTGCGTTTCGAGCGGCCTGGGCTGAGCTGGCCTCGATAAGGTCGGCAATGGCTTCAGCCTGGGCCAGGTCCATTTTGTCGTTTAGGAATGCGCGCTCGCTGAACTCGCCTGGGCGGGCCTGGCGTGCGCCCAGTTCGAGGCAGCGCTGCAACAGCATGTCCATCACCACGGGGCCGCCATGGCCCTGCAGCTCAAGCACATCTTCGCCGGTGAAGGAGTTCGGGCCGGAGAAGTAGAGTAGGAGGCCTTCATCGATGACTTCGCCGTCATCGGCGTGGAACGGCCCGTAGTGGGCATAGCGCGGTTGGGGTTCGCGGCCGCTCAAGGTTATGGCCATGGCGCGCGCACGAGGACCGGAGACGCGGACGATGCCCACGCCGCCACGGCCCTGGGCGGTGGCGACTGCGGCGATAGTTTCACGGGCTGCATTCATGTCGACGGTCTCGCGGTGGTTGCCGTGGCTCGCGGCAAGGCAATGTTATCCACATAGCAAAACGCCCCACGAGGGGGCGTCTTGTCGATCGGTATCGGGCTGAGATATCAGGCAGAAGCCTTCTTCGCCGCCGCTTCGATCCGACGGGTAATGTACCACTGCTGTGCGATGGACAGGCAGTTATTCACAACCCAGTACAGGACCAGACCGGCCGGGAACCACAGGAAGAAGAAGGTGAAGATGATCGGCATCAGCTTCATCACCTTGGCCTGCATGGGGTCCGGCGGAGTCGGGTTGAGCATCTGCTGAACCAGCATGGTGGCGCCCATGATGATCGGCAGGATGAAGAACGGATCCTTCACCGACAGGTCGACAATCCAGCCCAGCCAAGGGGCTTGGCGCATCTCGACACTTTCCAGCAGTACCCAGTACAACGAGAGGAAGACCGGCATCTGCACCAGGATCGGCAGGCAGCCACCCAGGGGATTGATCTTCTCCTTCTTGTACAGCTCCATCATCGCCTGGGACATCTTCTGGCGATCATCACCATGCTGTTCCTTCAGGGCTGCCAGTTTCGGCGACACGGCGCGCATGCGGGCCATGGAGCGGTAGCTGGCGGCGGACAGCGGGAAGAATGCCAGTTTGATGACGATGGTCAGGAAGATGATCGACCAGCCCCAGTTACCCACCAGGTTGTGGATATGTTGCAGCAGCCAGAAGATCGGCTGGGCAATGAACCACAGCGGGCCGTAGTCGACGGTCAGTTCCAGACCCGGGGACAGTTCCTTCAGGTACGCCTGCAGTTTCGGGCCGGCATACAGGGTCATGCTGGTTTCGCCCTTGGCACCCGGCGCAACGGTCAGGTTGGGACCGGTGTAGCCGACGATGTAGTTGCCTTGGGCGTCCTTGCGGGTCATCACGCTGTGGGTTTCGCCCTTGGCGGGAACCCAGGCGGTGACGAAGTAGTGCTGCAGCCAAGCTACCCAGCCACCCTGGACGGTTTCCTTGAACTGCTCTTTGTCCATGTCCTTCATGGACACTTTCACGTAGGGCTTTTCAGGGGTCCAGACCGCAGCGCCGAGGTAGGTCGATACGCCGGTAGCGGTGGTGGAGGACGGATCGACGCTGGCGTCACGCTTGAGCTGGGCGAACAGCGAAGCGTTCCACGGTTTGTCGCTCTGGTTGTCGATCAGGTAGCTCACGCCAACCTGATAGGCATTGGGGTTGATGCACTCGAGCTTCTTCTGTGCCTTTTCCTTCTCGGTGCAGTCGTTTTTCAGGCCGCGGTGGAAGGTGAAGCGCTTGATGTAGCTGACGCCATCCTGTGCATAAGTCAGGTCGACCACCATCTGGTCCTGGCCTTCGGCCAGTTCGTAGACGGGTTTGGCCGAGGCGTAGAGCGGGCGACCGCTGGCAGCGGCATCCGGGCCGTTGGCGCCGGTCAGGCCGCTCTGGGCCAGGTAGGTGCGCTGGTTGTCACGCTCGAAGAGCGGGAACGGTACGTCCGGGCGATCCTGGCGCAGCGGGTACTGGGTCAGGCCGAGCTTGATCACGTCGCCGCCGCGCGGGTCGATGGTCAGGTCCAGGACATCGGTCTTCACGCGGATCAGCTGTTCGCTGGTTGCAGCCGGCTTCTGCTCATTGGGCAGGCTGGCCTGGGCGTTCTGCGTGGTGGGTACGTCGGCATTGGCCGCATTGCCGGCAGGCACGGAAGTGTCCGGCAGGCCTTCAGTCTGATTGAAGGTCGCGGTCTGCGCCGGCAGTTCGGGCTGGCCGTAGTCCTTGTTCCACTGGAGAACCAGCGCGTAGGACACGATTGCCAGGGCGACGAATAGGATTGAACGTTTGATGTCCATGGTTACTCGGCCGTCGAGGAAGGGGCGGGCTTGGAAGGATCTGGCGGTACCGGATCGTAGCCACCGGGATGCCAGGGGTGGCAGCGGCCTAGGCGACGAGCGGCCAGCCAGCCACCACGCAGGAAACCATGAGTTTCAATGGCTTCTTGCGCGTAGCAGGAACAGCTGGGGTAGAAACGACAGTGCCTGCCCATCATGGGACTGATGGCGTAGCGGTAAAACTGGATCAGTAACAGCGCCAGTCTACGCATGGGAACTGTCGGCCACTCCCGGAGAATCTGTCGAAGGTTCCGGGCTGGGCCGGTTGCGCAACAGGCGCTTCCAGAGCTTGCCGAACTGCTGGTGCAGCTCTTCATTCTCCAGATCGCCGAGGCCTTTGCGCGCGATCACCACGATATCCAGGCCGGCCAGCTTTTGCTGGTGATGGCGGAAGGATTCACGGAGAAGGCGTTTGAGGCGGTTGCGCTCGACGGCGAGCTTGACGTTCTTCTTGCCGATCACCAGGCCCAGGCGGGGGTGATCGAGACCGTTTTCGCGCGCCAGCAGCAGGATGTGCTTGCCGGGAACCTTGGAGGTGGGGGAGTCGAAGACCGCTGTGAATTGCCGGGCTGTCAGAAGACGTTTTTCCCGGCTGAAATCTCGACTCACCACCTGTGTCAGACAAATCAGACGGTCAGACGCTTACGGCCCTTGGCGCGACGACGCGACAGAACCTGACGACCGTTCTTGGTGGCCATGCGAGCGCGGAAGCCGTGCACGCGAGCGCGCTTGAGGGTGCTGGGTTGGAAAGTACGTTTCATGATTCGGTACCTGGGTTTGACGACATGAGGTCGCAGTGACCCCGTTTAAAGAGACCGGCGATTCTAGTGAAATCGCGCGGTCAGGTCAATTTCCAACCAGACCCGGATACAAAATCTATAGAAAGAAGGGAAATCTCTTTTTTAAAGATTGAAGCGATGATTATGTTTATACAGGCCTATGCCTGTGCATAAGTCCACAGAGGCCATTGAATAAGCAGCCTAGCGGAAATGATAACCCTGTCGGGAAGTCGTGGGCCACTTGTGTGGAGCCGGTTGGAAAGCTGGGTATGGAACGCGGATTTTTCCACAGAGGTTTTTTCCACAGAACGATCACCAGAGTCTTCCCCTGCCCCATCAAGCTGTTATCCACAAGGTTCAAGGCGTTATTAGCCGACCGCCGGTAAAATCATTAACACGTTGATTTTACTTGCATCCCCGCGCGCTTAACTGTGGATAAGTTGGTCGGGCGGGGATACAATGGCCGCCTGTTTCGCTTTGCGACTTCTTTTGGGGGATATCCGTGTCCGTGGAACTTTGGCAGCAGTGCGTGGAGCTTCTGCGCGACGAGCTGCCGTCCCAGCAATTCAACACCTGGATCCGACCTTTGCAGGTCGAGGCCGAGGGTGAGGAGCTGCGCGTCTACGCACCCAACCGCTTCGTACTCGACTGGGTCAACGAGAAGTACATGGGGCGCTTGCTTGAATTGCTGAGCGAGCGTGGCAATGGTCAGATTCCGGCGATTTCGCTGCTGATTGGTAGCCGCCGTAGCCGTACTCCGCGTCCAGCCCTGGTTCCGACGCCGCAGGTAAATGTTCAGCCGGCTCCCGTTGCTGCCGCGCCTGTGCCAGTGGTTGCACCTGCACCGGTGGCTCTCTCCATGCCCGAGCCGCAGCCTATTTCGGCTGCGCCGGTGCAGACCATCGTCGATCTCGACGAGTCCAGCCCGGGCATCGATCCGATGGCCGCTGCAATGCCGGTCGCGGCTGTGCGTACCGAGCGCAACGTGCAGGTAGAAGGTGCTCTCAAGCACACCAGCTACCTCAACCGCACCTTTACCTTCGAGAACTTCGTCGAAGGTAAATCCAACCAGCTGGCCCGCGCGGCCGCCTGGCAGGTCGCGGACAACCTCAAGCACGGCTACAACCCGCTCTTCCTTTATGGTGGCGTCGGCCTGGGTAAGACCCACCTGATGCACGCTGTGGGTAACCACCTGCTCAAGAAGAACCCCAATGCGAAGGTCGTGTACCTGCATTCGGAACGTTTCGTCGCGGATATGGTGAAAGCTCTGCAGCTGAATGCCATCAACGAGTTCAAGCGCTTCTACCGTTCAGTGGACGCGCTGCTGATCGACGATATCCAGTTCTTCGCCCGCAAGGAGCGTTCCCAGGAAGAGTTCTTCCACACCTTCAACGCCCTTCTTGAAGGCGGCCAGCAAGTCATCCTGACCAGCGACCGCTACCCGAAGGAGATTGAAGGCCTGGAAGAGCGTCTGAAGTCCCGCTTTGGCTGGGGCCTGACGGTGGCCGTCGAGCCGCCGGAGCTGGAAACCCGCGTGGCGATCCTGATGAAGAAGGCCGAGCAGGCCAAGGTCGAGCTGCCGCACGACGCCGCATTCTTCATCGCCCAGCGCATCCGCTCCAACGTGCGTGAGCTGGAAGGTGCGCTCAAGCGCGTGATCGCCCACTCCCACTTCATGGGCCGGCCGATCACTATCGAGCTGATCCGCGAGTCGCTGAAGGACCTTCTGGCCCTGCAGGACAAGCTGGTCAGCATCGACAATATCCAGCGCACCGTCGCCGAGTACTACAAGATCAAGATTGCTGACCTGCTGTCCAAGCGCCGTTCGCGCTCGGTCGCGCGTCCGCGTCAGGTGGCCATGGCACTCTCCAAGGAACTGACCAACCACAGCCTGCCGGAGATCGGCGTGGCCTTCGGCGGTCGGGATCACACCACGGTGCTGCACGCCTGTCGTAAGATCGCTCAACTCAAGGAATCCGACGCGGATATCCGCGAGGACTACAAGAACCTGCTGCGTACTCTGACCACCTGACGCAGCCTCACGAGGCAAGGGACTAGACCATGCATTTCACTATTCAACGCGAAGCTCTGTTGAAACCCCTGCAACTGGTCGCTGGCGTTGTCGAGCGCCGCCAGACGCTGCCGGTTCTTTCCAACGTCCTGCTGGTTGTCGAAGGCCAGCAACTGTCGCTCACCGGCACCGACCTGGAAGTCGAGCTGGTTGGCCGCGTCGCCTTGGAAGATGCCGCCGAACCGGGCGAGATCACCGTGCCGGCGCGCAAGTTGATGGATATCTGCAAGAGCCTGCCTAGCGATGCCGTGATCGACATCCGCGTCGACGAGCAGAAGCTCCTGGTGAAGGCCGGTCGCAGCCGCTTCACCCTCTCCACCCTGCCGGCCAATGACTTCCCCACCGTGGAAGAGGGCCCGGGTTCGCTGACCTTCAGCCTGGTGCAGAGCAAGCTGCGTCGCCTGATCGATCGCACCAGCTTCGCCATGGCACAGCAGGACGTACGCTACTACCTGAATGGCATGCTGCTGGAAGTGGGCGGCGGCACCCTGCGCGCTGTGGCCACAGACGGCCATCGCCTGGCCATGTGCTCGCTGAGCAACGGCGTGCCCGAAGCGCAGGATCGCCACCAGGTGATCGTGCCGCGTAAAGGCATCCTGGAGCTGGCCCGCCTGCTCACCGAGCAGGACGGCGAAGTGTCCATCGTGCTCGGCCAGCACCACATTCGTGCGACCACCGGCGAGTTCACTTTCACTTCCAAGCTGGTGGATGGCAAGTTCCCGGATTACGAGCGCGTACTGCCCAAGGGTGGCGACAAGCTGGTCATCGGTGACCGCCAGGTGCTGCGCGAAGCGTTCAGCCGCACCGCGATCCTGTCCAACGAGAAGTACCGCGGCATTCGTCTGCAGCTTTCCAACGGCCTCCTGAAAATCCAGGCGAACAACCCGGAGCAGGAAGAAGCGGAAGAAGAAGTGCAGGTCGACTACAACGGCGGCAGCCTGGAAATCGGCTTCAACGTCAGCTACCTGCTGGACGTCCTGGGTGTCATGGGTACCGAGCAGGTGCGCATGATCCTCTCCGACTCCAACAGCAGTGCGCTGGTTCAGGAAGCGGACAACGACGATTCCGCCTACGTCGTCATGCCGATGCGCCTCTGACGCGTATCGATGTCCCTTACCCGCCTTTCGGTCACCGCGGTGCGCAACCTGCACCCGGTGACCCTCTCTCCCTCCCCCCGCATCAACATCCTCTACGGCGAAAACGGCAGCGGCAAGACCAGTGTGCTGGAAGCCATCCACCTGCTCGGTCTCGCCCGCTCCTTCCGCAGCATGCGCCTGCAACCTGTCATCCAGTACGAAGAACCGGCTTGCACGGTGTTCGGACAGGTACGTCTGGGCAATGGCTTCGATAGCAGCCTGGGGGTTTCACGAGATCGTCAGGGCGAGTTCCAGATTCGCATCGATGGGCAGAATGCGCGGAGCGCCGCACAGCTTGCCGAGACTCTGCCGCTGCAGTTGATCAACCCGGATAGTTTCCGGCTGCTGGAAGGCGCGCCGAAGATTCGCCGGCAGTTCCTCGACTGGGGAGTGTTCCACGTGGAACAACGCTTCATGATCGCCTGGCAAAGACTCCAGAAGGCCCTGCAGCAGCGGAACTCGTGGCTCCGACATGGTAAACTGGACGGTGCTTCGCAAGCCGCGTGGGATCGCGAATTATGCGTCGCCAGCGATGAAATCGACGGGTATCGGCGGTCCTATATCCAGGCGCTCAAGCCGCAGTTTGAGCGGACTCTGGCCGAGTTGATCCAGATTGATGATCTGACGCTCAGCTACTACCGGGGATGGGATAAGGAGCGCGAGTTGAGCGAGGTGCTGTCTTCCAGTCTGCTTCGCGATCAGCAGATGGGGCACACCCAGGCGGGACCGCAACGGGCGGATCTGAGAATCCGTCTGGGGGGGCACAATGCCGCGGAGATACTTTCCCGTGGCCAACAGAAACTGGTGGTCTGCGCTTTGCGGATCGCCCAGGGGCACTTGATCAACCAGGCCAAGCGCGGGCAATGCGTCTACCTGGTGGATGACCTCCCCTCCGAATTGGATGAGAAGCACCGGTTGTCTTTGTGCCGGCTTCTCGAAGATCTGGGTTGCCAGGTATTCATCACCTGCGTCGATCCGCACTTATTGAAAGACGGCTGGCAAACGGAAACGCCGGTGTCGATGTTCCACGTGGAACATGGGCGCGTCTCTCAGGACACTACCATCGGGAGTGAAGAATGAGCGAGAACACCTACGACTCTTCCAGTATCAAGGTACTGAAGGGGCTGGATGCCGTACGTAAGCGTCCGGGCATGTATATCGGTGATACCGACGACGGCACTGGCCTGCACCACATGGTCTTCGAGGTCGTGGATAACTCGATCGACGAAGCGCTGGCGGGCTACTGCAGCGAGATCAGCATCACCATTCACACCGATGAATCCATCACCGTGCGCGACAATGGTCGCGGCATTCCGGTGGATATCCACAAGGAAGAAGGGGTCTCCGCGGCCGAGGTCATCATGACCGTCCTTCACGCCGGCGGTAAGTTCGACGACAACAGCTACAAGGTCTCCGGCGGTCTGCACGGTGTGGGTGTGTCCGTGGTGAACGCCCTCTCCCACGAGCTGCGCCTGACCATCCGCCGCGAAGGCAAGGTTTGGGAACAGGTCTACCACCACGGTGTTCCGCAGTTTCCGTTGCGCCCGGTGGGTGACACCGATGGCTCGGGCACCGAGGTGCATTTCAAGCCGTCCGCGGAAACCTTCCACAACATCCACTTCAGCTGGGACATCCTGGCCAAGCGGATCCGCGAGCTGTCCTTCCTGAACTCCGGCGTTGGCATCGTCCTTCGCGACGAGCGTGCCGGCAAGGAAGAGCTGTTCAAGTACGAAGGTGGCCTGCGCGCTTTCGTCGAGTACTTGAACACCAACAAGACTGCGGTGAATCAGGTCTTCCATTTCAATTGCCAGCGCGAAGAAGACGGCGTCGGCGTGGAAGTGGCTCTGCAGTGGAACGACAGCTTCAACGAGAACATCCTCTGCTTCACCAACAACATTCCCCAGCGTGACGGTGGTACCCACCTGGCGGGCTTCCGCTCCGCCCTCACCCGTCACCTGAACAACTACATCGAGCAGGAAGGCCTGGCGAAGAAGTTCAAGATCGCCACCACCGGCGACGACGCCCGTGAGGGTCTGACCGCGATCATTTCGGTGAAGGTACCGGATCCGAAGTTCAGCTCGCAGACCAAGGACAAGCTGGTTTCCTCGGAGGTGAAGACCGCCGTCGAACAGGAGATGGGCAAGTACTTCGCCGACTTCCTGCTGGAGAACCCGAACGAAGCCAAGGCCGTGGTCGGCAAGATGATCGACGCCGCGCGTGCCCGCGAGGCTGCGCGCAAGGCTCGTGAGATGACCCGCCGCAAGGGCGCGCTGGACATCGCCGGCCTGCCGGGCAAGCTCGCCGATTGCCAGGAGAAGGACCCCGCCCTCTCCGAACTGTACATCGTGGAAGGTGACTCCGCGGGCGGTTCTGCGAAGCAGGGCCGTAACCGCAAGACCCAGGCAATCCTGCCGCTCAAGGGCAAGATCCTCAACGTCGAGAAGGCTCGCTTCGACAAGATGCTGTCCTCCCAGGAGGTTGGCACGCTGATCACCGCACTGGGCTGCGGTATCGGTCGCGAGGAGTACAACATCGACAAGCTGCGTTACCACAACATCATCATCATGACCGATGCTGACGTCGACGGTTCGCACATCCGTACCCTGCTGCTGACCTTCTTCTTCCGTCAGCTGCCGGAGCTGGTCGAGCGCGGCTACATCTATATCGCCCAGCCGCCGCTGTACAAGGTGAAGCGCGGCAAGCAGGAGCAGTACATCAAGGACGACGTGGCCATGGATGAGTACATGACCCAGTCGGCCCTCGAAGAGGCCAGCGTGCATGTCAACGAAAGCGCTCCGGGCTTGTCCGGCGAGGCGCTGGAGAAGCTGGTCAACGAGTACCGTGCCGTCATGCGCACCCTCAAGCGCCTGTCCCGTCTGTACCCGCAGGACCTCACCGAGCACTTCGTCTACCTGCCGCGCATCGAAGCCGAGCAACTGGGTGACCAGGCGGCCATGCAGAGCTGGCTGGACCAGTACCAGGAGCGCCTGAAGAACAGCGAGAAGTCCGGCCTGGTTTACAAGGTCAGCCTGCGCGAAGACCGCGAGCGTCACCTGTGGCTTCCGGAAGTCGAGATGGTCGCCCACGGCCTGTCGAGCTATATCACCTACAACCGCGACTTCATTGCCAGCAACGATTACCGCGCGGTCACCGAGCTGGGCAGCAAGCTGAACAGCCTGTTGGAAGACGGTGCCTATGTGCAGAAGGGCGAGCGCAAAAAGCCGGTCAGCACCTTCAAGGAAGCGCTCGACTGGCTGATGACCGAAGGCACCAAGCGTCACAGCATCCAGCGATACAAAGGTCTGGGCGAGATGAACCCGGATCAGCTGTGGGAAACCACCATGGATCCGAACGTGCGCCGCATGCTGAAGGTGACCATCGAGGATGCCATCGCTGCCGACCAGCTGTTCAACACCCTGATGGGCGACGCCGTGGAGCCGCGCCGCGACTTCATCGAAAGCAACGCCCTGGCGGTGTCCAACCTGGACGTCTGACCTCCTGCAGGCAAAAAGAAAGGGCCCTTCGGGGCCCTTTTCTCTTGTCTGCGGGAAGGCGCTGCGTCAGGATGCCTCGGCCACCGATTGAGGCGTGGTATCGGCCGGCAGCTCACCCATGTCGCGCAGGGTCTGGATGACCCAGTTCTCGGCGCGCTGGTTGAGCTCGGTGATGGCGCGTGCGCCCTCCCCTTCGGCGTACATGGCCGGGCCGATTACCACCTGGATGGTCCCCGGGTATTTTGCCCAGCCGTTCTTCGGCCAGCAGTGCCCGGCATTGTGGGCGATCGGCAGGACCGGCAGGTTGCCGTTGACGGCCAGGGCGGCGCCGCCGCGGGAGAACTTGCCGATCTGGCCGGTGGGAACGCGGGTGCCTTCCGGGAAGATCAGTACCCAGGCGCCCTTCTTGAGGCACTCTTCGCCCTGCTTGGCGATCTGCTTCAGCGCCACCTTGGGCTGGTCGCGGTTGATGGCGATGGGCTTGAGCAGCGCCATGGCCCAGCCGAAAAAGGGCACGAACAGCAGCTCGCGCTTGAGCACCAGCGCCAGCGGCTCGAAGTAGCCGGTGAGGAAGAAGGTCTCCCAGGTGCTCTGGTGTTTGGCGAGGATCACGCAGGGCTGATCGGGGATGTTCTCCACGCCCTTGAGTTCGTAGCGCACGCCGACCACCCAGCTGGCGAGCCAGACCGCAAACTTGCACCAGGCCTGGGCAATGAAGCGGTAGCGCGCGCGGTACGGCAGGAAGGGCGCAATGAGCAGGCTCAGGGTGCCCCAGACGAAAGCGCTGAACGACAGCAGCAGGTAGAAGAGAACGGTTCTGATGGCCTGCACTATCGACATGGGGGATGGGTCCTCAGGAAAGAAGTTGGTCGGCTACTGCCGCCAGATCGTCAAATACCAGCGTGCCTTCGGGCAACGGCTTGGTCAGGGTTCGCTCGCCTTTGCCGGTCTTTACCAACACTGGCTGACAATCGACGGCCAGCGCGGCGTCCAGGTCACCCCGGCTGTCACCCACGAACCAGGTGCCGCGTAACTCCACGCCGTAGTGCTGGGCAATCTGCCGCAGCATACCGGGTTTCGGCTTGCGGCAGTCGCAGCTCTCGTCGGGGCCGTGAGGGCAGTAGACGACCACGCCGAGTTCGCCGCCCTGCTCTGCCACCAGCTCGCGCAGACGCTGATGCATGCTGTCCAGCGTAGCGAGGTCGTAATAGCCGCGGGCGATGCCCGATTGGTTGGTGGCCACGGCCACTGTCCAGCCGGCCTTGCTCAGGCGGGCGATGGCTGAGATCGCGCTGGGAATCGGAATCCACTCGTCGAGGGATTTGATGTAGGCGTCGGAGTCCTGGTTGATGACACCGTCGCGGTCGAGGATCAGTAGCTTCATGGGTGATTCGGCAAGTCAGACACTTTCGATAAGTCGGAAATGAAAAAGCCGGGAGTTCGTCACGGCGAACCGTTGCGAACTCCCGGCTTTCAGGTGGGCATCAACCCAGCAGCGAGATGTCGGCGACGCCGAGGAACAACCCGCGCAGCTTCGCCAGCAGCGCGTAGCGGTTGGCCTTCACGGCGTTGTCGTCCGCGTTGACCAAGACTTCCTCGAAGAAGGCGTCCACCGGCGCGCGCAGGGCCGCCAGACGGGCCAGGGCGGCGCGATAGTCACGAGCCTCGGCCAGCGGAGCTACTTCGCTCTCGGCAGCTGCCACGGCGCTGCCAAGGGCCTTCTCGGCGGTCTCGGTGAACAGGCTGGCGTTGACGGCAGCAGGCACCTCGCCTTCGGCCTTGGCCAGGATGTTCGATACGCGCTTGTTGGCAGCGGCGAGGGCCTCGGCTTCGGGCAGCTGACGGAAGGCCTGTACGGCCTGCACGCGCTGGTCGAAGTCCAGCGGAGCGGTCGGCTTGAGTGCACGCACGGCCTGGTACACGGCTACGTTGACGCCTTCATCCTCGTAACGGGCGCGCAGGCGGTCGAAGACGAAGTCCTGCACTTGTTCGGACAGGCCCTCGGCCTTCACCTTGTCGCCGTACTGGGCCACGGCCACGCCGATGGCGTCGGCCAGGTCCAGGTCCAGTTGCTTCTCGATGAGGATGCGCAGCACGCCCAGGGCTGCACGACGCAGGGCGTACGGGTCCTTGCTGCCGGTGGGCAGCATGCCGATGCCGAAGATGCCGACCAGGGTATCGAGCTTGTCGGCCACCGCCACCGCCGCGCCGGTCAGGGTGCCCGGCAGTTCGGCGCCAGCGCCGCGCGGCATGTATTGCTCGTTCAGCGCCAGGGCGACGTCCTTGGCTTCGCCACCGGCAGTAGCGTAGTAGTAACCCGCGATGCCCTGCATTTCCGGGAACTCGCCGACCATTTCGGTGGCCAGGTCGCACTTGGAGAGGATGCCGGCGCGGGCAGCGTTGGTGGCATCTCCACCGATGCGCTCGGCGATGTAGGCGGCCAGTTTGGAAACCCGTTCGGCCTTCTCGTAGACAGTGCCCAGCTGGGCCTGGAACACCACGTTCTTCAGACGGGCGTTGAAAGCTTCCAGCGGTTGCTTCTGGTCCTGCTTGAAGAAGAACTCGGCGTCGGTCAGGCGCGGGCGAACGACCTTCTCGTTGCCGGAGACGATGTGCTCCGGCGCCTTGCTCTCGACGTTGGCCACGGTGATGAAGCGCGGCAGCAGCTTGCCGTTGGCGTCCAGCAGGCAGAAGTACTTCTGGTTGTCCTGCATGGTGGTGATCAGGGCTTCCTGCGGCACCGCGAGGAAGCGCTCCTCGAAGGAGCACACCAGCGGCACCGGCCACTCGACCAGCGCGGTCACTTCGTCCAGCAGGTCGGCCGGGACGATGGCGCTGCCCTTCTGCTCGGCGGCCAGTTCGGCAACGCGGCGGGAGATGATCTCGCGGCGCTCGGCGAAGTCGGCCAGCACGTGGGCGCTGCGCAGGTCTTCCAGGTAGTTGGCCGGAGCGGAGATGCGCACGTTGGCCGGGTTGTGGAAGCGGTGGCCACGGGATTCGCGACCGGCCTTCCTGGTCAGGATCTCGCAGTCGACGACATCGTCGCCGAACAGCATCACCAGCCACTGGGTCGGACGCACGAACTCTTCACGACGGGCTGCCCAGCGCATGCGCTTGGGAATCGGCAGGTCGTTCAGCGAGGCTTCGACGATACCCGGCAGCAGGCCTACGGCCGGCTGGCCAGCGATGGTCTGGCTGAACTTGAGCTTCGGGCCGCTCTTGTCGATCTGCTCCAGGTCCACGCCGCATTTCTTGGCGAAGCCCAGGGCAGCCTGGGTCGGGTTGCCGCTGGCGTCGAAGGCAGCCTGCAGCGGTGGGCCGTCGAGGTTCACGGTGCGGTCCGGCTGCTGCACGGCGAGCTGGTCGATCTGCACGGCCAGGCGGCGCGGCGCGGCGTAGCAGCGCGCGGCCGCGTAGCTCAGGCCGGCGGCCTTGAGGCCCTTCTCGATGCCGGCCAGGAAGGCTTCACCGAGGCTTTTCAGCGCCTTGGGTGGCAGCTCTTCGGTGCCCAGTTCGACGAGGAAATCCTTCGCACTCATTATTCGGCCTCCTTCAGCTTGGCCAGTACTTCGTCACGCAATGCGGGGGTGGCCATCGGGAAGCCGAGGCGGGCGCGGGCCTGCAGGTAGCTCTGCGCCACGGCGCGGGCCAGGGTGCGCACGCGCAGGATGTAGCGCTGACGCTCGGTCACCGAGATGGCGCGGCGGGCGTCCAGCAGGTTGAAGGTGTGCGAGGCCTTGAGGACCATCTCGTAGGTCGGCAGCGGCAGCTGCAGTTCGATCAGGCGGTTGGCTTCGCTTTCGTAGAAGTCGAACAACTCGAACAGCTTCTCGACGTTGGCGTGTTCGAAGTTGTAGGTCGATTGCTCCACTTCATTCTGGTGGAACACGTCGCCGTAGGTGACCTTGCCGAACGGGCCGTCGGCCCACACCAGATCGTAGACCGAGTCGACGCCCTGGATGTACATGGCCAGGCGTTCCAGGCCGTAGGTGATTTCACCGGTGACTGGGTAGCACTCGATACCGCCGACCTGCTGGAAGTAGGTGAACTGGGTGACTTCCATGCCGTTCAGCCAGATTTCCCAGCCCAGGCCCCAGGCGCCGAGGGTCGGCGATTCCCAGTTGTCCTCGACGAAACGGATGTCGTGGACCAGCGGGTCGATGCCGATGGCTTGCAGCGAGCCCAGGTACAGCTCCTGGAAGTTTTCCGGGTTGGGCTTGAGGACCACCTGGAACTGGTAGTAGTGCTGCAGGCGGTTGGGGTTCTCGCCGTAGCGGCCGTCGGTAGGACGGCGGCTCGGTTGCACGTACGCCGCGTTCCAGGTTTCCGGGCCCACGGCGCGGAGGAAGGTGGCGGTGTGGAAGGTGCCTGCGCCTACTTCCATGTCGTAGGGCTGCAGCACCACACAGCCCTGATCGGCCCAGTATTTTTGCAGGGCGAGGATCAGGTCCTGGAAGGTGGGCACGGCGGGCGTAGTCTGGCTCACGAATTTCACCTGTGCTGGATATGCGACTAAAACCCGGCAGTATACCCCAAGCTGCTTGCAGCTTGGGCTTCTCAGCGTTTTTTGAGCGACCGTTCGTAGGCCCTTGAAGGAGCAAAAAACCGTATCGATAACTGTATTTTTGTACAGTTATTTGTATATAGTCAGAACCTTCCCGTTTCGAAGGCTGACTGCCATGCCCCGTTGCTTCTGGTGTAACGATGATCCGCTGTATATCGCCTACCACGATGCCGAGTGGGGCGTGCCCCAGCGCGATGCCCGCAAGCTGTTCGAGATGATCATCCTCGAAGGCGCCCAGGCCGGGCTCTCGTGGATCACCGTGCTGAGGAAGCGCGAGCGTTACCGCGAGGTGCTGTTCGGCTTCGACCCCGAGCGCCTGGCCCGCATGACCGACGAGGAAATCGAGGAGCGCATGCAGGACCCCGGCATCATCCGCAACTTTGCCAAGCTCAAGGCGGCGCGGCAGAACGCCCAGGCCTGGCTAAAGCTGGAGGACCCGGTGACCTTCCTCTGGTCCTTCGTCGGCGGCCAGCCCAAGGTCAACCACTTCAGTGGCCGCGGCGACGTGCCGGCGGTGACACCCGAGGCCGAGGCCATGAGCAAGGCGCTGCGCAAGGCCGGTTTCAATTTCGTCGGCCCGACCATCTGCTACGCCTTCATGCAGGCCACCGGCATGGTGATGGACCACACCGTTGACTGTGACCGCTACGCCCAGCTGACCCGCGCCTAGGGCAGCGGACTGGCGAGGGTGACCGCCTGCCAGGGCCCGGCGGAGCGGCCAGTCAGCGCTGACCAGTACCAGGACGAGGTATCGGAGAAGGATTGGCCGATGGCGTCCTCGATGTAGTCGCAGACCTGCAGTCGCACTCCCTCGCGGGTCACCACGAAGCAGCGTTGCAGGCCTTGCGCGCCAACCCGTTGCCGAAGCTGCGTCTGCTCGATGCGATAGCCCAGTGCGCGGAAGCAATCCTCCGCCGGATGCAGCTTGCGGGTCGGCCGCAGCACCTGGCGCAGTACGATGCTGCGCTGGCCATCGGTAAAACGGCCGAGCTGGCCGGGAAAGTCCGCGGCGAAGCGCTGCTCCACCGGCGAAAGCGCAAGCGGGCGCAAGGCACGACCTTCGAATTGCACCGGCCATTCATGGGCGACTCGAGCGGCCTCCGACGCGGTGTTCGGCGGCGCCAGCAGAGGCCAGAACGTCGCCAGCAGCAGGGCGCCGAGCAGACTGCCGGCGAAGTGCGTCCGAGCATCAGGTCGCGCCGCTTCGCCCGATGCCGAAAGGGCAAAGGTACGTCGGCCGATCACCCGGAAAATCATCCCGCAGATCCCGGCGAACACCAGCAACCCGACCGCCTCGTGGGCCCAGCCGGGAAACCCGCTCGCCCCGCTCTCGCCCCACACCAGCAGCGTGTTGCGCAGGATATTGCCGCCCAGCACCAGCAGCCCCACCAGCGGCAGGCGACGCAGCAACGAACGATCCGGCAGGCGCTGCCAGGCTGCCAGCGAGCAGGCGGTGAAGTAGCCGACCCAGGCCATCTGGATACCCGAGCAGGGCGCATCGACCATCACCCACTGGCCATCCACCAGCAGCGAACTGCCCTGCCGTTCCACCGTCCAGCTGCCCAGGCGCAGCAGCCATGCGCTGACCTCGGCAGTGACCACACGCAGTGGATAACCGACGAAGAACTGCAGCGAAGACAGCAGCGGCAGCGACAGCACGCCCAGCCCCAGCCAAGCCAGCCAGGGCTGGCCGGGGGCGCGCAAGCTGAGGATCACCAGCAGCAACGCCAGCACCGAGAGCAACCCGCGCAGCAGCGGCGGCAGGATCGACTGGAAAAGCGCCCCGACGATCAGCAGCAGCGCTGCCACGCCCAGCCAGCGCAGACGCGGCTGGGCGCGCAGGCTGGAGCGGTCGCGCCAGAGCAGCAGCCCGAGGGCCGCCAGCGCGATGATCCCCAGCGGATCATCCGAACCATCACCGAGCCGCCGCGCCGCCCACAGCCAGCTCGGCCAGGCCGCCAGCGTGGCGAACAGCAACCAGCTCCAGCCGGGCAGGCGGCGGATCACGCGGCCTTCCTCCGCCACCACCAGCCGCCCAGGGCAGCCAGCAGCAACATGGCCCAGACGCCTGGCTCCGGCGTTCCCGGTACCGTACTGCTGATGGCGTTATTGCTCACGCCCTGGGGCATCGGCAGCGGTTGATCCACCGTCTTGCTCGCCTGCGGGTCGGGATTGCGCACCTGCTGGTCGACGGCGATGAACGAGGTGTAAGGCGTGAGCAACTGGTACTTCAGGCCGAGGTCGAGAATCTGCGAGCTGAACTCGAAGCCGCCATCGAGGGCTTCCTGGTCCATCAGGCTGGCGAGGCGTTTGCGCGCCCACAGGTGGGCCAGTGCTTCGCTGTTGTCGGCGAGGTTGCCGGCGCTGATCGGCAGCCGCACCTGGAACGGGCCGTCGGCGGCGTGGGCGTCGAGACGCAGCTCGCCGCGCGGCACGCCCTTCCACTTGCCGAACAGCACCAGCGGGCGATTGGCGAACAGGTCGGGCAATTGCAACGGCTCCACGTCGTAGACGTCGAGTCCCTCGAAGCGGGCCTGGATGCCCTTGAGCAGCGGACTGTCGATCATCTTGCGGAAGCGCTGCGCCGCCTTGCTCGCCTGCTCATCATCGGTCACCACGAAGGGCTCGCCCTGCCCCGCCCGCGCCAGGCCTTCAATCAGGCTGCGGTTCACCGCGCTGCCGATGCCGAAGGCGAACAGATTGGCCTTGCTCAGGTTCTCGCGCACCAGCTTGTAGGCGCTGCTCTCGACGGTGACGTAGCCGTCGGTGACCACCACGAAACTGCGCGAACGTTCCGGATCGGTGGGCATCGCCAGCGCCTCGCGCAGGGCCGGCATCAGCTCGGTGCCGCCGGCGCCGACCTGGCTGTCCAGCAGCTCGATGGCAAGGCGGATGTTATCCGGCGTGGCGGGGAGCGAACGCTCCGCCAGCTTGCGGTTGTCGCCGGCGAACAGCAGCAGGTTGAAGGTGTCGCTGGGGCGCAGGCGGCCGATCAGGTCGCGCAGCAGGGTCTTCGTGGTGTCCAGCGGGAAACCGTTCATGGACCCGGAGACGTCGACCACGAAGACATAATCGCGCGGCACGATGAGCCGGGCGTCCGGCGCGCGCGGCGGGGCAACCATGGCGAGGAAGAAGTTCTCCTGCTCGCCGCGCGAGAGCAGCAGGCCGCTCTGCACGGACTCGCCGCCGAGCTGGTAGTCGAGGATGAAGTCGCGGTTGCTGGCGGTGGCATCGTCAGCCATTACCCGAGCGGTGGCGTGCTGGCCGTTACGCTGGATCGTCAGGCGATGGGAGGGCGAGGTAATCTCGCCGATCTGCAGCGGCGCCAGCAGTTCGACTTGTAGATCAAACGTGGTGGCCGAAGGCTGCCCGGCTGGCAGGTACGGTGATTCAATCCACTGCTGCTTGCCGCTACCGGACTCACCGCGACCGTTGTAGCGCGGCCCGACCACGGTGGGGAAGACGAACTGGAAGCGCCCGTCGGTGGGCACCAGCAGCTCGCTGTAGCGCAGTTCCACCTGCACCACGTCGCCGGGGAGGATGTTGGCGACGTTCATCTGGAACACGTTCTCGCGCTCCTGCTCCAGCAGCGCGGCGGTCTTGCCGTCCTGCTTGGCCTGCTGGTACTCGACCTTGGCCTTCTGCTTCTCGCGGATCTGCGCCTGGATCACCCGATCACCCAGGTGCACGGTCATGCCGTGGACGGCGGCGCGGGTCGAGGCGGGAAACACGTAGCGCGCTTCCAGCGGCGTCTTGCCCTGGTTGCGGTATTCCTGGGTCACCGTCACCTCGGCGATGTTGCCCAGCACGCGGGCATCCACGCGGGTTGCCTTGAGCGGCAGGGCATCGACGGCCGGATCGGCGTTCTCGACGAAGAAGTAGGGACTCGAACTGCTGTCATCAGCAGCCAGCGCCGCCAGGCTGGCGCTCAGCGCCAGCAGCAGGCCGCACAGCCGTGCAAGGAAGGTGGGGGTGCGCATCGCGGTTCTCCGGGCCAGTGGATCGAATGGCCGCAGGTTGCGCGCGCGCCGTGGGCGCACTGTGTTCGCCGGGTGGAGATTGTGTGGAGCCGCGATGGCGCCCGATTTGCCGGCGCGAGCGGCTACAATGGCCGCCATCTGCTTGAAGGAGTTTTCCGTGGAGAAATTCAAGGGCGCACTGGTGGTGGGCTTCCTGCGGTTGTTCGCCATGCTGCCGTGGCGCGCGGTGGGCGCATTGGGCGCTGGTATCGGCTGGCTGATGTGGAAGCTGCCCAATCGGTCCCGCGAGATCGTGCGGATCAACCTGTCGCACTGCTTCCCCGAGCTGTCCGAGGTCGAGTTGGAGAAGCTCGTCGGCCAGAGCCTGATGGACATCGGCCGTACGCTGACCGAGAGCGCCTGCGCCTGGATGTGGTCGCCGCAGAAATCGCTGCAGTACATCCGCGAAGTCGAAGGCATGAAAGTGCTGGAAGAAGCGCTGGCCTCCGGCGACGGCCTGGTCGGCATCACCAGCCACCTGGGTAACTGGGAAGTGCTCAACCACTTCTACTGCTCCTACGCCAAGCCGATCATTTTCTACCGCCCGCCCAAGCTCAAGGCGGTGGACGATCTGCTGAAGAAGCAGCGCGTGCAGCTGGGCAACCGCGTCGCGCCCTCGACGCCCGAAGGCATCAAGAGCGTGATCAAGGAAGTGAAGAGCGGCGGCTGCGTCGGCATCCCCTGCGACCCGGAGCCGGACCTCGGCTCGGGCTTGTTCGTGCCCTACCTGGGCACCACTGCGCTGACCAGCAAGTTCGTGCCCTCGCTGCTCGCGCGTGGCAAGGCCCGTGGCGTGTTCTTCCACGCCGTGCGCTTGCCGGATGGCAGCGGCTACAAGGTGATCCTCGAAGCCGCCCCGGCGGATATGTACGACAAGGACATGGAAGTGTCCGTCGCTGCGCTCAGCCGCGAGCTGGCCAAGTACGTGCGCGCCTATCCCAGCCAGTACATGTGGACCATGAAGCGCTTCAAGAAGCGGCCCGAGGGCGAGGCCCGCTGGTACTGAGCACGCCCCGCTCGATCTACCCGATAGTCACGGCGCCCCTGGATTGTTGATGCCCGGGGCGTCAGGCTGAACGTCCCACGCTCCCGGAATCCCTCCTCATGCTCGGCCTGCCGACCACCGCCACTGCGCCGTTCTGTCCCTCGGAAGTCAAAGGCAGCATCCAGGTCGCGGCCGGCGCGCCGTTGTGGAAGCGCATCCTGCAGTTCGCCGGCCCCGGCCTGCTGGTCTCGATCGGCTACATGGACCCGGGCAACTGGGCTACCGCCATCGAAGCCGGCTCAGGTTTCGGCTACCAGCTGCTGTTCGTGGTGCTGCTCTCCAGCCTCGCGGGGATGGTCCTGCAATGTTTGGCGATGCGCCTGGGGATCGTCACCGGCCAGGACCTGGCGCAGCTCTCGCGCAGCCGCTACAGCCTCGGCACGGCACGCCTGCAGTGGCTTCTGGCGGAGTTGTCGATCGTTGCCACGGACCTTGCCGAAGTGCTCGGCTGCGCCCTGGCCTTCCACCTGCTGCTGGGTGTCGACCTGGTCACCGGCGTGATCCTCACTGCCTTCGACACGCTCATCGTGCTCGGCCTCAAGGGCCAGCGTTTCCGCCACCTGGAAGCGATCATGCTCGGCCTGATCGTCACCATCAGCGGCTGCTACCTGGTCGAGCTGATCCTCATCAAGCCCTACTGGCCCGACGTCGCCGCCGGATTCCTGCCCAGCTGGGACGTGGTGACCCAGCGCGAACCGCTGTACCTGGCGATCGGCATCCTCGGCGCCACGGTGATGCCGCACAACCTCTACCTGCACTCCTCCATCGTGCAGACGCGGCAGGTCAGCGGCAGCAACGGCAAGGCCGCGGCAATCCGCCTGACGCGCATCGACACCGTGGTCTCGCTGAGCCTCGCGCTGCTGGTCAACGCGGCGATCCTGATCCTCGCCGCCGCGGCCTTCCACGAGACCGGCCACACCGGCGTCACCGAAATCCAGGACGCCTACCGCCTGCTCGAACCGCTGGTGGGCACCGGCTTGGCGGCGATCCTCTTCGGCGTCGCCCTGCTCGCTTCCGGGCAGAGTTCCACCTTCACCGGCACCATCGCCGGGCAGGTGATCATGGACGGCTTCCTGCAGATGAAGATTCCCTGCTGGCAGCGCCGCCTGATCACCCGCGCACTGGCGCTGATCCCGGCGCTGATCGGCGTGGTGATGCTGGGCGACAAGGCGGTGGGCAAGTTGCTGGTGTTCAGCCAGGTGGTGCTCAGCCTGCAATTGCCGTTCGCGCTCTGGCCGCTGATCCGCTTCACCAGCGATCGCGCGCTGATGGGCGAGTTCGCCAACTCCCTGCTCACCCGAGTGCTGGCCTGGGGCTTGTTCTGCGTCATCAGCGCCGCCAATCTCTGGCTGCTCGCGCAATTGCTGGCTTGACCTGACCCATAGGTTTCAGGCCCATTAGTGCGCTGACATTCAGGACGGATGCCATTCATGTCGAACCAAAGGCAGTACCCGCGTACCCCGATGAAGTGCCGGATCAAGATCAGCCATGCCAGCTTCGGTGATGTGTTCGGCCATACCCGTGATCTGTCCGACGGCGGCGTCTACGTTCGTCATGAAGTGCTCGCCGCGCTGCCGGCCGGCACCCGCGTGACCGGCCAGGTGCAGGACATGCCCTTCGATGCGCCGATCCTGGAGATGGAGGTGATGCGCACCGACGCCGAGGGCGCGGGCTTCCGCTTCGTCGGCAACGCCTGATCTCCGCTGCACTGCGAACTGCTTTTCTGTAGGAGCAAGCTCGCTCCTACAAAAGCGCCTCAACTCGCCTCGTTCACCGCACTCAGGAAGGCCCGCGTCCGCTCATGCTGCGGGTGGCCGAAGAACTGCTGCGGGCTGCCCTGCTCCAGGATGCTGCCCTGGTGGAAGAAGCACACGCGGTCGGCGAACTCGCGGGCGAAGCCCATCTGGTGGGTGACCATGAGCATGGTCAGGTTGTGCTCGGCACCGAGCTTGCGCACCACGTTGAGCACCTCGCCGCACAGCTCCGGGTCCAGCGCCGACGTCACCTCGTCGAACAGCATCACCTTGGGCCGCATCGCCAGCGCACGGGCAATCGCCACGCGCTGCTGCTGGCCGCCGGAAAGCTGCGACGGGTAGTGGTCGAGCTTGTTGCCCAGGCCGACCATCTCCAGTAGCTCCACCGCCCGCTCGCGGGCCTCGTCACGGCGCATGCCGAGCACCTGTACCGGCGCTTCCATCACGTTGCGCAGCGCGCTCATGTGTGGGAACAGGTTGAAGCTCTGGAACACCATGCCGATCTTGCTGCGCACTTTGCGTACGTGACTTTCCGGCGCGCGTACCAGCGCCGCGTTGCGCTTGAGGTGGGTCAGGGGTTCGCCATCGACTTCGATCAGGCCGCTGTCGATGGTCTCCAGGGTCATCAGCGCGCGCAGCAGGGTGGATTTGCCCGAGCCGCTGGGGCCGATGATGGCGACCTTCTCGTGGGCCTTCACCTCCAGATTGAGGTCCTTGAGCACGCTGAAGCTGCCATAGCTCTTGCACACGTTGCGGAAGCTGACCATCGGCTGGGCCGTCTCGGCGCGTGCGGCCGGGGCATCCTGGCTCGAAGCGCGAGGGGCGGCTTGAAGGGAGTGAACGGACATCGGAGTACCTCCAGAAGAGTCGGTCATGGCAGCGCCGTGCGTTTTTCCACCTGGCGCACGACGCCCGCCAGGCCGATGGAGATCAGCAGGAAGAACACCCCGACCAGGGTGATCGGTTCCAGGTAGCGGAAGCTGTCGGAGCCGATGTTCTTCGCCTGCTGCATGATTTCCACCACGGTGATCGCCGAGAGCACCGGGGTGTCCTTGAACATGGCGATCAGGTAGTTGCCCAGCGCCGGCAGCACCGGGCGGATCGCCTGGGGCAGGATCACTTCGCGGTAGGCCTTGAACGGCGAGAAGTTCAGCGCGGTGACCGCCTCCCACTGCCCGCGCGGCACCGCTTCCAGGCCGGCGCGGTACACCTCGGCGGTATAACAGGCGTAGTGCAGGGCGATGCCGAGGGTGCCGGCCACCAGGGCGGTCATGCTCAGCCCGTAGGTCGGCAGCACGTAGAACAGGAAGTACACCTGGATCAGCAAGGGCGTGCTGCGGATGAATTCGATCAGCCAGGCCGCCGGCCACGACAGCCAGATGTGCCGGCTGCGCCGGGCGATGGCGAAGAGCAGGCCGAACACCACGGCCAGGGCGAAGCCCACCAGGGTGATGGCGATGGTCCGCAGCGAGGCGTGCAGCAGCTGCGGGAGAATCTGCCAGGCGAAGTCCCAGTCGAAGAGTTTCATTACAGGCCTCCGCGGATTCGGCCGTGCCCCAGCCAGCGTTCGAGGCGGCGCATGAGGAAGACGATGACCTGGGCCATTACGAAGTACAGCACCAGGGTGAGCAGGAAGATCTTCATGGTCTCGAAGGTCGCCTGGTCCAGCTGGCGGGCGCGGAAGGTCAGGTCCGAGAGGGTGATCAGCGACACCAGTGAGGTGTTCTTGAGCAGCTCGATCAGCAGGTTGGTGCCCGGCGGGATAGCGCAGAGCAGGGCCTGCGGCAGGATGATCCGGCGAAAGCGCGTGAAGGGCGTCATGTTCAGCGCCAGCGAGGCTTCGTACTGCCCCTTGGGCACCGAGCCGATGGCGCCGCGCATCACTTCCGCGCCGTAGGCGCCGATGTGCAGTCCCAGGCCGATGATCGCCACGCTGTAGGCGCTCATTTCCAGGTTAAACGGCGGCAGCGGCAGCACGAAGTACAGCCAGAACAGCTGCACCAGCAACGAGGTGCCGCGGAACAGCTCGATGTAGGCGATGGACACCCAGCGCACCGCCGGCCACGGCGAGAGCCGGCCGAGTGCGGCGATGATGGCGGCGGCGACCGCCAGCAGGGAGCCGAAGACGGTCACCTGGACGGTGATCCAGGCGCCCTCCAGCAGCAGAGGAAGCAATTCACCCATGGTACGTATCCCGTTGCGACAGGTTCGACCAAACGGCCGGGCAGGCGCGCCCTATGCCAGCGACGCACCTTGCGCGGTCACTGTTTGCAGAGTTCGGCGGCGGTCTTGTCGGTGACGTTCGACTTGTCGAAGCCGAACGGCTTGACCGTCGCCAGGTGCTCGGCGCCGCCCAGCCACTGCTTGAGCTGGGCGTTGACGGCATCGCGCAGGTCCTTGTCGTCCGGGCGGAAGGCCAGGGCGCCGTAACCGATGTGCGACGGGTCGTCCTTGAAGTCGGTGATGGCTTCCACCGAGTCGCCGCCTTTCGCCGCGAGGCCCTTCATGGTCAGCGCGGTGCCGACGCTGGCGTCGGCGCGGCCGGCGCGCACGGCCTGCAGCTGCGCGGTGGTGTCGGGCACCTGGACGATCTGCTCTTCCGCCACACCTTCCGCGCGGGCGTAACCCAGCTCGGCGGTGCCGGACATGATCGCCAGCTTCACGTCCGGGTTGTTCTTCACGTCGGCGTAGCTGTGCAGGTTCTTCGGGTTGCCCTTCTTCACCAGCAGCGAGTCGGGAATCTGGTAGTGCGGGTCGGTGAAGATCACCTGCTGGCAGCGCGGCGGGGTGATGTACATGCCGGCGGCGATGACGTCGAAACGCCCGGCACGCAGGCCGGGGATCAGCGCGCCCCATTCGGTCAGCACCGGTTCGATCTTCTTCACACCCATTTTCGTGAAGATCTGCGTGGCGATTTCCGGGGATTCACCGGTGACCTTGCCGGAGGTCTCGGTGTAGGCGAACGGCGCTTCGTTGGCGTAGCCGATGCGCACGGTGCCGGTGCTCTTGATGCGTTCCAGGGTGGTTTCGGCGTAGCTGCCGGCGCTGGCTACAGCGCAGGCCAGCAGGGTGCAGGCAAGACTCAGGCGGCGCAGGAAAACAGGGGCGGTACTCATCTTCGGATCTCCTGATCTTCTCTTGCCGAACGCGGTTGGCGCGCGGCGATGGATGGCAGGTAGCAATGTCGTACGACTGTTGTTCTTGTAGGTCGGGCCCTGGGTGGGGCCTTCCGAAGTTCTTGCGCCGCTGTCGATGGCGACGGCGACAAGCTCGACGCCAGACTAAGCCGGGGGACCTTGCGGCTGTTCCTGATCGACAACCCCGCGGCGGGAAAAAGCCACCGTCGCGACGAACGCAGCCGAGGGTTTTTTCTGCGAGGGCCTGACAATGCGGCCCGATGTGCTGCCCGATGTACTGACAGGTGCGCGGCTATATGTCCTGCGCCCGAGCATACAAAAGGGGCGGAACGGTCGACATTGCACTAGGACAATTGCCGCCGGTGTGCGCGTCCGTCACTCTGGCCCCCTGACCAGACGGAGCGCTGAAGATGGAAGCCTGGCGTCGCGCCCTGGCCGACCTGCGGGTCGGCGAATCCAAGTACAAGACCCTGGTGCAGGCCATTGCCGGCGACATCGAGCAAGGTCGCCTGAGCGACGGGCAGCGCCTGCCGCCGCAGCGCCACGTCGCGGATGGCCTGGGCATCAGCGTGCAAACCGTGACCAACGCCTACAAGGAACTGGAGCGCCAGGGCCTGGTGCGATGCGAGGTCGGCCGCGGCAGCTTCGTCACGCGGCGGATGACCGAGGGCATGGCCCACTACATGGTCGACCACCCCGAGCGCGCGCTGGTGGATTTCTCCATCGCCAGCATCGTCCACACCCGCGAGCACGACCGCCTGTGGCAGGACAGCTGCCGTGAGCTGGCGCAGGAAACCGACCAGCCGTGGATGCGGGCCTGCCGCCCGGTCGCCGGCTTCGATACGCACCGCGACGCCGGGGTGAAATGGCTGGCGCAACTGGGCCTCAAGCGCGAGCGCGACGACGTGCTGATCACCAATGGCGCGGCCCACGGCATCTTCCTTGCCCTCGCCTCCCTCGCCGGGCCGGACGACGTGGTGCTCTGCGAGCAGCTCACCGACCACGGTGTGATCGGCAATTCCCAGGTGCTCGGCTTCACCCTCAAGGGCGTGGAGATCGACAAGGAAGGCATCGATCCCGAGCATTTCGAGGACCTCTGCGCCAACGAGCGCATCACCGCGCTGGTGTGCACGCCCAACCTGAACAATCCGACCTCCTGCCTGATGCCCGATACGCGCCGCCGCGAGATCGCCGCTATCGCCCAGCGCTATGGCGTGTATGTGATCGAGGACGACGTCTACGGCCCGCTGCTCGGCGAGCGCCGCCCGCCGCCGCTCAGCCATTACCTACCGGACCTGTCGTTCTACTGCACCAGCTTCACCAAGAGCGTGCTCACCGGCCTGCGCATCGGCTACCTGGCCATGCCGCGACGGCTGGCGCTGCGTACCGAGAGCATCCTGCGGGTGAACAGCTGGATGGGCACGCCGCTGCTGGCGGAAGTGGCGGCACGCTGGATCCACAACGGCAACGCCGCCGCGTTGATCGGCCTGCAGCGCCGTGTGCTGGAGAAGCGCCAGGGGCTGGTGCGCGAATACCTCGGCGACCACCTGCGCGGTTGCGATCCGCATTCGCTGAGTGCCTGGATCGGCATCCCCGAACACTGGGAACTGGACAGCCTGGTGCGCGAGCTGCGTCATCGACACATTGCCGTGACGCCGCCCGATCCGTTCATGGTGCGCGGCACGCCCCGGCCGCGCGCGGTGCGCCTGTGCATGGGCGCCGAATGCAGCGACGAGCGCATGGCCAGCGCCCTGGAAGACATGCGCGAACTTTTCGGGCAGTACCCGAAGATCCACGATTTCTAAGCCCTACGCCGGGCCCGCGCTTGTAGCCGTAGGGCGCATAACGCGCCAGCGTTATGCGCCGTGACGAGCGCGGCGGATAACCTGTTCCAGGTTATGCGCCCTACCGCCTGCAGCCCTGTAGGAGCAAGCTCGCTCCTACGAAAATCACCTCTGCGAACTACATCGTCCTAGTACATTCATCGCGACAATTTCTCGCCCCTACACTCGGCCCCACTGCATTCCCCCGGAGGCCGAGATGGAGCCGATTTCCCCCGTCGAGCTGTACCGAGCACGCCAGCGCATCCAGGGCCTGGTGCGGCAGACGCCGCTGGAGCATTCGCCCAGCCTGTCGCGCCTGCTCGGCGCCCCGGTGTATCTCAAGCTCGAATCGCAGCAGATCACCGGCAGCTTCAAGCTGCGCGGAGCGAGCAACGCAATCGCTCAGCTCGGCGACGAGCAGAAGGCCAAGGGCGTGGTCGCCGCCTCCACCGGCAACCACGGCCGGGCGCTGGCCCATGCCGCGCGAGTGCTCGGCGTACACGCCACCATCTGTCTGTCCCAATTGGTGCCGGCGAACAAGGTCCAGGCGATCCGCGAGCTGGGCGCCGAGGTGCGCATCGTCGGCCACAGCCAGGACGACGCCCAGGCCGAAGCCGAGCGGATTGCCCGCGAGCAGGGCGCGGCGCTGCTGCCGCCCTTCGACCATCCGCAGATCATCGCCGGCCAGGGCACCCTCGGCCTGGAAATCCTCGAACAGCTGCCGGAGGTGCGCCAGGTGCTGGTGCCGCTCTCCGGTGGCGGGCTGTTCGGCGGCGTGGCGCTGGCGCTCAAGCACGTCGACCCGACTATCCGCGTCCACGGCATCAGCATGCGCCGTGGCGCCGCCATGGCCGCCAGCCTCGCCGCCGGACGCCCGGTGGAAGTGGAGGAACTGCCGACCCTGGCCGACTCCCTCGGCGGCGGCATCGGCCTGGACAACCGCTACACCTTCGCCCTTGTCCGCGACTACTGCGACCAGTTGCACCTGCTCGACGAGCTCTCCATCGCCGCCGGCATCCGCCACGCCTACCGCGAGGAACGGCAGGTGGTGGAAGGCGCCGCCGCCGTCGGCATCGCCGCCCTGCTGGACGGCCTGATCGCCCCGGTCGGCCCGGTAGTGGTGATCGTCAGCGGCCGCAACATCGCCATCGAACAACACCAGCAGATCCTCGAGGAATCCGCCCATGGCTGACGTCACCCTGCTCAGCGAAGCCGACTTGCGCGCCTGCGTGGCGATAGACCGGGAGAGCCTCGACGCTGTCGAACAGGCCTTCCGCCTGCTCGCCACGGCGCCGGTGGCAATGCCGCCGATCCTTCGCCTGGACGTGCCCGAGCACAACGGCGAAGTCGACGTGAAGACCGCCTACCTGCCCGGCCTGTCGCGCTTCGCCATCAAGGTCAGTCCTGGCTTCTTCGACAACCCCAAGCTCGGCCTGCCCAGTCTCAACGGCATGATGATGCTGCTCTCCTCGCGCACCGGCCTGCTCGACGCGCTGTTGCTGGACAACGGCTATCTCACCGCCGTGCGCACCGCGTGCGCTGGCGCGGTGGCAGCCAAGTGGCTGGCCCGCGAGGAGTCGCGCCAGGTCGCGCTGATCGGCGCCGGCGAACAGGCGCGGCTGCAGCTCAAGGCGCTGTGCCTGGTGCGGCCCATCGAAACCGCCAGCGTCTGGGCGCGGGACATCGACAAGGCGCGGCACTGCGCGCAGGAGCTGAGCACCAGCCTGGGCATTGAGGTCAGCGCCTGCGCCAGCATCGACGAAGCGCTGGAAGGAGCTGACATCGCCATCACCAGCACGCCCAGTCGCGAGCCGCTGATCCAGAAAAAACACCTGCGCCCCGGCCTGCACATCACCGCCATGGGCTCGGATGCCGAGCACAAGAACGAGATCGCCGCCGACGCCCTGGCGGCGGTGGACTGCTATGTCGCCGACCGCCTCAGCCAGACCTGTGTGTTGGGTGAGCTGCACCATGCGCTGGAGGCTGGCTGCGTGCGGCCGGACGCCGATTTCGCCGAGCTGGGCCAGGTCATCGCCGGGCAGCGCGCAGGCCGCCGCCGTGCCGAAGACGTCACCCTTTGCGACCTCACCGGCACCGGCGCGCAGGACACCGCCATTGCCGGACTGGCTTTCCAGCGGGCGCAGCGGATGGGGAAGGGATTCCAGTTCCACAGCTGACCACTCGGCTCCGATTCATGCAGGAAAACCTGTAGGAGCGAGGGGGCGCCTAGCCCTTGCTCGCGAACAGATTTTCCGGTGGCGCCAGCGCTGGGCGGGTTCGCGAGCAAGCTCGCTCCTACAAAAGCAAAAAACAAAAACCGAGAGAGGATTTCCGCATGTCCGAAATCGTCGTCAACCTCCCCTTCAGCCGGGAGGAATACGCCCAGCGGATCGCCAAAGTCCGCGCCAGCATGCAACAGCGCGGCATCGAGCTGCTGCTGGTCACCGATCCGTCGAACATGGCCTGGCTCACCGGCTACGACGGCTGGTCCTTCTACGTACACCAGTGCGTGCTGCTGGCGCTGGAGGGCGAGCCGGTCTGGTTCGGTCGCGGCCAGGACGCCAACGGCGCGAGGCGCACGGTGTTCATGCAGGCGGACAACATCGTCGGCTACCCCGACCATTACGTGCAGTCCAGCGAGCGCCATCCGATGGACTACCTGTCCCGCGAGGTCATCGCCGCGCGCGGTTGGTCCGACCGGGCCATCGGCGTGGAGATGGACAACTACTACTTCAGCGCCGCCGCCTTCCGCTCGCTGCAGGCCAACCTGCCGAGCGCGAAATTCATCGACGCCACGGCCCTGGTGAACTGGCAGCGCGCGGTGAAATCGCTGCGCGAGATCGAGTACATGCGCGTTGCCGCGCGCATCGTCGAACGGATGCACGCGCACATCGTCGAGTGCATCGAGCCGGGCATGCGCAAGAATGAACTGGTGGCGGACATCTATAGCGCCGGCATCCTCGGCGTGGACGGCCACGGCGGCGACTACCCGGCCATCGTCCCGCTGCTGCCCACCGGCGCCGACGCCAGCGCGCCGCACCTGACCTGGGACGACACGCCCTTCGAACGCGGCGCCGGCACCTTCTTCGAGATTGCCGGCTGCTACAAGCGCTACCACTGCCCGCTGTCGCGCACGGTGTTCCTGGGCAAGCCGCCCCAGCATTTCCTCGACGCGGAGAAGGCCGTGGTCGAAGGCATCGCCGCCGGACTGGATGCCGCCAAACCCGGCAACACCACCGGGGACATCGCCCGCGCCTTCTTCGGCGTGCTGGAGAAGTTCGGCATCCACAAGGACAGCCGCTGCGGCTACCCCATCGGTATCAGCTACCCGCCGGACTGGGGCGAGCGCACCATGAGCCTGCGCCCGAGCGACAACAGCGTGCTCGAAGCGGGCATGACCTTCCACTTCATGCCCGGCCTGTGGATGGACGACTGGGGCCTGGAGATCACCGAAAGCATCCTCATCACCGAGCGCGGCGTGGAAACCTTCTGCGACTACCCGCGCCAGCTGTTCGTGAAGGAGTGAGGCGATGACCCATGCACTCGACAAGCCGCTGCGCGAGAACCCCATCGCTGCCAGCGTCGACTTCCGGCGCGACGGCGTGCAGCACGGCCACCTCAAGCTGCCCTACTCGCGGGACGATTCAGCCTGGGGTGCGGTGATGATCCCGATCTGCGTGGTGAAGAACGGCGACGGCCCCACCGCGCTGCTCACCGGAGGCAACCATGGCGACGAGTACGAAGGCCCGGTGGCGCTCAGCCGCCTGGCCCAGGAACTGCGCGCCGAGGACGTGCGCGGCCGGGTGATCATCGTGCCGTTCATGAACACCCCGGCGTTTCTCGCCGGCAAGCGCACCTCGCCCATTGATGCCGGCAACCTCAACCGCAGCTTCCCCGGCCGCCCGGACGGCACGGTGACGCAGAAGATCGCCGACTACTTCCAGCGCACCCTGCTGCCGCTGGCGGACGTGGTGCTGGATATTCACTCCGGCGGCCGCACTCTGGACTTCCTGCCCTTCGCCGCCTGCCACGTGCTGCCCGACAAGGCCCAGCAGGAAGCCAGCGAGGCGCTGATGCGCGCCTTCGCCGCGCCCTATTCCATGCGCATGCTGGAGCTGGATGCGGTGGGCATGTACGACAGCGCTGCGGAGGAACAGGGCAAGCTGTTCGTCACCACCGAGCTGGGCGGCGGCGGCAGCAGCAGCGCGCGTACCGTAACCATCGCCCGGCGTGGCGTGTGCAACGTGCTGGTGCAGGCCGGCATCCTGCGCAGCGAAGTCGAACCGGCGAAGTCGGTGATGCTCGACATGCCCGATGGCGATTGCTTCGTCGCCAGTGAGCACGGCGGCCTGCTGGAGATGTGCCGTGACCTGGGCGAACGGGTCGAACGCGGCGAGGTGCTGGCGCGGGTGCACGATGTGTTGCGCACCGGCGCCGCGCCGGTGGAGTACCGCGCCAAGCGCAGCGGCATCCTCGCCGCGCGGCATTTTCCCGGCCTGGTGCAGAGCGGCGACACCCTCGCGGTGGTTGCCGAGGTGCTCGGCTAACCGTGCCGGAGGCAGCCATGATCAAGCTCGACCGCTATGACCTGAAGATCCTGCGCATCCTCGCCGGCGACGGGCGCATCACCAAGTCGAGCCTGGCCGAGGCGATCAACCTCTCGGTCAGTCCGGCCTGGGAGCGTGTGCGCAAGCTGGAGGAGGCCGGGCTGATCAAAGGCTACCGCGCGCAGATCGACTGGCCGGCGTTGTTCAAGCAGCAGCAGGTGCTGGTGGAAATCACCCTGGCGCGGCATACCGCGCAGGACATGAAGCGCTTCGAGCAGCGCCTGCAGCAGGCGCCGGAGGTGGGCTTCTGCTACGCCACCGGCGGCGGCGTGGACTACATCGCGATGATCCAGGCGCGCGACATCGACCACTACCAGCGCTTCATCGACCAGTTGCTGCTGGAGGACGTCGGCATCGAGCGGTATTTCACCTACATCGTCACCAAGGTGATCAAGACGCTGGATGCGGCGATTCCCGCCGAGGCGCAGGAGCAGAGCCTTTCGTAGGGCGAATGACCTGGAACAGGTTATCCGCCGTTATCTATCCGGCGGAAACTCATGCGGCTCTTCGTAGGACCGAGGGGGACGCCCAGTCCTTGCTCGCGAACAGATTTCCCGGCGGCGTCGGTGCCGCGCGGGTTCGCGAGCAAGCTCGCTCCTACATAAACGCCCGTCGGCGGTTGAACAAAATTTGCCCAACAAATCCTGACTTCCAGGTCCGGATCGTATACAATGCGCGCCGCTCGGCATGGTGTCGGGCATGGGTTCCCTCACCCCATCGACGAAAAAGGCCCAAAGCATGTCGGCATCCCTTCCGGCGGCAAGGCGCGGCGCACTCGCCGGCCTGGTCGCGTTCCACATCCTGATCATCATCGCCAGCAACTACCTGGTGCAGCTGCCAATGACCCTCTTTGGCTGGCACACCACCTGGGGCGCGTTCAGCTTCCCGTTCATCTTCCTGGCCACTGACCTCACCGTCCGCCTGCTCGGCAAGCGCCCGGCGCGGCTGGTCATCGCGCGGGTGATGATTCCGGCGCTGCTGGCGTCCTACGTGATCTCGGTGATCTTCCAGGAAGGCGCCTTCAGAGGGCTCGCCTCCCTGGGCGAATTCAACACCTTCGTGGCGCGGATTTCCCTGGCCAGCTTCCTGGCCTACGTGTTCGGCCAGATCCTCGATGTCCAGGTCTTCGACCGCTTGCGGCGCATGCGCCAGTGGTGGATCGCCCCGGTGGTCTCGACCCTGTTCGGCAACCTGCTGGACACCTTCACCTTCTTCTCCATCGCTTTCTGGCACAGCGACAACGCCTTCATGGCCGAGCACTGGGTGGAGATCGCCTGGGTCGACTACGGCGTGAAGCTGGCGGTCATGCTGATGCTCTTCGTGCCGCTCTACGGCATGTTGCTCAGCGCCATTACCCGTAACCTGCGTCGCGCCGCCACGGCCTGACGCCGCCCGAAAAAGCCCAACAGCGGCGGCAGAACTGCGAAAAGATTTGCCGCCGCCATCCCCCGCTTAGGAAAAAACCGCGCGCCTCCGGCCCCTAGCATGGTCTCCATGCCAACCGTCCGGGAGCCGCCGCCATGTCCTTCGCCCATCCCCTGCTGTTCAAGTCGCTCTGCTATGTGAATGGCCACTGGCTGCACAGCGCGAGCGGCACCAGCATCGCCGTCGACAACCCCGCCACCCGCGAAGCCATCGGCCATGTGCCGCTGCTCGACCGCGAGCAGATCGTCGCCGCGGTGGACGCCGCCGCTGCCGCCTTCCCCGCCTGGCGAGCCCGCACGCTGGACGAACGCGGCGAGCTGCTGCGCCGCTGGGCCGAGCTGATTCGCCAGCATCGCGAAGACCTCGCGCAGATTCTCAGCCTGGAACAGGGCAAGCCGCTGGCCGAAGCCCTTGGCGAGATCGACTACGCCGCCAGCTTCATCCCCTGGTTCGCCGAGGAAGCGCGGCGGTTGAACGGCCGCAACATTCCCAGCCACATCCCCAACGCACACCTGGGCACGGTGGTCGAGCCGGTCGGCGTCGCCGCCCTGCTGACGCCGTGGAATTTCCCCTCGGCGATGATCACCCGCAAGGCAGCTGCCGCCCTGGCCGCCGGTTGCACCGTGGTGGTCAAGCCGGCCCACGAGACGCCCTACTCCGCCTTCGCCCTGGCGCAACTGGCGGAAGAAGCCGGCTTCCCCGCCGGCGTGTTCAACGTGGTGCTGGGCGAGCCGCAGATGGCCATGGAAACCCTGGTCGGCGATGGCCGCGTACGCGCCGTGAGCTTCACCGGCTCGACCCGCGTGGGCAAATTGGTCCTGCAGGCCGCCGCCCAGGACGTGAAGAAAGTCGCCCTGGAACTGGGCGGCAACGCGCCCTTCATCGTGCTGCCCGATGCCGATCTGGAGCAGGCGGTGCAGTTCGCCCTCGACGCCAAGTTCCAGACCTCCGGGCAGGACTGCTGCGCGGCCAACCGCATCCTGGTCGCCCGCGACCTCTACGAACCCTTCCTGCAGCGCTTCGCCCGTGCCGTGCGCGAACTGCGCGTCGGTCCGGCCAGCGACTCGCGCAGCCAGATCGGCCCGCTGATGCACCAGGGCGCCTTCGACGTCACCTGCGAGCGCGTGCAGGACGCCATCGCCCAGGGGGCGCGCCTGCTCGCCGGCGGCGAACCGCATGCGCTGGGCGGCTGGTTTCATCAGCCGACCGTGCTGGCCGATGTCACGCCGCAGATGCGCATCTGGCGCGAGGAAAACTTCGCCCCCATCGCCGGCGTCAGCGCGTACGACGACCTGGACGAAGCCGTCCGGCAGGCCAACGACACCGAGTACGGCCTGGCCGCCTACCTTTGTGGGCAACGCCTGGATCACATCTGGCCGCTGATGCGGCGCCTGGAGTTCGCCATGGTGGCGGTCAACGGCGCCAGGTTCACCGGCCACCCCATTCCCTTCGGCGGCATGAAGGCTTCGGGCCTTGGCCGCGAAGGCGGCAGCGAGGGCTTCGAGCCCTTCGTCGAAACCAAGTACTTCGCCCTGCACCACGGCGCCATCTGACCGGGAGACCACCGCCATGACCGACTACGCCAAGCTGTTCGAGGAAGACCGCGCACACTTCATGCACCCGTCGACCCACGCCCATGACCACGCCAGCGGCGCGCTGCCGGGGCGCATCATCACCGGCGCTTCCGGCGTGCGCATCCGCGATCACCAGGGCCGCGAGCTGCTCGATGCCTTCGCCGGCCTGTACTGCGTGAACATCGGCTACGGCCGCACTGAGGTCGCCGACGCGATCCATGCGCAGGCCACGCAGCTGGCCTACTACCACACCTATGTGGGCCACTCCTCCGAGGCGATCATCGAGCTGTCCGCGCGGATCATCCGCGACTGGGCGCCGGTGGGCATGAAGAAGGTCTACTACGGCCTCTCCGGCTCCGACGCCAACGAAACCCAGGTCAAGCTGGTGCGCTACTACAACAACGTGCTGGGCCGGCCGCAGAAGAAAAAGATCATCTCGCGGCAGCGCGGCTACCACGGCTCGGGCATCGTCACCGGCAGCCTCACGGGCCTTGCGAGCTTCCACCAGCACTTCGACCTGCCGGTGGAGGGCGTCAAGCACACCCTCTGTCCGCACTTCTACAAGGCTCCGGCCGGCATGGACGAAGCGAGCTTCGTGCGCCACTGCGCCCAGGAGCTGGAAAACCTGATCCTCGCCGAAGGCCCGGACACCGTGGCGGCCTTCATCGGCGAGCCGGTGATGGGCACCGGCGGCATCATCGTCCCGCCCAAGGGCTACTGGGAGGCGATCCAGGCGGTGCTGGCGAAGTACGACGTGCTGCTGATCGCCGACGAGGTGGTCTGCGCCTTTGGCCGCGTCGGCGACAAGATGGGCAGCCAGCGCTACGGCATGCGCCCGGACCTGATCACCACCGCCAAGGGCCTGACGAGCGCCTACGCGCCGCTGTCGGCGGTGATAGTCGGCGAGAAGGTGTGGGATGTGATTGACAGCGCGTCCAGCCGCGAAGGCGCCATGGGACACGGCTGGACCTACTCCGGCCACCCCATCTGCGCGGCAGCGGCGCTGGCCAACCTGGACATCCTCGAACGGGAAAACATCACCGCCAATGCGGCGCAAGTCGGCGGCTACCTCAACCAGCAGCTGCGCCAGACCTTCGAGGGCCACCCGCTGGTGGGCGAGGTGCGCGGCGACGGCATGCTGGCGGCACTGGAATTCATGGCTGACCGCGAGGCGCGCAGGCCTTTCGACCCGTCCCTGAAAGTCGGTCCGAAGGTCTCGGCGGCCTGCCTGGAACGCGGCATGATCGCCCGCGCCATGCCCCACGGCGACATCCTCGGCTTCGCCCCGCCGCTGGTGCTGACCCGCGCCGAGGCGGACGAGATCGTCGGCATCGCCAAGGCGGCGGTGGATGCGGTGGCCAGCGAGGTTCTCTAAGGTACGGACCGTTTTCTTGTAGGAGCGAGCTTGCTCGCGAACGGATTTCCCCGCGGCTCCGGTGCCAGGCGGTTCGCGAGCAAGCTCGCTCCTACAGGGCCTTCCGTCCCCGAGAGCAATACAAAAAGGGCGCTTACGCGCCCTTTGCCTTGTCCAGCTTGCGCAGGAATACCGTCATCTCTTTCTCTGCCTGCTTGTCGCCGTGGGCCTGGGCGGCGGTCAGGCCATCGGTCCAGGCGGTACGGGCGCCGTCCAGGTCGCCCTGAGCCTGCAGCGCCTTGCCCAGCAGCTTCCAGGCGGCGGAGTACTTCGGGTCCTGTTCCACGCAGCGGCGCAGGTGCTCGGCGGCCTTGGCGGCGTCGCCGGCGTCCAGGTAGCCCTTGCCCAGGCCGAAGCGCAGCAGCGAGTTGTCCACGCCCTTGGCGAGCATCTTTTCCAGCGAGTCGATCATGGCGAGCCTCCGTCAGCAGGCCGCCATTGTGCCTCATTCAAGTGCGCCAGAAGGCGGGCGTCAGCAGGATCAGCAGGGAGAACACCTCCAGTCGGCCCAGCACCATCGCGAGGCTCAGCACCAGCTTGGCGCTGGCCGGCAGGCTGCCGTAGTGCACTGCGGCCTCGCCCAGTGCCGGGCCCAGGTTGTTCAGGCAGGAAGCAAGCGTGGAGAACGCGGTGAGCTGATCCACGCCCAGCGCCAGCAGCACCAGCATGAGACTGACGAAGGTGAGCAGGTAGATCGAGAAGAATGCCCACACCGATTCCACCACGCGATCGGGCACGGTGCGCCTCCCGAGCTTCACCAGGAATACCCCGTTGGGATGCAGCAGGCGCAGGAACTCGCGCATGCCCTGGCGATAGACCAGCAGCATGCGCATCACCTTCATGCCGCCGCCGGTGGAACCGGCACAGGCACCGATGAAGGTGCTGTAGAGCAGCAGGTAGGGCAGCAAGGTTGGCCAGGTGCTGAAGTCCGCGAGGCCGAAGCCGGTGGTGGTCGCCACCGAGACCACCATGAACGCTGCGTAGCGGATCGATTGCAGCGGCGTGTCGTAGTGATGCTTGAGCACCAGCGTTGTCGCGCTGATCAGGAACAGTACCAGCAGGATGCCGAGGTAGGCCCGACACTCGGTGTCCTTCAGGTAGTGACGCAGGCTGCGTCGGCGCCAGGCGAGGAAGTGCAGGCTGAAGTTGATCCCGGAAATCACCAGGAAGGTCATGCAGATCAGCTCGATCAGCGGGCTGTCGAAGTAGCCGATGCTGGCGTCGTGGGTGGAAAAGCCGCCGATGGCGATGGTCGAGAAGCTGTGGCCGATCGCGTCGAACAGGCTCATCCCCGCCGCCCAGTAGGCCAGCGCGCAGGCCAGGGTCAGGCCGCAGTAGAGGAACCACAGGGTCTTGGCGGTATCGGCGATGCGCGGCGAGAGCTTGTGCTCCTTCAGCGGGCCGGGCATTTCCGCGCGGTACAGCTGCATGCCGCCGATGCCCAGCATCGGCATCACCGCCACCGCCAGCACCACGATGCCCATCCCGCCCAGCCATTGCAGCTGCTGGCGGTAGTAGAGGATCGCGTGGGGCAGCGCATCGAGCCCGGTGAGCACGGTGGCGCCCGTGGTGCTAAGGCCGGAGAAGGACTCGAACAGCGAATCGACCACGCCCATGTGCGGCGCGCTCGACAAGGCGAACGGCAGGGCGCCGAAGGAGCCCAGGACGATCCAGAACAGCGCTGTCACCAGGTAGCCGTCGCGGATGCGCAGGTCTTCCTTGTGCTGGCGGAACGGCCACCAGATGGCCAGACCAGTCAGCAGGGTAACCAGGAACGACAGGGTAAATGCGCGCCAGGTCGACTCGATGTAGTACAGGTCGATCAGCAGCGGCGGCAGGTGCGTGGTGCTGAACAGCATCAGCAGCACGCCAAGGATGCGGGCGATGGAGGCGTAGCGCATGACTGTGGTGATACAGGCAGGAACAGGCCGCGCAGGGTGCCAAGACACACTCCGAAGTGCAGTAGGAGCTGTCTGAAATGAAGGGCGGAAAAAACCGCCGGGCCGCTTTGCAGCGACCCGGAAGAATCAGAAGAAGGTCAGGCCGGCCTGGAACAGCCGCTCGACATCGCGGATGCGCTTCTTGTCCACCACGAAGAGGATCACGTGGTCGCCGGACTCGATCTTCGTCTCGCCGTGGGCGATCAGCACGTCGTCGTCGCGGATCACCGCGCCGATGGTGGTGCCGGGCGGCAGTTGGACTTCGTTGATCTTGCGGCCGATCACCTTGCTCGACTTGGCGTCGCCGTGGGCGACCACCTCGATGGCTTCGGCGGCGCCGCGGCGCAGGGAATGCACGCTCTCGATGTCGCCGCGACGCACGTGGGTCAGCAGGGTGCCGATGGTGGCCAACTGCGGGCTGATGGCGATGTCGATCTCGCCGCCCTGCACCAGGTCGACGTAGGCGGGGTTGTTGATCAGCGTCATCACCTTGCGCGCGCCCAGGCGCTTGGCCAGCAGCGAGGACATGATGTTCGCCTCGTCGTCGTTGGTCAGGGCAAGGAACAGGTCGGTATCGCCGATGTTCTCTTCCAGCAGCAGGTCGCGGTCCGAGGCGCTACCCTGCAGGACGATGGAGCTGTCCAGGCTGTCGGAGAGGTGCCGGCAGCGCGCCGGGTTCATCTCGATGATCTTCACCTGGTAGCGGCTCTCGATGGCCTCGGCCAGGCGCTCGCCGATGTTGCCGCCGCCGGCGATGATGATCCGCTTGTAGCTGTCCTCGAGCCGGCGCATCTCGCCCATAACGGCACGGATGTGGGCCTTGGCGGCAATGAAGAAGACCTCGTCGTCGGCCTCGATCACCGTGTCGCCCTGAGGAATGATCGGCCGGTTGCGCCGGTAGATCGCCGCCACGCGGGTATCGGCGTTGGGCATGTGCTCGCGCAGTTGGCGCAGCTCCTGGCCCACCAGCGGGCCGCCGTAGTAGGCGCGGATGCCCACAAGCTGGGCCTTGCCCTCGGCGAAGTCGATTACCTGCAGGGCGCCGGGGTATTCCACCAGGCGCTTGATGTAGTTGGTCACCACCTGCTCGGGGCTGATCAGCACGTCGACCGGGATCGCCTCGTTGTCGAACAGCCCGGCGCGGGTCAGGTACGCCGCCTCGCGCACGCGGGCGATGCGGGTAGGGGTGTTGAACAGGGTGTAGGCGACCTGGCAGGCCACCATGTTCACCTCGTCGCTGTTGGTCACCGCCACCAGCATGTCGGCGTCGTCGGCACCTGCCTGGCGCAGCACGGTGGGGAACGAGGCCTTGCCGTGGACGGTGCGGATGTCCAGGCGGTCGTTGAGGTCGCGCAGACGCTCGCCGTCGGTATCGACGACGGTGATGTCATTGGCTTCGCTGGCGAGGTGCTCGGCCAGAGTGCCGCCGACCTGGCCGGCACCGAGGATGATGATCTTCATGGAGCGGCGTGCTTTCCGTTTCGATCCGTAGGGAGTCGGCGCCTGTTACTTCGCCGAAATCTTGATGAGCTTGGCATAGTAGAAGCCGTCATGCCCTGCTTCCTGGGGGAACAGCTGGCGGCCATGGGGCTGCTTGACGCCCCACGGTCCGGGCAGGTCCAGTTCGCGGGCACCTGGGGTGCGGCCGAGGAACGCAGCGATCTGGTCGCTGTTCTCCTGCGGCATTACCGAGCAGGTCGCATAGACCAGCACGCCGCCGACTTCTAGGGTCGCCCACAACGCGTCGAGCAGTTCGCCCTGCAGCTGGGCCAGCGCCTCGATGTCCTCGGCGGTGCGGGTCAGCTTGATGTCCGGATGACGGCGGATCACCCCGGTGGCGGAGCACGGTGCGTCCAGCAGGATGCGCTGGAAGGCCTTGCCATCCCACCACTTGGCGGTGTCGCGGGCATCGGCGGCGAACAGCTCGGCCGAAAGCTGCAGGCGGGCGAGGTTCTCGCGCACGCGCACCAGGCGGCTTTCTTCCAGGTCCACGGCGACCACGCCAGCCAGCGCCGGCTCGGCTTCCATCAGGTGGCAGGTCTTGCCGCCGGGGGCGCAGCAGGCGTCCAGTACGCGCAGGTTCGGCGCCAGTTCCAGCAGGTCGGCGGCTAGTTGCGCGGCTTCGTCCTGCACGCTGACGCGGCCTTCGGCGAAGCCCGGTAGCTCACGCACGTCGCATGGCTGCACAAGGTTGATGCCGTCGCGGCTGAACTCGCAGGCGGTCGCTTCGAAACCGACGCGGTTCAGCTCTTCCAGGTAGGCATCGCGGCTGCCGTGGCGGCGATTCACCCGCAGGGTCATCGGCGGGTGCGCGTTGTTGGCGGCGCAGATCGCTTCGAACTGCTCCGGCCAGGATTTCTTCAGCGCCTTCTGCAGCCAGCGCGGGTGCGCCAGGCGCGCGGCTGGGTCCTTGTCGACCTCGGCCAGCAGCGTTTCGCTTTCGCGTTGGGCACGGCGCAGCACGGCGTTGAGCAGCCCCTTGGCCCAGGGCTTCTTCAGCTTGTCCGCGCAGCCGACGGTCTCGCCGATGGCCGCGTGCGGCGGAATTCGGGTGTAGAGCAGCTGATACAGGCCGACCAATAGCAAGGCCTCGACGTCACGGTCGCCGGCCTTGAACGGCTTCTGCAGCAGGCGCGCCGCGAGGGTGGACAGGCGCGGCTGCCAGCGGGCGCTGCCGAAGGCCAGCTCCTGCACCAGGCCACGGTCGCGCGGCTCGACGTTTTCCAGCTGGGTTGGTAGCGAGCTGCCCAGCGAGGCGCGACCGGCGAGCACGGCGGCCAGCGCGCGGGCCGCCGCCAGACGGGGATTGGTACTCATGCGCCCAGCACCTGTCCTGGCGCGAACTGCTCGCGGCGGCTGTTGAACAGGTCGGCGAAGGCCAGCGGCTTGCCGCCGGGCAGTTGCAGGCGGGTCAGCAGCAGCGCGCCTTCACCGCAGGCGACCAGAAGGCCGTCGCGGCTGGCGTCGAGAATCTTGCCTGGCTCGCCCTTGCCTTCTGCCGGCTTGGCGCCAAGCACTTTCAGCGCGGCTTCGCCGAGGGTGGTGTGGCAGACCGGCCAGGGCGTGAAGGCGCGGATGCGGCGCTCCAGTTCGTCGGCCGGGCGCGACCAGTCGATGCGCGCCTCTTCCTTGTTCAGCTTGTGTGCGTAGGTGGCCAGCGCGTCGTCCTGCACCTCGCCCTTGAGTGTGCCGGCGGCGAGGCCGGCGATGGCCCCGACCACGGCTTTCGGGCCGAGCTCGGCGAGACGGTCATGCAGGCTGCCGCCGGTGTCGTCGGCGGAAATCGGCGTGGCGACCTTGAGCAGCATCGGCCCGGTGTCCAGCCCTGCTTCCATCTGCATCACGGTGACGCCGCTCTGCGCGTCGCCAGCTTCCACCGCGCGCTGGATCGGCGCGGCGCCGCGCCAGCGCGGCAGCAGGGAGGCGTGGCTGTTGATGCAGCCCAGGCGCGGAATATCCAGCACCGCCTGCGGCAGGATCAGCCCGTAGGCTACCACCACCATCAGGTCCGGCTTGAGCGCGGCCAGCTCGGCCTGGGCGGCGGGGTCGCGCAGGGTCGGCGGCTGCAGCACCGACAGGCCGTTCTCCAGGGCGAGCTGCTTGACCGGGCTGGGCATCAGCTTCTGGCCTCGGCCGGCCGGGCGGTCCGGCTGGGTGTAGGCGGCGACGATCTCGTGAGGAGTATCGAGCAGGGCCTTGAGGTGTTCGGCGGCGAATTCCGGGGTGCCGGCGAAGACGATGCGCAGTGCTTGGCTCATTGGGGGCTCACAAAAAACAAAAGGCTTGCCGGGGCAAGCCTTTGGGGGATGGGGTCACGCCTGTTGCCGGTGCTGCTTTTCCAGCTTCTTGCGGATGCGGTCGCGCTTGAGGTTGGACAGGTAGTCGACGAACAGCTTGCCGTTGAGGTGGTCGCACTCGTGCTGGATGCACACTGCGAGCAGGCCCTCGGCAACTTCCTCGAAGGGGTTGCCGTCGCGGTCCTGGGCCTTGATCCGTACTTTCTGCGGGCGGTCTACATTTTCGTAGAAGCCCGGCACCGACAGGCAGCCTTCCTGGTACTGGTCCATTTCCTCGGTGAGAAATTCGAACTCCGGGTTGATGTAGACCCGGGGTTCGGACTTGTCCTCGGACAGGTCCATCACCACGACGCGCTTGTGCACGTTGATCTGCGTGGCGGCCAGGCCGATACCCGGCGCCTCGTACATGGTCTCGAACATGTCGTCGATCAGCGTGCGCAGGGCGTCATCGAAGACCGTGACGGGCTTGGCGATGGTCCGCAGGCGCGGATCGGGGAATTCGAGAATGTTCAGAATGGCCATATACGTTTGTGATGCACTTGTGGAATAAAGTCAAAATCGGCTGCTAATATGCTGAGCAGCATCGAAAAACGCTGGAAAGCGCGGTAGGGGCGGCTTCCAGGCGTTTCATGTGTACACATAATAAAGGGATTCACCGCATGAGGAAAACACTACTCGCCCTGCTGCTGCTCGCCGCAGGCGGGGTGGCGCAGGCTGCCGTGCAGCTCAAGGAAGGCCATCCGGATCGCTATACCGTAGTGAAGGGCGACACCCTCTGGGACATCTCCGGCAAATTCCTCAGCAAGCCGTGGAAGTGGCCGGAAATCTGGCAGGTGAATCCGCAGATTCAGAACCCGCACCTGATCTATCCAGGTGATGTGCTGAGTCTCACGTACGTTGACGGCCAGCCGCGCCTGACGCTCAACCGCGGGGAGTCGCGCGGGACCATCAAGCTGTCGCCGCGGGTGCGCAGCACCCCGATCGCCGAGGCGATACCGACCATCCCGCTGGACAAGATCAACGCCTTCCTGCTGTCCAACCGCATCGTCGATAGCGACGCCGACTTCTCCAGCGCCCCCTACGTGGTCGCTGGCGATCAGGAGAGCGTGATCAGTGGCGCCGGCGACCGCGCCTATGCTCGCGGTAACTCGCTGTCGGAAGAGAACAGCTATGGCATCTTCCGCCAGGCCAAGGTTTACACCGACCCGGAGACCAACGAAATCCTGGGCATCGACGCTATGGACGTAGGCGGCGCCAATGTCACGGCCAAGGAAGGCGACGTCGCCACCCTGATGCTGACCCGCACCACCCAGGAAGTCCGTTCGGGTGACCGCCTGTTCCCGACCGAGGAACGCGCGATCACTTCGACCTTCATGCCCAGCGAGCCATCCACCCCGATCAAGGGCACCATCATCGACGTGCCGCGCGGCGTGACTCAGATCGGCAAGTATGACGTGGTGACCATCGACAAGGGCTCCCGCGATGGCTTGGCCGAAGGCAACGTACTGGCGATCTACAAGCTGGGCGAAACCGTGCGCGACCGTGTCACCGACGAGATGGTGAAGATCCCGGACGAGCGCTCGGGCCTGGTGATGATCTTCCGCACCTATAACCGCCTGAGCTACGGTCTGGTGCTGACCGCCACCCGTTCGCTGGAGGTCAACGACCGCGTGCTCAACCCCTGATCGACGCGTGAGTCGAAGAAAACCCCGCTCCGGCGGGGTTTTTTGTGGGCGCGATCCGGAAGGGTCCGACAGCGGGGGCGTCTGCCTGCGCGGCATAGTCCGGACGACTTCCCACCGCCAAGGACTGCGCCATGCCCCATGACCCGACTCTTTCCCCGTCCGAACTCGAAGCGCGGCTGCGCCTGCATGGCCTGCCCGAGCTGGGCCCCAGGCGCTTTCGCCGGCTGCTGGAGGCCTTTGGCTCGGCGTCCGCCGCCTTGAGCGCGCCGGCGGCCGCCTGGCGCTCCCTGGGGTTGCCTGCCGTCTGCGCGGAGCCGCGTCGCGATGCTTCCATCCGCGAACAGGCGGCTCAGGCGCTGCGCTGGCTGGAAGCGCCTGAGCATCATCTGGTCATGTGGGACGCTCCCGGTTACCCCGCTCTGCTCGCTGAGCTGAATGATGCGCCGCCACTGCTGTTCCTGGCCGGCGATCCGTGCTTGCTGGAGCGGCCGCAATTGGCGATGGTTGGTAGCCGCCGGGCCAGCAAGCCGGGGTTGGATACCGCACGGGCCTTCGCCCGCAGCCTGGCCGGCGGTGGCTTCGTGATCACCAGCGGGCTGGCGTTGGGCATCGACGGCGCGGCCCATGAGGGGGCGCTGGAGGCCGGCGGCAAGACCGTTGCCGTACTGGGCACCGGCCTGGAGCATCTCTACCCGCGTCGCCACCTCGGACTGGCGAAACGCATCGTCGAGCACGGCGGCGCGGTGATCTCGGAGTTGCCGCTGAACTGCGCGCCCCAGGCGTCGAATTTCCCACGGCGCAACCGGATCATCAGCGGCCTGTCACTGGGCACCCTGGTAGTGGAAGCCAGCCCGTCGAGCGGGTCGCTGATCACGGCGCGGCTGGCCGCCGAGCAGGGTCGCGAGGTCTACGCGATTCCCGGTTCGATCCACCACCCCGGTGCGCGCGGCTGCCACGAGCTGATCCGCCAGGGCGCGATGCTGGTGGAGACGGTCGAGCATATCCTCGAAGGCCTGCAGGGATGGACGCACGGCGCGCCTGCGGTAGAAGTCGCGCCAGTGTTGCCGCCTCACCCGCTGGTCGACCTGCTGCGCGCCGCGCCGCAAAGCAGTGAGCAACTGGCGTTGCGCAGTGGCCTGGAGCTGCCGCAGTTGCTGGCGGAACTCACCGAACTGGAGCTGGACGGGCGAGTGGCCTGCGAGGCGGGCGTCTGGGTGCATCGTGCCCGCTGAGCACGTAAACTGCCGCGCATCGCAGAACCGAGGAATTCACGATGTACAGCAACTGGCGAACCCAGCGCATGGCAAAGGTCGTGCGCGACGGCGGTGTGATCGCTTACCCGACCGAAGCCGTCTGGGGCCTGGGCTGCGACCCGTGGAGCGCCGACGCCGTGTACCGCCTGCTGGCGATCAAGGCACGCCCGGTGGAAAAGGGCATGATCGTGGTGGCTGGCGACATCCGTCAGTTCGACTTCCTCCTCGAAGACTTGCCCGAAGCCTGGCAGGACACGCTCGCCGCCAGCTGGCCTGGCCCGAACACCTGGCTGGTGCCGCACCAGGGACGCCTGCCCGAGTGGGTGACCGGCGAGCACGATACCGTGGCGCTGCGCGTCACCGACCACCCGTTGGTGCGCGAACTGTGCCGCTTCACCGGCCCGCTGATTTCTACCTCCGCCAACCCCGCCGGCCGTCCCTCCGCTCGGAGCCGTCTGCGCGTGGAACAGTACTTCCGGGGTGAGCTGGATGGCGTACTCGGTGGCGCCCTGGGAGGGCGCCGTAATCCGAGCCTGATCCGCGACTTGCGCACCGGCGAGACGGTACGACCCTCGTAAACCGGGTTTCATGCGTTTCGCGAGCAAGTTCGCTCCTACATGTATCGCCTCTTCGTAGGAGCGAGCTTGCTCGCGAACGCTGTTCATCCCGTCAGGGCAGCAGGATGGTCGACCCGGTGGTGCGCCGCGCCGCCAGTTCGGTCTGCGCCTTGGCCGCTTCTGCCAGGGCGAAGCGCTGGTTGATCTCCACCTTCACCTTACCGCTGGTGATCATGCCGAACAGGTCGTCGGCCATGGCCTGCAGGCGCTCCGGCGTGCTCGCGTAGCCGAACAGCGTCGGCCGGGTGACGTAGAGCGAGCCCTTCTGCGACAGGATGCCCAGGTTCACCCCGTCCACCGGGCCGGAGGCGTTGCCGAAGCTCACCACCAGGCCGCGCTGGGCGGTGCAGTCCAGCGAGGTCAGCCAGGTGTCCTTGCCCACCGAGTCGTAGACCACCGGGCATTTCTTGCCATCGGTCAGCGCGAGCACGCGCTCGACCACGTTCTCGTGGCTGTAGTCGATGGTTTCCCAGGCGCCGTGGGCTTTCGCCAGCTCCGCCTTGGCAGTGGAGCTCACGGTGCCGATCAGGTGCGCGCCGATGGCTTTCGCCCACTGGCAGGCGATCAGCCCGACGCCGCCTGCGGCCGCGTGCCAGAGGATGGTCTGGCCCGGCTGCACGTTGTAGGTCTGGCGCAGCAGGTACTGCACGGTCAGTCCCTTGAGCATGACCGCGGCGGCCTGCTCGAAGGTGACCGCATCCGGCAGCTTCACCACGCTGGCTGCCGGCAGCACGTGCTGCTCGCTGTACGCGCCCAGCGGGCCGGTGGCGTAGCCGACGCGATCGCCGACCTTCACGTTGGTTACCGCGCTGCCCACCGCTTCCACCTCGCCAGCGCCTTCGGTGCCGACACCGGATGGCATGCTCGGCGCGGGGTACAGGCCGCTGCGGTAGTAAGTGTCGATGAAGTTCAGGCCGATGGCGCGGTTACGCACCCGCACCTCGTTCGGGCCGGGCTCGGCCGGGGTGTAGTCGACGATTTCGAGGACTTCCGGGCCGCCGGTCTTGGCGAATTGAACACGCTTGGCCATGTCGCTCTCCTGAGGGCGCGAGGCTCTGCCTCGCCGGGGAAAAGACTTTCATCCAAGCCGCACGCATGACGGGCGTCAAGACCAGCTTTGTCGGCGGCGATGGTATGCTTGCCCCCGTTTTGGCACCCAAACTCCGCTCCGGCCCGCGCCACGCGTGGCTTTCCCGCTCCAAGGTGATTCTCGTGACCGACCGCATCGAGGCCGTGAAGGCCTACCTGCTCGACCTGCAAGACCGCATCTGCGCCGCACTCGAAGCCGAGGACGGCAGCGCTCGTTTCGTCGAGGACGCCTGGCAGCGCCCGGCGGGTGGCGGCGGTCGGACGCGGGTGATCGGTGATGGCGCGCTGATCGAGAAGGGCGGCGTGAACTTCTCTCACGTGTTCGGCGCCGGCCTGCCGCCGAGTGCCAGTGCGCATCGTCCGGAGTTGGCCGGTCGCGGCTTCCAGGCGCTGGGCGTTTCCCTGGTGATCCACCCGACCAACCCCCACGTGCCGACCTCCCACGCCAACGTGCGCTTCTTCATCGCCGAGAAGGAAGGCGAGGAAGCGGTCTGGTGGTTCGGCGGCGGCTTCGACCTGACGCCCTACTACGCCCATGAGGAAGACTGTGTGCTCTGGCACCAGGTCGCCCGCGACGCCTGCGCGCCCTTCGGCGAGGACGTCTACCCGCGCTACAAGGAGTGGTGCGACCGCTACTTCCACATCAAGCACCGCAACGAACCGCGCGGCGTCGGCGGCCTGTTCTTCGACGACCTGAACCAGTGGGATTTCGATACCAGCTTCGCCTTCCTGCGCGCCATCGGCGATGCCTTCATCGATGCCTACCTGCCCATCGTGCGCAAGCGCAAGGACACCCCGTACACCGAGCAGCAGCGCGAGTTCCAGGCCTTCCGCCGCGGCCGCTACGTCGAGTTCAACCTGGTCTACGACCGCGGCACGCTGTTCGGCCTGCAGTCGGGCGGGCGCACCGAGTCGATCCTCATGTCGCTGCCGCCGCAGGTGCGCTGGGGCTACGACTGGAAGCCCGAGCCTGGCAGCGAGGAAGCGCGCCTGACCGAGTACTTCCTCACTGATCGGGACTGGTTGGCCCAGGCCTGACGTTCGTATCTCGGGCGGTTCGCGAGCAAGGGCTAGGCGCCCCCCTCGGTCCTAAGAAGAGCAAGCTCGGCACGCGGGCTACCTGTAGGAGCGAGCTTGCTCGCGAACACCGCCTGGCACCGAAACGGAAAAACCGGCACTCTCTCGGCCTTTCGTTTTTCACGCCCCAGGATTTCCCATGGACCGCTACTGCGTCTTCGGCAACCCCATCGGCCACAGTAAGTCGCCGCAGATCCATCGTCTGTTCGCCGAGCAGACCGGCCAGGCGCTGAGCTACGACGCGCGGCTGGCGCCGCTGGACGATTTTGCCGGAAACGCCCTCGAGTTCTTCGCCGAGGGCTGGGGTGGCAATGTCACCGTGCCGTTCAAGGAAGACGCTTATCGCCTGGCCACCGAGCTGACCGAGCGCGCGCGCCGGGCTGGCGCAGTGAACACCCTGAAGAAACTCGACGGCGGCGGGCTGCTGGGCGACAACACCGACGGCGCCGGGCTGACCCGCGACCTCACGGTGAACCACGGTGTCGTCCTGCACGGTGCGCGCATCCTGGTGCTGGGCGCTGGCGGTGCGGTGCGCGGCATCCTCGAACCCTTTCTAGGCCAGCAGCCGGCGTGCATTGTCATAGCCAACCGCACGGCGTCCAAGGCCGAGCAACTGGCGCAGGAGTTCAAGGACCTGGGCGAGGTGAGCGGCGGCGGTTTTGACTTGCGTGCCGAGCCTTTCGACCTGATCGTCAACGGCACCTCGGCCTCCCTGGCCGGCGAGCTGCCGCCCATCGATCCGACGCTGATCAAGCCAGGGCATACCGTCTGCTACGACATGATGTACGGCAAGGATGTGACGGCCTTCAACCGCTGGGCCGCCGAACACGGCGCGGCGCGCTGCATCGACGGGCTGGGCATGCTGGTCGAGCAGGCGGCAGAAGCCTTCCTGCTGTGGCGGGGCGTGCGCCCGGATTCGGCGCCGGTGCTGGAGGAGTTGCGCCGTCAGCTCAAGGGCTGATCGGGGCTCCCCCTGGGTTACTCCTGCGCTCGGATCGGCCCTCACCCTAACCCTCTCCCAGGGGGAGAGGGGACCGTTCGGTGCCGGATGAAACCACAGCGTCAGCCGGCACGATTTGCTCCCTCTCCCTGAGGGAGAGGGGGACAGCGCCAGCACGGAATCATCCGGTGAAGGACGGTCGCTCCTGTAACGGGGCACCCCAACCCCAAAGGTGCGAAGCAAAAGCGCACACCTACTCCTCGACCAGCAACACCCCGCCCTTCCCCATCTGTCTTTCCAGCTCCGCGCGCACCCGTGGCCGGGCGTTGCGCAGTACCAGGCTGCGGCCTTCGCTGGCCAGGCGGCGGGCCTCCTGCTGGAGCATCTGCGCACCGGCGAAGTCGATGAAGTTCACGTGGTGGGCGTCCAGCACCAGGCGTTCGCCGCGGCTGTGCTGCATCAGCTTCTGCAGGTAGTCGCAGGCGCCGAAGAAGATCGAGCCTTCGATGCGCAGCACTTCCTCGTCCTCTTTCTCCCACTGCTGCACGCGCGGTTGCGAGGTGCGCTTGAGGTAGAAGAACAGCGAGACCAGTACGCCGGCGTAGATGGCGTTCTGCAGCGGCAGCAGCAGGGTAGCGGCGAGGGTCAGCAGCATCACCAGGGACTCCGCGCGGCTGCCTTTCCACAGCGCGTGCAGGGCTGGGCGGTCGACCAGGTTCCAGCAGATCAGCAGGATGCCGGCGGCCATGGCCGGCAGCGGGATATGGGTGATCAGGCCGGAGCCGGCCACGGCGAGAAGTGCGACCCACATTGCCGAGAAAACCCCGGCCAGCGGCGTGCGTGCGCCCGCATCCTGGTTTAGCCCGGAGCGGGTGAAGGAGCCGGCGGACAGCGTGCCCGACAGCCACGGCCCGATCAGGTTGGACAGCCCCTGCGCGCGGACTTCCTGGTTGGCATCCAGCGGCTGGTGCGAGCGCGCGGCCAGGGCGCGGGCAATCGACAGGCTGGTGACCAGCCCGAGCATGCCGCAGGCCACGGCGGCGGGGAGCAATTGGGCGAGGGCGGACAGGTCGAACGACAGCGGGCTAAGCGGCGGCAGTGCGCTGCGGAAGGCGGCCACCTTGGCAACCTCGGCGAAGGTCGCCGGCATCGCCCAGACCAGCGCGCTGGCGCCGAGCAGGCCGACCAGCAATGCCGGCCCGCGCCGCCACAGTCGCTTCACGATCAGGCTCAGCGCCAGGCTGAACAGCCCCACCAGCAGCGACGGCCCGTGGAACTGCGGCAGCTGCCACCAGAGCGCGGCGGCGCTGGTCAGCGCCGTGCCCTGCCCCGCTGCACTGATGCCGAGCAGGTACGGCAACTGGCCGATCACGATCACCAGCGCGGCGCCGCAGGTGAAGCCGAGCAGCACCGAGTGCGAAACGAAGTTCACCAGCACGCCGAAGCGCAGCATGCCCAGCAACCACTGGAACAGCCCGGCGAGGAAGGTCAGCAGCAGTGCGTACTGGATGAACTGCGCGCTGCCCGGCGGCGCTAGCGGGGCTATGGCGGTGAACAGCACCACCGAGATCGCCGCCGTCGGCCCGCCGACCATGTGCTTCGACGATCCCCACAGGCAGGCGATCAGCACCGGCAGCATGGCCGCGTAGAGCCCGTATTCCGCCGGCAGCCCGGCGATCAGTGCGTAGGCCATGGACTGCGGAAGGGCGAGCACCGCGCCGGAAAGGCCCACTCCCAGGTCACGGCGCAGGTCGCGACAGCTGACCTGGGGCAGCCAGGCGAGGAACGGTAGCAGGCGGATCAGGCGCTCCATCGAAGGCCTACAGCTTGGCCTTCACGGCAGCTAGCGCGTCGCCGCCGTCGCGGGTCTTAACGCCTTGCAGCCAGGTGTCGAGGCTCTGCGGGTTGGCCTTGATCCAGGCTTTCACCGCGTCGGGGGCCTTGGCGTTCTTCTCCAGCACCTCGGCCATGATGGCGTTCTCCATCTTCAGGTCGAAGGACAGGTTGGCCAGCAGCTTGCCGCTGTTCGGGCACTGCTCGGTGTAGCCGTTGCGGGTCACGGTGAACACGCTGCCGGTGCTGCCGAAGTACTTCTCGCCGCCGGTGAGGTACTTCATGTCGTATTTCACGTTCATGGGGTGCGGTGTCCAGCCGAGGAATACCACCCAGCGCTCGCGCTTCACCGCGCGGCCGACCTCGGCGAGCATCGCCTGCTCGCTGGACTCCACCAGCTTCCAGTCGCCCAGACCAAACTCGTTGCCCGTGATCATCTTCTGGATCGACTGGTTGGCCGGCGCGCCGGAACCGATGCCGTAGACCTTCCGGTTGAACTGGTCGGCGTGCTTGTCCAGGTCGTCGAAGGTCTTCACCCCGGCGTTCCACACGTAGGTGGGCACGGCGAGGGTGAACTCGGTGCCCTGCAGATTCTTCGCCAGTTGGGTGACCTGTTTGCTGGCGATGAACTGGTCATGAAAGCCCTGCTGCGCGGGCATCCAGTTGCCGAGGAAGGCGTCGACCTGGCCGTCGCGCAGGCCGCCGTAGGTGATGGGCACCGACAGGGTGTCGATCTTCACCTTGTAGCCCAGGCCTTCGAGGAGGAAAGCGGCGATGCCGTTGGTGACGGCGATGTCGGTCCAGCCCGGATCGGCCAGCTTCACCGTACTGCAGGCTTCATCTTCGGCCCGGGCCAGCGGGCCGCCCAGCGCCAGTGCGCTGGCCAGCAATAGTGCGGATGCTTGTCGTACGGTGCGCTTGGTCATGCTCCCTTCCCCTTCGGCGTGTTGTGGTTGTTATTTCGGTTGCGGATAGCGGGCGCGGCGCTCCAGATCGTCGAGGTCGATGTGGTTGCGCATGTACTGCTGGCTGGCGTCGACCATGGGCTGGTGATCCCAGCTTTTCAGCGTGCCCTGGGTCAGTGCGTCGGCCACCAGTCGGCGGCGGCGTTGGCTGGCCAGTACCTGCCGGGTGATGGCTGTCACGTCCCAACGCGCGCGGGCTTCGCCCAGCAGGTCGCGTACCAGGTTCGCGTGGGCCGGCGAATCCATGAGGTTGTGCAGCTCGCGCGGATCGTTGGCGACGTCGAACAGCAGGCACGGGTCCTGCTCGGAGTAGATGAACTTGAAGTCACCGCGACGGATCATCATCAGCGGGCTGACGGTGCCTTCGGCGGTATATTCGCCGATCACTTCGTCATGCCCGCCGGCGCCTTGCAAGTGCGGCAGCAGTGAGCGGCCGTCGAGATCGACGCCGGGCTCGACCTGCCCGCCGGCCAGCTCGAAGAGGGTCGGCAGCAGGTCGACGGTGGACACTGACTGGCTGACCCGATGCGCGGCGAAACGCTTGGGCGCGTGCACCAGCAGCGGCACACGGGCGGCCATCTCGAACCAGTGCATCTTGTACCAGAGGCCGCGCTCGCCAAGCATGTCGCCGTGGTCGCCGGAGAACACGATCAGGGTGTCTTCACTCAGGCCGCAATCCTCCAGGGTGCGCAGCAGCGCGCCGATCTGCGCGTCCACGTAGCTGCACGAGCCGAAGTAGGCGCGGCGGGCGGCGCGCACCTTCTCCTCGGGCATCTCCTGGCCCCACAGGTCGATCACCTTGAGCAGGCGCTGCGAGTGCGGGTCCTGTTCGTCCTGGGCGATCTGCACCGAGGGCAGCGGGATTTCCTCGTCGCGGTACAGGTCCCAGTACTCGCGTGGAATGGTGTAGGGGTCGTGCGGGTGGGTCATGGACACGGTGAGGCAGAACGGCTGCTCGGGGTGTTCGCGCACGTGGTCGTAGAGGTATTGGCGCGCCTTGAACACCACCTCCTCGTCGAAATCGAGCTGGTTGGTGCGCACGCACGGGCCGGCCTGCAGCACCGAGGACATGTTGTGATACCAGCTTGGGCGCACGTCCGGCTCGTCCCAGTTCACTGCCCAGCCGTAGTCGGCGGGATAGATGTCGCTGGTCAGGCGCTCCTCGTAGCCATGCAGCTGGTCCGGGCCGCAGAAGTGCATCTTGCCCGAGAGCGCGGTGCGGTAGCCCAGGCGGCGCAGGTAGTGCGCGTAGGTGGGGATGTCGGCGGCAAAATCCGCGGCGTTGTCCCAGGCGCCGATCCTGGTCGGCAGCTGGCCGCTCACCAGGGTGAAGCGCGAGGGCGCGCAGAGCGGGCTGTTGCAGTAGGCCGAATCGAACACCACGCCCTCAGTGGCGAGGCGCGAGAGGTTGGGCAGCTTGATCGGCGACTGGGCGTCGTAGAAGGGCAGGAGCGGCGCGGCCATCTGGTCGGCCATGATGAAGAGGATGTTCGGGCGCTGGCGCTTCATGGCGTTGGGCTTATCCTATTGGCGCTGTTATGGGATGCTGTGCGGTATGAGTCTGTGGCCTGCTGGATACGGGGTGAAGTGCATGGCGGAGCATGCTTCGGATAACGCCTGCTTATGTGAGGGCCAGCCATGAGCGTGCCGCTGGAACTGCTGCGCGTGTTCGAGTCCGCCGCCCGCCTGCTCAGCTTCACCGCCGCTGCCGGCGAGCTGGGCACCACCCAGCCGGCGGTCAGCCAGCAGATCAAGCGCCTGGAGAAGCTCCTCGCCGCGCGCCTGTTCGACCGCATCCACCGGGGCATCGCCCTCACCGAGAGCGGACAGCTGCTGCAGCAGCACGTCCAGGCCGGGTTGGAGAGCATCGATGCCGGAATCGCCGCAGTCACCGCCAGGCATCCCCACGAGGTGTTGCAGGTCGCCACTGACTTCGCTTTCGCCGCGTACTGGTTGATGCCGCGCCTGCCGCGCTTCCGCCAGGCGCATCCGGAGCTGGACGTCGGCCTGATCAGCAGCGACCGCAGCCCGATTGCCCTGCGTAGCGATATCGACGTGGCCATCGCCTTCGGCGACGGGCGCTTCAAGCACGGTGAGGCGTTGCGCCTGTTCAGCGAGGAAGTCTTCCCGGTGTGCAGCCCGCGTTTGCTGGAAGGCCGCGAGCTGCCGCTGTCGCCGCAGGCGCTCACCCAGTTGCCGCTGCTGCACCTCAAGCCCGAAGCCTCCAGCCGCTGGTTCGACTGGGGCGGCGTCTACCGTGCGCTGGGCATCGAGGGCGCCCCGGCACCGGCCGGGCTGCGTTTCGACAACTACACCTTGCTGGTGCAGGCGGCCATCGCCGGGCAGGGCGTGGCCATCGGTTGGCGCCACCTGGTCGACGAACTGCTGGAGCAGGGGTTACTGTGCCGGCCCATCGCCGGATCGCAGCAATCGCGCTTCGGCTATTACGCCGTACTGCCCGAGCGCAAGCGGCGGATGCGCCTGGTGCAGCGTTTCGTCGACTGGCTGCAGGCGGAACTGGAGCAGGACCCATGACCGAGATTCAGGACTTCCACGCCCACGTCTATTTCGACGCCGGCAGCCTCTCACGCGCCCGCGCGCTGTGCGAGGAGGCCGCGCGCCGCTTCGGCGCGAAGATGGGCCGCGTCCACGAGCGGCCGGTCGGTCCGCATCCGGACTGGAGCTGCCAGCTGGCCTTCGACAACGCGACCTTCGCTACCCTGGTGCCATGGCTGGCGCTCAACCGCGACGGCCTGGTGATCTTCGTCCACCCCAACACCGGCAATGACCTGCGCGACCACCGCGACTACGCCCTGTGGATGGGCGAAGTGCGGCCGCTGGACCTCTCGCAGTTTACGAGCTGACACTTTTTTGCATTCGATAATAATTCTCGATTCGTTGTATGCTGCCCACCCTTCGTATCGGCCTGACAGACGTTGGCCGATTTTCCAGGGTATTTCGGCCATCATGCGGCGCTTCGCCTCCTCCTCCCTGCTGCAGAGCTTCCAGGCGCACTACGCGGACCTGATGCGCTTCCTCGCCCGCAGGCTGGGAGACCACCAGCGCGCCGCCGACGTTGCCCAGGACACCTGGCTGCGCCTGGCCGACCACCCCGCCGAAGCCGAGGTGCAGGACCCGCGCGCCTACCTGTTCCGCGTGGCCGGAAACATTGCCATCGACAACCTGCGCCGCGAGGGCCGGCTGGCCGAGTTGCACGTCGACGAGACCGTCGCCAATGACCTGAGCGACCCCGCGTCCGGGCTGGAGCACCGCCTGCTCGCCCATGAGGCGCTGGAACATCTGGACGCCGCCCTTGACCAGTTGCCGTCGAACGCCCGCGAGGCGCTGCTGATGAACCGCCTCGACGGCCTCACCCACGCGCAGATCGCCCAGCGCCTGGGCGTGTCCGAGAGCATGGTGGGCAAGTACATCGTCCAGGCCATGCGTCATTGCCGCGACTGGGCGCAGCGCCAGGAGGGCACGCCATGAGCCGTGTGGAGCTGCCTCTTTCCGACGAGGCCATCGAGCGCCTGGTTCAGCTGCACTCGGGCGGCGCCGAGGCTGCCGAGCGCATGGACTTCCTGCGCTGGCGCGGGCAGAGCGCGGAGCACGAACTCGCCGCCCGCGAGGCCGAAGCCCTGTGGGGTGCCCTGCCGGAAACCCGCAGCGCCCAGCGCTATCGCCAGCTCGCGCGGCGTCCCCGTCGGCTGCTGGCGCTGGCGGCCGCTGCGTGTGTCGCCGCCATCGCGGTGACCATTGCCCTGCCCGAGCCGCTGGCCGGGTTGTATGCCGACTACGCCACCCGCACCGGCGAGCGGCGGATGCTGGAGCTGGCCGATGGCAGCCGCGTCTGGCTTAACAGCGACAGCGCGCTGTCCGTGGACTTCAGCCCGCAGCAGCGGCGCCTGCGCCTGCATGGCGGCGAGGCGTTGTTCGAGGTGGCCAAGGATGCGGCGCGGCCCTTCATCGTCGAGGCGAAAGGTGGCGAAGTGCGCGCCGTGGGTACACGCTTCGATGTCGACAGCCGCGGGCCGCAGGTGCGCGTGGACGTGACCGAAGGCGTGGTTCAGGTCAACAGCGCCGGCAGTGCGCCGGTGCGCCTGGCCGCCGGCGAGCGCCTGAGCTACCGCGACAGCGCCGCGTCCGAGCCGGTGCAGCCGCTGGACCTGTCCAGCGCCAGCGCCTGGCAGCGTGGCAAGCTGATCTTCAACCAGCGCCCGCTGGGCGAGGTGCTCGATGAACTGGAGCGCTACGTGCCTGGCCGCATCCTGCTGACCGACAGCGCGCTGCGCCAGCACAAAGTCAGCGGCGTGTTTGACCTGCAGGACCCCGGCGCGCTGCTCAAGACCCTGGAACGGTTGCAGCCGGTGACCGTTACCCATCTGCCCTGGCTGGTGCTGATCCGTCCCGCGCCGAAAGCCGGATAGATCTTCGTAGGATCGAGGGGGACGCCTAGTTCTTGCTCGCGAACAGATTTCCCGGCGGTTCCATGGCTGGGCGGTTCGCGAGCAAGCTCGCTCCTACAGGTACGGGAAACCGCAGAACCGGCCGTCTCGCAAGAAAATGAAAATTTTTTGCATTTACCACTGCAAGGTTTGCCTGGCCGTTTCGTCGTAGGCAGGAACGCGAAAAATTCTCAATACGCGACCCTGCCACACAAGAACGGATTTCTCCCGCATGCCTTACCGTCCTTCCCCGCTGCACCGCGCGCTGTTGCTGGCTTCCCTGCTCGGCGCCGCGGCTCCCCTAGCCCACGCGGCCGGCTCCGCGACCGTCGAACTGCACATCGCGCCGCGCAGCCTGGACAGCGCGCTGACCCAGTTCGCCGACCAGGCCGGGCTGCACCTGCTGTTCAACTCCGAGGACATCCAGGGCCTGCAGAGCGAAGGGCTGGACGGCACCTACAGCACCGAGGAAGCGCTCAACCAGCTGCTCTCCGGCAGCGGCGTGAGCTGGCGCTTCACCGACGAGCGCACCGTGCTGCTCAAGCGCGAGAAGGACGACTCCGCGGCCCTGAGCCTGGCGCCGATGCAGATCAGCGTGGCGGCGCGTACGCCCACCGAGATCAGCTCGATCCCCGGCACCGTCTGGGTCGTCGACCAGACCCAGCTGCGCGAACAGCTGGATACCGGCGTCAGCCTCAAGGAAGCCGTGGGCAAGCTGGTCCCCGGTCTCGACCTGGCGCCGGAAGGCCGCACCAACTACGGCCAGAACATGCGCGGGCGCAACGTGCTGGTGATGATCGACGGCGTCAGCCAGAACAGCTCGCGCGGTCTGTCGCGGCAGTTCGACAGCATCTCGCCGTTCAACGTCGAACGCATCGAAGTGCTCTCCGGCGCCAGCGCCATCTACGGCGGCGGCGCCACCGGCGGCATTATCAACATCATCACCAAGAAGGGTGCGGCCGGTGATACGCGCTTCGAGACGCAGCTGGGCGCCACCAGCGGCTTCAACAACAGCGACGACCTGTCGACCCGTGCCGCCCAGTCCATCAGCGGCGGCAATGACCGCGTAGTCGGTCGCCTGGGCGTCTCGGCGGAGAAGAACGAAGCCTTCTACGACGGCGCCGGCAACCAGATATTCATCGACAACACCCAGACCGACCTGCAGTACAACCGCACCGTCGATGTGATGGGCAACCTCACCGCACAGTTCACCGACGAGCAGAGCCTCGATCTGCTGGCGCAGTATTACGACTCGGGCAACGACGGCAGTACCGGCATCTACTTTCCCAACCTGAAGTACCAGGGCCCGTCGAACCTGGAAGACGCGGAGATTCGCAGTGGTCTGGACACCGATCTGGAGCCGCGCTCGCGCCGCGTACTGCTTAACGCCAACTACCACCACAGCAATCTGCTGGAGCAGGACTTCTACCTGCAGGCGTACTACCGCAAGGAAGACGACAACTTCTATCCCTTCCCCTACTACAACACCGGCAAGCCCACCGGTTCCAAGGGCGTGTACTTCGCCGGCTCGCAGCAGAATTTCGAGGTCAGCGGCCTCAAGGGGCTCTTCAGCAAGCAGTGGGATTCGCTGAAGTTCACCTACGGCGTGGACTTCGACCACGAGCGCTTCAACGCCGAGCAGAAGGTCTTCGACCAGCGCCTGTCCTCCGAGAGCGGCGGGCTGGACCTGGAAACCGCCAGCAGCGCGCCGCGCTACCCCAGCTACATCGTCGACGGCCTGTCCTTTTATGGCCAGCTGGACTGGAAGGCCACCGACAACCTGACCCTCTCCGGCGGCGCGCGCCACCAGAAGATGGACGTCGAAGTAGACGACTTCAAAGGCGTGCCCGGCGGCAGCAACGACTATCAGGTCAACCTGTTCAACCTCGGCGCGATCTACGACTTCAAGAACGGCCACCAGGTCTGGACCAACTACAGCGAGGGCTTCGACCTGCCCGACCCGGCCAAGTACTACGGCAAGGCCGGCCTGTCGGTGGACGACAACCCGCTGGCCGGGATCAAGAGCCGCCAGGTCGAGACCGGCTGGCGCTACAGCGACATGCAGTGGCAGACCCAGGCGGCGGTGTATTACATCTGGTCGGACAAGATCATCACCACCGACATGGCCACCCTGACCATCGACGTGCAGGACCAGAAGAGCCGCGACTTCGGCTTCGAGGGCGCGGTCACCCGCTACTTCGAGAATGGCTGGCAGGGCGGCACCACGCTGCACCTGGTGCGCTCGGAAGAAGAGGACGCAGACGGTGACTGGATCAAGCGCGATGCGCGTTATGCGTCGCTGTCCAAGTCCACCGCTTTCGTTGGCTGGGGCGATGGCGAGCGCAGCGCCCGCCTGCAGGCCCAGCACGCCTTCAACCTGAAGGACGACGCGGACCACGAGATCGACGGCTACACCACCTTCGACCTGATGGGCGAGCAGAAGACCGGCTTCGGCACCTTCAGCGCCGGTATCCAGAATCTGCTGGATAAGCAGTACAGCACCGTTTGGGGCCAACGCGCCGCGCTGTTCTACTCGCCGACCTACGGGCCGGCCTACCTGTACGACTACCAGGGCCGCGGTCGCACCTTCAACCTGGGCTGGAGCCTGGAATACTGAGGGCCTGAAAGCTCTGTTACCTGAAAGCTCTCTACCCAAATCTCTCTACCTGAAAAGACTCAGGCCACCTTTCCGGTGGCCTGATCGAGGGCTTCCACTATGCCGCCGCTGAGGCTTCGGCAGTGGCATAAAAGCACTTCGCCGAGCAGCTGCAACGAGGGCGTGGCGAAGTAGTCGAGCAGTGCCTCCTCGTCCTTCCAGCTGCCCTGCAGCAGCCAAGGCTGACCGTTCTCACGGGCTACCAACTGACAGCGCAGGCAACCCGGCGCACGACGTGCGCCGTCGACCAGGTTGTCGATCAGCGCGCCCAGTTCCGCCTCGTGGCCCAGCCGGGGGTGAATCTGCAGTTCGTGTTCGATGGGGCTTTGCCAGTGCATGTCCTGTCCTCCGCGTATACAGGAAGAAGCCCGAGGTGGCTCCTCGGACGACTGACAGTAAGCTTACGGCGCGGCCAGCAGCGGGCGTTATCCGGATGCTGTCGCCTTCTTGCCTGATCCTGCGGAACATTCGCCACGCCCCGAAAAAAGATGATTCTCCGCAGTTTCCAGCCCTTGCACCGCTACGGTGCGCGCCCCGATGCCGGCGTGGCTTGTCCATTTCTGCCGATTGCTTGCCTGATCCTCCAGCGGCTGCCTTACTGTCACACGCGCGCATGCGCCGTGGGCGTAAGCTTCGTGCGCCGTCACTGGAGGTCCCGTGCATGTCCCAGTCCGTTCCCGCCTTTGATCCCATTGCTGCCGGCCGCCAGGAGCTGGCCGACATCATCCAGCGCCACTGCCTGGGTGAAGGTGTCTTCGAAACCCCCATCGATTCGCTGCTGGTCGCGCGCAACGACAGCCCGAGCGAAGGTCGCATGCCGACGCTCTACCGTCCGGCCCTCTGTGTAATTGCCCAGGGCTGCAAGGAGGTGCGCCTGGGCAGCGAGGTCTATCGCTACGACGAACTCAACCTGCTGGTGGTGTCGGTGACGCTGCCGGTCTCCGGCCAGGTGATCGAAGCCTCGTCGGACAAGCCCTACCTGTCCATCCGCCTGGACATCGACCCCGGCGAGCTGACCCGGCTGATCGCCGAAGCAGGCCTGGCTGGCAGCGCGCCGCGTCCGGCCAGTCGCGGCATCTACCTGCAGCGCGTGGATTGCACGGTGCTCGACGCCCTGCTGCGCCTGATGCGGCTGCTGGATACTCCGCGCGACATCGGGATGCTGGCGCCGCTGTTCGTCCGCGAAATCCTCTATCGCCTGCTGCGCGGCCCGCAGGGCCACCTGCTGCACGATCTGGCGATGACCGACAGCCAGACCCACCGCGTCACCCGCGCCATCGAGTGGCTCAACCGCAACTACGACAAGTCCCTGCGCATCGAGGACCTGGCCCGTGAGGTGAACCTCAGCGTGTCCACGCTGCACCACCGCTTCAAGGAAGTGACCGCGCTCAGCCCGCTGCAGTACCAGAAGCAACTGCGCCTGCAGGAAGCGCGGCGGTTGATGCTGTCCGAGGGACTGGAAGTGGCGGTAGCCGGACACCGCGTCGGTTATGAAAGCCCGTCGCAGTTCAGTCGCGAATACAGCCGTCTGTTCGGCGCGCCGCCGCTGCGCGACCTGGCGAGCCTGCGCGGGGCGCTGGGCAGCGAGGCGGTGCCGGCCTGAGGTTGTTCCGCTCTTGTAGGAACGGGGCTTCTGCGCGAACGGCCTGTGGCGATGCCCGCGGAGGGATTCGCGGACAAGGTCCGCTCCTACGGGGGCGTTGGCTTGGCATCGGAGCTATGCATTTCCCCCTCACCCCAGCCCTCTCCCTCAGGAGAGGGGGCCGTTCGGCGTGCCTGTGAACAGCAGAGCCAGCCGGCGAGCACCGAGTTTTCAAAGCGCTCGGGACAGTCCCCTCTCCCCCTGGGAGAGGGTTAGGGTGAGGGCATGCCCAGGCACCTGAAGCCGGGCATCAGCGCTCGTAAAGCTCCAGCGGCAGCTCATCCGGGTCGGCGAAGAAGGTGAAGCGCTTGCCGGTCAGTTCGTCGTCGCGGATCGGCTCGCAGGCCACGCCATGGCTCTGCAGATGGGCCACGGCGCTCTCCAGGTCGTCCACGGCGAATGCCAGGTGGCGCAGCCCCTGCGCCTCGGGATAGGAAGGCCGCGCCGGCGCGCCGGGGAAGGAAAACAGCTCCAGCCGCGCATCGCCCAGTTCCAGGTCGAGCTTCCAGGAGTCGCGGGCGGTGCGGTAGGTCTCGGCAACCACCTTCAGGCCCAGCACCTGGGTGTAGAAGTGCTTGGAGCGCGGGTAGTCCGAGCAGATCAGGGCGACGTGATGGAGGCTGTGCAGCAGGGCCATGGGCGGTTATTTCCGGAGAGTCGGAGCGCTCTATCCTGACAGCCATGCACCGATGGTCAATGCTGGCGCTGTGAAGTCGGTCGCCAACGGTGCTGGAGTGATGGCAGTGCGCCTGCTAGCATCCCGCCGCCCACTCCCATAAACGGTCGACAGGATGTCCCCCGTTCGGCCGCACCTGAAAGGACTCAGCATGAAAAAGACCGCCCTGGCCATCGCCATTCCCGTTGCCGTCGTCGGCGCCGCCATTGCCGGTGCCTGGTACACCGGCACCCGCGTCGAGCAGGAGGTGAACCGCGGTATCACCGAAGCCAATGAACTGTTCAAACAGGAAGCACCTGGTCTTGGCGCCTACCTGACCCTGGTGGACATCCAGCGCGGCCTGTTCTCCAGCACCGCGCGCTACAACCTGACCTTCACCGGCAAAGAAGGCGAGCAGCCGCAGACCCTGGTATTCACCGATCGGCTGGAACACGGCCCCTTCCCCGCCTCGCGCCTGGCGGCCGGCAAGCTGGCGCCGGTCATGGCGCAGAGCCATTTCGCCCTCGAGCAGAACGAGCTCACCGCACCGTTGTTCACCGCTGCCGGCGGCAAGGCGCCGCTGTTCGGCGACCTGACCATCCACTACGACCAGAAGCAGGAAGGCAACGTCGAAACCGCGCCCCTGGAGTTCGCCAAGGATAGCGACAAGCTGCGCCTGTCGCCGATCAAGCTGGCGTTCAGTGTCTCCGGTAACAAGAAGGACGTGAGCGCCGTGGGCAACCTCGCCGAGGTCGACCTGGACTTCACCGACGAGAACACCGGCCAGCTGGCGCATGTGCAGCTGCGTGACCTTGGCCTGCAGGGCGACAAGAAGGAAAACGCCAACGGCTTCGCCCTCGGCCCCAGCTCCGCCACCATCAAGAGCCTGAACATCAAGTCGCCGGGCGCGCCGGAAGTCGAACTGCGCGAAGCCGTGGTCGAGGAAGTGCTCAAGCAGGGCGGCAAGGGCCTTGACCAGAGCGTCTCGTACCGCATCGGCAAGGTTGTGGTGCAAGGCCAGGAAATCGGCGGCGCAAAGCTCGACCTGAGCCTGCGCAACCTCGATGAAGGCGTGCTCAAGACCTTCAAGGAAACCTACAGCAAGATGGCGCTGGACAGCCTGGAAAGCACCGAGCTGACCCCGCAACAGGAAGAGGAACTCAAGCGCCTCGGCCTGGCCCTGCTGGAGGGCTCGCCGGTGCTGTCGCTGGACGAGCTGTCGCTCCAGACCAGCCATGGCGTGGCCAAGGCTTCCCTGTCGGTCGACCTGCGCAAGCCCGACGCCGCGGCTGCCACGCCTGACGAGATGGCCCGCAGCATCCTGGCCGCGCTCAAGGCCGACCTGAAGGTGGACAAGGCAGTGATCGGCGACATCGTCGCCCTGCAGGGTTCGCTGGGTGGCGAGGCGGCTGGCAGCGTCGACCCGGTGGCGCTCAAGCAGCAGTCCGATGCCATGACCGACCTGTTCAGCGGCATGGCCCTGAACTCGCAGTGGGCGGTGCTCGACGGCAACGCGCTGTCCAGCTCGCTGGCGTACGCCAACGACCAGGTGAAGTTCAACGGCAAGGACATGAGCATGCCGGAATTCATGGCCTTCGCCATGGGCTCTGCGCAGGGCCTGGGCCTGGGCGGCGGCGCCGAAGGCGAAGAGGCGCCCCAGGAAGAAAGCGTGGAATAACCCGCGCCCGAAACGAAAAAGCCCGGCATTCGCCGGGCTTTCTTCTTGGTGCAGACCTTGTAGGAGCAAGCTCGCTCCTACAGAAAAGCGATCTGGCGGCGCCGCGATCAGCGGGCGTTACGCACGCCTTCGGCCAACTGGCGGCACAGGCCCAGCACGCTTTGCACTGCGTCGGCGGAGCTGGTGGCTTCGGCGATCTTGTCGATCAGCGCCGAACCCACCACCACGCCATCGGCCAGGCGGGCGATGTTCGCCGCGTGTTCCGGGGTGCGGATGCCGAAGCCGATGGACACCGGCAGGTCGGTATGACGGCGCAGGCGCGCCACGGCTTCCTCGACGTGGTCCAGGGTCGCCGCGCCGGCGCCGGTCACCCCGGCCACCGAAACGTAGTAGACGAAGCCCGAGCTGCCGTTCAGTACGGTCGGCAGTCGCTGGTCGTCGGTGGTCGGCGTGGTCAGGCGGATGAAGTCCAGGCCGGCGGCCTGGGCCGGCTCGCAGAGGTCTTCGTTGTGCTCCGGCGGCAGGTCCACGACGATCAGGCCGTCGACGCCGGCTTCTTTCGCGTCGGCGATGAACTTGTCCACGCCGTAGTAGTGGATGGGGTTGAAGTAGCCCATCAGCACCAGCGGCGTGGTGCTGTTGTCCTGGCGGAATTCGCGAACCATCTTCAGGGTCTTGGCGAGGTTCTGGCCGTTGCCCAGGGCGCGGATGTTGGCCAGCTGGATCGCCGGGCCGTCAGCCATCGGGTCGGTGAACGGCATGCCCAGCTCGATCACGTCGGCGCCGGCTTCGGGCAGGCCCTTGAGGATGTCCAGCGAGGTCGAGTAGCCAGGGTCGCCAGCGGTGATGAAGGTCACCAGGGCGGCGCGGTTCTGCTCTTTGAGTTCGGCGAAGCGGGTCTGCAGGCGGCTCATGCTTGCGGCTCCTGTTGCATGTGGTGCATGACGGTCTGCATGTCCTTGTCGCCACGACCGGACAGGTTCACCACCATGATGTGGTCCTTGGGCAGGTTCGGCGCGCGCTTGAAGACTTCCGCCAGCGCGTGGGAGGACTCCAGCGCGGGGATGATGCCTTCCAGGCGGCAGCACTGGTGGAAGGCTTCCAGCGCCTCGTGGTCGGTGATCGAGGTGTACTCGACGCGACCGATGTCGTGCAGCCACGCGTGTTCCGGGCCGATACCGGGGTAGTCCAGGCCGGCGGAGATGGAGTGCGCGTCGATGATCTGGCCGTCCTCGTCCTGCAGCAGGAAGGTGCGGTTGCCGTGCAGCACGCCCGGTACGCCGCCGTTCAGGCTGGCCGCGTGCTTGCCGGTCTCGATACCGTGGCCGGCGGCTTCGACGCCGATGATTTTCACGCTGGCATCATCGAGGAAGGGGTGGAACAGGCCCATGGCGTTGGAGCCGCCGCCGATGCAGGCGACCAGCGAATCGGGCAGGCGCCCTTCCTTGGCGGCCAGCTGCTCGCGGGTTTCCTTGCCGATCACGGCCTGGAAGTCGCGGACCATCGCCGGGTACGGGTGCGGGCCGGCCACGGTGCCGATCAGGTAGAAGGTGTTGTGCACGTTGGTCACCCAGTCGCGCAGCGCTTCGTTCATCGCGTCCTTCAGGGTGCCGGTGCCGGCGGTGACCGGAATCACCTCGGCGCCCAGCAGCTTCATGCGGAACACGTTGGCCTGCTGGCGATCGATGTCGGTGGTGCCCATGAAGATCACGCATTCCATGCCGAAGCGCGCGGCCACGGTGGCGGTCGCCACGCCGTGCATGCCGGCGCCGGTCTCGGCGATGATGCGTTTCTTGCCCATGCGCTTGGCCAGCAGGATCTGGCCGATGCAGTTGTTGATCTTGTGCGCGCCGGTGTGGTTCAGCTCTTCGCGCTTGAGGTAGATCTTCGCGCCGCCGCAGTGCTCGGTCAGGCGCTCGGCGAAGTACAGCGGGCTCGGACGGCCGACGTAGTCGCTCTGGAAGTAGGCGAGCTCCTTCTGGAACTCCGGATCTTCCTTGGCCTTCTCGTACTCGTGGGCCAGGTCATGGATCAGCGGCATCAGGGTCTCGGCGACGTACTGGCCGCCGAAGTGGCCGAACAGGCCCTTGGCGTCTGGACCGGTGCGCAGTGTGGACATGGGAAGGCTCCTTTATCTGTCGAAAGGTAGGTGCCGGCTGGGGCGATCGCGGACAGAGTCCGCTCCTACGAATGGCATCAGGATACGGCTGTGTGATGACGGGGAAAAGCGATAAGATCGCCATGACCTGTCAGAAAAACTCACGAATTGACCGCCATGAGCCGAGACCTTCCGCCGCTCAACGCCCTGCGCGCCTTCGAAGCCGCTGCCCGCCTGCACGGCGTGAGTGCAGCGGCTGATGAGCTGAGCGTCACCCACGGGGCGATCAGCCGGCAGATTCGCCTGCTGGAGGAAGAGCTGGGCGTGACCCTGTTCGTCAAGGAAGGGCGCGGCGTAAAACTCACCGATGCCGGCGTTCGCCTGAGCGAAGTGGCCAGCGATTCCTTCGAGCGTCTGCGCAGCGTCTGCACCGAGCTGCGCCGTCAGGCCGGTGGCGACGCGCCGTTCGTTCTCGGTTGCCCCGGCAGCTTGCTTGCCCGCTGGTTCATCCCGCGCCTGGATCGCCTGAACCGCGACCTGCCGGACCTGCGCCTGCAACTCTCCGCCAGCGACGGCGACCTCGATCCGCGCCGTGGCGGCCTCGACGCCACCCTGTGCTTCGCCGCGCCGCCGTGGCCGGCGGACATGCGCGTGCTGGAGTTGGCGGTGGAAAGTATCGGCCCGGTGCTCAGCCCGCGCTCCCCGCGCTTCGAGCAGCTGCGCGCGGCGCCCGCCGAGGCGCTGCTGGGCGAATCGCTGCTGCACACCGTGTCGCGCCCGCAGGCCTGGCCGGAATGGGCCGCGCGCCACGCTCTCGACCCGGCGCGGCTGAAGCTCGGGCAGGGTTTCGAGCACCTCTACTACCTGCTGGAGGCCGCCGTGGCCGGTCTTGGCGTGGCCATCGCGCCGCAGCAACTGGTGGCCGACGACCTCGCCGCCAGCCGTCTTGCCGCACCCTGGGGCTTCGTCGAAACCACGGCGCGCCTGGCGCTGTGGGTGCCCGAGCGCCGCGCCGACCCGCGCGCCGAGCGCCTGGCGCAGTGGTTGCGCCAGGAACTGGGTTGATTCACAGCTCCGGTGTGTATTTGACGCTGAACATCAGGTTGCGCGGATCGCCGAAGTTGTTAGCGCCATCGGCGGCGGCGAAGCCGGGCAGGTAGTAGCGCTTGTCGAACAGGTTGTTGGCGTTCACCGCCAGATCGATTTCCTGGCTCAGGCGATAGCCCAGGCGTGCGCTCCAGACGGTGAAGCCGGGCACGTCGAACTCGCGGTCGAAGCTCACGGTATGGCTCTGGGTGACGAAGCCGAGGCCGGTGCTGACGCGGTTCAGTTCGCCCGGCAGTTGGTAGTCGGCCCACATGCGCAGCATGTGCTTGGGCGTCCACTGGCTGAACACGCGGCCCTTGTTCTCCGGGTCGTCGAGGAACTTGGTGGTGTTGTAGGTGTAGCCGGCGAACAGTTGCAGGTCGCGCACGACTTGGCCGCTGACCTCGGCTTCGATGCCCTGGCTGCGCACCTTGCCCGAGGCGTTCGAGCAGTACCAGCCGTCGCAGGCGTAGCCGGAGGCCTCGTCGATCACGGCGCGGTTCTTCTGGTCGTAGCGGAATACCGCCAGCGAGGTGTTGACCCGGCCGTCGAGCAGCTCGCCCTTCAGGCCCACTTCGTAGTTGCTGCCGATCACCGGCTCGAGCATTTTCTGCTGCGCATCGCGGGCGCTCTGCGGTTCGAACACGTCGGTGTAGCTGGCGTAGGCCGACCATTCGGGCGTCAGCTCGTAGATCAGGCCGAAGTAGGGGGTGACCTCGCCGGTCTCGGTCATGCTGTCCTGGTAGTCATCGTCCGGCAGCTTGTAGGCGTAGTCGTACCAGCTCACCCGCCCACCGAGCACTGCCGTCAGCGGCTCGGCCAGCTTCACCCGCCAGCTGCTGTACAGGCCCTTCTGGCGCACGTCGTAGGCGGCGTTGGTGGAGTTGCCGCCAGGCGAGGCGAGGATGTTTTCCAGGGTCGGTTTCGGACGGTGGTGATCGATGTCGAAGATGTTGCCGCCGGGGACGAAGCGCCGCGCATAGAAGTCGTCCGAGGTGTACTTGGAGTAGTTGCCGCCCAGGACCAGCTCCTGCTCCAGGGAGAAGGCCTCGAAGTGGCCGTTGAGGTACATGTCCAGGCCGATCTTGGTGGACTCGAAGTTGGTCAGCCAGTCGGCGAAGTTCAGCCCGCTGCCATCGGGCTGCACTTCCCCGTGCATGCGCTGGTGGGTCGAGTCGTTGTGCTCGCGCATGCGCACGGCGGCGGCCTTGAAGCTCCAGTTGTCGTCGAAGCGATGGGTCAGGTCGGCGTAGACGGTGGTCTGCTCGATGTCGTTGCGATTCCAGGTGGCGCCGGAATAGGTCGAGCGCGAGAAACCGATGTCGCTGCCGTCGGGGTAGCGCGGCAGGCCGCGGACCATCGGCCGGGAGTTGAGGTCGGTGTTGCTGAAGCCGATGCCGACGGTGGTGTCCGGGCTCAGGTCGAAGTCCAGCGCACCATACAGCGAGGTGGTCTTGCTCCACACATAGTCGGTGAAGGAGTGAGTGTCGTTCTGGTCGGCGACCATCCGCCCGCGGAGCGTGCCGGCCTCGTTCAGCGGGCCGCCGACATCGGCCTGCAGGCCGTAGTGATCCCACGAACCGGCCTTGCCGGTGAAGGTGGCGACCGGCGTGTGCTGGCCGCGCTTGCGCACCAGGTTGATGGCACCACCGGGGCTGCCGGCGCCTTGCAGCAGGCCGGAGGCACCACGGAGGATTTCCACGCGGTCGAAGAACACCAGGTCCTGGTCCGCCCAGTTGCCCAGCACGTAGAAGTTGCGCGGGATCGGCACGCCGTCGTACTGCCAGTCGTCGATCTGGAAGCCGCGCGAGGAGATCACCATGCCCGGGCCGATGCCGGTGGCGCCGACCAGGCCGGTGCTGTGGTTCACCGCATCGCGCAGGTCGGTGATGTTCTGGTCGTCGAGCTGCTTGCGGGTGATCACGCTGACCGACTGGGGAATGTCCTTGAGCTTCTGTTCGCCCTTGCCGATGGTGGTGGCGCGCGCGGCGTAGGAGCCGCTGCCCTCGCTGGTGGCGTCCAGGCCCTGAGCGGTGACGGTGGTGCTGTCCAGTTCCACGGCGCCGTCGACCGGCGCGGCTTCGACGCTGTAGGCGCCGCTGGCAGTGACCTTCAGGCGCAGGTTGCTGCCAGCCAGGGCCTGTTCCAGCGCCTGCGCGACGCTCAAGTCGCTCTGCACGGCGGGCGCGCGCTGGTCGCGTACCAGCGACGGGTCCAGCGAGATCACCTCGCCGCTCTGCCGGGCGATGGCGTTCAGCGTGGTGGCGAGGCTCGCAGCGGGCAGTTCGAAATGCAGCAACGCGGGTTCGGCGGCGAACAACGAGGGAGCGTTGGCCACCAGCACGAAGGCGGTGGCGAAGGCGCGGGGCCAGGGTGAGGACACATCAATCTCCTGAGAATTATTCGTATTCAGGAGCTAGGTGCGATGAAGTGGAAAATCCGGACAGGCGCTGCCGAAATATTTTTCTCACGTAGAGACATCAAGGCTCCCGCAGGCTGATCAGGGTCAGCCAGGGACCGAAGCGGCGCACCTGCAGCGGCAGGGTTTCGCCCAGCGCGGCCAGTGCGCGGTGAGGCTCGTCCAGCGGGAAGACACCCTGCACGCGGAGAGTGCGGGCGCGTGGTTCGACGCGGACGTAGCCCGGCAGGTAGGGACGCAGCGACTCGATCACCGCTTCCAGCGGCTCGTCGGTGACGCTCAGCCGGCCGTTCAGCCAGTCAGCGCGGGCGGACTGTTCGCGCAACGGGTGGATGCCGTCCGCGGCCAGCAGCGCCGCCTCCCCTTCGCCAAGCTCGCGCGATTCGCTGTGCCCGGCCAGGCTGGCGCGGACGCTGTGCTCCAGCACCACCACGCGCGTGGCGTGCTGCTCCTGGCTGACCAGGAAGCGCGTGCCCAGCGCGCGCACTTCGCCCTGGGCGCTGCGCACGATCAGCGGGCGCTCCGCGTCCGGGGCCACCTGGATCACCAGCTCGCCGTGGCGCAGCAGGATCAGGCGCTGGCGCGGGTCGAAGGCGAGGTCCACCGAGCTGCCGGCATTCAGGCTCAGGCGGCTGCCGTCTTCAAGGGTGAAGTTGCGCCGCTCGCCGGTGCCGGTGCGCAGGTCGGCGAGCAGGTCGCGCACCGGCGTGCTGCTGGCGGTCAGCCACAGGCCGCCGCCGAGCACGCCGAGGCCGGCCAGGCCGCGCAGCAACTGGCGCCGCGAGCCATGTTGGTGCATTAGCAGATCGGCCGCGCCGGGCATGCGCCGCAGGTTGTCATAGGGCGCCCCGAGGCCGCGCTGCAGGCGCGCCCAGGCATCGGCGTGGGCCGGGTCGCTGTTCAGCCAGGCCTGCAGCTGGCGCTGCAGCCGCGCATCGGCGTGGCCCGAGCGCAGCCGCACCATCCAGTCGATGGCCTGTTCTGCGGCCGTATCCAGCTGCACTTCGCTCATGGCACCAGCTCGTTGAGGTAGATCTGCCGCAGCGCCTGCTTCATGTAGCGGCCCACGGTGCGTTCGCTGACGCCCAGGCGCCGACCGATCTCGGCATAGCCCAGGCCGTCGAGCTGGCTGAACAGGAAGGCGCGGCGCACCACCTGCGGCAGGCCGTCCAAGGTGCGGTCCACCAGCAGCAGGGCTTCCAGCAGGAGGGCGCGGTCTTCCGGCGAGGGCTCCAGGGCTTCGGGCTGGAGGGCCAGGTAGTCCAGATAGGCGCGTTCCAGGCGTCGCCGCCGGTGACGGTCGTAGATCAATCGGCGGGCGATGGTGGAGAGGTAGGCGCGCGGCTGTTCGATGCTCTGCGGATCGACCCTGGCGGAGAGGATCTGGCAGAACGTCTCGGCGGCCGCGTCCTCGCTATCGGCGCGGTTATCCAGGTAGCGCTGCACGTGCTGCAGCAGCCAGCGGTGGTGATCGCTGAAGAAGAACCCCAGCTTGCTGGAGAGTGAACCGGCCACGCGGACCATCCCTGGAAGATTAAATAAGAATGCTTCGCATTATACATTTTCGGAAAAAGACGGCAATTCGCCGCTACCGGCAATTTGCTGCACTTCTGCCCATCGACTAGGGTCCAACTGGGACACTCACTCACCGCGCGCCGTGCGGCGCACCTGGGAGCAAGCGATGTCGAATCACCACACCTACAAGAAGATCGAGCTGGTCGGCTCCTCGCGCACCAGCATCGAGGATGCGATCAACAACGCGCTGGCCGAAGCGGCCAAGAGCATCGACTTTCTGGAGTGGTTCGAGGTGGTGGACACCCGCGGGCATATCGAGAACGGCGCGGTGGGGCACTACCAGGTGACCATCAAGGTCGGCTTCCGCATCGCCAACAGCTAGCTCGCACGCGGCTCGATCCTGTTTGTAACGCATTGCTGCCATGTTGGTGGGGTGCGTGATCGTGCGTACCGGGGTAGCCCGGTTTTTCCGGCCCGTTCGGGCCTTTTCCTGTGAAAGACGAGGGAGCGTTACCGATGAAGAAGTTCCTGATCGCTGTGGGGGTCTTCGCCCTGGTTGGCAACGTCTTTGCCGCCGGCAAGCCGTGCGAAGAGCTGAAGTCGGAAATCGATGCGAAGCTCAAGGCCAAGGGCGTTGCTTCGTACAGCCTGGAGGTCGTCGACAAGGGCAGCTCGGGCGGCAAGCAAGTCGTCGGCACCTGCGAAGGCGGCACCAAGGAAATCGTTTACTCCAAGTAAGCGCCTGGATGTGAAACGAGGCCGGGCTCCGCGAGGGGCCCGGCCTTTTTCATGGTCTGCAAAAAGCTGAACCCACTGGTGCGGGCCGGCCTCGAAAGTCCTGACTGCAACCCACGCGGAGGACGCGACATGAAGAAATCGGCATCGGCCCACTGGCAGGGCGGTCTGAAGGACGGCAAGGGCACGATCTCCACCGAGAGCGGTGCGCTCAAGTCCCAGCCTTACGGCTTCAACACCCGCTTCGAGGACGCGCCGGGGACCAACCCGGAAGAACTGATCGGTGCGGCTCACGCTGGCTGCTTTTCCATGGCGCTGTCGATGATGCTCGGCGAGGCCGGCCTGACCGCCGAGAGTATCGATACGAAGGCCGAGGTCAGCCTGGAAAAGCTCACCGACGGCTTCACCATCACCGCTGTGCACCTGACGTTGAAGGCGAAGGTGCCGGGCACCGACGCGCAGACCTTCCAGGCTATCGCCGACAAGGCCAAGGCCGGCTGTCCGGTCTCGCGGGTGCTCACCGCGCGCATCACCCTCGACGCCAGCCTCGAATGAGCCTGCGGGGCACTCTGTCCGGCGGTTGCGGTCCACCGTTAGGATAGGGTGCCCCGCCGTGGGGCTATGACGAGGGACTGTGATGACGACGAAGAAGTGGGCCCTGGCGATGGGCGTGGCGGTACTGCTGGCGAGCGGCGCGAGCTGGGGGGCGGTGAAGCCCTGCGAGGAGCTCAAGGCCGAGATCGAGACCAAGATCCAGGCCGCCGGGGTGACCTCCTACACTCTGGAGATCGTGGACAAGTCCGAGGTGAAGGACCCGAACATGGTGGTCGGCACCTGCGACAACGGACAGCGGCGGATCATCTACCAGAAGAACGACAGCTGAGCGCGGAGTCTGACCGCAGGAGCACGCCTTGCACGCTCCTAGAGTCCCAGAACGTAGGGCGCATAACCCGGCACGGGTTATCCGCCAGCTCGGCGGATAACGCCCCAGGCGTTATGCGCCCTCCCAGCGCCTGGAAGTCTTCCGTCAGAACGGCCCGCAGCGCACCGCTCCCTGGAAATCCGTCTTCGCCACTAGCTTGCCGTCGGCGTCCGTCAGCAGCGCCAGGGCGCTGCGCAGTTGCGGGCGCAGCTCCAGCCGGTAGCGCTGGCCGGCGGCGAAGTCGTCGTAGGTCACCTTGACCCGGCAGGTCAGCTCCGAAGGGTCGGTCATCTGGCCCATGCCGCCGCCGCTGGAGACTTCGTACTGAAAGCGCACCAGCAGCTCATGGCGGCCCGGCGTCACCTGGTAGTAGCGGCCGTCGTTCACCGACTGGCCGTCCAGGCGCTCGGCCATCAGCGTCTTGCCCGGCGTGGTGTAGAGGTCGACCCAGGCCATCTGTGGGTCGTGGGCCGGCAGCGGGCTGGCACAGCCGGCGAGCAGGGCGATGCCCAGGGGAAGGAGGCCGGGGAGATGACGCGGGCGCATGGAGGTTCACCGTGGGATGGGCTCATCCCACAGCATACCCCGCTCAGGCTTTGGCGCAGCCCCGTTCGCGGCCGCGGGCGATTTCGCCGCCCTGGGCGTCGTAAAGCTTGGCCCAGGGGCGGAAGCCGATGCTGCCGGTCTCCAGACGGTAGCGCTGACCGGCGCTGAATTCCTTGTACTGCACCGTCATTTCGCAATCGCGCCACAGCGATTCGGCGACCGGGCCGATGTCCACTGGTTCGACCTGGAACTGGAAGCGCACGCGCAGCTCGTGAGAGCCGGGGTCGACCTCGAAGTAGCGGGTGCTCGACCATTCCTTGCTGTCCACTTCGATGGCGGCCAGGTCGCTCTGGCTGTTGGTGTTCAGGTCCACCCAGGCACGGTTCGGATCGGGCTGGGGCATCAGCAGCGAACAGCCGCTCAGGGCGAGCAGGCCGGCAGGAATGAGAAGGGCGCGCATCGGGTTGGCTCCTGGGTCGATGGGGGCGGCAGCGGGCGGACCAGGCCCTGTGCTATGTTCCGCGCATGCCCTTCCGCCTTCTTATCCCGACACTCGACAGCCGCCTGTGCCGCTGGGTTCCCTGCCTGGCCATCTGGGCGCTGAGCGGTTGTTCCACCGTGGGGTATTACGGCCAACTGGCGGACGGCCAGTTGCGCCTGCTCGCCGCCCGCGAACCGGTGGCCGAAGTGGTCGCCGACCCGACCCGCGACCCCGCCTTGCGCCAGCGTCTTGAGCTGTCCCAGGAAGCCCGCGCCTTCGCCAGCGCCGAACTGGGCCTGCCGGACAACCAGAGCTACCGCCTGTATGCCGACATCCACCGGCCCAACGTGGTGTGGAACGTGTTCGCCACGCCGGAGCTGTCGCTGCAGCCGCTGACCCACTGCTTCCCCATCGCCGGCTGCGTGGCTTACCGCGGCTACTACGGCGACCAGGGGGCGCAGGCGGAGGCCAAACGCCTCAAGGAACAGGGGCTGGACGTCTATGTCGGCGGCGTGGAGGCCTATTCGACCCTCGGCTGGTTCGACGACCCGATCCTCAGCAGCATGTTGCGCTGGGGCGACCAGCGCCTGGCCGAGACGATCTTCCACGAACTGGCGCACCAGAAGTTCTACCTGCCCGGCGATACGGCGTTCAACGAGTCCTACGCCTCCTTCGTCGAGGCCGAGGGCGGTCGCCGCTGGCGTGAGGCGCGCCATCTGCCGGATGAAGCGCCGTTGCTGGCCGAGCAACGCAAGCGCTTTACCGAGCTGGTGCTCGATACCCGCGAGCGCCTGCAGGCGCTTTACGCCAGCCCACGCAGCGACGCCGAGAAACGCGCCGGCAAGCAGGCCGAGTTCGAGCGCCTGCGCCGCGACTACGCGCGGATGCGCGATGAGGACTGGGGCGGCAAGGCGCCCTTCGACGCCTGGGTCAACGCTCCGCTGAACAACGCCAAGCTGCTGCCCTTCGGCCTCTACGACCAGTGGGTGCCGGCCTTCGCCGCGCTGTTCGCCCAGGTCGGTGGCAACTGGCCGGCGTTCTACGCGCGGGTGGAAAAGCTCGGGGCGTTGCCGCCGGCGGAGCGCAAGGCGGCGCTGGAAAAGTTGAAGGCTGGGGAGTTCGTCAGCTTCCGGTGAGCACTTCGCCGGGGTGGGTTCGCGAGCAAGCTCGCTCCTACGAAAAGCTGCATCGCGCTGGCCTCTTGGAGCGAGGGAGCGCTTAGTTATTGCTCGCGAATCGCCCAGCGCCGGCGCCCGTCCTACAGGTTGAAGAATGTCACTCCGGCCGATCCGGGCTATGCAGCGGCAAATCCAGCTGCACGCGGCGGCGCAGCCACGGGCTGGGCCGGTAGCGAGCCTCGCCGTAGCAGGCCTGCAGGCCCTGGAGGATGGTGAGGATGCGCGCCGCGCCGTAGTGTTCGCCGAAGGCCAGCGGGCCCAGGGGATAACCCAGCGCCAGTTGCACCGCGCGGTCCAGCGTCACCGGTGTGGCGATGCCGCGCTGGGCGATCTCGCCGCCGAGGTTGACGATGCCGGCGACCACCCGCTGGCTGATGAAGCCGGGCGAATCGTTGATCACTTCCACTGGCACGCCGTCGCTGCCCAGCGCCTGGCGCGCCTGGGTTTCGAGCTTGGGGTCGAGCGCCGGCTGGCGCATCAGCACGCGGCGGCGGTCCAGTTCGGTGAAGGTCTCCAGCGCCAGGCTGCGCTCCGGCGGCAGGCCGAGGGCGTCGATGCGCGTGCTGGCATCCACGCCCAGCGGGGTGACCAGGCAGATGGCGCGGGACGACGGTGCTTCGCCGGTCTCCAGCACCACGCCGCCCAGGGTAAGGATCGCCGCCACACGGTGGCGCAGCTCCGGGTCCTGGCTGTCGAGCCAGTACGGGCGATTGAGCAACACGGTTTCGTGCTGTTCCTCGGGCTCGCGCACGGCCTGGTCGTCGCGGTAGCGGTAGAAGCCCTCGCCGCTCTTGCGCCCCAGCAAGCCGCCGGCGACGCGCTGCGCGGCCAGCGGCGACGGGGTATAGCGCGGGTCCTGGTAGAACTGCTGGTAGAGCGACTCCATCACCGCGTGGGACACGTCCAGGCCGGTCAGGTCGAGCAGCTCGAAGGGCCCCATGCGAAAGCCCACGCCGTCGCGCAGGATGCGGTCGATCTGCGCCGGGCTGGCGATGCCTTCGCCGAGGATGCGCAGGGCCTCGGTGCTGAAGGCGCGGCCGGCGTGATTGACGATGAAACCGGGGCTGTCCGGCGACACCGCCGGGTAATGCCCGGCCTGCTCCGCCAGCCGGCTCAGGCGGCGCACCACCGACTCGCTGGTGCGTTGGCCGCGCACCACCTCGACGATGCGCATCAGCGTCACCGGGTTGAAGAAGTGGAAGCCGGCGACCCTCTCCGGATGCTGGCAGCGCGCGGCGATGTGGGTGACCGAGAGCGACGAGGTATTGCTCGCCAGCACGGCATCCGGCGCCACGCGTCTTTCCAGCTCGGCGAGCAGCGCCTGTTTGGCGCCGAGGTCCTCGATGATGGCCTCGATCAGCAGGTCACAGTCGGCCAGCTCGTCGAGGCTGTGGGTAGGCAGCAGGCGCTGCATCGTCGTTTCGAGGCCGTCCGCGGCGAGCTTGCCTTTGGCCACCGCGCGCTCCAGCAGCTCGCGGTTGAAGGCCAGGGCCTGCTCCACGGTCTGCGGGTTGCTATCGTACAGGCGCACCGGTAGGCCGGCCGTGGCGAACAGCTGGGCGATGCCGCGGCCCATGGCCCCGGCGCCGATCACGCCGATACGGTGGAAGGACTCGGTCATGCTGCGGGTCTCGTCGTGCGCACCTGCTTCAACCATAGACGTTGTGCTCACACGGTGGTCCTTTTGGCCAGTTCCAGATCGCGCAGCTGCCGGCGCAACAGCTTGCCGACGCTGGTCTTGGGCAGCTCGTCGAGCACCTCGACGAAGCTCGGCACCTTGTAGCCGGTGAGGTGCTCGCGGCAGTGGGCGATGATCTGCGCCGGTGCCAGCGTCTCGTCCTTGAGGCTGACGAACAGCTTCACCGATTCGCCCTTGCGTTCGTCCGGCACACCGATGGCCACGCACTCGCGCACGCCGGGGTGGCGCATCACCGCGTCTTCCACTTCGTTGGGGAACACGTTGAAGCCGGAGACCAGGATCATGTCCTTCTTGCGGTCGACGATCTTCAGCATTCCGTCGGCATCCAGCTCGGCGATGTCGCCGGTCTTCAGCCAGCCGTCGGCAGTCAGCACCTGGGCGCTTTCTTCGGGGCGCTGCCAGTAGCCCTGCATCACCTGCGGGCCGCGCAGCCACAGCTCGCCCGGCTGGTCGGGGCCGGTGTCGTTGCCCTCCTCGTCCACGGTGCGCAGCTCGGTATCCACCAGCGCCTGGCCGACGTAGCCCTCGCGGTACGGGCTCAGCAGCGTGCCTGTGGAGACCACCGGCGAGGCCTCGGTGAGCCCGAAACCTTCGCGCACCGGTGCGCCGGTCAGCGCTTCCCAGCGCCGGCCGACTTCGCGGTTCAGCGGCGCGCCGCCGGACGTCACCCACTTCAGGTGGCTGAAGTCGATGCTGGGGAAATCCGGATGGTTCATCAGGCCGACGAACAGGGTGTTGATCCCGCTCATCAGGGTGAAGGGATAGCGGCGCATCGCGCCAATGATCTCGTCGAGGTTGCGGCCGTCGCGGATGAACACCGTGTGCAGGCCCATGCCCACCGAGGACAGGCAGTTCGTGGCGAAGGCCATGATGTGGTAGAGCGGCAGCGGCGCGATGCGCACGTCGCTGGCCGGCTCCAGCAGGCCGGGGCGCAGGAACAGCTCCAGGGTCTGGATGACATTGGCGATCAGGCAGCGGTGGCTGAGCATCGCGCCCTTGGAGACGCCCGTGGTGCCCCCGGTGTATTGCAGCAGCGCGAGGCGATCCAGGCCCGGCTCGGTGTCCACCGGTGGCGCTTCGGCGCCCAGGCGCAGGGCCTGCTGGAAGCGCGTGCAGTCGGCCTCGTCGCTGTCGAACTGCGGGCGCTCGATGTCATCGATGGAAGTCAGCAGCACCTGGCGAATGTCGCTGTGTGCCTGCACGCCGCGCAGCAGCGGCAGCAGGCGGTCGAGCAGCAGCACGGCGCTGGCGCCGGAGTCGGCGAGTTGGTGGCGCAGCTCGCTGGCAGTGTACTGCGGGTTGGTGTTGACCAGCACCACGCCGGCCTTCAGCGCGCCGAAGGTGGCGATGGGGTATTGCAGGGAGTTGGGCAGCATCAGCGCCAGGCGGTCGCCGGGTTGCAGACCGGCGTGGTGGCGCAGGTAGCGGGCGAAGGCATCAGCCTGGCGCTCCAGCTCGGTGAAGCTCAGGTGGCTGTCGCCGCAGGAGAACGCCAGGCGTTCGGGGAATTCACGGCAGGCATCGCGCAGCAGGTCGTGGAGGTTCTGGTAGGCGTGACGGGCGATCTCGCGGGCCACGTGACCGGAGGGTTGAGCAGACATCGACTTCTCCGTTTCTTTTTCGAGCCTGTACTGGCTCTGGATTCGAATTGTTGTTCTGCACAGCGAAACATCGTGTCGAAATTGATGGTATGCGATAGGCTAGCCCGGCGCAACGAGCACACGCGGACCGCTGCGTGGCGACTGGGCGATCTGCTATCGTTCGCCCGCGCCGCGCGTGGCGCCGTAACTGCAATCCCCCGCCGAGGCCCCATGAGCGACGACGTCGAAGACAGCAGCAACCCCAAGGACCGCAAGTACGTCGAGGCGCTCGCCCGCGGGCTGGACGTGCTGCGCGCCTTCACCCATGGCTCGGTGGTGCTCGGCAACCAGGAAATCTCGCGGATCACCGGCCTGCCCAAGGCGACGGTGTCGCGCATGACCTACACCCTCACCCAGCTCGGCTACCTCTGCTACTCGCAGCAGCACGAGAAGTACCAGCTGGATTCCGGCGTGCTGGCGCTGGGTTACGCCTATGTTTCCAACCTGCGCGTCCGCCAGCTGGCGAAGCCGTACATGGACGCCTTCGCCCGCCGCACCAACACCACGGTCGGCCTGACCTGCCGTGACTGGCTGTCGATGATCTACGTGGAGAACTGCCGTCCGCCGGAAGCCACTTCGCTGCGCATGGACGCCGGTGTGCGCTTGCCGCTGGCAACCACCGCTGCCGGCCGCGCCTACCTCGCCGCGACTCCGGAGCAGGAGCGCGAGCACCTGCTGTCGGCCTTGCAGGAGCGCCACGAAGGCGATTGGTCGGTCATGCGTGCCTCGCTGGAAGCGTCCTTCGAGGAGTTCCGCCAGCATGGCTTCTGCCTGTCTCTCGGCGACTGGGACCGCAACGTGCGGGCGGCCGGCGTCCCGCTGCGCCTGGCCGATGGCGGGCTGATGGCGCTGACCTGCGGCGCGCCGTCGTTCCAGCTCAGCGAGGAAACGCTGCGCGGGTCGCTGGCGCATGAGCTGGAGATCCTGGCGCGGGATATCGAGAGCCTCGGGGCCTGATCGTCCTCGAGCTTTTGTAGGAGCGGACTCCGTCCGCGATGTGTCGGCCTCAAGCCTTGTTTCCCGCGTCGCTTCGGCGTGCGCGCGGGCTTCTTGTTTCGTCCCCTCGGGCGACCTTCTTTGGCAAACGCCCCAAAGAAGGCAAAGGTCTTGCCCCAATCATCCGGTTTTTCGCTTAGGCGAAAAATTCCCTCGTTGAACCGAAGTTTCAGGGGCACGCGTCGAAGGGCCATCTCTGGCCCATCGCCGCTCTCGCGACATCCATGTCGCTCAACCCCTGAAACTCCGCTTCAACGAGGTCTCCTGAACGGGGCATTCGGCGCGTGCGGATATTTCTCTGGAAGCCTTTTGGGAGTCAGAGCCGAAGCCGGGGTTGGAGCGATAGGGCTGTTCGTAGGAGCGAGCTTGCTCGCGAACCGTCCAGCGCTGGAGCTGCCGGTGAATCCGTTCGCGAGCAAGCTCGCTCCTACAGGTGAAACCGGTGCGCCTCAGGCGACTTCCATCAACCCCGCATACACCTTCAGGTGATGATCGTCGTCACCCAGTTGGTGGCTGAGCATCACCAAGCGCTTGGCGTGGTGCGCCAGGACGTATTCCCAGGTCATGCCGATGCCGCCGTGCAGCTGGATCGCCTGCTCGGCCACGAAGCGCGCCGCGCGGGTGACGATGAACTTGGCGGCGGCCAGGGTGCGGCTGCGCTCGGCGCTGTCGGGCTGGTCGGCGACGCAGGCGGCGAGGATCGCCATGCTGGTGGCCTGTTCCAGCTCGCTGCGCATGTCCACCATGCGGTGCTGCAGCACCTGGAACTGGCCGATGGGGATGCCGAACTGCTTGCGCGTCTTCAGGTAGTCCAGGGTCAGCGCGCAGGCTTCCTGCAGGCTGCCGAGGGCTTCGGCGCACTGTGCGGCGATGGCGCGGCCCTGTTGATAACGCAGCGCCGGTAGCGCCTCGCCAGGCGTGCCGATGGCCTCGCTGCTGGCACCGTCGAGGAACAGCTCGCAGGCGCGCTGGCCGTCCACCGTCGGATAGTCGCGGCGGCTCACGCCGGCCTGCTGCGGATCGACGAGGAACAGGCCGATGCCCGCTTCGTCCCGCGCAGTGCCGGAGACCCGTGCCGAGACCAGGATGGCCGCGGCGCTCTGCCCGCCGATGACCACCGCCTTGCGCCCGCTCAGCTTCCAGCCGTTGCCGACCTGCTCTGCACGGGTCTGCACGTCGTGCAACTGGTAGTGGCTCTGCGGCTCTTCCAGCGCGACCGCCAGCTGCGCTTCGCCGCTGGCGATGCGCGGCAGCCAATGGTCCTTCTGCGCATCGCTGCCCAGCTGGGCGATCAGCCCGCCGCCATGTATCACCGATTGCAGGTAGGGCTCCAGGCACAGGCCCCGGCCCAGCTCGGTGAGCACCAGCATGCTTTCCACGCCGCCACCGAAGCCGCCGTAGGCCTCCGGCAGCGACACCGAGGTCAGCCCCAGCTCGCCGAGCTGGCGCCAGAACTCGGCGCTGTAGCCCAGCTCGGAACGGCTGAAACCCTCGCGCTTGTCGAACGGGTAGGCGTCGCGGACCAGGCGGGCCGCGGTGTCCTGCAGCATTTGCTGCTCTTCACTCAGTTTGAAGTCCATGGTCCTGGCCTCACAGCTCGAGAATCATCTTGGAGACGATGTTCTTCTGGATTTCGTTGGAGCCGCCGAAGATCGACAGCTTGCGCAGGTTGAAGTACTGGCTGGCCGGCGCGGCCGAGTAGTCCGCGTGCAATGCCTCGCTGCCCAGCTCGAACTCGTCCTCGATGAAGGGCAGCGCGTAGGGACCGATCACCTTGCGCAGCAGGTGGCTGATCGCCTGGCGGATCTCGGTGCCCTTCACTTTCAGGATCGAGCTTTCCGCGCCCGGCACGCCGCCTTCGCGGGCGGCGGCGAGGATGCGCAGCGTGCTCATCTCGATGGCCATCAGCTGCATCTCCACCTCCGCCACCTGGGCGCGGAACAGCGGGTCTTCGAGCATCGGTTTGCCGTCGCACTGCTCGCGGCTGGCGACCTGCTTCAGGTGCGCGAGCACCGCCTTGGACGCGCCGATGCCGGCCAGCCCGGTGCGCTCGTAGGTCAGCAGGTACTTGGCGCAGGTCCAGCCTTCGTTCTCGCGGCCTACCAGGTTTTCCACCGGCACGCGCACGTTGTCGAAGAACACCTCGTTGACCTCGTGCTCGCCATCCAGGGTGATGATCGGGCGCACGGTGATGCCGGGGCTCTGCATGTCGATCAGCAGGAAGCTGATGCCGCGCTGCTGCTGGGCTTCGGGGTCGGTGCGCACCAGACAGAAGATCCAGTCGGCGTGCTGGCCGAGGGTGGTCCAGGTCTTCTGGCCGTTCACCACGTAATGGTCGCCGTCGCGCACGGCGCGGGTCTTCAGCGACGCGAGGTCGGAGCCGGCGCCCGGCTCGGAGTAGCCCTGGCACCACCAGTCGGTGCCGTCGAGGATGCGCGGCAGGTAGTGCGCCTGCTGCTCGGGCGTGCCGAACTTGATGATCACCGGGGCGACCATGTTGACGCCGAAGGGGATGGTGCGCGGCGCGCCGAAGGCGGCGCATTCTTCTTCGAAGATGTGCTTTTGCACGGCGTTCCAGCCGGTGCCGCCGAACTCCTCCGGCCAATGCGTGGCGTACCAGCCCTGTTCGGCGAGCACGCGCTGCCAGCGCTGGTGGTCGCCCTTGTTCAGGTGTTTGCCCAGGCGCACCTTGGTGGCGATGTCCTGGGGCAGTTTGGTTTGCAGGAAGTGGCGGACTTCATCGCGGAACGCCAGTTCGTCGGGGGTGAAATGGATGTCCATGGCAGGTCCTCTACAGATCGGCGAAGCGGCGGCCTTCGGCCGCCAGGCGTTCGAGCAGCGGAGCGGGCTGCCACCAGGCGCCGAGGCGCTGGTGGAACTCGCGGATTCGTTCGAGCACTTGCGCAAGGCCCACGCTGTCGGCGTAGAACAGCGGGCCGCCGCGCCAGGCAGGGAAGCCGTAGCCGTTGAGGAAGATCACATCGACGTCGCTGGCGCGCTGGGCGATGCCTTCGTCGAGGATGTTGGCGGCCTCGTTGATCAGCGCGTAGAGGCAGCGCTCGACGATTTCTTCATCAGCGACCGGCGCGCGGGTGATGCCGCGCTCGGCGGCGGCCTGCTCCAGCATGGCCGGCAGTGCCGGGTTGTCTTGCGCGGCGCGTCCGCCTTCGCCGTAGTGGTAAAAGCCGGTACCGGACTTTTGCCCGAGCATGCCGGCGGCGATCAGGTGATCGAGCACCGTGGGCAGGGTCTGGCCGGGCTTGAGGTTCGGCCGCTGGCGCGAGCGAATCGCGTGGCTGATGTCGAGGCCGGAGAGGTCGCGCACCGCCAGCGGCCCCATGGCCATGCCGAAAGTGCGCAGCGCGCGGTCTACCTGCGCGGGTGCGGCGCCCTCCTCCAGGAGGAATTCGGCTTGGCGGCCGTATTGGAAAATCATGCGGTTGCCGACGAAACCGTCGCACGCGCCGACCACTACCGAGACCTTCTTCAGGCGCTTGCCCAGTTGCATGGCGGTGGCCAGCACGGCATCCGAGGTAGCCTTGCCGCGTACCACTTCGAGCAGGCGCATGACGTTGGCCGGGCTGAAGAAGTGCAGGCCGACGACGTCCTGCGGACGCTGGGTGAAGGCGGCGATTTCGTCGAGGTCCAGCGACGAGGTGTTGCTGGCGAGAATCGCGCCGGGTTTGCAGACCGCGTCCAATCGTCCGAAGACCTGGCGCTTCACCTCCAGGCTCTCGAACACGGCTTCGACGACCACGTCGGCATCGCCCAGCGCGGCGTAGTCGAGCACGCCGCTGATCATGCCCAGGCGCAGCTCCATCTCTTCAGCGCTCAGGCTGCCGCGCGCCACGCTGGCGGCGTACAGGCCGCGGGCGCGGTCGAGGCCGCGTTGCAGAGCTTCTTCATTCACTTCCAGCAGTTGCACCGGAATGCCGGCGTTGGCGAAGCACAGCACGATGCCGACACCCATGGTGCCGCCACCGATGACCGCGGCGCGGCGGATGTCCCGTGGCTGCACGTCGGCGGCCAGTCCGTCGACCCGCGCCGCTTCGCGCTCGGCGAAGAAGGCGTGGATCAGCGCGGCGCGCTGCGGCGATTCCATGCATTGCATGAACAGCTCGCGCTCGCGCAGCAGGCCTTCACGCAGCGGCAATTGCGTCGCCGCTTCCACCGCGTCGATGCAGCGCAGCGGGGAGAACTGGCCGGGCAGGCGCTTCTGCACTTCGCCGCGCTTGTGGGCGATCAGCTCGGCGAGGCCGCTTTCCTGCACGCGCTCGTTGCGCTCGCCGGTGCGGCGCGGGCCCTTGCCGTCCGCCAGCAGCCGTTGGGCGAAGGCGAGGCCGGCTTCGATCAGGTCGCCGTCGAACAGGTCGTCGACGATGTTGAATTCGAGGGCCTGCGGCGCGCGGACCGGCGCGCCGGAGACGATCATGTCCAGGGCTTTTTCCACACCCGCGAGACGCGGCAGGCGCTGGGTGCCGCCGGCGCCTGGCAGCAGCCCGAGCTTCACTTCCGGCAGGCCGACCTGGGCATCGCGGCGGGCGATGCGGTAGTGGCACGCCAGGGCGACTTCCAGCCCGCCGCCCAGGGCGGTGCCGTGGATCACGGCGACGCTGGGCTTGCTGGCGCCCTCTAGGATTTCGACCACTTCGGGCAGGGACGGCGCCTGCGGCGGCTTGCCGAACTCGCGGATATCAGCGCCGGCCATGAAGGTGCGCCCAGCGCAGACCAGTACCACCGCACGCACCTGCGGATCGGCCTCGGTCTGCTGGAAGGCGGCGAGCAGCCCGGTGCGGACGGAGTGTCCGAGGGCGTTCACAGGTGGGTTGTCGACCGTCACCAAGGCTATCTCGCCCCGGCGTTCGAGCTTTACCGCTTCTGACATGCTGAACTCCGTTCTTAGCGTTGTTTTAACGGAATGATGTTTCGCTGTGCAGAATACGATGTCGATTTTGTTCTGTCGAGTCGGTGCGGGATGGCGCTCTTTGTAGGGCGATTACCTGGCGGGTGGTTGCGTGCTGCCGGCGACCAGCAGGTCGCCGTGCAGCTCGCAGTAGCATTCGTCGTTCCAGCCGTAGTGCGGGTCGCGGCAGGTCGTGTGGCGTACCGGGCCGGTTTCGCCCGGTTTGCGCGTTTTCAGGCTGTCGCGCAGAGCCGCGTAGATCGAGCCGGGCTGTGGCCAGTCGGTGCACACGGGGCCTTCGCCGAGCTGGTTGCCGGCGCGCAGTTCGGCCTGCAGGATGGCGTCGAGTTCCGGGCAGAGCCGGGCAGTGGGCGGGTGCTTCATGGGGTTCCTTCCTTGATGTTGCAGCGGATGCGCTGGGCATTATCAATGCGTTTGCCTTCGACGCTTCACTCTGCGGACAGGTCGTTTCATTCGCCCGGTGAATAGCGTTCGGACTGCCCGCCGGGCTTGGCATAGTGGAGACCGTTACTTGCGAGGGCGCGCCCATGAACGAGTTCGGTCACCAGCTGCTGGCGGTCAACGACATCCAGCTCAGCCTCTACAGTGCCGGGCCGGCGGACGGCAGGCCGGTGTGGCTGCTGCACGGCTTCCCCGAGTGCTGGCATTCCTGGCAGCACCAGATGCGCGCCCTCGCCGCTTCCGGCTATCGCGTGTTCGCCCCGGAAATGCGCGGCTACGGCCAGTCCAGCGCGCCACAGGAAGTGGATGCCTACGACGTATTGACGCTCTGCGGGGATATCCAGGGGGCCATGGATGCGCTGGGGCACGACCGCGTGGCGATGGTCGGGCATGACTGGGGCGCACCGGTGGCGTGGCACCTGGCGCTGCTGGAGCCTGAGCGCGTGGCGGTGTTGGCGACGCTCTCGGTGCCCTTTGCCGGCCGCGCGAAACGTCCGCCGGTGGAAATCATGCGCGAGGTGTTCGCCGGGAAGTTCTTCTACATCCTCTACTTCCAGCAGCCCGGTCGCGCCGAGGCGGAGCTGGATGCGGACATCGCGCTGAGCCTGCGCCACTTCCTCGGTGACAACGTGCGCCTGGCGCCGGATCAGTCTCCCGACGGCCGCCTGTTCGACGGCCTGCCACCGCCGCCGGCGCGCCCGGTCTGGTCCAGCGAAGACGACTTCCAGTGGTATGTGCGCACCTTCGAAGGCCGTGGCTTCCACGGCGCGCTGAACTGGTACCGCAACTTCGAGCGTAGCTGGCAGCGTACCGAGCCGCTGGCCGGGCGTAAGGTCGAGCAGCCGACGCTGTTCCTGATCGGCGACCGCGATCCGGTCGGGCGCTTCGAGGCTTACACCGTGCAGCGCATGCCCGAGCACGTGCCCAACCTCGAACAGCATGTGCTGGAGAACTGCGGCCACTGGATCCAGAGCCAACAGCCGGAGCGGGTGAACGCGCTGCTCGGAGACTTCTTCGGCCGGCACTACCCGGCCTGAGTCAGGCCTCGCGGCGCATGCCGATGTGCGGGATGTCGTCCTCCAGGTAGACCTCGGTCACCGCCGAGAACCCATAACGACCGTAGTAGCCCTGCAGGTGCGCCTGGGCCGAGAGGTACACCGGCAGCCCCGGCCAGCGCTGGGCGATGGCCTGCAGCGCCTGCTCCATGAGCTGGTGGCCCAGGCCAGTGCCGCGGCCCTGCGGGGCGATCACCACGCGACCGATCACCACGTCGCCGTCGTGGCGTTGCGGGTCGAGCAGGCGCAGGTAGCCGATCAGCTTGCCCTCCTCTTCCACCATCAGGTGGCAGGTGTCGCCAAGCAGGTCCAGGCCATCGACTTCCTGGTAGGGGCACTTCTGTTCCACCACGAAGACTTCGGTGCGCAGCTGCAGGATGGCGTAGAGCTCTTCCTTGGTCAGGTCGCGGTGGTGCTTGCAGGTCCAGTTCAGGGCCATGTGGTGTTCACTCCAATCATCGAGGCGGCGTCTTCAGAGCGGCATGGTAGCGCGCCTTAGACCGGCGCGTGGAAGCGCAGCGTGGTCGAGCCGCCCAGGTGTCGGCGCAACGCTTCGATGGCGACCTTCACCTTGGCCGGCTGGGCATCGCGACGCGGCGTCACGGCGTAGATGCCGAACGGCGGCAGCGACCACTCCGGCAGCAGCCGCACCAGCCTGCCCTCCTCCAGCGCCTCGCGGACTTCCGGCTCCGGTTGGGCGGAAACGCCGAGGCCGTCGAGGGTGAACTGGCGCAGGGCGATCATGCTGTTGGCTGCCACGCGCGCTTCGAGCCGTAGCTTGCAGGACTCCCCGCCCGGCCCGCTGAAGTTCAGGTAGGCCTGGTGCGCCACAGTGTTCAGCGAGAGCCAGTCAATGCCCTGCAGTTGCCGCGGATGGTCGATGGCCGGCATGCGTCGCAGGTAGGCAGGAGCGGCGCAGATGACGTTGTTCCACTCCGCCAGGTGCCTTGCCACCAGGCTGGAATCGGAAAGGCTGCCCACGCGGATCGCGAGGTCGATGCGCTGCTCGATCAGGTCGATCTGCTCGTCGTGGAAGAACAGCTGCAGACGCAGTTGGCGATGATTCTCCAGCAGCGGGCGCAGCGCCTCGGTGATCAGCTTGCCGGAGAAGCCCACCGGCGCGGCCAGACGCAGTTCGCCCACCGGCGCTTCGCGCCATTCGCCCAGGCGCTGCTCGGCCTCCTCGGCGATGGCGAGCATCTGCGCGCAACTTCGGTAGAAGGCTTCGCCGGCCTCGGTCAGCGTCAGCTTGCGGGTGGTGCGGTGCAGCAGCGTGACCTGGGCGTGGGCTTCGAGCTTGCGGATCTGCTGGCTGACCGCCGAAGGCGTCATGCCCAGCGCTTCGGCCGCAGCCGCCATGGAGCCGCGGGCGACCACGGTGGCGAATACCGCCATGCCGCGAAGATTGTCCATTGTGAAGCTCCGCTAAAGAGTGAAAGGCAAAATAGCGGGTTTTTCCCTTGATTGCCGACGCCTAGGATGTCATCTCCCAAAATGGAGAAGAGAAAAGATGCCTTCGAGCCGTGCCACCGTCCCTACCCCCGATGCCGCGCGCTATCTCAAGCGCCTGTGCAACCACTTCGCCCACAAGCTGCCGGTCGAATTGACCGACGACCGTGGCGTGCTGCCCTTCGATTTCGGCACCTGCCGCCTGCACGCGACCCCGGAAGCGCTGCTGATGGACGCCGAGTCCGCTGATGCGGAAGGCCTCGAGCGCCTGCAGAACGTGGTGGTCAGCCACCTCGACCGTTTCGCCTGGAAAGAAGGCCAGCTGCCGGTGAACTGGCAAGCCGCCTGATAGCGCTGGCGAAAAAGCGCAAAAACGAAAAAACCCGGCCAAGGCCGGGTTTTTTGTTGCCTGGAAAAAGCCAGGCGTCGCTGAGATTCCGTGACCATTGTTGCGCCATCTGGTCACTGAAAATCCATGAATTTCAGAATGGTCGATAAAGAGGCCAGCTTCCCGAGAAGTGTGCATTTGATTGCTTTTTAACCAGATTAAAAAGTCAATACTCTGAAATATCTTGTAACCGTGTGGCCACTTTTACCCCGAGTTATCCACACGGTCGATGCGCAAAATCTGCACAGAACGGCCCTTTACTCGGAAAGCGGCCTGGTACGGCCAGCGCTCGACCAACAATTCGCGCACGCCGGGCACCTCGCTGGGCACACCGCTGCTGCTTTGCTCCAGGTTCGCCAGCGGGCTGACCTGCTCGACGATGTCCTGGATGGCCCGCAGCGCCTTCTCCGGGCCGATCAGCACGACGTAATGGTCGTAGATGGCGTCCAGATCGGCGGCGGCCTTATGCGTCCACTGCAGGCTCATGCCAGGCCCCACTTGGCTTCGATGGTCGCGTGCTCCAACAGGTGGCCGGCATCGGCGTCCGCCACCCCTTCATCGATGGCCGCCACGTGCCAACTCTGGCGTTCCAGGTACTGCGCCAGCGCCTGGCGCAGGTGGTAGGGCCGGTCCCGGTGGGTGGCGCGGGCCAGTTGGTCCAGCGCCGCCACAAGGGCGTCATCGGCGCGGAACGAGACAACGGTGGTCACTTTTTGAACAGCTCCGTTTACGCTGTATACAGTGTTTACAACGATAACATACGTATACGAATCAAGCACTTGAGGAGGGAGAAGTTTTTTGCTTCGAGCGCCCGGGAGGGCGTCTGAAGGCCTGTGGATGCGGGCTGGAGCAGCACTTTCGTGGCGGCGAAAGTTGGCTTCCGGCTTCGGGGATTTGTTGGCGGGGCGAGGGGCATCAGGCTGGCGGGGCGAAGGCCTGATTCCCACATAACAACAACAGGAGCCCCCCGCCATGCTGCTCGATTACCTGATCATGCTGGTCTACGCCCTGGGCATGCTTGCCCTGGGCTGGTACGGAATGCGCAAGGCGCGCAACCAGAACGACTTCCTCGTCGCCGGGCGTCGCCTCGGCCCAGGGCTCTACCTGGGCACCATGGCTGCGGTGGTGCTCGGTGGCGCGTCCACCATCGGCACGGTGAAGCTGGGCTACCTCTACGGGCTGTCCGGCCTGTGGCTGGTGTTCATGCTCGGCCTGGGGATCATCGTCCTCAGCCTGGTGTTCTCGCGGCAGATCGCGAGGCTGAAGGTCTACACCGTCACGCAGATCCTCGAGCAGCGCTACCAGGCGTCCTCGCGGCTGATCGGCGGCATCGTGATGGTCGCCTACGACCTGATGGTGGCGGTTACCGCGACCATTGCCATCGGCTCGGTGACCGAGGTGGTCTTCGAGATCCCGCGCATCCCGGCGATCCTCTGCGGCGGTGGCATCGTCATCGTTTATTCGGTGATTGGCGGCATGTGGTCGCTGACCCTCACCGACATCATCCAGTTCGTGATCAAGACCCTCGGCATCTTCGCCGTGCTGCTGCCGTTGTCGATCCACGAGGCGGGCGGCCTGTCGCGCATGCAGGAAGTGCTGCCGGCGGGCTTCTTCGATCTCGGCCACATCGGCCTGGACACCATCCTCACCTACTTCCTGCTGTACTTCTTCGGCGCGCTCATTGGCCAGGACATCTGGCAGCGCGTGTTCACCGCGCGCAGCGAGAAAGTGGTGCGCTACGCCGGCCTCGGCGCGGGCGTCTACTGCATGCTCTATGGCCTGGCCTGTGCACTGATCGGCGCCGCCGCCCACGTTCTGCTGCCCAACCTGGCAGTGCCGGAAAACGCTTACGCCGAAGTCACCCGCCAGGTGCTCCAGCCTGGCCTGCGCGGGCTGGTGGTCGCGGCGGCGCTGTCGGCCATCATGTCCACCGCCTCGGGCTGCCTGCTGGCGGCCGCCACGGTGTTCCAGGAGGACATCTATGCGCGCTTCCTGCGTCCTGGCGCGCCCAACGGCCTGCGTGAGAGCCGCCTGTTCACCTTGATGATGGGCGTGGTGATGCTGGCCCTGGCATGCCTGGTGAACGACGTCATCGGTGCCCTGAGCATCGCCTACAACCTGCTGGTCGGCGGCCTGCTCGTGCCCATTCTCGGCGCCCTGCTGTGGCGTCGTGCCTCCGCACGCGGAGCCATGGCCAGCATCGTGGTCGGCTGCCTGGTGGTGGTCGCCTTCATGGCCATCGATGGCGTGCTCGCCAATACCCCCATCGCCTACGGCCTGCTCGCCAGCCTGATCACCTTCGTGGTGGTCAGCCTCGCCGGCGCACCCGCCGCCAGCCTGCAGGCGCAGGCCGACTGAATCTCAATCCGACAGGAGACGCCCCATGCCCCATGATTTCCCGCAGCCCCTGGACGCCGCCCAGATTCCGCGTTTCGCCGGCATCCCCAGCTTCATGCGCCTGCCGATCTTCGAGGACCCGGCGCAGGTGGATATCGCCCTGCTCGGCGTGCCCTGGGACGGTGGCACCACCAACCGCGCCGGCGCCCGCCACGGTCCGCGCGAGGTTCGCAACCAGTCGAGTCTGATGCGCAAGGTGCACCACGTCAGCCACATCGCGCCCTATGACCTGCTGCGCATCGGCGACATCGGCGACGCCCCGGTGAACCCCATCGACCTGCTCGATTCGCTCAAGCAGATTGAGGGCTTCTATCGGCGCATCCACGCCGCCGGCACCATCCCGCTGTCGGTGGGCGGCGACCACCTGGTGACCCTGCCGATCTTCCGCGCGCTGGCCGCCGAGCGACCCATTGGCATGGTGCATTTCGACGCCCACTCCGACACCAACGACCGCTACTTCGGCGACAACCCCTATACCCACGGCACGCCGTTCCGTCGCGCCATCGAGGAAGGGCTGCTGGACCCGAAACGCACGGTGCAGATCGGCATTCGCGGCTCGATCTACGACGCCGACGACGAAGCCTTCGCCCTTGAGCAAGGCATCCGGGTGATCCACATGGAAGAGTTCGCAGACCTGGGCGTCGCCGCCACGCTGGCCGAAGTGCGTCGGGTGGTGGGGCAGGGCCCGACCTACGTGACCTTCGATGTCGACGTGCTCGACCCGGCCTACGCGCCCGGCACCGGAACGCCGGAGATCGGTGGCATGACGACCCTGGAGGCGCAGCACATGATCCGCGGACTGCAGGGGTTGAACCTCATCGGCGCCGATGTGGTGGAGGTTTCGCCGCCGTTCGACCAGGGCGGAGCGACCGCGCTGGTCGGTGCCACCATGATGTTCGAGTTACTCTGCGTGCTCGCTGATTCGGTCGCCGCACGCCGTTGACCACCCTGGGGGTTCACGGGGCGGCGCGCTCGGCGCTATAACGAAAGACCTGCGCCCGCCGCCACGAGAACTCCCATGCTGGGCAATCTTTCCGATATCGACCTGCGCCTGCTGCGCACCTTCTGCACCATCGTCGAGGCGGGCGGCTTCACCGCCGCCCAGGTGCGGCTTAACACCAGCCTGTCGCGGCTGAGCGTGCTGGTGCGCGATCTCGAACTGCGCCTGGGCTATTCGCTATGCCGGCGCGGCAGCAGCGGTTTCCAGCTCACCGAGGAAGGGCAGCAGCTTTACGAGGCGGCGCTCGGGTTGTTCGTCGACATCGAGCGCTTCCGCGAGCAGGTGACCGGCCTCGGCGGCCGCGATCGGGAAGTGCTGCACCTGGGCTGCGTCGACGGTGTGCTCGGCCAGCACTGCTGGCCGCTGCCGCTGGCGCTCCGACTGTTCCGCGCGGGTAACCCGAGGGTGCGCCTGAACCTGCACACCCAGCGCCCGGACGAGCTGGAAAACGCCGTGCTGGAGGAACGCCTGCAACTGGCCATCGGCGCCTTCCATCATCGCTTGTCGGGGCTGCGCTACCAACTGCTGTTCCGCGAAGAGCAGAACCTCTACTGCGCCCAGGGGCACCCGTTCTTCGAGCGTGCGCAGGACGAGCCTTCCCTGGAGCAGATCTGCGCGGCCGAATACGTCGGCCGCGGCTACATGACCGAAAGCCGCCGGCCCCACGGGCTGGTCTTCAGTCGCGCCACCAATGCCTACAGCATGGAGGCCATCGCCAACCTGGTGTTCAGCGGCACCTTCATCGGCTACCTGCCCACGCACTACGCGACGGAATGGGTCGCACAGGATCGCTTGCGGGCGATCCGCCCTGCGCAGCTGGCCTATGTTTCGGAGTTCCATTGCGTAACGCGCCAGGGTGCCGAGCCGGGCGAGGTGCTGGGCGCCTTCCTCGACGCCCTTGAGCGCGCCCAGGCTGAACTGGGTAGCGGGGAGCCGGCATGAGCGACGGCCTGCAGGCATTGCGCGAGGAAGGCTTCGTCCTGCTGCGCGGCCTGCTGGACGCCAAGCAGGTGGCCCAGGTGCGTACGCTGATCGACGACCTGCGCCCGCTGCACTGGGACTACGAAGGGCTGGTGGATCACTACAAGTGCGTGTTCAACCGCTCGCCGAGCTGGCTGCCCTTTCTCGATCCACCGGGGTTGATCGAGCTTGCGGAAGCCGCGCTGGGCGCGGACTGCCATGTGATCGGCCAGACCGCCTGGCGCTGCCATCCCGGCTTCATCGGCGCGGACATGCACCAGGACTACCTGCCCGTTGCGCTTCCGGGAGCGGACCTGGAACTGCCAATGTTCATCTGCACGGCGCAGGTCTATCTCGATGACATCGATGATGCGCTGTGCCCCACCTGGGTGATCCCCGGCAGCCATCGCGCCGGCCGCGCGCCGGCACCGGACGAGCGCGAATGGGCGGGCAGGACGGCCGAGCCGGTGCTCTGCCGCGCGGGCGATTGCCTGCTGTTTCGCAGCGACTTGTGGCACGCCGGCAGCCGCAACCTGAGCGAGCGCACGCGCTACCTGCTGCAGGTGCACTATGGGCGCCGGATGGTCGCGCAGAAGTTCTCGCCCTACCTGGACTGGACCTTCAACCCCGAGGTGCTCGCCGCCTGCACGGCGCGACAACGCCGGCTGCTGGGCGATCACGAAGAGGCCGAGTACGACTGAATGGGAGACTCACTGATGAAGGCTGTACATGCCGGCGGCTGCCACTGCGGCCAGCTGCGCTACGAGTGCGACGCCGAACTGAAGGACGTCGCCCATTGCCATTGCTCGATCTGCCGGCGCACCACCGGCGGTATCGTCACCACCTGGGCCACGGTGCCACTAGGCAGCTTCCGCTGGACCCTCGGGACGCCGGCCGAGTATCGCTCCTCGGCGTCCTGCATCCGCTACTTCTGCAGTCGCTGCGGCGCGCAGCTGGCGCTGTTCACCGACCAGGCACCGGAGACCCTCGACCTCACGACGGCGACGCTGGACGAGGTGGCGACGGTGCTGCCGGACCGGCATATCTGGGTGAAGAGCCGGCTGCCCTGGATACACCTGGACGAGCAGTTGGAAGAGGAGTGGGAAGAGAAGCTGTAACGCTGCCGCACCGACGTCAGGGTGACGCTTCGCAGGATGGGTGGAGCGCAGCGATACCCATGCGGTCGGCGCGGCGGATTGATGGGTATCGCTGCGCTCCACACCATCCTACAAGGGCAGTCACGGAGTCTCAGGGCAGCTCCAGTCCGCCCGACGCCTTGTGCAGCTCGCGCAGGTGCGCGCCGATCTGCTTGGTATTGGCTTCCAGCGCGGCCAGTTCGTCGCGGCGTTCCGGTGTCAGCAGGGCGCGGACTTCACGGTCGAGGTTGTCGCTGAGCTGGCGCAGGCGCTGCTGGCGCTGCTGCGTCTGTTTCTCCAGGGTTGCCGTCTCCGGCGCCTGGGGCAGGCCGTAGCCGCCGTCGAGCAGCTCGGCCGGGCGGCTGAGGAAGCCGCTGTCGTCGAGGATCTGCTGCAAGGTCTTGCCGGCCGCGGCGAGGTCCGGCTTGCTCTGCATGGCGTCCGGGTTGCTCAGGTACAGGCGCTTGAGTTCGTCCTGGGCCAACAGCAGCTGGCGGCGCAGCGAGGCCTGTTCGAGCAGCAGCAGGGCGGCGCTCGAGCGCAGGTCGGCCTTGTCGAACCACGGGCGGCGCTCGACGGCGGGCAGGGCGAGCCAGTCCTCGACCTTGTCCTGCGGGACGTTCATGCGCTGCTTCAGCACATCGAACATGGCCTGGTAGCGGTCGCGGAAGGAGTCGAAGCGATAGCCCAGGCGCAGCGCTTCCTTGGGGTTGTCCAGCACGCTGGCGTCGGCGATGCCCTTGTTCTCCAGCAGGCCGAGCACGCCATAGGGCGTGATGCTGTCCATGCTCTGCAGGCTCTGGCGCTGGATGCCGCTGCGTAGCAGCTTGAGCGTCTCCACCGCGCAGTTGTTGGACAGGAAGTAGTAGTTGCCGTCGTAGCTCCAGTGGCTCTGCGCCGAGCGCTCCACCAGGCTGGCGACCTCGTCGCGGCTGAGCTTGAGCGGAATCGAGGCGAGGCTGCGCAGCTCGACCTTGGTGTATTCCTCGATCACCTGGGACAGCGGCAGCACGAACAGGCGCGAGGGGTAGGCGCCGGTCAGGCCGTCCCAGCTGGAGAGCTGCAGATCGCCGACGAAGGCGCGGTAGGACAGCACCAGGTGCTGGTCGAGGTCCAGGCGGCAGGCCGGGCCGCGCGGGCGCCCCGGTGCGCAGACCACCAGGCGCAGCATGGTGTGGCCCCAGCGGCTGGCGATCTCGTTGTTGGCCTCGGCGATCAGATAGTCGACCTCGTAGACACGCTCCGGGTCGAGATACCCCAACGGCTGGCGGCCGAAGTCGCGGCCGGCGTTGAGGTAGGCGTACTGCGTCGAGCATTCGTCGTGCGGACGCTCGCCGAAGCGTTCCGCGTAGTAGCGGTACAGAGCCGGGCGGCGGCAGGCGAAGCTGCGGTCGAGGAGGAAGTACTCCATGTTCACCGCGACGTACTCGCGCGGGTTGGTCAGCTCGTAGCGGTCCGGGCTGCGCAGCAGGAAACGGTTGTGCTGTTCGCGCTCGCCATGTTTGCCGGCGTATTGCGGCCAGCCGGCGAGGTCGAGCAGGCGCGGGTCGTCCGAGAGGCTGAAGCGGCGGCCGGTCTGGCCACGGCAGTCGTCCGGTGCGCCGACGCGGCCCAGGCTCTTGTCGCGCATCGTGCAGCGACGGATCACCCGGCCTTCTTCGGTATCCCAGAGGCGCGCGCGGTCGTAGAGGTGAGTCAGCTCATGGAGCAGGGTGGCCAGCAGTTCGCGGCGCAGGGTGCCGTGGGTGCGGCCGGTCTGCTCGGTGGCGGCGCTGCCGTCGGTGAGCGGGCCGAGGTAGCGGGTGTTCAGGGCGATGGCGCCGGGGCGCAGGGTGCGGCCCATGCCATTGCTGGGCAGGTCGTCGCGCCACTGCACCTGGACGCTGCGGTCCAGGCGCTGCACGAAGCTGTCCGGCAGGGTGTGGAGGGCTTCGTCCAGCAGTTGCTGGCTGGCCTGGCGCTGGGCGGCGCTCAGGCCGTCGGCGTCCAGTTCCAGGCGGAGCGAGGCGTGGCTGCTGGCGGCGACGATAAGCGCCAGGGCCGCCAGCCAGCGGCCAGCCCGGAGTCTCACAGAGCGAGGATGGCTTCGGCCAGGTCCTGGTCGGAGGCTTCGCGAGCCTGCGGCACCTGCTCGCGCAGTACCTTGAACGCGGCTTCCAGTTGCGCACCACGGATCGCGCCGTCGCTGCCAACGTAGCTGGCGGCATCGTCACGGGCTTCGCGGACGACTTTCATGTCACGCACGGAGGTGGTGGTGTCCGAGGTGAAGTCGATGCTGCGGGCGAAGGCGTTGGTGGTGATGTTGAACACGCGGACCACCGATTGGGCCTGGGCGGTGGAGGCGCAGGCGGCAAGCAGGAGGCCGAGGATCAGGGGGCTCTTGGAAAGCGAGCTGAGGCGCATGGATGTCTCCGAAAGGGCAGCGGGAGCTGCTCACGACTTATTTGGCAAGAATTGCTTCGGCCAGTTCCCGATCGTTCGCCGCCAGCTCCGGATGCCGCTGACGCAGCCAGTGCAGCGCAGCCTCCAGGCGGGCACCGCGCAGGGCTCCATCGGTGGCAACGAACTGCGCCGCGTCGTCGCGGGCGCCGCGCAGCAGTTTGTTGTCGAAGGGCGCGCTGGTGACCTGGCTGGTGGCGTAGCTGGTCGCGACCGGAAACTGGGTGGTCTGGTCGAATGCCCAGGCGGGCAGCGAACAGGTCAGCAGCGGCAGCAGGAACAGCAGGGTACGCATGGGCTTGGACAATCGAGAAAGCACGGCCGCCAAGGCTAACGGAATGCGCGGGCGAGAGCCAGCGCAGAGCGCCGGGCGGAGCGCCCGGCGCGGAGGGTTCAGCCGATCAGATGGTCAGGATGGCCTGGGCCAGCTGCTGGTCATTGGCGGCCAGGGTCGGCAGCTTGCTGCGGATGTGGGCGAGGGCGGCTTCCAGGTGCGCGCCGCGGATCTGGCCCTGGCTGGCAACGAAGGTGGCCGCGTCGTCACGGGCTTCGAGAACGATCTTGTCGTCCTTGAAGGAGTTGCTCAGGTCCGAGGTGCCGTCGGAAGTGGCGCCGGTGGCGCGCACCGACAGGTCGGTGGTGTAGACGAAGCTGGTGGCGTAGGCGCCAGTGGCGCAGCCGATCAAGGCGGCGGCAGCGATCAGGCGAAGGCTGTTCTTCATGGAGTGGCTCCGGATAAGACCAAGCAAAGGTGGCCGGGGCGGCCACTCTAACTGTGCTCAGACTAGCCAAGACTGACCGGCGTCACCAGCATTCAGCGCCAGAATGGTTTCGAGATTTCCCGTATACGTTCGCTGGGGCTGATGCCGATGTCGGCCAGTTGCTGGCTGGTGAGTTCGGCGAGCTGACGGCGGGTGCGGGCATTGCGCAGCCATTCGCCAAGCAAGGCTGGTAGACGACGTAGCAGGGCGGGGGCCGGAGTGGGCAGATCGGATGACAGTGCGCGTTCCATGACGGGCCTCCTCGTGACCGTGGTGGACTGTCGGTACAGGCTCGCATTCGTCGAGCCGGCGCATTAGAGGCAGCGAAGGGTAATTGCGGGAGTACAGCGAAGCGAAATTCAGAACTGTACCGCCGTGGTTGCAGCTGGCTGTTCTGTGATCAGCGAGGGAGACGGTACAAAAAAGCGGGTTTCCAGAATGCCAAGGGCCGCTCCAGGTGAGCGGCCTCAGGCAATCTACCAGTACAGTTAGGGCGAGCCTGGAAGGTGCGGCTCAGTTGTACTGTTGGATCAGCGCCAGAACGGCTTGTTCAGTTCGGCGTAACGCTGGGCTTCGCTGATGCCGGCGTCGGCCAGCAGTCGGGAGTCCAGGCGAGCCAGCTGACGGCGGCTTTCCATGCGGCGCTGCCACAGGCGAACGGTGCCGACGAGGCCACGGTGGGCGCTGGAGGTGCTACGGGTAGTGCTCAGAGCTGCGGAACCGAGGGTACGTTCCATGGTGGTCATCCTTCTCGCTTGTGGCGAGTAGTCAGTTGCTGAATGGATTGAGCATATGATCTGACTTTTTGGTCAGGGATGACAGGTACAGTTGCACTGTATTGCGGCTGGTCAGGCGATTGTAATTTTGAACTGTAATGGTCTTTCCCGGGGTGAACTGTACCGTTGCGCTCCATTCTGGTGCGCAATTGGTGGGTGTCTGAGGTTCTTCGAGGGTGCCGGCCAGGGTGGCGGCGGGGGAAGCGGAACAGTTGGTGCGGGATAAAAATCTGTTCAGGAGTGTTTTTACGTGGTTTTTTTCCGGCTGTAAACCCTTGCGGGCCATTCATTGCTGAATGACCCGCAAAGCGTCTGGAATCAGCTCGCCGCCAGCATGTGGCCGCGTTCTTCCAGGTTGATATGCCACTCCAGGGCCTCGCGCAGGATGTGCGGGGTATGGCCGCCGCGCTCGCAGGCGGCATCGAAGTAACTGTTCAGGGCGTCGCGGTACGACGGGTGCACACAGTTGTCGATGATCACCCGGGCGCGCTCGCGCGGTGCCAGGCCACGCAGGTCCGCCAGGCCGACTTCGGTGACGAGGATGTCCACGTCGTGCTCGGTGTGGTCGACGTGGCTGACCATCGGCACCACGCTGGAGATGTTGCCGCCCTTGGCGATGGACTTGGTGACGAAGATGGCCAGGTGCGCGTTGCGGGCGAAGTCGCCCGAGCCGCCGATGCCGTTCATCATCTTGGTGCCGCCCACGTGGGTGGAGTTCACGTTGCCGTAGATGTCGAATTCCAGCGCGGTGTTGATGCCGATGATGCCTAAGCGACGGACCACTTCGGGGTGGTTGGAGATTTCCTGCGGGCGCAGTACCAGCTTGTCCTTGTAGCGCTCCAGGTTGCCGAACACGTCGGCGTTGCGGCGGGTCGACAGAGTGATGGAGCTGCCAGAGGCGAAGCGCAGCTTGCCGGCGTCGATCAGGTCGAAGGTCGAGTCCTGCAGTACTTCGGAGTACATGGTCAGGTTCTCGAAGGGCGACTCGATCAGGCCGCACATCACCGCGTTGGCGATGCTGCCGATGCCGGCCTGCAGCGGGCCGAGGCTGTTGCTCATGCGGCCGGCGTCCACTTCACGCTTGAAGAAGTCGATCAGGTGGTTGGCGATGCCCTGGGTTTCGTCGTCCGGCGGCAGCACGGTGGACGGGGAGTCTGCCTGGTCGTTGACGACGATGGCGACGATCTTTTCCGCCGGGATCGGGATGGCGGTACTGCCGATGCGGTCGTCGACCTTGGTCAGCGGGATCGGCGTGCGGGTCGGGCGGTAGGTCGGGATGTAGATGTCGTGCAGGCCTTCCAAGTTGGTGTTGTGCGCGACGTTGATCTCGACGATCACCTGCTTGGCGAAGATCGCGAAGCTGGCCGAGTTGCCCACCGAAGTGGTCGGCACGATGTGGCCTTTTTCGGTGATGGCGACGGCTTCGATGACGGCGATGTCCGGCAGCTTGAGCTGGTGGTTGCGCAGCTGCTCGACGGTCTCGGAGAGGTGCTGGTCGATGAACATCACTTCGCCGGCGTTGATCGCCTTGCGCAGGGTGCTGTCGACCTGAAAGGGCATGCGACGGGCCAGGACGCCGGCTTCGGTGAGCTGCTTGTCGAGGTCGTTGCCCAGGCTGGCGCCGGTCATCAGGCTGATGCGCAGCGGCTCCTGCTTGGCGCGCTCGGCGAGGGCCTTGGGTACGGCTTTGGCTTCGCCGGCACGGGTGAAACCGCTCATGCCGACGGTCATGCCGTCCTTGATAAGGGCCGCGGCCTGGTCGGCAGTCATCACCTTGTCTAACAGGGAGGACATACGCACGCGATCACGGAACATGGGAAAACCTCGGGCAGTAAGAAGTGCGAGGCGGCCAGTCTAGGGATTCGGCGATTTTTGGCTCTTATACCAAGGTCGCAAAATCACCCGGCTGGTTGCCTTCTTACTACCAAAGTTCATGCGGGTTGCCTGAAGTCAATGGCCGCTCAGTCAGCGGCCAGGGGCCGATGAGCGGAGTTCTGGAGAGATTCGAACTCCAGTACCGGCGGGAAGCTGACGGCCTTCAGCGGGTATTGACGATCTTTGCGTTCGTAGACAGTTACCCAGTGTGCCAGTCGATAGCGCGGCACGTAGTTGTCGAGTAGCCACTGGCTGTTGGACAGGTGGTAGGTGAGCGTCAGCGGGTTGCGTGTGACGAAGCCGTGGATCAGCACCACGTCCGGGTTCTTGTCGTAGACATATTGCATTGCGCCCTCCAGGCCGATGTCGCGATCAGCGTTGGAACGCAGGCCGATCAGCGGGTCGGCCACGAGCTTGTAAAGCTGCTTGGCGCTGTTGTTGGCGGCGTTGAGGTTGAAGTAGTACAGCGACACCGGGGGCGAGGCGAGGCCGAGCAGGTCGACGAACTGCTGCTGAATGCCGGCCAGGTAGGCGGTTTGTCCCATCTGGTCGTAGACGATGCACAGGCCGTCGGGGTAGTTCTCCCGCAGGAAGTGGCCGATGGCGGCCTGGTAGTTGCCGTCGAGGCTCTGTGCAGCCAGCATCGGCGAGCGCTGTGCCAGCGCGTCGTCGAGCGGTACGTGGCTTTGCGGGTCGCGCAGCTTGTCGCGGTACGACGCCAACGCGCCAGCCGGATCCTCCACCACTAGGCGACCCATCAGCAGCAGCGCGTTGGGGCTGCGGCCAGCAAACAACTCGATGCGCGGAATCCAAATAACGGCGATCACCGCGCAGAAGGCGTACAGCGCGACTACGGCGCGAGCCGGGCGCCAGGAAAGCTGGCTGAGCGCGTAGCCCGCGCAGGCAAACAGCAGATAAAACTGGGGTAGGGCGAGCGTGTAGAAGCGGAAGTAGGGTTTGAAGTCGAAGTTCGAGCCGGCGAAGAAGATTCCCATTAGCGACAACGCCACTAGCAGGGAGAAGTGCGCTTGCTGCTGCATGTGGCGAAGCAGCAGGGCCGCCGGAATCGCCAGGGCGATTGGGTAGACGATGCGCAGCTCCTGGAGGACGAACCAGACGTAGGGCCAGTGGGTGCCTTCCGCTGTGATCTTGGCGTAGAACGCGCTGATCTGGACTTCGCCGAAGTAGAAGAAGCGAAACAAGAGGTACGCCGAATAGCTCGCCGCGCAGAGCGCGAAGATACGCAGGGCGAATGCGCGCTGTCGGGTGAAGGCGAAGAACAGAATGAAGAACGGTTCCACCAGGAAAGCTTCCGGGCGCGCGAACAGTAGCAGGGCGAAGGGCAGAGCGGGCAGCCAGCCGATCTTCACCGGACGCGAGCTGATTAGCAGGCAACCCGAAAGCAGCAGGGTGTAGCCCGCCAGTTCCAGGCCGCTGTTGGCTCACCACACGAATGGGGTGCTGCCGGCGATCATTAGTGCCGCGGCTCCGCCCCAGGCCGGGTTGGCGAAGTTTCGGCCGGCCAGGTACACCAGGTACACCGTGCCCAGGCCACAGGCCAGGCCTAGTAGCTTGACCATCAGGATCGGCGTGGCACCAAGGTAGATGCCCAGGGCCAGCAGGTACTGCCAGAGTGGCCCGCTGCCGGTCTCGACCGGCATGTCGCCGATGTTGAAGACGTATCCGTAGCCATTTGCGATGTTTCCGCGGCGCGGAAATAGATGTAGCTGTCTTCCTCGATATAGAAGTAGGCGAGCGCCGTGAGGACGAAGTAGAGGAATAGCGCCAGCAGGGCGAGCATGCGGCCCGTCAGGTTTTCTCGGGTGGACATCGTGGGGGCGGACATGGCGTAGATTCTTGTCATCTTTGCTGTTGGGGCGCGGCGCCCACCGTGTACCGGCTCGGACGCTACGCGGGGAAGGCTCGGCGCGAGCGGTTAGTGGAGCCGCAATTAGCCGTTGTCCGGCATCTCGCGGAACTGCAGGGCTGCCGGCAGGTTCTTCGCCTTGAGCGGGAACGACAGGTCCTTGCGCTCGTAGACCAGCAGCCAGGTGGCCAGGCTGTAGCGCAGCACGTAGTTCTGCTTGAACCAGTCGCTGTTGCGCACGTGGTAGGTGAGCGTCTTGTCGGAACTGGCGACCAGCGTGTGAATGATGATGACGTCGGGATTGGATTGCTCCACCGATGCGAGCGCGCCTTGCTGGTCGATATCGCGGTCTTCCGGGCGCTGGTGTTGCAGCAGCGGGTCGACCACCTGCTTGTAGAGGGTCTTGCTCTTGCTGTCGCGGGCGTTCTGGTTGAAGTAATACAGCGAGATCGGGCGCGTCGCCAGGCCGAGGAAGTCGACGAAGTTTTGCTGCGCGCCGGCGAAGTACGGAGTCTGTCCCATCTGGTCGTAGCCGATGGTCAGTCCTTGCGGGTAGTTGTCATGCAGGAAGTGGCCGACCAGTGCCTGGTAGTTCGCGTTGATGACGTAGGGTACGCGGGCCTGCAGCGTGTCATCGAGGACGGTGGTGGCATGCGGGGCGGCCAGCTTCGAGCCGAGTGCCGACAGGGTCGTGGCCGGCTGCTCGCGCAGCAGGTCCAGCACGGTATAGAACGGGTTGCGGGTGTGTTCGAACAGCCCCGGCACACGCGGCATCCACGCCACGGCGATGCAGGCGACGGCGACGTAGCCGACCAGAACTGGCTTGAGCGTCTTCGGCGCGAATGCCAGCAGACGCGCTATCGCGACGGCGACCAGCAGCAGCAACACCGGCAGGCTGTGGGCGAAGAAGCGATGGTAGATCTTGAAGTCGTAATTGGCGGCGGCGAAGTAGAGCCCGCCGCAACTCAAGAGCAGCAGCAGGACGAAGGGGCCATTGGCGGCGTCGCGACGCCACAGCAGGGCGGCTGGCAACACAAGCGCCAGCAGGTACACCAGGCGGTACTGGCGCAGGGCTGTCCAGAGGTAGTCCCAGAGCACACCATCGACCGAGATCTTTGCGTAGAAGGCACTGATCTGCACTTCATCGAAATAGAAGTAGCGGAACACCAGGTACCCGCCGTAGCTCAGTGCGGCCAGCAGCAGCGTTCGGAACGCTAAGGCGCGCCGGTCGCTCGCGAGCAGATACAGGACAAATACGCCCACGCTGATGAAGGCTTCGGGGCGGGCGAAGAGCAGCAGGGCAAACGGCAGCACGCTCAGCCAGCCGTCACGGTACGGTTCGGGCGCGCAGGCCACTGCCACGCAGACGCTGAGCAGGAGGGTATAGAGCGATACTTCCAGGCCGCTGCCGGTCCACCAGATGAAGGGGACGCTGGCTGCCAGCGCGAGGGTCAGCCAGCCCGCCACAACGGGCGTTGAGAGCCGGCCGGCGGTGTGATGGAAGACATACAGGGTAGCCAGACCGAAGAGCATCCCCATGAGCTTCGCCAGCACCACCACGTTGCAGCCGAGCAGCACGCCGAGCGCCAGCAGGAATTGCCACAGTGGTCCGCTGCCCGACTCGATCGGGATATCGCCAATATTGAACACGTAGCCATAGCCGTGAGCGATGTTCTCGGCGACTCGGAAATAGATGTAGCTGTCTTCCTCGATGAAGAAGTAGCCCAAAAGGTAGAACGCGATATAGACCAGGGCGGCGAACACGCTGAGGGCGTTGCCCAGCGAGTACTGTCGCTGCGAAATGCTGGTAGTTGTCATCGTGACTTCTTTGGCTTTCTTGTTGTAGTTCGGCGCACGCGCCATGACGGTCATAGGTGCCTGACACTTCCCCTCTCCGGAGGAGCCGGCGGCGTTATCTAACCACGTTGCATGGCTACAGGCTAATGCGTCGGCAAAAACAAGGACACCGGCGCTAGGCCGGTGTCTTGTAGGGCGACGATCGAGGTTATTCGACTGCCTTGACCATGTCTTCGATGACTTTCTTGGCGTCGCCGAAGACCATCATGGTCTTGTCCAGGTAGAACAGTTCGTTGTCCAGGCCGGCATAGCCGCTGGCCATCGAGCGCTTGTTGACGATCACGGTCTTGGCTTTGTAGGCCTCGAGGATCGGCATGCCGGCGATCGGCGACTTCGGATCGTTCTTCGCGGCCGGGTTCACCACGTCGTTGGCGCCCAGTACCAGCACCACGTCGGTCTGGCCGAACTCGGAGTTGATGTCTTCCATCTCGAACACCTGCTCGTAAGGCACTTCGGCCTCGGCCAGCAGGACGTTCATGTGGCCCGGCATACGGCCGGCAACCGGGTGGATGGCGAACTTCACGTTGACGCCGCGATGGGTCAGCTTCTCGGCCAGTTCCATCAGCGCGTGCTGAGCACGGGCCACCGCCAGGCCGTAGCCGGGAACGATGATCACGCTGTCGGCGTTGGTCAGCAGGAAGGAGGCGTCGTCGGCCGAACCGGATTTCACCGGGCGGGCTTCTTTCGCACCCGCCGCGCCGCCAGCGTCCGCTTCGGCGCCGAAGCCACCGAGGATGACGTTGAAGAACGAGCGGTTCATCGCCTTGCACATGATGTAGGAGAGGATCGCGCCCGAGGAGCCCACAAGGGAACCGGCGATGATCAGCATCGAGTTGTTCAGCGAGAAGCCGATACCTGCCGCGGCCCAGCCGGAGTAGGAGTTCAGCATCGACACCACGACCGGCATGTCCGCGCCGCCGATCGGGATGATGATCAGCACGCCGAGGATGAAGGCCAGGGCCAGCATCACGACGAAGGCGGTCAGGTTGCCGGTGAACATGAACAGCAGGCCCAGGCCCAGGGTGGTCAGGCCGAGCACCAGGTTGAGCATGTGCTGGCCGGTGAACTGCACCGGGGCGCCCTGGAACAGGCGGAACTTGTACTTGCCCGACAGCTTGCCGAAGGCGATCACCGAACCGGAGAAGGTGATGGCGCCGATGGCCGCGCCGAGGAACAGCTCCAGGCGGTTGCCAGTCGGGATGGTGTCGCCCAGGTTCTGCACGATGCCCAGCGACTGCGGCTCGACCACGGCGGCGATGGCGATGAACACGGCGGCCAGGCCGATCATGCTGTGCATGAAGGCGACCAGTTCCGGCATCTTGGTCATCTCGACGCGCTTGGCCATGATCGAACCGGCGGTGCCGCCGACCAGCAGGCCGATGATCACGTAGACGATGCCGGTGGTGGCGATCTCGCTGCTGATCTTGAACACCAGGGCGACGGTGGTCAGCGCGGCGATGGCCATGCCGATCATGCCGAACAGGTTGCCGCGGCGCGACGTGGTCGGGTGCGACAGGCCTTTCAGGGCCTGGATGAAGCAGACCGAGGCAATGAGGTAGAGGAGGGTGACGAGGTTCATGCTCATGTCAGTGCTTCTCCGCCTTCGGCGCTTTCTTTTTGAACATTTCCAGCATGCGGCGGGTGACCAGGAAGCCACCGAACACATTCACCGCAGCCAGGGCCACGGCCAGTGTGCCCATGGCCTTGCCCAGCGGGGTGACGGTCAGGGCGGCGGCCAGCATGGCGCCGACGATCACGATGGCCGAGATGGCGTTGGTCACTGCCATCAGCGGGGTGTGCAGGGCAGGGGTGACGTTCCAGACCACGTGGTAGCCGACGTAGATCGCCAGCACGAAGATGATCAGGTTGTAGATGCCGTGGGAGATCAGCATGTCTTCCATAGTTTCTCACCGGTCTTCAGGGCCGGACGCGGGGTCCGGCGCGTTCTTATATAAGAAGGGCTTCAGCCGTTCTTGCGCACGATCTGGCCGTCACGGCACATCAGGCACGCGGCGACGATGTCGTCTTCCAGGTTCACCGTGAAGCCTTCGGCGGTCAGAGTGAGCTTGAGGAAGTCGAGCAGGTTGCGTGCGTAGAGTGCGGAGGCATCCGCCGGCACCAGCGCGGCCAGGTTGCTCAGGCCGACGATGGTCACGCCGTGCTTGACCACGACCTGGTCGGCCTCGGTCAGCGGGCAGTTGCCGCCTTGCGATGCCGCGAGGTCGATGACTACCGAGCCCGGCTTCATTTCGGCGACGGTCGCCTCATGCAGCAGGGTCGGCGCCTTGCGGCCCGGAATCAGCGCGGTGGTGATGACGATGTCCGACTGCTTGGCGCGCTCGTGCACGGCCTTGGCCTGGCGCTCCATCCACGAAGCCGGCATCGGGCGGGCGTAGCCGCCAACACCTTCGGCGCACTCGCGCTCTTCATCGGTCTCGTAGGGCACGTCGACGAACTTGGCGCCCAGGGACTCGATCTGCTCCTTCACCGCCGGGCGTACGTCCGACGCTTCGATCACCGCACCCAGGCGTTTGGCCGTGGCGATGGCCTGCAGGCCGGCAACGCCGGCGCCGAGGATCAGCACGCGCGCGGCCTTAACGGTGCCGGCGGCGGTCATCAGCATGGGCATGAAGCGCGGGTAGTGGTGGGCAGCGAGCAACACGGCCTTGTAGCCGGCGATGTTGGCCTGGGACGAGAGCACGTCCAGGCTCTGCGCGCGGGAAGTACGCGGCGCGGCCTCGAGGGCGAAGGCGGTGACACCGCGTTCGGCCATGCGGGCGATGTTCTCGTTGTTGAACGGGTTGAGCATGCCGATCAGCACGGTACCCGGCTTCATCTGCGCCAACTCGCTTTCGCTGGGCGCGACAACCTTCAGCACAAGCTCCGAACCGTAGGCATCGGCGGCAGTGCCGATCTTCGCGCCAACGGCTTCATAGGCGGCATCCGGCTGGCTGGCGCTGACGCCCGCACCGCTCTGAACGACGACCTGATGGCCCTGCCCGATCAGTTTCTTGACCGTCTCCGGCGTTGCTGCGACCCGCGTCTCACCGGCTTGGGTCTCGAGGGGTACACCGATCTGCACTTGCAAATCTCCTGCGTGATCCTGGGATTGTCCGGGTTACTACGTCGGCGACCCGGGTTATCTAACTGGCAACGGTCTAGTTCTTATTTTGTGACCGGGCTGTGACCCGGTGGCCGCGGCATTGTGCAATCGAACCTGGAGGGCATCAAGAAGTTCTGGAGTGGTACGAAGCGATAACTACAAGTCACGTTTGGACTCGTGGTTTTCCGGTCGCCACCGGGGCCGCGTGAGCCCTGGCGTTTAGCCTAATTGCCTATTGTGACCGGACGGAAATGTCATCCTCGCCGTGAATGACCACCCATCAGAGGCTCCCCATGCCCACCGAAAGGCCCGGTAATCCTGCAACAGGCTCAGGCATAGGTGTTAATTAATGTTTCTAATATGGAGTATGAGTCATTCCTGATGCCTGATTTCCTGTAGCAGATTTTTTACATTGACTACGGGGTCAGGAATTCCGGTGGGAAGCTTCAAGGCCGCGTGTTACACCGCGCCAGAGCCCTGAGAAGAGGTTTAGCAGGAAGTTCGGATTTGTCCGGGGAAAGCGGGAGTGACACGGAAAAAACAACGGCCACCTTTATCGGGTGGCCGTTGGGGGTGGGACACGGTGTCGCGGGTCAGTTGCTGGCGTTGACCACGCCAGGCAGCTGGGCGACCAGCTTGTCGTTGTGCAGCGGGGCGCGGATGAAGCCGTGCTGGGTGTTGTCCGGGCCGATGATGACCAGGTTGCCGCTGTGGTCGACGGTGTAGTTGGGCTTGCTGGTGTCGGCCGGGATGTAGGGGATGCTCATGGCGTTGGCCAGCTTCTGCACGTTCTCTTCCGAGCCGGTGATGCCCTTGAAGCCGGCATTGAAGAAACCGAGGTATTCCTTGATGCGCGGCGCTGTATCGCGGTGCGGGTCGACGCTGACGAACACCACCTGCAGGTTTTTCGCCACTTCTGGCGGCAGCTTGCTCTGCAGCTCGCGCAGTTGCGCCAGTGTGGTGGGGCAGACGTCCGGGCAGAAGGTGTAACCGAAGAACAGTAGCGACCACTTGTCCTTCAGGCTGGCGGTCTGGAACGGCTGGCCGTCCTGGTCGGTGAAGGCGAGGTCAGGGACGCTGCGGGTTTGCGGCAGGATCACGATGCCGGCGTCGAGTAGCACGGTCGGATCGAGCTGGTGGCGCTGGTTGAGCACCTTCTGAACGGTAAGGCCGAGGATCAGGGCGACGATGGCGACGAGGATGAAGACGGTCTTGTTGACTCGGGACATGGGGTTCTCGTGGGTCGGGACGTCTGGGCGAGCGCCGGATTCGCGGGGCCGCTCCTTTGGAGCGAACCCGCGAACCGGCCTCAGTAGTTCAGGTGCAGCGGCAGGTAGTGGTCCACCAGCAGCGCGATGAACAGCAGGAACAGGTAGGCGATAGAGTACTTGAAGGTCTTGATCGCCGCATGGGGCCGGCTGCCGCAGTAGAGCGCCCAGGCCCAGTCGAGGAAGCGCGCGCCCAGGGCCAGCGCGGCGAGCAGGTAGACCAGCCCGGCCATGTGGATGGCGAAGGGCATCAGCGTCACGGCGAACAGCACCAGGGTGTAGAGCAGGATGTGCAGCTTGGTGTAGTGCTCGCCGTGGGTCACCGGCAGCATCGGGATGTCGGCCTTGGCGTACTCGTCCTTGCGGTGCAGGCACAGAGCCCAGAAGTGCGGCGGGGTCCAGGCGAAGATGATCAGCACCAGCAGCAGCGGTTCGGCGGAGATCTGCCCGGTCACCGCAACCCAGCCCAGCAGCGGCGGGGCGGCCCCGGCGAGGCCGCCGATGACGATGTTCTGCGGCGTGGCGCGCTTGAGGAAGCCGGTGTAGAGCGCAGCGTAGCCGAGCAGCGAAGCCAGCGTTAGCCAGGCCGTCAACTCATTGGTGAACACCAGCAGCACCGCCATCCCGGCCACCGACAGCAGCATGGCAAAGCCCAGCGCGATGGGCGGCGAGACGCGTCCTTCGGCCAGCGGGCGCTTGTGGGTGCGCGCCATGATCGAGTCGATGCGCCGGTCCACAACGTGGTTCACTGCTGCCGCGCCGCCGGCGCACAGACCGATGCCGAGGTTGCCGAAGACCAGCACCTGCCAAGGCACGCCGGCCTTGGTGGCGAGCAGCATGCCGATCAGCGAGGTGATCAGCATGAGCAGGACCACCTTGGGTTTGGTCAGTTCGAGCAGGTCGCGCCAGCTGGCTTGGCTGGAAGTGCTGATGACGCTGGCCATGGGCATTTCTCCTGACTTCTTGATGGGGACCGGCGCGTTGCCGGCCATCGTGCTCAACCGTGCAATGTCATCCCTGCCATTTCATCCCTGAGACGGATAGGCCACCGGGCGCTCCAGGGCGTCCAGGGTGATCGGGCTGCTGGCAGGCAGCTCGACGTGTTTTGCTGCGGGGGCGCGCACCCGGTAATTCACCAGTACCAGCATCAGCAGCAGGAACGCGCCGCCGCCGTTGTGCGCCACCGCTACCGACAGCGGCAGGTGCAGCAGCACGTTGCTGATGCCTAGGCCAATCTGCAGGGACAGCCCCAGCAGCATCAGTGCGGTAATGCCGATCAGGCCGTGGCGCTGGAGGTTCCAGGCCAGCAGCAGGATCACCGCGGTCACGCACAGCGCGCCCATGCGGTGGGTCATGTGGATGGCCGTGCGGGCGTCGCTGTCGAGCTGGCCGCCCAGGTAGTTCGGGCCGATGTGCTGGGTGAGGTGGAAGCCGTTGGCGAAGTCCATGTTCGGCCACCACTCGCCGTGGCACATCGGCAGGTCGATGCAGGCCACTGCCGCGTAGTTGCTGCTGACCCAGCCGCCGAGGGTGATCTGCCCGATCACCATCAGCAGCGCCAGGGCCGCCAGCGCGCGCAGCTTCGAAGGCAGCTGCAGTGGGGCGAAAGCGCCGGACAGGCGCAGGCTGAGCAGGAATAGCAGCGACAGCGTGGTGAAGCCGCCGAGAAGATGCGCGGTAACCACCTGCGGCCAGAGCTTGAGGGTGACCGTCCACATGCCGAACGCGGCCTGGGCGATCACCACTGCGAGCAGCACCAGCGGCAGGCGCATCGGTTGGCCGTCGCGGCCGCGGCGCACCAGTGCGTGCACCGCCAGCCCGAGGATCAGCAGGCCGAGGCTGCCGGCGAAGTAGCGGTGGATCATCTCGTTCCAGCCCTTCTGCGCCTCCACCGGCGAGTCGGGGAAGTGCATTTCGGCGTGGGCCAGTTGCGCCTCGTTCAGCGGCACGTGGACGAAGCCGTAGCAGCCGGGCCAGTCCGGGCAGCCGAGGCCGGCGTGGGTCAGGCGGGTATAGGCGCCCAGCAGGATGACCACGAAGGCCAGCGCCGTGGCCAGAACGGCGAGGTAGAAGGCGGGTTTGCGTCTTGCCTGGATCATGCATCGCTCCCGATCTTGTTGTTGTCGTGGGGCTCGACCGGCTTAACCGATGTTCGAAAGCTTCAGCAGCAGCTGCAGGTCCTTGAGGATCGACTTGCCGTTGGCCTTGGCGTCGTAGCGCAGCACCAGGTTGCCGTGGGGATCGACTATCCACAGTTGCGGCTGGGCGCCGGTGTGCTGGTTGGGCGTCAGGCCCAGGCGCTGCAGGCGCGGGTAGTCCTTGTCGAGCAGGCCGGTGAACTCCGCCGGCAAAGGCTTGGCGAAGGCGAGGGCGTGTTCGGCGCGGCTGGCTTCGCGACCCAGGCCGATGTTGATCTGGCGCGCCAGGTAGACCAGTTGCTGGCAATCACTGGTGCAGGTTTCCGGCGCGGTCACCAGCAGTTGCCACTGGTCGCCGGCCTTGTCGTCCTGCACGCCGAGGTCCGCTGGGGTCTGCCCGGTGGCGATCAGGTCGCCGTGGTAGCTGCGGCCTTCCGGTACCCAGAACTGCAGCTTGTACATGGCGGTGGCGAGCAGCATCGGCCCCAGCACAAAGCCGAGGATTAGCAGCAGTTGCACGCGCCCGCGGCGGCGGGCGGAGGCGTCAGGCAGAGTCATGGCGGTCATGGTCGAAGGTCTCCCGTGCGCGACGGATGCCGAGGTAGAGGTAGAGGGCGGAAAGCGCGATGGCCAGGGCGAACCACTGCACGGCATAGCCGACGTGGCGTTCCGGGGGCATGGCGACGATCGGCCAGTCGGTGTCGAAGGCGGCGTCGCCCGGCTCCAGGCGGATTTCCAGCGGGCTGCCTTCGCGGCCGAGCTGGTCCCACAGGAACGGGGCGTCCACCTGGGTAATCAGGCGCGGCCAGCTGGCGAGCGGAGCGCTCGGGCCAGCGGCTGCGGGGATGTAGGTCCAGGCGTCCAGCAGCAGGTCGTGGCTGGGCGTATCGATCTTCGGCGGCACGCGGCGGTCGGGCCAGGGCACCCAGCCGCGATTGACCAGCAGCCACTGGTGGCCGACGCGGTCGAAGAAGGGCTGCAGCACCTCGACGCCGGCCTGGCCGTTGCGGGTGCGGTTGTCGAGCAGGGCAGTGTGCTCAGCGTCGAGCTGGCCTTGCAGACGCACGCGGACATAGCTGCGCGGCGGCTGGCGTTCGAGCTCGGCGATGCTGATCGGGTCCTGCTGGCGCTGCACTTCGGCGGCGGCGAGCAGGGTGCGTTTTTCGGCGGCGCGCGACAGTTGCCAGAAGCCCAGGCCGATCAGTACCGGCAGCAGTGCGAGGACCACCAGGGTCGGCGCGATGCCGGGCCGGAAGGCGCGTGCGGCGCGGCCTTGCCGATCTGGATCGGAGCCGTGCTCAGATGCGTGCTGGCTATACTGCAAGACATCCCCCTCAACCCCAGTCCCCTGCGGACAGGAGGCCGGTAGTGCTCAAAGCTGCGATCGTTCTGTTGTTGCTGGCGACCGTCGTCAGTCTGTTCAGTGGCCTGTTCTTTCTGGTCAAGGACGAGGGCCACGGTTCGCGGGTGGTCAACGCGCTGACCGTGCGTGTCACCCTTACCGCCCTGACCGTCGCTCTCATCGCCTGGGGTTTCTTCAGCGGCCAACTCGGCAGCTCCGCCCCCTGGCACTTCTGATCTCGAAAAAGGCGCGGGCCAAGGCCCGCGCCACCGCGCTTCACAGCACGTAAACGAAGATGAACAGCCCGATCCACACCACGTCGACGAAGTGCCAGTACCAGCTGGCCGCCTCGAAGCCGAAGTGTTTGTCGGCGTCGAAGTGCCCCCGAATGATGCGAATCAGCATGATGCTCAGCATGATCGCGCCGATGGTCACGTGGGCGCCGTGGAAGCCGGTGAGCATGAAGAAGGTCGCGCCGTAGATACCCGAGCCCAGGGTCAGCCCCAGTTCGCTATAGGCCTCGTGGTACTCGTAGGCCTGCAGCACGATGAAACAGGCACCCAGCGCCACGGTCGCCGCCAGCCACATCTTCAGCGGGCCGCGATGGTTCTTCTTAAGCGCGTGGTGGGCGAAGGTCACGGTGAAGCTGGAGGTGACCAGTAGCAGGGTGTTGATCAGTGGCAGCTTCCACGGATCGATCACTTCCTTGGGCGGCGGGAACAGCTTGTTGTCCGGGTTGTTGAGCTGCGGCCAGCCGGTTTCGAACTGCGGCCAGAGCATGTGCGAGATGCCATGGTGACCTTCGCCGCCCAGCCATGGGTTGACGAAGTGGCGTACGTAGAACAGCGCGCCGAAGAAGGCGGCGAAGAACATCACCTCCGAGAAGATGAACCAGCTCATGCCCCAGCGGAACGAGCGGTCCATCTGCGGGCTGTAGAGCCCGCCACGGCTTTCCTTGATGACGTTGCCGAACCAGCCGAACAGCATGTACGCCAGGATCAGTCCGCCGGCGAAGAAGATCCACGGGCCGTGGGAGTGTTCCTTGCCGGCGCTCATGTCGTTCATCCAGGTGCCGACGCCAAACATCGTCACCAGCATGCCGATGGTGGCGATGATCGGCCACTTGCTCTGCGCGGGGACGTAATAGGGATCGTGGGTTGCCATCTCTCTTGTTCTCCTTTGCCCTTCAGCGCTCGTTACTGGCCACGGGTGGCTTGCGGGCAGTGATGTCGAACAGCGTGTAAGCAAGCGTCAGGTGACGCACATCCTTGGGCAGGTCGCGGTCGACGATGAAGCGCACCGGCATTTCGATGCGCTCGCCCGGCTGCAGGACCTGCTGGGTGAAGCAGAAGCATTCGGTCTTGTGGAAGTAGGTGGCTGCCACCGACGGCGCGATGCTCGGGATTGCCTGGGCAGTCATCGGCTTGTCGGTGGGGTTGTAGGCGACGAACAGCATCTGGTTCACCGCGCCGGGATGCACCACCAACTGCTCGGCCTCGGGGTGGAATTCCCAGACCATGTCGATGTTGTTGTTGGCGACGAACTGGATCTTCACCTCGCGCGACTGATCGACCACCTGGCCGTCGCCCTGGTAGGCGCTGCCGGAGGTCTTGCCGTTGATGCCCAGTGCCTTGCACATCACGTCGTACAGCGGCACGAGGGCGAAGCCGAAGGCGAACATGGCAACCACGGCTATGACCAGCCGGGTCACCAGCTTGCGCGTTTCGATGTTGCCGTCGCTCATGGATCGAATCCTCACTTGTAGGAGCGAGCTTGCTCGCGAACTGCCTGACGCCGGGGCTTCAGGAAAAAACGTTCGCGAGCAAGCTCGCCCCTAGAGGTAAGCCCTTACTTCACCTCGGGCGGCGTGCTGAAGGTGTGGTACGGCGCCGGTGACGGAATGGTCCACTCCAGGCCTTCCGCGCCATCCCACGGCTTCGCCGGTGCCGGCTTGCCGCCCTTGATGCACTTGATGACGATGAACAGGAACAGCAGCTGCGTGGTGCCGAACATGAAGGCGCCGATGGACGAAACCATGTTGAAGTCGGCGAACTGCAAGTTGTAGTCCGGGATCCGCCGCGGCATGCCGGCCAGCCCGACGAAGTGCATCGGGAAGAACGCCAGGTTCATGCCGATGAAGCTCATCCAGAAGTGCAGCTTGCCCAGGGTTTCGTCGTACATGTGGCCGGTCCACTTCGGCAGCCAGTAGTAGGCCGAGGCGAAGATGCCGAAGATCGCGCCGGGCACTAGCACGTAGTGGAAGTGCGCCACCACGAAGTAGGTGTCCTGGTACTGGAAGTCCGCCGGGGCGATGGCCAGCATCAGCCCGGAGAAGCCACCGATGGTGAACAGGATGACGAAGGCCACGGCGAACAGCATCGGCGTCTCGAAGGTCAGCGAGCCTTGCCACATGGTCGACGCCCAGTTGAACACCTTCACCCCGGTGGGCACGGCGATCAGCATGGTCGCGTACATGAAGAACAGCTCGCCCACCAGCGGGATGCCCACCACGAACATGTGGTGCGCCCACACGACGAAGGACAGGAAGGCGATCGAGGCGGTGGCGTAGACCATCGAGGTGTAGCCGAACAGCGGTTTGCGGCTGAAGGCCGGGATGATCGAGCTGACGGCGCCGAATGCCGGCAGGATCATGATGTACACCTCGGGGTGGCCGAAGAACCAGAACACGTGCTGGAACAGCACCGGGTCGCCCCCGCCGGCCGCGCTGAAGAAGCTGGTGCCGAAGTGGATGTCCATCAGCATCATCGTCACGCAACCCGCCAGTACCGGCATCACCGCAATCAGCAGGAAGGCGGTGATCAGCCAGGTCCAGACGAACAGCGGCATCTTCATCAGCGTCATGCCCGGGGCGCGCAGGTTGAGGATGGTGGCGATCACGTTGATCGCGCCCATGATCGAACTCATGCCCATCAGGTGGATGGCGAAGATGAAGAAGGTCACGCTGTGCGGCGCGAAGGTGGTCGACAACGGCGCGTAGAAGGTCCAGCCGAAGTTCGGGCCGCCGCCGGGCATGAACAGGGTGCTCACCAGCAGGCCGAAGGCCGCCGGCAGCAGCCAGAAGCTGAAGTTGTTCATGCGCGGCAGGGCCATGTCCGGCGCGCCGATCATCAGCGGCACCATCCAGTTGGCCAGGCCGACGAAGGCCGGCATCACTGCACCGAAGACCATCACCAGGCCGTGCATGGTGGTCATCTGGTTGAAGAACGCCGGCTCGACGATCTGCAGGCCCGGCTGGAACAGTTCGGCGCGGATCACCATGGCGAAGGAGCCGCCCAGCAGGAAGGCGCAGAAGCTGAACCACAGGTACAGCGTGCCGATGTCCTTGTGGTTGGTGGTCAGTACCCAGCGCATCAGGCCCTTGGCGGGGCCGTGGTGGTGGTCGCCGGCGTGAGAATGGTCGGGGTGATCGATCACTGTACTCATCGCGGCCTCCTTATTGTTGTTTCTGCTTGTAGGCGACCACTTCTTGCGGGGTCACCATGTCGCCGTCGTTGTTGCCCCAGGCGTTGCGCTCGAAAGTGATCACCGCGGCGATGTCGACTTCCGAGAGCTGCTTGCCGAAGGCCGCCATGGCCGTGCCTGGCACGCCGTTGAACACGGTCTCCAGGTGGTGCTCCTTGGGCCCGGTGACGATCTTCGAACCCTTGAGCGCCGGGAACATCGGCGGCATGCCCTGGCCCTCAGGCTGGTGACAGGCGGCGCAGATGGTGTGGTAGACCTTGTCGCCGCGGGCGACCAGCTCTTCCTTCGTCCATTCCTTGCTGGTCAGCTCCTTGAGCTTGACCGCCTCTTCCTTGCGCTCGGCCAGCCACTTGTCGAAGTCGGGCTTGGACTTCACGTCCACCACGATGGGCATGAAGCCGTGGTCCTTGCCGCACAGCTCGGCGCACTGGCCGCGGTAAACGCCGGGCTGGTCGACCTTGGTCCAGGCCTCGTTGACGAAGCCAGGAATGGCGTCGCGCTTGACCGCGAAGGCCGGCACCCACCAGGAGTGGATCACGTCGCTGGAGGTGACCAGGAAGCGCACCTTGACCCCGGCTGGCAGCACCAGCGGGTTGTCCACCTCGAGCAGGTAGTGCTCGTCCTTGTCGGCCTTGTTGTGGATCTGGTCCTGGGGCGTGGCGAGGTTGGAGAAGAACTCCACGTCCTGGCCCAGGTATTTGTACTGCCACTTCCACTGGTAGCCGGTGACCTGCACGTCCAGCTCGGGCTCCGAGGTGTCGTACATGTGGATCAGCGTCTTGGTGGCCGGAACGGCCATCACCACCAGGATCAGGAAGGGAATGACGGTCCAGAGGATTTCCACCGTGGTGCTCTCGTGGAAATGCGCGGGCTGCTGCCCGGTGGACCGGCGGTGGACGATCATCGACCAGAACATCGCGCCAAAGACGACGATGCCGATGACCACGCAGATCCAGAAGATCGTCATGTGAAGATCGAAAACGTTACGGCTGACTTCTGTCGCACCGGGGGTCATGTTGACCGTCCAGGCGGCGTTTGCCTGACTGAAAGCCAAGAGCAAAAGGAAGCCCATCCAGACTCGTGGATGTCGCAGCATTCGGGTTCCCCTTATCGTTGTTTTTATCCCGCCGGCATAGCGCCCTGGCTGCGATCCCCATTCCAGAGGGATCGAGCCTGAACAAGCCAACGGCCAAGGGAGTGACCGCCAAGACAACTTACTTTGACGTCGTACCTCGGCAGCACGCAGGGCAGGCCGGGTCCATCAGGTTTTCGGTGTGTCGAAGCGGAGTATAGCCACGGGTTGCGACATAACAACGCAGAGTAAAAACTCTGTTTGAAAGACCGAACTGCGATCTGAAAGCCACGGATGGCGCGGCTTTGGAGTAAGATGGTGGCCGTCTGATATGCCACGTCGGCATAAACAGTCCGTGAATATGACAATCGCGTCTTAGCTACGCCCGGGGTGCGGCTAAGGTGTTTCTTCACTTTCCAAACCCGCTGTCTTGGAGCTGTCATGAACACCGCTGCACTGCGTGAGCTGATCCGGAATGCCCACCTGCTCGAATCCCGCCATGGCCATCTCGCCCGCCTGATCCAGAGCCAACTGCAAAGCCTGCACAAGAGCATCGCCCTGACGGGAGAAGACCCCAGCGGCACGCTGACGCGCTTCGTCCACGCCTACATCGAACAGGTGCCGGATTTCCTCGACGCCGCCAACGCGGTGGCCCGCGCCGCCGGCATCGAAGACCGCATCAAGCCGGTGCTCAAGCTCGCCGAGCAGTTCTTCCTCACTCCGCCTGCGCTGCTCGACGGCCACGACGGCCTCGATGCGCTGCTCGACGAGGCCTACCTAGCCCACCGCCTGGTGGAAGAGGTGAACGATCGCTACATCGCCCACTTCAACCAGCCGCTGATCCCGCTCGACACCACGGTGGCCAACCTGGTGGCGCACCAGCTGATCGGCGAACCCTTCGCCAACCAGCTGGATGAGGCGGTGCACCACGCGGTCGACGGCATGCTCGACGACAGCACCTTCAGTTCCGAGTCCGCCGTCAGCTACCGCGCCAGCCTCAACGATCCGCAGGTGGTCATGGCCTGGCAACAGTGGCCGTGCCTGTCGCGGCAGTTTGGGGTCGAGCTGGAGCTGGGCCGCGACTGAGGCTCAGCCCGCACTCTGCTGCGCACGCACTCGGCCTTCCACGCGGCGACGCAGGCCATTGCCTTCGATGGACAGCCGGCAGCCGCTGGCCGCGGCACTGCGGCCCCAATCCTCCAGCAGTTCCATGCAGGCGTGGTCGATATAGCTCAGGTGCTGCAGCGGCACGCGCAGGTGCGTGCCGGGTTTCACCGACTGCAGGGCCCGGGACAGCGCCGGCACCTTGAGGAAGGTCGCCGCGCCGACCAGACGCAGTTCGGCGCCGTTGCCCTCGTCGTCGTAGCGCAGGTTGATCTTCAGCCGCGCGGCCTTGAGCACCAGCTTCAGTACCGTCAGCGCAAAGCCCAGCAGCACGCCGGTCAGCAGGTCGGTGGCGACAATGGCCAGCGCGGTCGCTGCATGAACCAGCACTGGCATACGCCCATAGCGGCCCAGCGAACGCAGCGCTTTCAAGTCCACCAATTTGATCCCGGTGTAGACCAGCACGCCGGCCAGGCTGGCGATGGGGATCTGCCGCAGCAGCCCGCCCAGCAGCACGACGAACCCCAGCAGCCACAGCCCATGGAATATCGCCGAGGCGCGGCTGCGCGCACCGGCCTGCACGTTGGCCGAGCTGCGCACGATCACCCCGGTCATCGGCAGCGCCCCGACCAACCCGCAGAGCATGTTGCCCACGCCCTGGGCGCTCAGCTCGCGGTCCATGTCCGAGCGCGGGCCGGTGTGCATGCGGTCCACGGCGGCGGCCGAGAGAAGCGTCTCTGCGCTGGCGATGAAGGCCACCACCACGGCGGCCAGCAATAGCGTCGGGTCTAGCAGCGCGGCGAGGTCGCTCGGGCGGACCCAATCGATGGCTTCGCCGAGGTTCTCCGGCACGCTGACTCGCAGCACGTCGAGTTGCAGGGCAATGCTCACCAGCGTTGCCAGGCTCACGCCGATCAGTGCGCCGGGCAGCATGCGCAGCCGGCCGGGTTTGAAGCGGTCCCATAGCGCCATACAGGCCATGGTGCCCAGCCCGAGCAGCGCCGCGTCGAAGCCGCTGGTCTCGGACAGCAGTGCCGCAGGGAAGGCGAGCAGGTTATCCAGCCCGGACGCCTGCGGCTTGAGGTCGAGCATCACGTGGACCTGCGACAGCACGATGAGAATGCCGATGCCCGCGAGCATGCCGTAGACCACGGCCGGTGAAGTGACGCGGAACCAGCAGCCCAGGCGCAACCTGCCCGCCAGCAATTGCAGCGCGCCGGCCAGCAGCAGGATCGGCCCGAGCATGGCCATGCCGTGGGTGCGCACCAGCTCAAAGACCAGCACCGCGAGGCCCGCCGCAGGGCCGCTGACCTGCAGCGGTGAGCCGGCGAGGAAACCGACCACCAGGCCGCCGATGATGCCGGTCAACAGGCCCTTGGCCGGTGGCATGCCCGAAGCGATGGCGATACCCATGCACAGCGGCAGGGCGACGAGAAAGACCACTACCGAAGCGAGCAGGTCGCGCGGCAGTACCTGGCGCAGTTGGGAAAACCCGGATGGAACAGAGTGGGAGGCCGACATGGCGCTGTTCTCCTTCAAGCATTTTTCGGGCGCGCGAAAGCCCACGACGCCGGTCTCGACCGCATCGACACGCGCAATTCAAGGAATGGCGAACGCGGTGGGGGCGTTCGCCTCAGGCAGGGAGCAAGTGAGGAACGGGCGCGGCGTTTGTTCTGCTGGGCCGCCGCGCCTCGGGGATTACTGCCGCTGGCAGCTTACTGGGGAGAGTAGCGCGCGCGCGGAGTAGCGCTGGGCGTCGGGCCTTCGCCATCTAGCGGGCGGAAGCGGCCTTCCTGGGCGTCGTAGGCCTTGATGGCGCTTGTCTCGATGTCATACACCCAGCCATGGATGAACAGCTGGCCGGAAGCCAGGCGCGCGGCCACGGACGGGTGGGTCTTCAGGTGGTCCAGCTGGGCCACGACGTTCTCTTCGGTGAGCACGCCCAGGTGTTCCTGGGTGGCGCAACCGCAGGTCTGCGCGACCACGGTGCGGGCCACTTCGGCATGGCGCAGCCAGGCTTTCACCGTCGGCATGCCTTCCAGAGTCTGCGGAGCCAGCACCGCTTTCATCGCGCCGCAATCGGAGTGGCCGCAGACGATGATGTGCTGCACGCCCAGGGCCATCACCGCGAACTCGATGGCGGTGGACACGCCGCCGTTCATCTGGCCGTACGGCGGCACCACGTTGCCGACGTTGCGGGTAACGAACAGGTCGCCGGGCGAGCTCTGGGTGATCAGCTCGGGGACGATGCGCGAGTCGGCACAGGTGATGAACATGGCGCGTGGGTTCTGCGCGTGGGCCAGCTTCTTGAACAGTTCTTCCTGTTGCGGGAAGACCTCATGGCGGAACTGGCGGAAGCCCTCGACGATATGGCGCAGCGCCTCGTCGGCAGATTCGTGGGCGTGTTCCTCACCGTGCGTTTTGTCGTTCATGTATCAGCCTCGAAGAATGACGAAGAATTTTCCCACGTCAGCCGACGCTCTCCCTGGGGAGAAAAGACACAGCCGAGAGGAAAAATACGTCGTGACCGGTTAGTCACTTTGTGTTCAAATCCTAGACAACGAAGATTAAACCAAAATTAAAAAACCGCTCTGGAATGAGCTTTTGCATGATGTTTCGCCGACATTCCAAGATGATATCGGCAAGCTATCATGGCAAGACAATATTGCGGTGATTCTACTGCGCTTACCGAAACTTCCGACCGATAACCGTCAGAACAGGGTCATCTGGCTGCGCGGCGGGGCGAACGCTGTGCAATCCAGGCCGAAACTGCCGCGCCGGTTCAGGCCCAGGCGGCGCAGGGCGACCTCGAAACGCTTGGCCAGCAGGTCGGCGAACGGGCCCTCGCCACGGAAGCGGTGTCCGAAACGGCTGTCGTAGATCTCCCCGCCGCGCAGCTGGCGGATCAGGCTCATCACATGGTTGGCGCGCTGCGGGTAGTGCGCCGCCAGCCATTCCTCGAACAACGGGCCGACCTCGCGCGGCAGGCGCAGCATCATGTAGCTGGCGCTCTGCGCGCCGGCGTCGTGGGCGGCTTCGAGCAGCGCTTCCAGCTCGCGGTCGTTGACCATCGGGATCATCGGCGAACACAGCACGCCCACCGGAATACCCTGTTCGCGCAGCACGCGGATTGCCCGCAGGCGCGCGGAAGGCGCGGCGGCGCGGGGTTCGAGGATGCGCTTGAGCTCATCATCCAGGGTGGTCAGGCTGATCATCACGGCGACCAGGTTCTGTTTCGCCAACTCCGCCAGCAGGTCGAGGTCGCGCAGGATCAGCGAACCCTTGGTGACGATGGTCACTGGATGGCGGAAGCGCAGCAGCACTTCGAGGATCTGCCGGGTCAGGCGCTGCTGGCGCTCGATGGGCTGGTACGGGTCGGTATTGGCGCCCAGGTTGATCGGCGCGCAGACGTAGCCCTTGAGGCTCAGTTCCTCTTCCAGCACCTGCGCGGCGTTGGTCTTGGCGATCAGTTTCGTTTCGAAATCCAGCCCCGGCGACAGGTCCCAGTAGGCGTGGCTGGGCCGGGCATAGCAGTAGATGCAGCCGTGCTCGCAGCCGCGATAGGGGTTGATCGAGCGGTCGAAGGGCAGGTCCGGCGACTGGTTGCGCGAGATCACCGACTTCGCCCGCTCAGTGCGGATTTCGGTCACCTGAGGCTTGGGCACCTCGTCGTACCAGTCGTTATCCACAGGCACCGAGGTGGTCGGCGCGAAGCGGTTGTGCGGATTGCTGGCGGTGCCCCGGCCGCGGGGTGGAAGGGAAGTAGTCATGTGGGAAAGCTCTGAAGAAACACTGTATATGAATACAGTAATCCACGGAGTTTTCCACAGCCAGCATTAACTGCTCGGCGGCGTGATTCGCCACCGTCTGTAGGAGCGAGCTTGCTCGCGAACAGTGCTAACCGGCAGCTCCCGCGCTGGGCGGTTCGCGAGCAAGCTCGCTCCTACAACAGTTCGACGTAGGGCGCATAACGCGCCAGCGTTATCCGTCGAAGGATTCTCGGTGAATAACCTGTTCCAGGTCATTCGCCCTACTACCCCTCAGAGCAGCCGGGTGAACAGCCAGTACAGCCCCGCCGCGAGCCCGATGGCCGCCGGCAGGGTCAGCACCCAGGCCAGCAGCATGTTGCGGATGGTCGGCCACTGCAGTCCGCTGCCGTTGGCCGCCATGGTGCCGGCCACGCCGGAGGAGAGCACCTGGGTCGTCGACACCGGCAGGCCGAAGCCGTCCGCCGCGCCGATGGTGAGCATGGCCACCAGCTGCGCCGAGGCGCCCTGTGCATAAGTCAGCGGTGTCTTGCCGATACCCTCGCCGACCGTGGTGACGATGCGCCGCCAGCCCACCAGCGTGCCCAGGCCTAGTGCAAGGGCCACCGCGACCTTCACCCACACCGGGATGAAGCGGATCGCCTGCTCGCCGCCCTGGCGCAACGCCTGCAGGCTGCTCCAGGTTTCCAGTTCGAAGTGCTGGTCGCTGCGGTCCAGCAGGCGGATGGTTTCCAGGCTCAGGTAGAGGTCGTTGCGCAGGTCCAGCACTTCCTCGGCCGGCACCTTGTCCAGCTGTCCATAGCGCTCCAGGCGCGCACTGACATCGCCGATCACGCTGCCCAGCGAAGGCAGAAGATCCGGCCTTACTACTTCGTCGTCCTGATAGCTGAGCAGCGCCTGGCGTGGGTCCGCCGCGGGGCTGCCTCCGGAGCGGTGCAGCTGTTCCTGGCTGGCCTGTGTGAGGACGAGCAATTGGCGGGTCTGCTCGGGCGAATGGGCGCGATCCACGGCGAACGCAAGGGGAACGGTAGCGATCAGGATAAGCATGATCAGACCGATGCCCTTTTGCCCGTCGTTGGAACCGTGGGCGAAGGACACGCCGGTACAGGTCAGGATGAGGATTGCGCGAATCCACCGGGGCGGCGGCGTGCGGCCTTCCGGCGCGTGAAACAGCGCGCGGTTGCGGATGGTCGAACTGGCCACCCGCAGCAGCACGAAGGCGGCGAAGAAACCCACCACCGGCGAGAGGAATAGCGCATAGCCGACCGTCAGCAATTGCGACCAGGCGTTGCCGGATAGGCCGAGGTGCCCGGCCATGGCGCCATGGGCCAGGCCGATGCCGACGATGGAGCCGATCAGTGTGTGCGACGAGGACACCGGCAGCCCCAGCCACCAAGTGCCGAGGTTCCACAGGATTGAGGCGATCAGCAGGGCGAAGATCATCGCCAGCCCAGCACTGCTGTCTACCTTGAGCAGCAGGTCCAGCGGCAGCAGCGAGACGATGGCGAAGGCCACCGCACCGCTGGAAAAGAGCACGCCGAGGAAATTCCACACGCCCGACCAGGCCACGGCAAAGCGCGGCGGCAGGGCGTTGGTGTAGATCACCGTGGCCACCGCATTGGCGGTGTCGTGGAAGCCGTTGATGAATTCAAAGCCCAGGGCGATCAGCAGCGCGACCACCAGCACCAGCATCGGCCAGCCCGGCTCCAAGTGAGTGCCGCTGGCGCGGATGTCATGCCCGAGCGCTGTAAAAGTGAACACCAGCGCGCCGGCCAGCAGCAGGAAGAAGGTCAGGCGACCCTTGAATCCGTGGGTCTCGCGCAGCACCGGGCTGATCGGGAACTGCGTCAGGCGCGAGGCGCGCATCACCTCGAGCATGCCAAAGCGGTCAAGCACAGGGGCGCTTCCTTCGGGTCGGTGGCGGCATCTGGCGGATTCCTTGCGGCGATGCTCTACAGACTAGCCGGCCGTGGCGATCATGGGCTGGTCGGGCGAGCGGGGCGGAGGGGCATGCTAAGTCAGCGGGCCGAGGCCTTCCTTGATATCGATTCCGGGATACGCACTTGATGCTCCAATGTCCTCGAAATCTCAGCGACGCTCCTGCGCTGCGCTGCGCTGTACGCCTCGCCGCGCTCGTGCTTGCCGATGGCAACCACGGAAACCACCACGCGTTCCTCTTCGATGCGGTAGACCAGTCGGTAGCCTGCCGAGCGCAGCTTGATCTTGTAGTGGTCCGCCAGCCCGTGCAGGGCGTCAGCCTGGACGCGAGGATTTTCCAGGCGTTCGACGAGTTTGCGTTTGAACTGCCCACACACCGTATGCCCCAGCTTGTGCCATTCCTTCAAGGCGGCAGGGAGGAATTCGAGTTCATAGGTCATCGAGCGATACCGGGACGCCTTTGTCTCCCAGTTGCGAGCGGGCAATTTCCGCCAGCTCCAGGTCTTCCAGACGCTCCAGGATCGACTCGAAAAGCTCCGCCGGCACCATGTAGCCCATCACCTTGTTGTGATTGAGCACCGCCACCGGCTCACCGCCGGATTCGGCCAGCACCGCAGAGGGATTCTTCTTGAGTTCCGAAACGCTGACGGCGGTGTTGGCCAGCAAATTCTGCATGAAATGGCTCCAAATAATGTCCTGAATTTAGGTCATTATAGAGGGCGTCGGCAAGACCGGAACGGCGGAAAAAGAAATGCCCCGGCAAGCCGGGGCATTCTCTGAGCGTCACGCGGGTGCTATTCCTGCGGCTTTTTCAGCTTCGGATTGGGGAAGAACTGCACCCCCTGCACCTTCGGGTCCTTGGGCTTTTCCAGCGCGCTGGTGTTGACGCGGGTGGACAGCTCTTTCGGCACCGACTGGCCCTGGGCGTTGAGCGTGTCGGAGTAGCCGCAGGCCACGCATTCGCGGTGTGGTACGCCGTCGACGTCCCACATGACGATCTTGTCCTGTTCGCTGCAGGCCGGGCACACGGCCCCGGCGATGAAGCGTTTCTTCACCTCGCTCATCACGCGGCCTCCTCGGACAGGCCCGAGTGGCGCAGCAGGGCGTCGATGGACGGCTCGCGGCCACGGAAGGCCACGAACAGCGCCATCGGCTCCTGGGAGCCGCCCTTGGCCAGGATCGCCTCGCGGAAGGCCGCGCCAGTCGCCGGGTTGAGCACGCCTTCTTCCTCGAAGCGGGAGAATGCGTCGGCGGACAGCACTTCGGCCCACTTGTAGCTGTAGTAACCGGCCGCGTAACCGCCGGCGAAGATATGCGCGAAGCTGTTGGCGAAGCGGTTGTAGGCCGGCGGGCGCATCACCGCGACTTCATCGCGAATCGCCTCGATCACCTCGAGCACGCTGCGGCCATCGCCGTGAGTGGCGTGCAGCTCGAAGTCGAACAGCGAGAACTCCAGCTGGCGGACCATCATCAGGCCAGACTGGAAGTTCTTCGCGGCAAGCATCTTCTCCAGCAGGTCCTGGGGCAGCGGCGCGCCGGTTTCATAGTGACCCGAGATCAGCGCCAGGCCCTCGGGCTCCCAGCACCAGTTCTCCATGAACTGGCTCGGCAGCTCGACGGCGTCCCAGGCCACGCCGTTGATGCCCGAGGCACCGGCGTGCTCGACGCGGGTCAGCAGGTGGTGCAGGCCGTGGCCGAATTCGTGGAACAGGGTGGTGACTTCATCGTGGGTCAGCAGCGCCGGCTTGCCGCCGACCGCCGGGGTGAAGTTGCACACCAGATAGGCCACCGGCGATTGCAGCTCGCCACCGGCGGTGCGGCGACGGTCGCGGGCACCATCCATCCAGGCGCCGCCACGCTTGTTGGCGCGGGCGTAGAGGTCGAAGTAGAAGCGGCCGACGTGCTGGCCGTTTTCCTCAATCTCGAACAGCCGCACGTCCGGGTGCCAGCGCTCGAAGTCGTTCAGCTCGCGAATCTGGATGCCGTAGAGCTTCTGCACGATGGCGAACAGGCCGGAGAGCACCTTGTCCACCGGGAAGTAGGCGCGCAGGGCTTCCTGGGACACGCTGTAGCGCGCTTCACGCAGCTTCTCGCCGAAGTAGCTGGCGTCCCAGCTGGAGAGGTTCGGGCAGCCCTGTTCGGCAGCGTAGGCCTTGAGCTGTTCCAGGTCCTGGGCGGCGAAGGGCTTGCTGCGCACGGCGAGGTCGCGCAGGAAGTGCAGGACCTGCTCGGGGGTCTCGGCCATCTTGGTGGCCAGGGACAGCTCGGCGAAGTTCTTGAAGCCCAGCAGGCGCGATAGCTCCTGGCGCAGGTCGAGGATTTCCTGCATCACCGGGCCGTTGTCGTTCTGCCCGGCATTCGGGCCTTGATCGGAGGCGCGGGTGCAGTACGCGGCGTAGACCTCTTCGCGCAGGGCGCGGTCTTGCGCGTAGGTCATCACCGCGTAGTAGCTGGGGAACTCCAGGCTGATCAGCCAGCCGTCCAGCTCCTTGGCCTGGGCGGCCTGCTGCATCTGCGCCTTGGCTGAGTCGGTCAGGCCGGCCAGCGCGGCTTCGTCGGTGATGTGCTTGGTCCAGGCCTGGGTGGCGTCCAGCAGCTGGTTGGAGAAGCGGCTGCCCAACTCGGACAGGCGCGTCTGGATTTCGGCGTAGCGCTGCTGCTGGTCGGCCGGCAGGTCGATACCCGACAGGCGGAAGTCGCGCAGGGCGTGTTCGAGGATGGTCTTCTGGGCGACGTCGAAGGTCTTCGACTCGGTGCTGGTGGCCAGCGATTCGTAGGCCTTGAACAGCTCGCGGTTCTGGCCCAGTTCGGTCCAGTAGGCGGACAGCAGCGGCAGGCAGCCCTCGTAGGCCTCGCGCAGCTCGGCGCTGTTGCACACCGCGTTGAGGTGGCTGACCGGGCTCCAGGCCTTGCCCAGGCGGTCATGCAGTTCGTCCATGCTCAGCACCAGGCCGGCCCAGGTCGGGGTGCCGTTCTGCTGGGCGAGGATGCGCGCGATGGCGGCGCGGTTGTCGGCGAGGATCTGCTCGATGGCCGGCTTCACGTGCTCGGGGCGAATGGAGGAGAAGGGCGGCAGGTCGTAGCTCTGCAGAAGGGGATTCGCGCTCACGGTGGCACCTTGGCTGAAGAAACACCCGGCCATCTTAAATACAATCGGCGTCAACCGCAGCTTGAGGACGACTATCGTGACGATTCGAACCTATCAGGGCAAAACACCATCCCTCGGCGAGCGCGTCTTCGTCGACGCGAGCGCCGTGGTCATCGGCGACGTGGAGATCGGCGCGGACAGCTCGGTCTGGCCGCTGGTCACCATCCGCGGTGACATGCACCGCATCCGCATCGGCGTGCGCACCAGCGTGCAGGACGGCAGCGTGCTGCACATTACCCACGCCGGCCCCTTCAATCCGGACGGCTTCCCGCTGACCATCGGCGACGAAGTGACCATCGGCCACAAGGTGCTGCTGCATGGCTGCACCATCGGCAGCCGCATCCTGGTGGGCATGGGCTCGATCGTCATGGACGGCGCGGTGATCGAGGACGAGGTGATCCTCGGCGCCGGCAGCCTGGTGCCGCCGGGCAAGACACTGGAGAGCGGCTTCCTCTATGTCGGCAGCCCGGTGAAGAAGGCCCGGCCGTTGACCGACAAGGAGCGGGCGTTCTTCAGCTATACCGCCGGGAACTACGTGAAGTTGAAGGACCAGCATATGGCCGAGGGTTACCCGGGCTGACGGCGGAGCCTCCGTAGGGCGCATAAAGCGGAACGCTTTATCCGCCGATGCCCGATGGCGGATAACGCTTGAGGCGTTATGCGCCCTACGTCGAGGCCGGCCCGCCAGACGGCCCGCCGCGCCAAGCCCCGCGCCCTATACTGAGCCGAGGTGACCGGACGCCAGCGCGTGCCCGGCCGGGTTCAGCAGCGGGCGGCCAGCCATCACGGCGCCGCCAAGCCGGCGAGCGGCCATGAACAGTCTGTGCTCCCCCAGCGCCACCGTTTCGCCCTGGCGGCGCAGCGGTGTCTTCCTCCTGCTCCTGCTGGCACTACTTCTGCTGGTTTTGCCCGGCTGCGCCCATCACCCTGCCCAGCCCGCCGCCCCGCTCACCGAAGCCACCTGGCACCAGGTCGACGCCGATATCGGCGCCGCTTCCCTGGCCGCCACGTCCCAGGCCCGCGCCTATGCCGAACAGGCCATGCAGCAGTGGATGGACCTGGTCTACCAGCGCACCGACGAGAAATTCCTCCCCTGGTTCTCCAGCTACTGGACCCAGGAATGGCTGAGCATGAAGGTCGCCTGGTACAAGATGGGCTCCCACGGCGACCTCGATCCCACCGTCGACAAACTGGCCGTCTACCTGCAGGAGCAGTACCGCAAGCAGGTGCTGATACCGGTCGCGAAACAGGTCGACCCTGACGCGGTGATGGAAAAGGCCACCCGGCATTACATCGAGCTGCTGAGCGTGGCGGTGAAGGAAATCCCCCAGCGTCGCGGCATCCCGCAGAAGGCTTTCGACGAGCACCTGATGGGCATCCCGGCGATCTCCCTCGGCACGCCCTCCAGCCGCGATGCTTCGCTGTACGACGTGGTGTACGCCAAGGACATCGGCAAGCTGCCGGCCTTCGCTGCGCTGATGCAGGACATCCGCACGGCGGCGGGCAAGGCGGGCGCCGGCACAAAGGTCAGCGGCGTCTCGCCAGTGGCCCAGCGCACCAGCGCCAAGCTGGTGAATGAGCTGCGCAATCGCAGCATCGCCGGGGTGGTGGCGAGCGCGGCGGGCAAGGTTGCCGGCTCGGTCATCTCGGTGGCCTTCACCCTGTTCAGCATGGCCGGCAACGACCACGAACGGCCCGAAGTGGAGACTCAGTTGCGCAAGGAAATCAACGCCGCCTTCGACGAACAGTGGCTGGCGCTGATGCGCGATCCGGACGGCGGGGTGATGTCCGGTGTCGATCATCTCGGTGCCCGCGTGCAGCAGAGCCTGACCGGTCGGCTGGCGCAGCCGCAGGATGTACCTGAAGACGACTCCACCGCCCGGACCTACGGTGCCGGCGAGGCCGAGCCGGTGGGCGTCAGCGGCGGTTTCCGCGTGCTCAAACAGGGGCAGGGCGCGGCGCCCTGAGGTGTCGTTCGGCGATCCGCGCTTCGCGCGGGCGGCCCTGCGCAGTATCCTTCCCGCCCGACTTTCGCGGCCGGACGCTGATCCCATGCATTACCAGAACATCCTTTTCGACCTCGACGGCACCCTCACCGACCCGCGCGAGGGCATCACCCGCTCGATCCAGTACGCCCTCGCCCAACTGGGCATCGACGAGCCCGACCTGCGCCAGCTCGAACACTTCATCGGCCCGCCGCTGCTGCAGTGCTTCATGAGCACCTACGACTTCGACGAGGCGCGCGCCTGGGAAGCGGTGAACCACTACCGCGTGCGCTTCAAGGACACCGGGCTGTACGAGAACAAGGTGTTCGACGGCGTCGCCGAGCTGCTGCACATGCTCGGCGGCCAGGGCCGCACGCTGTTCATCTGCACCAGCAAACCGACGGTGTTCGCCGCGGAAATTGCCCGCCACTTCGACTTCGCCAGGCACTTCAAGGTGATCTACGGCAGCGAGCTGGACGGCACCCGCACCAACAAGGTCGAGCTGATCGAGCACCTGCTGGGCATCGAGCAACTGGACCTGAAACAGACGCTGATGATCGGCGACCGCAAGCACGACCTCATCGGCGCGCACCGCAATGGCCTGTCCGCTGCGGGCGTCGGCTATGGCTTCGGCAGCCGCGAGGAGCTGATGGCGGAAAGCCCGGCGCATTACTTCGCGAGCCTGGATGAGCTGCGGGCGGCGTTTGCCTGAGGTTCCTCGACCGGGGGTGGTTCGCGAGCAAGCTCGCTCCTACAGGGTGCATGCGCTCTTCGTAGGCGAGCCTGATCTGAAAGCACATGCCCTCATCCCGGGATCGTAGGGCGGATAACGCGCCAGCGTTATCCGCCGCGAGGGATTCGGCGGATAACCCGTTCCGGGTTATGCGCCCTACGAGCGGATTCATCCGCGATCGATTTCCGGCCGCTCCGAGCGAGCCGGATGCATCGCGGACAACGTCCGCTCCTGCGCAGCGGGGTAAGCCGCGCTGTGAATCAGCCGCGCAACCACTCCGTCAGCCGCCCCATCATTTCATCGCACTTCGCCAACTGCTCCAGGCTGACGAACTCGTCCGGCTTGTGGCCCTGATCCATGCTGCCCGGCCCGCAGACCACGGTGGGGATGCCGGCCTGGTGGAACAGCCCGCCCTCGGTGCCATAGGCGACAGTGGTGAAATCGCGTGAGCCAGTCAGCTGCGCAATCAGCTCGGCAGCCTGGGCCTGCTGGTCGGTGACCAGCGCCGGGTAGGCGGAAATTTCGCTGAAGCGGATGTCCGTCTCGGCCTTCACCGCACGCATCTTCGGCAGCAGCTCGGCTTCGGCGAAGGCGCGCAGGTCGTCGGCGACCTGTTGCGGATCGTCGCTGGGCAGCGCGCGCACCTCGAAATCGAACTGGCATTCGGCAGGCACGATGTTCAGCGCGCGGCCGCCGCTGATCACGCCGGTCTGCACGGTGGAGTAAGGTGGATCGAAGCGCGGGTCATGGCGCTCGGGTGCAGCCAGGCGGGTACCGATCTCGCCGAGGCGGCCGATCAGTTTCGCCGCGTACTCGATGGCGTTCACACCCTGCGGTGCATAGGCCGAGTGGCACGGCGCGCCATGCACCTGGCAGCGCATGGCGAGCTTGCCCTTGTGGCCGAGCACCGGCTTGAGTTCGGTGGGTTCGCCGATGATGCACAGCATCGGCTTGTGTTCGCGATGCTCGAGCGCGGCGAGCAGCGAGCGCACGCCGAGGCAGCCGACTTCCTCGTCGTAGGAGAAGGCCAGGTGCACCGGCAGGCGCAGCGGTTGGGCGAGGAACGCGGGCACCGCCGCCAGCACGCAGGCGATGTAGCCCTTCATGTCCGCGGTACCGCGCCCGTAGAGGCGGCCATCGCGTTCGGTCAGCTCGAACGGCGGGACCGTCCACGGCTGGCCATCGGTGGGCACCACATCGGTGTGGCCGGACAGGCACACGCCGCCGCGATCCTGCGGACCCAGCGTGGCGTAGAGGTTGGCCTTGCCGCCTTCGGCATCGTGGAACAGCTCGCAGGCGATGCCGAAGCCTGCGAGGTAGTCGCGGATATAGTGGATCAGCGCCAGGTTGGAGTTGCGGCTGACGGTGTCGAAGGCGATCAGGTCGGCGAGGATTTCACGGCTGGAAGGCATGGTCGGGTCCTGCTTCAAAGCTCTCTGGTAGGAGCGGATTCATCCGCGATCCCGGCGTGGCCGGACACCATCGCGGACGGCGTCCGCTCCCACGGGTATGACGTTACTCGTCGCCCGGCACACCGTAGCTCGGCGCCTTGGTCGGGTCGAGGGCGCGCACCAGGTAGTCCTCCAGCTGCGGCTTGTAGGCCACCCAGAGTTTTTCCAGTTCATCGATGGGCGCTTCGTCCGCCCAGTCCACGCGCAGGTCGACGATCGGCCAGACCAGGTCGCCGACGACTTTCAGGGCGGCCGAATGCACCGGGCCCGCTTCGCCACCGGCGGCCATCGCCGCCTGCATTGCGGCCAGCAGGCGCTCTGCCAGGCAGCCGTTGGCGCTTTCGAAGGCCTGGGTCATGGCTTCGATCACCGCGGGGGACGACAGCAGGTTACCTGCCGCCACGCAGTTTTCCCCGGCCACGGCGTTGTACACGCCCAGCGCTTCGCTGCCGGTGAACAACGCGACCTTGCCGTGCTGGTCGATCACCGTCACCTGGCGGTACTGGCTGTAGCCGTTGCTGGAGAGCGCCTTGTCCAGCGCCGCGCCCGGTTCCAGACCGGCTTCGAGCTGGTCGAGGATCTGCGGGCCGAGGGCCGGCAGGGTGATGTTCTGCGTGGCCACCGCGCCGACGCCGGCGCGTACCCAGGGGCAGCGGGCGCCCACGGCGATGCTCGAGGAGCTGATGGCGATACCTAGTTGTCCGGTTTCGGCGCAGCGGCCGACGATGGAGAAGGTCATGGTGGCTCCTTGCTTGTTCTGGTAGCTAAAACGACAAAGGGCGATGCGGAAAATCCGCATCGCCTGCACGCTTGAAAGCGTTACGAGCGACGGCCAGGCAAGGCGAGGTTGGGCGAGAAAAGCGGAGTTTGCTGTAGCAAATGAGCATTTTCTCGACCGGCCCCAACGCAGCATGGCCTAGCGCAGTAGCTTTCAGTCCGGAATGACCGCGATGACGTCGATTTCCATCAGCCACTGCGGCTGGCCGAGGGCCGAGACCACCAGGCCGGTGGAGATCGGGAACACGCCCTTCAGCCACTTGCCGACTTCCTGGTACACCGGCTCGCGGTAGCGCGGGTCGATCAGGTAGGTGGTGGTCTTGACGATGTGCGACAGGTCGCTGCCGGCTTCTTCCAGCAACTGCTTGACGTTCTTCATCGCCTGCTCGGCCTGGGCGCGCGGGTCGCCCAGCCCCACCAGGTTGCCCTCGAAGTCAGTCCCGACCTGGCCGCGCACGTACACGGTGTTGCCGGCGCGCACGGCCTGGCAGAGGTCGTTGTCCAGGGTCTGGTTCGGGTAGGTGTCCTTGGTGTTGAACATGCGGATGCGAGTATGGGTAGGCATCTCTTACTCCCAGGATGCGGCTTTTTGTACGGAGGCTTCGCGCTGCGAAGCGTCCTGGTATTCGACGTAACGGCGTTGCGTGGCGATGTGGCCGGCCACGTGCTTGGCGTCATGCCATACGCCCCAGATGAACGAGGAGCCACGGCGCGACAGCCACGGCAGGCCGACGAAGTACACGCCCGGCTCGCGGGACACGCCGCGCTGGTGCTTGGGCTTGCCCTTGTCGTCGAAGGCGTCCACCTGCAGCCAGTTGAAGTCCACGGCGTAGCCGGTGGCCCAGATGATCGCGGTGATGCCGGCGTCGGCCAGGTTCAGCTCGGCGATCGGGTTGCGGATGCACGCGGCGTCCGGGTAGACCTTGCGGGCCTCCGGCTCCAGCGGCAGGTCCAGGCCGTTGCGCTCGATATACGCATCGGCGGCGTCCAGCAGGCCCAGGTAGTTGTCGTCGCCGGCCTTGAGGTTGGCCACCAGGTCGTCGCGGAAGGTCACCTTGCCGCCGTCGAAGGACTGGGTCAGGCCGGTCAGGACGATGCCCTCGTTGGCCAGGCGGCGGAAGTCGATGGTCTCGCCGCCACGGGCACCGCTCACGGCGATGGTCACGTGCTCGCGGCCCGGCTGCACTTCCTCGGCGTCCCACAGGCCGAGCACGCCCAGCCACCAGACGAAGTCGCGGTTGCGGTAGGAGCGCGGCGGACGGTCATGGGCGCCCACGGAAAGGTAGGTTTTCTTGCCGGCGCGGTTCAGCTCGTCGGCGATCTGCACGCCGGAGGAGCCTGCGCCGATCACCAACACAGCGCCTTCGGGCAGCTGCTGCGGGTTGAAGTACTTGGCCGAGTGGATCTGGTACAGGCCTTCGTCCTTCGGCGCGATGGCCGGGATCACCGGGCGCTGGAACGGGCCGGTGGCGGAGACGATGCGCAGGGCCTGGAGTGTGCCCTCGGAGGTTTCCACGCTGAAGCCGGGGCGGCCTGCGTTGCGGGTGACCTTCTTCACTTCCACGCCGGTGCGGATCGGCGCGTTGAACTGCTTGGCGTAGGCGACGAAGTAGTCGGCGACCTGCTCCTTGGCCGGGAAATCATCCGGGCCGACGGAGAATTCCATGTTCGGGAAGCGGTCATGCCAGGCCGGGCCGTTGGCGACCAGCGAGTCCCAGCGACCGGTGCGCCAGGCTTCGGCGATACGGCTCTTTTCCAGCACGATGTGCGGCACGCCCTGCTGGGTCAGGTGCTCGCTCATGGCCACGCCGGCTTGGCCGGCGCCAACGACCAGCGTGTCGATTTCCAGGTTATCAAGCGACTTCTTGCCGAAGGCGCCTGGATTCAGGTCGGTCATGGCTTGCTTCCTCAGACTCTGATCACGTTTGTTCTTGTTGCGGCTGCGGTGAGCTGTTGGCCGCATTCTGTTCAGAGGCTGTGAATAGCGAAATTATGTTTTTTGTAGTCGCAGGCTAGGGAAAAGCTGCACCCACGCAAACCCCGCGGCCCGCGGGCTGCAGGGGAAGGGGTATAGGATTTTTGGTGGCTGGGGCGACAAATTGGATAGGTTGAAATTGCCTTGCGCGGGTTTTCCTACAGGTGCCTATCAGCGGCTTTCCGCCACCGCCTCGATGAATCGCTCCAGCACAAGGTTCGGCCGGCGGCCCTTGCGGGTCACCACGGTCAGCGGGATGTCGTAGTGGAAGCGCTCCGGCCGCAGCGCGCGCAGGCGGCCCTGGGCGACCCAGTCGGCGGCGTAGTGGTCGGGCAGGTAGCCGATGTAGCTGCCGGTGAGAATAAGGAAGGCCATGCCCTCGCGGTCCGAGGCGCTGGCGCTGCCGCGCAGCTCCTGGTGGCGCTCCTGCGCTTCGGCGGGGATACGGTAGCTGGGCGCCACCGCGTCGCAGGCGTGGATTTCCTCCACCGTGATGCTCGCGTCGTCGCGCTCGAACAGCGGGTGCTCCTGGCTGCAGAACAGCAGCGAGCGCTCCTCATAAAGGGCGGAATACTCCAGCCCCGACAGCGGGCTGATGAGCGGTACCACGCCCACATGCAACCGTCCGTCGAGAACTCCCAGCTCGATCTCGTTGGGCGTGGTCATCCCGATATTGATCCGCACGCCCGGCCCGCTGGCCTTAAGCGCGCGCAGGGCGTGGGTGATGCGCATCTGCGGCAGGGTCACCAGGTTGTTGATGATGCCGATGTTCAGCTCGCCGCGCAGGTGCTGGTGCAACTCGTTGACCTCCGCGCGGAAGCCCTCCAGAGCCGCCAGCAGCGACTGCGTTGCGCGGTAAACCTCGCGGCCCTCGTCGGTCAGCGCGAAGCCTGCCCGGCCGCGCTGGCACAGGCGCATCCCCAGGCGCTTCTCCAGGTCGCCCATGTGCAGGCTGATGGCCGAGCGGCTGATGCCCAGCGTGCTTTCCGCAGCCGAGAAGCTGCCGCACTCGACTATGGTTTTGAAGATGCGCAGCAGGCGGATCTCGAAGTCGCTGACCTGGCCCAGGGAAGGCGCTCGTTGTTTCGCCATCTTAGTTTTACCAATCCGAAACTGAACGTAAGAAGAATAAGCTTTAACTCACGTTAAGTCAGGCCCAATCTACGAGCATCGCACCAGGCCCGACGCGGCCTGCGCGCCCAACAAGACTGTCGTCGAGGACATGCTCCATGAACCAGCAAGTGAACGTCACCCCGTCGGTGGCCAGCGAACTGAACCTGAAGGCCCACTGGATGCCCTTCAGCGCCAACCGCAACTTCCATAAAGACCCGCGCATCATCGTCGCCGCCGAAGGCAGCTGGCTGGTGGACGACCAGGGCCGCAAGATCTACGACAGCCTGTCGGGCTTGTGGACCTGTGGCGCCGGTCACTCGCGCAAGGAAATCGCCGACGCGGTCGCCAAACAGCTGACCACCCTCGACTACTCCCCGGCCTTCCAGTACGGCCACCCGCTGTCCTTCAAGCTGGCCGAGAAGATCACCCAGCTGACCCCGGCCGGTCTCGACCACGTGTTCTTCACCGGTTCCGGCTCCGAGTGCGCCGACACCTCGATCAAGATGGCCCGCGCCTACTGGCGCCTGAAAGGCCAGGCACAGAAGACCAAGCTGATCGGCCGCGCCCGTGGCTACCACGGCGTGAACGTCGCCGGCACCGCCCTGGGCGGCATCGGTGGCAATCGCAAGATGTTCGGCCAACTGATGGACGTCGACCACCTGCCGCATACCCTGCAACCGGGCATGGCCTTCACCAAGGGCATGGCCGAAACCGGCGGCGTCGAGCTGGCCAACGAACTGCTGAAGCTGATCGAGCTGCATGACGCGTCGAACATCGCTGCGGTCATCGTCGAGCCGATGTCCGGTTCCGCCGGCGTGCTGGTGCCGCCGAAGGGCTACCTGCAGCGCCTGCGCGAAATCTGCGACCAGCACAACATCCTGCTGATCTTCGACGAAGTGATCACCGCCTTCGGTCGTATGGGCAAGGCCACCGGCGCCGAGTTCTTCGGCGTGAAGCCGGACATCATGAACGTCGCCAAGCAGGTCACTAACGGTGCCATTCCCATGGGCGCGGTGATCGCCAGCAGTGAAATCTACGACACCTTCATGGGCCAGAACCTGCCGGAATACGCTGTCGAGTTCGGTCATGGCTACACCTACTCCGCGCATCCGGTCGCTTGCGCCGCCGGTATCGCCGCGCTGGACCTGCTGGAAAAAGAGAACCTGATTCAGCAATCGCTGGAGCTGGCTCCGTACTTCGAGAAGGCTCTGCACGGCCTGAAGGGCGCGAAGAACGTCATCGACATCCGCAACTGCGGCCTGGCCGGCGCGATTCAGATTGGCGCCCGTGACGGCGATGCCATCGTGCGTCCGTTCGAAGCCAGCATGAAGCTGTGGAAAGAAGGCTTCTACGTGCGCTTCGGCGGCGACACCCTGCAGTTCGGCCCGACCTTCAACGCCAAGTCCGAGGACCTGGACCGCCTGTTCAGCGCCGTGGGCGATGCCCTCAACGGGGTCGCGTAAGTGGGTGAGCGTCCGAAGGCCGTCCCGACGGTACAGATCGATAACGACAAGGTCCTGGTCACCGAGTGGCGCTTCGCCCCCGGCGCCGAGACTGGCTGGCACCGCCACGGCATGGAATACGTCGTGGTCCCGGTGACCAACGGCGAACTGCTGCTGGAAACCCCCGAGGGCGAGCGGCGCGCGCCGCTGGTCCTGGGTGCGAGCTACACCCGTCAGATCGGTACCGAGCACAACGTGATCAATCCCTGCGATCACGAAGTGGCGTTCATCGAGATCGAGCTCAAGAGCGACGACCACCCGCACAGCCACTGAGTGCGCGGGCACGCGAGAAGGCGTAGCCGGGAAACTCCTTTTAAAGTGCAGTTCCCGGCGAGCCACGCGGCTTTGTCCACACTCCGAACAAGCCCCCTCTCCCCTTAGGGAGAGGGTTGGGGAGAGGGGCTCTTGAAGCCCTTCACCCGAACCACTCAAGCGAGAAGAGACTTCCCATGACCACCGTCAAGCACCTGATCGGCGGCGAGATGATCGCCGACACTGGCCGTACCGCCGACGTCTTCAACCCGTCCACCGGCGAAGCCATCCGCAAGGTCCCGCTGGCCAGCCGCGAAACCGTCCAGCAGGCCATCGACGCCGCCAAGGCCGCCTTCCCGGCCTGGCGCAACACCCCCCCGGCCAAGCGCGCCCAGGTGTTGTTCCGCTTCAAGCAACTGCTCGAAGCCAACGAAGCACGCATCAGCCAGCTGATCAGCGAAGAACACGGCAAGACCCTGGAAGACGCTGCCGGTGAGCTCAAGCGCGGCATCGAGAACGTCGAATACGCCAGCGCTGCCCCGGAAATCCTGAAAGGCGAATACAGCCGCAATGTCGGCCCGAACATCGACGCCTGGAGCGACTTCCAGCCGATCGGCGTGGTCGCCGGCATCACCCCGTTCAACTTCCCGGCCATGGTGCCGCTGTGGATGTACCCGCTGGCCATCGCCTGCGGCAACACCTTCATCCTCAAGCCGTCCGAGCGTGACCCGAGCTCCACCCTGCTGATCGCCGAACTCTTCGAAGAAGCCGGCCTGCCCAAAGGTGTGCTGAACGTGGTGCACGGCGATAAGACCGCCGTGGACGCGCTGATCGAAGCACCGGAAGTGAAGGCGCTGAGCTTCGTTGGCTCGACTCCGATCGCTGAATACATCTATTCCGAAGGCACCAAGCGCGGCAAGCGCGTACAGGCCCTGGGCGGCGCCAAAAACCACGCCGTTCTGATGCCCGACTGCGACCTGGACAACGCCGTCAGCGCCCTGATGGGTGCGGCCTATGGCTCCTGCGGCGAGCGCTGCATGGCCATCTCCGTGGCCGTTTGCGTGGGCGACCAGATCGGCGACGCGCTGGTCGAGAAGATCGTTCCGCAGATCAAGGCCCTGAAGATCGGCGCCGGCACTTCCTGCGGCCTGGACATGGGCCCGCTGGTTACCGGCGCAGCCCAGCAGAAAGTCACCGGCTACATCGACGCCGGCGTCGAGCAGGGTGCCCAGCTGCTGGTCGACGGCCGCAACTACAAGGTGGCCGGGCACGAGAACGGCTTCTTCGTCGGCGGTACCCTGTTCGACAAGGTCACCCCGGACATGACCATCTACCAGGAAGAAATCTTCGGCCCGGTGCTCTGCATCGTGCGCGTGAACAGCCTGGAAGAAGCCATGCAGCTGATCAACGACCACGAATACGGCAACGGCACCTGCATCTTCACCCGTGACGGTGAAGCGGCCCGCCTGTTCTGCGACGAGATCGAAGTCGGCATGGTCGGCGTCAACGTACCGCTGCCAGTACCGGTGGCCTACCACAGCTTCGGCGGCTGGAAGCGCTCGCTGTTCGGCGACCTGCACGCCTACGGCCCGGATGGTGTGCGCTTCTACACCAAGCGCAAAGCCATCACCCAGCGCTGGCCGCAGCGCAAGTCGCACGAAGCGGCGCAGTTCGCCTTCCCCAGCAATGGCTGATGGTGAATAAGCGATAAGAAAAAGGCCGGTCTGATGACCGGCCTTTTTCATTTCAGGGGAACGAAGGCGCGGTGCAAGAACAGCCTCGCCTGCGCAAAGCCTGGTAATCAGCCCAGGTGCTTCTTCAGGTAGATACGCTGATGCCCCGGCGGGCAGTCTTCCAGCACGCCCATGCGCTCGAAGCCCTGTTTCTCGTAGAAGCCGGGAGCCTGGAAGCTGTAGGTGTAGAGGAACAGGCCAACGCAGCCGCGGCGGCGGGCTTCGTCTTCGGCGAGGGCGATGAGCTGGCTGCCCAGGCCGCTGCCGCGCTGGTCGTCCTGCAGCCAGAGGTAGTCGATGTAGAGCCAGCCCATGCCGGATTGGCCGAACATGCCGCCGACCACTTCGCCGTCTTCGCTGCGGGCGTAGAGTTCGAAGTCGTCGTAGGTGTTGCTGCGGCCCATCTGGCCCAGGTTATAGGCGAGCAGCCCCTTGACCACGACGTCGCGTGCCTGTGGGTCGATGCCAAGGGTGAAATCGAATTGGCTTTGCATGGTGCCCTCCGGATTGGCGAAGGCGACCAGTCTAGGGAGATGCCGCCACGATGGGTAGGCACCTTTGGTAGCGGCGGGCGTACAGGTACGAATAGCGCGGCGCGCTCAGAGCAGTTCCTTGCGCGTGGTGTTGATCAATTGCAGTTGCGTGTCGCGGAAGAAAAGGTAGCGATAGGCACCGTTGTTCGGGCCGTACATCCAGGTTTCCAGCTGCGGCTGGCCGGGGATGAATTTGCCGTCCGGTCCGCGCCTTGGCTTTGTGGGCGGTGTGACGACACGCTTGTCCGGCTGCCCGCACTTGGCGAGCACTTCGTCCATCGGGTCGCCTTCGTTGATCAGGCTGGTGCCGCAGCGCAGCGTGCCGGCGTGGGCAGCACCGGCAGCGAGGGTCAGGAGCAGGGCTATCAGCCAGGGACGCATGGGCGGCTCCGTTGCAGGTTCAAGGTCAACCCTAACGACTGGGAAGTGACGCTGCATTGAGCTGACGCAGGCTTAACGCACCGGGCCGGCATTGCGCACGTACAAGTCCTTGCCGCCGGTGTTGCCGATGCCCCGCGCCTGCAGTTCGAAGCGCTTGGGGTGGCCCTTGATCAGGTCGCTGAGCTTCTTGAAGCCGTACAGGCGCGGATCGAACGCCGGCTGCAGCTTGCTGATGTTCTGTCCCAGGGCGCCCAGTTGCACCCAGTCATCATCGTCGCCGTCGATGTCGTCGAGCACCTTGGCGATAAAGTCCAGCGGGACTTTCTGCGACTTGGGTTTGCTGGCGGACCTGGGCGCTTCGGCGGTGCTCGGGGCGACGGCCTTGTCGGTGCTCGGTGCGGGTTCGGCGACGTGCTCTGGCGCTGCGCGCAGGATCTCGGTGTAGATGAATTTGTCGCAGGCGGAGACGAAGGGCTTGGGCGTCTTTTCCTCGCCGAAGCCGTAGACGGTCAGGCCCTCCTCGCGCAGGCGCGCGGCCAGGCGGGTGAAGTCGCTGTCGCTGGAAACCAGGCAGAAGCCGTCGAAGCGGCGGGTGTAGAGCAGGTCCATGGCGTCGATGATCAACGCGCTGTCGGTGGCATTCTTGCCGCTGGTGTAGGCGAACTGCTGCATGGGCTGGATGGAGTGGTCCAGCAGCACCTGCTTCCATTTGCCCAGGTTGGGCTTGGTCCAGTCGCCGTAGATGCGTTTGACGCTGGCGACGCCGTACTTGGCGATCTCCTCGAACAGGCCTTCGACGATGGCGGCGGGGGCGTTGTCGGCGTCGATCAGGACGGCGAGATGGGTCTGCTGGCGAGGGGAGGGAGACTTGTTGGCCATGCTGCATCCTTTCCATGCGGTCCATGGACCTTAATCGGCTTCGCCGCGGGATGCTAGCCGTGGGGATGTCGCGGTGCCCGCGCGAGGGCTTATGCCGTGGCGAACTCGCACTTGTCGCGCCCGCTGCGCTTGGCGTCCAGCAGGGCGGCGTCGGCGCGGCTGAGGGTCTGGGAATAGCTTTCGCCCGGCTGGTGCTCGGCTACGCCGAAGCTGGCGGTGACGGACAGGGCGTTGGTGCCCACGCGTACAGCCAGGCAGCGGATGTCGTTGCGTACGCGCTCGATGATGGCGGCGGCGTCCGCCAGGCGGGTATCGGGGAGGATCAGCAGGAATTCCTCGCCACCCCAGCGACCGCAGAGGTCGTACTGGCGCAGGGCGGATTCCATGGCGCGGCCGATTTCCACTAGCACGCGGTCACCCACTTCGTGGCCCCAGGTGTCGTTGACCTGCTTGAAGCGGTCGACGTCGAGCATGGCCAGCACGTAGGACTCGCCGTGGCGCTGGGCGCGTTCGCTTTCTTCGCGCAGGCGTTCCATCAGCAGGCGGCGATTGGCGATGCCGGTGAGGGTGTCGTGGGTCGAGGCTTCCTTCAGCGCGATGTTCAGATCGCGCATCATGTCCTGGTAGCGGTCGGAGATGCGGGCGACCTTTTCCAGCTGGCGCAGCTGTTTGTGGTAGCGCTCGGACAGCGTGCTGTTCTGCGCCCGGGCCATGGACTGGAAACCGTCGGAAATCCGCGCGATGCGCTCCAGGCGCGCGAGCTGGTCGAGGGATTGCTGGTGCTTCTGGTACAGGGCCTCGCGCAGGGGGTGGCCTTCGTACTGGGGGTCGGCCAGCAGCTCTTCGATCAGCAGGTCCAGCTCGCGCTCGCTAGTCATGGCTCTTACTCGTCGTAGGCTTGGATGACGAACGGGAAGGTACAGTCCTCGCGGAATTCCTCGGCCAGTTCGGCGACGCGCTCGTTGCGTCGGTCGTAGTGCCACGCCACGCGGGTGACACGGCCCTGGCCGTGGGCTTCTTCGAGCAGGTCGAAGATGTCCATCATGGCCTTGATCGAGCTGGTGTTGAGGTACAGCAGGCGCAGGTCGAGTTCCAGCGGGCGCTGTTCCTGGGTGAGGAAGCGTTCGACCCACTCGATGACCTGGCCGAACAGCTCGAAGGAGTTCTCCGGGTAGGAGTCGCCTTGCATCGCGAGGATGCCGGCCTGCCAGTCGCCGTGGATCTGTGGGGTGGATTGGGTTCCGGTGACGTTGAGATCGCTCATGTCGGGTCTTCCTGAATTTCGCGGTTCAGATCACGGCGCGCAGGCTGAAGAAGGCGCGGCCGTCGGGTTGTTCGGTGAGGGAGGTCTTGAGCGGTGCGCTGGACTTGCGGGCGATGTCCAGCAGGCCGAGACCTGCGCCGGTGGAGGCTTCGGCGTCGCGCGGGCGGCGCAGCTGCTCCTTGTAGGCCGCCTTGAGCTGGGCCTTGTCGAGCCCGGCGATGCCTTCGATGCTGCGCACCAGGCCCTGCCCGTCAGCCAGTTCCACCAGGTTGCCTGCGGAGACCACATAGTGGCCTTCGTCATTGCGGGCAATCGCCACGGTGGCCGAGGCCTCCTGCTCGTTGTAGCCGCGCTGGGTGGCGTAGTGGCGTATGTTCTGGGTCATCTCGATGTAGACGGCGAACACGTCCATCGCTTCGCTGGGGTGCGCCTGCTCGGCCTGCAGGTAGTTGCGCAGCGCGTGGCCGATTTCCTCGATCAGGCTGCGCGAGATGGGCCCGTTGAAGCAGAGCAAGATACGTTGCCGGGTGAAACTCTCGCGCATGGCCAACAGATCTAGCGATTCCATGGATTAACCCCTAGTCGAAGCGGAAAGAGAGAATGGTGATGTCGTCGCGCTGCGGCTGCTCACCCTGGTAATGGGCGAGGGTAGCGGCGAACACATCGGCCTGCTCGGCCAATGGTCGGCGCGCGTGGTTGAGCAACAGATCGGCGAAGCGGCTGTTGCCGAAGCCGAAGCCGTGCTCGCCGCCTGCCTGGTCGAGGAAGCCGTCCGTGCACAGGTAATAGGTCCAGCCGGCTTCCATCGGGATTTCCACGTCCTGATAGTCGCCCTGGCGCTTGTCGCCGATGGCGCGGCGCGCGCCCTTGTACTCGCGCACGTCTTTGCCGTCGCTGGCGAACAGGGAAATCTTCGCCCCGGAGAAGTGCAGCAGCTTGCGCTGGTGGTCGACGCGCACCAGGCCGGCGTCCATGTTGGTCGCCAGCGAGTGGGTGAATTCTTCCTGGCCGAGCATGCCGCGCATCACGTGGTCGGTCTCGCGCAGGATGGCCGCCGGGTCGTGGCTCTTCACACTGTCGATGGCGTGGTCGATGGCAGCCAGGGCGAGCATGGTCATCAGCGCGCCGGGCACGCCGTGGCCGGCGCAGTCGACCACGCCGATCAGGCTGTCTCGCGGGCCTTCGCGATAGATGTAGAAGTCGCCGCCGACCACGTCGCGCGGTTTCCACAGGACGAAATGGTGTTCGCCCAGAGAGGCCTGCAACTGGCGGTCGGGAAGGATGGCGCGCTGGATCAGGCTGGCGTAGTCGATGGAGTCGCCGATCTTTTTCTGCGCGGCGGCCATCTCGCGGTTGGCCGCCTCCAGCGCCTGGGTGCGCTGCTGGACCTTGTCTTCCAACTCCTCGGTGTGCCGGCGGACCTGGTCGGCCATGCTGGCGAAGGCGCTGGACAGCTCGCCGATCTCGTCCAGGCGGGTGCGCGGCAGCGGGCTGTCGTACTGCCCGGCGGCGATGGCCTTGGCCGACTGCTTGAGGCCGCGCAGCGGGCGCAGCACCAGCAGATCGACGGTGTAGGCGAAGCCGATCAGCAGGATCGCCAGCAGCCCGGCGAGGGTGCCCACCAGCGGCCAGATCCAGCGGCTGTCGAGCACCTGCGCGGCATGCAGGTCGATGGCGCTGAGTACGTGCCAGCGCAACTGCGGAATGTAGGCGGTGGCGATCAGCTGTTCCTTGCCGTCTATGGTGCCCCACATGGTTTCGACTTCGCCGGGGTTGGTCTCTGCCTGGCGCAGGGTCTGGCGCAGCGCGGTGCGTTCCTGGTCATTGGCCAGCAGGTCGTAGACGTGATGCTTGGCCTGACCGCTGGAGCCGGAGTTGTAGGCGATCAGGCGGGTGTCCGGGTGCGCTTGGATGGCGCCCTCGGGATCGACGATCATCGGTGTCACCCCGGCCTCACGGCGCGAGATGAACTGGTCGAGGAACTCGGTGAGATCGAGGCCGCCGCCGGCCAGGCCGACTTTCTCGTTGCCGGCGCGCACCACCATGTTGAACCAGACCTTGGTGACCTTCAGTTTCTCGTTGTAGTCGACGTTGATGTTGTACGGCTCATCGCGCGCGAGGGTGTCGAAATACCAGGAGTCCTTGGGGTCGTCCCGGCTCAGGGTGTAGCGCGGGGAATTGGAGAGCGGGGAATTGGAGTCGTTGAAGTAGTAGTGGTGCGAGGAGTCCACCACGACGAAGTAGGAGTAGTTGTGCTGGTCCGCGCGGAAGCCTTCGGCTTCACGGAAGAACAGCGCACGGCGTGCCGGGTCGTTCTCGGACAGCAGCCAGTCCTGCGTTACCACTGACTCTGCCAGGCGCCGCGAGAGCGCCAGCTCGCGAATAACCGGAGCGATGATCTTCTGCTGGTTGAGCAGCGTGAAGTTTCTCGCGAAGGCGAGGCCGAAATGCGTGCGGATATCCTCCATGGCCTTCCAGCCCAGCATGACTGCCGGTACCAGCGCCAGGAGACAGGCGATGAGCAATGCCACCACCGATTTGCCGCGCAACCCCCATCTTGCCGCCATGGCTATCTCAATTCCCCGTACGCCCGCCGTGTGCCGGTCTTTTGGCGAAAGCTCAATTGTGCATTTTGTATACGGGCACAATCAAACCAAATTGATATCGAATCGCCATATTATTGGCGCCAGTCGATTGGCCGGAGTCTAGACGCTGTGGGAAAAGGCGCTCAGCGTATGGAGATGATTCCTGCAGAACTAGACTCTGTTCCCACTTCCGCTCTGGCGCGCCTGCTGTAGGAGCGAGCCTGCTATGCGTTCCAGCGGCAGGACTTCCTTCGCCGCGCCCAGCTCTACTGCCTCGCGGGGCATGCCGTAGACCACGCAGGTGGCCTCGTCCTGGGCGACGGTGTGGCCGCCGGCCTGGCGGATCGCTTGCAAGCCGCGGGCCCCATCCTTGCCCATGCCGGTGAGCAAGGCGGCGATGAGGTTGCGCCCGGCGCAGCGGGCGAGGGAGTTGAACATCACGTCCACCGCCGGCCTGTGTCCATTTACCGCAGCCTCGCGGTGCAGGCGCACGACGTAGTTGGCGCCGCTGCGCTGCACTTCCATGTGGAAGTCGCCGGGGGCGAGCAGCACGTGGCCGGGTAGGATGCGGTCGCCGTCGCGGGCTTCGCGCACTGAAAGGCGCGTCTGACGGTCCAGTCTGTCCGCGTAGGACTTGGTGAAACCCGGCGGCATGTGCAGCGTGATCACGGTGCCGGGGCAGTCCGGCGGCAGGCCCAGCAGGACTTCCTTGATCGCCTCGGTGCCGCCGGTAGAAGCGCCGATGGCGAAGATTTTCTCGGTGCTCAGCAGTGGCGCACTGCTCGTTGCCGGTGCGTCGGACGACACGATGGGACGGGCGCGGGGCAGGCGCGCGCGGGCGGCGGCCTTGAGCTTGGCGCAGATTTCCTCGGCGTAGGCTTGCATGCCCTCGGCGATGCCCAGGCGCGGCTTGGCGATGAAGTCGATGGCGCCCAACTCCAGCGCGCGCAGGGTGGCTTCGGAGCCCTTCTCGGTGAGCGAGGAGATCATCAGCACCGGCGTCGGCCGGCCCTTCATCAGCCTGTCGAGAAAGGTCAGGCCGTCCATGCGCGGCATTTCCACGTCGAGGGTGATGACATCCGGCGAGTGCTGCTTGATCAGGTCGCGGGCGACGAAGGCGTCAGGTGCGGCGCCCACCAGTTGCAGTTCCGGATCGTTCTGAATGATGTCCTTGAGCAGGCTGCGAATCAGCGCCGAGTCGTCGACGATCAGGACCTTGACGGCCATCGCTTGTCCCTCCGTTCAGAACAGGTCGATGCTCCCGCCGCGCTCCCGACGGGACAGTTGCTGGCAATACTGCCGCTCGCGCTGCAGCACCGTGTCGTTGGCCAGGGTGCGCAGCTTGCGCACCAGCACCCGGCCGCTGCCGGGGAAGAAGTAGACCTTGCGCGGGTGCACGTCGAGCAGGTCGTGGGCGGTCAGCGGGATGCCCTCGTCCTCCAGGTACTGCAGGACGAACTCGACGTTGCGCTGGCCGACGTCGGCGCTGAGGTTCTTCAGCACCGAGCCGCCGCCGAACACCTTGGCCTCGAAGTACCGGCGCTGGCCCCCGCGCCGCATCAGGCCGCTGATCAGCAGGTCCATGGCGTGTACGCCATAGCGCCCGGAATTGGACAGCAGGCCCTGCACACCGGTGTCGCCGGGCAGCATGAAATGGTTCATGCCGCCCAGACCGCTGTTGCGGTCGCGCAGGCAGACCGAGACACAGGAACCGAGCACCGTGACCAGCATCACCGGCTCTGCGGTGACGTAGCACTCGCCGGGCAGCAGCTTCACCGCCTCCATGCCGAAGCGCGGGTCGTAGTAGCGGTTGGGTTGGTCCAGGGCCGCGCCCATCACTGGCTCCCTACCGCCTGGTAGGTGGTGCGCCCCACCGAGCGCACCAGGTGGCTGGCATGGACGAAGTTTTCCGAGTGCCCGGCGAAGAACAGCCCGCCGGGGCGCAGCAGGCGCACCATGCGTTCGAGCAGGCGGGTCTGGGTCGGCTTGTCGAAATAGATCATCACGTTGCGGCAGAAGATCGCGTCCAGGCCTCCGGCAATGCCCCAGTCGCGGTCGAGCAGGTTGATCTGCCGGTAGTCGATCATCTGCCGGAGCTCGCGCACCACCCGCGCCTTGCCGGCGTTGCCGCCGGTGCCACGAAGGAAGAAGCGCTTCTTCTGCGCGGGGCTCAGCGCCTCGATGCGCTCCAGCGGGTAGATGCCCTGGCGCGCCTGGCCGAGCACGCCGGTGTCGATGTCCGAGGCGATCAGCTCGATGGGCGGGGCGAAGCTGCCCAGCGCGTCCACCAGGGTCATGGCCATGGAGTAGGGCTCCTCGCCGGTGCTCGAGGCGGTGGACCAGAAGCGCAGCGGCTGGTGGTCCTGCAACTGATCGGCGGCGAAGCGGCCCAGGTGCTCGAAGTGGTGCTTCTCGCGGAAGAAGGCGGTGAGATTGGTGGTCAGCGCGTTGACGAACTGCTGCCACTCTTCCTCGTGGCTCTCCAGGTAGGCGAAGTACTCGGCAAAGCTGCCCAGGCGCAGGCTGCGCAGGCGCCGCGAGAGGCGGCTGTAGACCAGCTGCTGCTTGTTCTCCGAGAGGCTGATGCCGGCGTGCCGGTAGAGGCGCTCGCGCACCTGCTGGAAGTCCCGGCGGGTGTAGTGGAACTCGTGCTCGGGGGCGGGCAGGTTGATCGACATCGGGTGGTCTCGGTGGTGAGCAGGTTGCGTAGGGCGCATAACCCGGCACAGGTTATCCGCCGTGATGGCGGATAACGCCTGTGGCGTTATGCGGCCTCGTGGTATCGGGAAAGATCTGCGCGGGCACTACCCTCACCCCAGCCCTCTCCCGGAGGGAGAGGGGGCTGTACGTGCCGGCTGATGCCATGATGTCCTCCTGCGCCGATCAGTCCCCTCTCCCTCTGGGAGAGGGTTAGGGTGAGGGGCTCTTGGCACCTACATCAACGGTCATCGCCTGACCATCCCTGGTCCGCGCGCGGCGGCCGACCCTCCCATTGCTCCGGCCGCCGCCATCCCTCAGCCCCGCCCGATCAGAACTCTTCCCAGTCGTCCTCTTTACCCTTGGCGCGCACCGCCTTGGCCACGCCGCGGGCGGCGCGCGAGGTGTGCGCGGTCGGCTCGGCGCGGGCCGGGCGGGCGGAAGCCAGCGGCACCACGGTGGCGGCGATGGACTCGAGCTTGAACACCCCGACCTGCTGGTTGAGCATGCCGGCCTGCTCCTGCAGGGCCTCGGCCGAGGCGGCGGCTTCTTCCACCAGCGCGGCGTTCTGCTGGGTCATCTCGTCCATCTGCGACACGGCGCCGTTCACTTCCTCGATGCCGCTGCTCTGCTCCGCGGACGCGGCGGCGATCTCGGCCATGATGTCGGTGACGCGCTTGATCGCCACCACGATGTCACTCATGGTCTGGCCGGCCTGGGCGACCAGGCTGTTGCCGCTCTCGACCTTGTCCACCGAGTCGTTGATCAGCGTCTTGATCTCCTTGGCGGCGGCGGCGGAGCGCTGCGCCAGGGTGCGCACCTCACCGGCCACCACCGCGAAGCCGCGGCCCTGCTCCCCGGCGCGCGCCGCTTCCACCGCGGCGTTGAGCGCGAGGATGTTGGTCTGGAAGGCGATGCCGTCGATCACCCCGATGATGTCGGCGATCTTGCGCGCCGAGTCGTTGATGGCCGACATGGTGCCCACCACCTTCTGCACCACGCTGCCGCCTTCGGTGGCGACTTCGGAGGCGTTCACCGCCAGCGAGTTGGCCTGGCGGGCGTTCTCGGCGTTGAGCTTCACGGTGCTGGTCAGCTCTTCCATGCTCGATGCGGTTTCTTCCAGGCTGGAGGCCTGCTGCTCGGTGCGGGTTGAGAGCTCGGCGTTGCCGCTGGCGATCTCGCTGGCGGCGGTGTGGATGGTGTCGGCTGCTTCGCGAATCTGTCCGAGCATCCGCGACAGGCTCTGCGCAGTTTCGTTGGCGTAGTCCTTGAGCTCGCCGAAGGTGCCCTGGTAGTCGGCATCGATGCGCTGGGTCAGGTCGCCCTGGGCCAGCGCGCCGAGCACGCGGGTGACGTCGCGCAGGCCCTTGTCGGCGGTGTCCACCAGGTTGTTCAGGCCGGTGGCGATCTTCAGGAAGAAGCCTTCCTTGTTCGAGGCCTCGATGCGCTTGGTAAAGTCACCGGCGACGGCGGCGTCCACCAGTTGCGAGACTTCCTGCTCGGCGCGGAATTCCTCGGTGCGGTCGGTCCACTGCACGGCCGAGCCCAGGCGCTCGCCGGCGTCGTTGAACACCGGCACCACGTCCAGGGCGAAGCGGCGTCCGCCCAGGCTCAGCTCGGCCTTATGCCGCGCGGTGAGGTGCGCGAGCATGCCACGCTGATGCGCCGGGTTCTTGTGGAACATGTCGATGTTGGCGCCCATCAGGCGGCTGGCGTTGAAGTTCGGCAGCTGCTTGCGGATGTCGGCCTCGGCGTTGCCGAGCATCTCGGTCACCGTGCGGTTCATGTAGATGATCTCGAGGTCGTTGTTGGCGATCATCACGTTGGCCGAGACGTTATCCAGCGCGCTCTTGATCCGCGCGTTGTACTCGGCGGCATCCGCGTTGGCCTTGAGGCTGTCGCGCACGCCATCGATGGCTTCGGTGATGATGGCCTTCTTGCCGGGCAGGCGGTCCATGTCCACCGAGTAGTCGCCCTTGCCGTAGGCGGTGACGGTGGCGACGACGCGCATCTTCACCGCAATGTGCGCGGCGACCAGGTCGTTGATGCCCTTGGCGATGCGCGCCGGGCGGCCGGCGAACTTGTCCACCGGGATCACCTCGTCGATCCAGCCCAGCTCGTGCTGGCGGGTCATCTCCACCAGGCCGGCTTCCAGGGCTTCCACCTGGGCCTGCTCGGCGCGCTGCTCGCGCAGGTTGCGCTGGACGCTGCGCAGTCCGTCGTAGAGGCGCTCATAACCAGCGGCCGGGGCTTCGCCGATGGCGATGTCGAGGTTGCCGTCCACCAGGCTGTGGAGGATGGCGGTGATGCGGTCGGCGCGTTGCTGCGCCACGGCGTGTGCGTTGAACAGACCCATGTTGATTATCCTCGGTCGCGATCAGGCGGCGGTTTCGTCGACCAGCGCCATTTCACGGCTGGTCATGAGTTTTTCGATGTCCACCAGGATGAGCATCCGCTCACCGGCGGTGGCCAGGCCCAGCAGGTACTCGGTGTCGAAGCTGGCGGCGAATTCCGGGCGCGGCTTGATCTCCTCGCCGGCCAGGGCGATCACGTCGGAGACCGAGTCCACCACCGCACCGACGATGCGCCGGCCGACGTTGAGGATGATCACCACGGTGAACTGGTCATAGCTGATGTCGGCCAGGTTGAACTTGATACGCAGGTCGACGATGGGAACGATGGCCCCGCGCAGGTTGATCACGCCCTTGATGAAGGCGGGGGCGTTGGCGATCGCCGTGACCTGGTCGTAGCCACGGATCTCCTGCACCCGCAGGATGTCGATGGCATATTCCTCGCGGCCCAGGGTGAAGGTCAGGTACTCCTGCACCGGGCTGGTCGCCGCGTGGGCTTCAGCTGCGCTCATGAGTGGATTCTCCTTGTGCTGCCAGACGCGGCAGGGCATCGACATCGAGGATCAGGGCGACGCTGCCGTCGCCCATGATGGTGGCGCCGGCGATCCCGTCGATCCGGCGGAAGTTCTGTTCCAGGCTCTTGATCACCACCTGCTGCTGGCCGACCAGCTCGTCCACTTGCAGGGCGAAGCTCTTGCCCTCGGATTCGAGGATCACCACGATCCCCTGCTCCGGCGGCACTGGCGCCGCGCCGATGCGCAGTAGCTGGTTGAGAGAGAACAGCGGCAGGTATTCGCCGCGCACGCGGATCACCGTCGACTCCTCGCCAGCCAGGCCGCGCACGTCGTCGGCGCGGGCCTGCAGCGACTCGACGATGTAGGTCAGCGGCACCACGTAGTTGACCTTCTCCACGGCGACGATCAGGCCGTCGAGGATGGCCAGGGTCAGCGGCAGGCGGATGCACATGCGCGTGCCCATGCCCGGCGCGGAATCGATGTCGATCCGCCCGCCCATGGCCTGGATGTTGCGCCGCACCACGTCCATGCCCACGCCCCGGCCGGACAGCTCGGTGACCGCTTCGGCGGTGGAGAAGCCGGGCATGAAGATCAGTTGCCAGACGTCAGCGTCGGTCATCCCGTCGTGCACGGCCAAGCCCTTTTCACGGGCCTTGGCGAGGATGCGCTCGCGGGACAGGCCGCGGCCGTCATCGGAGATTTCCACCACCACGCTGCCGCCCTGGTGGCTGGCGGCGAGCTTCACCGAGCCCTGGGCCGGCTTACCGGCGGCCAGGCGTTCGGCGGGCGTCTCGATACCGTGGTCGATGCTGTTGCGGACGATGTGGGTGAGCGGGTCGCTAAGCTTCTCGATGACGCTCTTGTCCAGCTCGGTGTGCTCGCCCTGGAGGATCAGTTCGACCTGCTTGCCCAGGCGCGCGGAGGTGTCGTGCACCAGGCGCGGGAAGCGGCTGAAGATGAAGCTGATCGGCAGCATGCGGATCGACATCACCGATTCCTGCAGGTCGCGGGTGTTGTGCTCCAGCTGCGCCAGGGCCTGCTGCAGGCGCTCGAAGTGGGTGGGATCGAGATCCTCGCTGAGCTGGCTGAGCATGGCCTGGGTGATCACCAGCTCCCCCACCAGGTTGATCAGGCTGTCGATCTTCTCGACGCTGACGCGGATGGAGCTGGATTCGCTATCGGTGCGGGCAGCGGGCTTGGCAGCAACGGCGGGCGCGGCCTTGGGTTGCTCGCTTGGTGCTGTAACCACTGCGGCGGCCGCGGGGGCGCCGGGTGCCTTGTCGAAAATGCCGTAGGGCTCGACGGGTTTGACGTCCGGCGCGCCGGGGGCGTCGTCGAAGAAACCGAAGTCCTCGCTGCTGGCAGCGGTTTCAGGCATGCCGGGCGCATCGTCGAAGAAGCCGAACGTATCGTCGTCGCTGGCGCAGTTTTCAGCCGCTGCGGGGGCGCCGTCGAACAGGCCGAAGCCGTCATCGGCGGCGACTACGACAGGCTCTGCCAGCCAGGCGCGCAGGCGGTCCACGGTGGCCGATACCGGGACGTCCGGGTCGGGCACCTGGCTGCGGTGTGCGTCGAGCAGGCGCTGCAGGACGTCGCGGGCTTCCAGGAACACGCCGATCATGTCCGCGTGCAGGGCGGTCTGCCCGCAGCGGATGCGGTCGAGCAGGGTTTCCAGCTCGTGGGTCACCGCGGTCAGGTCGTCGAAACCGAACATGCCGCTGGAGCCCTTGATCGAGTGGGCCGCGCGGAAAATTCCATTGAGCGTCTCGGCGTCCGGCTGATCGAGGTCGAGCCCGATGAGCAGGAGTTCGAGGGTCGCCAGGTGCTCGTCGGTTTCCTCGAAGAACACCTGGAGGAACTGCTCCATTCCAGTGGCCATCGGCGATACCCCTAGGGCAGGACCTTGCGGGTGACTTCCAGCAGCTTCGGCGGGTCGAACGGCTTGACCAGCCAGCCGGTGGCGCCCGCACTCTTGCCCTGCTGCTTCATGGCGTCGCTGGATTCGGTGGTCAGCATGAGGATCGGCGTGACGCGGTAGCCGGCCATGTCGCGCAGGCTGCGGATCAGCGTCAGGCCGTCCATGTTCGGCATGTTCTGGTCGGTGAAGACCAGGTTGTAGGCCTTGCGCTGGGCCTTGCCCAGGCCGTCCTTGCCGTCCACGGCCTCGTCCACCTCGTAGCCGGCGGATTTGAGCGTGAAGCTCAGCATCTGCCGGATCGAGGCCGAGTCATCGACGATCAGAATCTGCTTTCCCATTGCGTTGGTTCTCCTCGGATTGCAATGCGTTTGCGTGTCGCCAGGCGCACAAGTGCTCGCGCCATCCCGGCGCGTGGAAATGGTGGGGTGGGCTCAGCCGATCAGAGCGAGGTTGGCCAAGTATTCGAAGACGGACTGCAGCATGTCGGGGCTCCTGCGTTGCCTTCAGGTCAGAACAGTTCCACCTCGCCAGCGCTCAGGCTGGTCTGGGCGACCGGGTTGCTCAGGGGGCGGCCGAGCTCGGAGACTTCGCCGCGCAGGCGTTCGCTCCACTCGCCGGGCGGGCGGCCTTCCAGCGCTCCCAGGCCGACGGCGAGCGCGCCAAGGCGGGCGCTGTGCTTGCCGATCTGGCCGAGCAGCTGGCTGCTCATGTCCTGGAACTGCAGGGCGGTGACAGCGGCGTTGACGCCGTCGCCAACTTCCAGAGAAATGCGGTCCAGCTCCTGCACCACCTTCACGGTGTGCTGGTTCATGGTGTCGAGCTCGTCAAGCATGCGCTGGATCTTCTGGCGCGAATCCAGGGCGAAGGTCATGTCCTTGTCGGCCAGCTGGCTGATCGCGCCTTCGGCGTCCTTGATCTCGCGATAGACCACGTCGACGTGCTCGCGGATGGCCTGGGAGAAGTGCGTGGAGCGGGTCGACAGCGCGCGCACCTCGTCGGCCACCACGGCGAATCCACGCCCGCTTTCACCGGCGCGGGCGGCCTCGATGGCGGCGTTGAGTGCCAGCAGGTTGGTCTGCTTGGCGATGGCGTCCATGTCCTGGGTGGACTGCAGGATCTCGGCGATCTTGTGCGTCACGCGGTCCATGCGCTCCACCAGTTGCTGCGAGGTGCGGCTGGTCTCCAGGGTGGCTTCTACGAACAGCCCGAGGGTTTCCTGGGTGGCGTGGATGAAGCGCTGGAAGTCGATATCGCCGTCCATGTGGCCGCGCCCGTCGTAGCGCTCGATCAGCGAGTGGGACAGGCCGCGCTGGATGTCGATGCGCTCGGCGAGAGCGTGAAAGCTGTCGGTGAGCTGGCGGATAGCCTGGTGCAGGAGGTTGTCGATCTGGTGAGTGTGGCCGTTGAGCGAGGCCAGGTGGCCTTCCACGGCTTCCTGCAGGGGGAGCCAGTGCGGCAGCTCGTCGTTCTGCAGGGTGGTGGCCTGGGCGTCGACGGCGGTCTTGCTGGCGCCGCAGAGCAGGCTGCACAGCACCAGGCTGGAGACCCAGCCGATCGGCAGCATCCACCAGAACGGCACGCCGACCGCGCAGAGCCCGGCCACGACCGCCCAGGGCAAGGTCTGGATGACGAGGCGCCGCGGCCAATCCTGGCCGTTCTCTTGAACCGCCTGGGGGTTCAACTGTGAATCGCGCATTGAAGTGCACTCCATTGCCGGGCGCCGGTAACCGGGCCAAACGGCTGCTGACTACGTCTTGAGCAGGAATTCGGCCCGGCGATTTAAAACTAGAGGGCCTCTCTGTGATGTCAAATTGACGGCATTTTCCTGCCAACTGACAGCGGACCTTGATTTAGAGAGGTTTTTGCCGGAATGACGGTCCGTCATGACTGTCTGGCGGGCGACGGGCGGTAGGGCGCAGGCCTTGTGTGACGCGGGTTGTAGCGATTTTTCGATGGCAAAACGTGCCGGCTGGATTGGCATCCTGAGCCACGGTGAAGAGGTGAGACAGAGGTGGGTCGCAACCGCCTCCCGCTGAATCTCTTCCCCGCCCTCTCCCTGAAGGGAGAGGGCGGGGGAGAGGGGAGGCCCGAGCGCAGGATGCTCCCGGTCGGGGGCTTACAGCGTACCGAGCAGCTTGCGCGCCGCCTGGGTGTGGTCGGCGATCAGGCGCTTGAGGTCGAGGCCTTCGACTTCGCCGTCGATGACCCGCCAGGCGCCGCCGATCATGATCCGGTCGGCCTTGTCGGCACCGCACAGCAGCAGGGCCGAGAGCGGGTCGTGGCTGCCGGAGAAGCGCAGTTCGTCGAGCTTGAACAGGGCCAGGTCCGCCTGCTTGCCCACGGCCAGCTCGCCGATGTCGCTGCGGCCGATGAGCTTCGCTGAACCCTTCGTGGCCCAGCCCAGCGCGCGTTCCGGGGTGATCTGCTCGGCGCCGTAGCGCAGGCGTTGGATGTACAGCGCCTGGCGCGCTTCGAGGATCATGTTGGAGGCGTCGTTGGAGGCCGAACCATCCACGCCGATGCCCACCGGCGCGCCGGCGGCTTCCAGCGCCACGGTCGGGCAGATGCCCGAGGCGAGCCGCATGTTCGAGCTCGGGCAGTGGCAGACGCCGGTGCCGGCTTCGCCCAGGCGGCGGATTTCCTCGTCGTTGAAGTGGATGCCATGGGCCAGCCAGGTGCGCGGGCCGAGCCAGCCGACGCTGTCCAGGTAGTCCACGGTGCGCTGGCCGAAGCGCTGCAGGCAGAAGTCTTCCTCGTCGAGGGTTTCGGCGAGGTGGGTGTGCAGGCGCACGTCCTCGCGCTCGGCCAGTTCGGCGCTGGCGCGCATGATTTCTGGGGTGACCGAGAACGGTGAGCAGGGCGCCAGGGCGATCTGAACCTGGGCGCCTTCGCCGCGCTGGTGGTATTCGCGGATCAGGCGCTGGCTGTCTTCGAGGATGTCCTCGGCGCTCTGTACGGTCTGTTGCGGCGGCAGGCCGCCGTCGGCTTCGCCCAGGCTCATGGAGCCACGGGTGAGCATGGCGCGCATGCCCAGTTCCTGGACCACGCCGGCCTGCACGTCGATGGCCTGCTCCAGGCCGTCGGGGAACAGGTAGTGGTGGTCGGCGGCGGTGGTGCAGCCCGACAGCAGCAGTTCTGCCAGGGCGACCTTGGTGGCCACCCCGAGCTGCTCGGGAGTCAGGCGCGCCCACACCGGGTAGAGGGTCTTCAGCCAGGGGAACAACGGCTGGTTCACCACCGGCGCCCAGGCGCGTGTGAGGGTCTGGTAGAAGTGGTGATGGGTGTTGATCAGGCCGGGCGTCAGCACGTGCTGGCTGGCATCGAAGGTCTGCTGAACGGGAGCCGAGGGTTGCTGGCCGGCAGCGACCAGTTCGACGATGCGACCGTCTTGGACGACGATGCCGCCACGGGCGTCGAGGTCGTTGGCGGTGAAGATGGCCAGCGGGTTGCGCAGCCAGAGACGCGGGGAAGACATGGGTGAGTTCTCCAAACGGACGGAGCCGTTCGTAGCGAGCCGGCTCCATGGGGTCATGGGAAGCCAGCTCAGTGTTCACCCTGTCTGCTGATCCAGGTCCGCTGACCCGAGAGTCAGACGTGGGCGCATGGTAACGCCCACGGCGCGAGCCGTCACCAGACGATCGTCGTTCCCTGGTAGTCCAGGTAGAACTGCCCGCCGCGACCGGCGTGGCCTTCGACCTGATCGGCGAGGCCTTGCGCGCTGGTCTGCACGTCCAGCGGCGCGGACTCGCCGCCCATGTCGGTGCGCACCCAGCCCGGATGGAGGTTGAGCACGGTGATGCCGGTTCCGTCCAGTCCGGCGACGAAGCTGCGGGTCAGCGAATTGAGCGCCGCCTTACTCGCGCGATACAGCGCCATGCCGCCGGATTGGTTGCCGGCGACGCTGCCCAGCTCGGAAGTCATGAAGGCCAGTACGCCGTTGTCGGCATTCAGGCGCGGAAGCAGGCGCTCAGCCAGGCGCAGGGGGGCGACGGCGTTGATCATGAACAACTGGCCGACATCGCCGAGGCTGGCGTCGATGGTCGACTGGTGCGGCGGGCCGTAGATGCCGGCGTTGATGAAGACGAGGTCGAAGCTGGCGCCGGCCAAGGCTTCGGCGAGGCGGTCCTGGGACTGCGCATCGTCGAGCAGCAGGGACTCGACGCGCACCGGCAGAGCGGCCAGCTCACCGGCGTTGGCAGCATCGCGCACGGTGGCGGTGACGTCCCAGCCGCGCGCCAGCATTTCACGCACCAGGCCCAGGCCGAGGCCGCGCGAGGCGCCGATGATCAGGGCGGATTTGGCAGTGCTCATGGCGTTCTCCGGTGCCGTTGAAAAGTCCTCAGCATACGCGCTCAGTTCTCCGCGCGCAGGCGGTCCAGGCGCAAGCGATCACGCTCGTCGGTGAGCCGCCAGGCTGACAGCCAGACCGCACCGAGGGCCGTGGCGAAGCCGGCGCCTGCGAGCAGGAACATCAGCAGAATCTGGTAGCGCGCGGCGTCCAGCGGGTCCATGCCGGCAAGTATCTGGCCGGTCATGATCCCCGGCAGGGTGATGATCCCGGCGGCGGCCATCTGGTTCAGCGTCGGGATCATCCCGGTGTACAGCGCGTGGCGCAGCACACCGCCCAGCGCCGTGTAACGGTCGGCGCCCAGCGCCAGGCGCGCTTCGATGGCGGCGCGCTCGCGGGTGACGCTGGCAAAGACCTGGTTGAGCGCCAGGCTCGCGGCGTTCATCGCGGTGCCGAGGATGATGCCCACCAGCGGTATGGCATGGCGTGCGTCGTACCAGGGTTGCGGACGCAGGCTGCTGGCCAGGGCGAACAGGGCGATACCTAGGGTGGCGACGCCCACCGTGCCGCCGCCGATGCCCAGATGCCAGAAGCCGGCGAGGCGCCGCCGCTGCCGCGAGCCGACCTCGAAGGTGGCAGCGGTGAGCATGCCCGCCACGACCAGGGCGGTCAGCCAGGGCGAGGACAGGGCGAACACCTGGCGCAGGAACAATCCCACCAGCACAAGCTGCACCACCAGGCGCACGGCAGAGACCAGCAGCGTGCGTTGCAGGCCCAGGCGCAGCGCCCAGGACAGCGCGGCGGCGACGACGATCAGCAGGGCGGCGACGGCCAGTTCAGGAAGACTCAGCTGGATCGGCGTCATTGGGCGACCTCGCGTAGGCCCTGGCTGTCCAGCTGTAGCCGCGCATCCGCCAGGCGCCGAGCCTGTTCCGAATCGTGGCTCACCAGCAAAAGACCCGTGCCTTGCGCCTGCAAGCGCTTGAGCAGTTGTTCGACGCCGTCGCGGCTGGCTGGATCGAGCGCCGCCGTCGGTTCGTCCAGGAGCAGAAAGCGAGGGTTCTGTACGACTGCCCGGAGCAATGCCAGGCGCTGGCGTTCGCCGGTGGAGAGTTGCAGGACCTGGGCCTGCAGAAGCGCCGGGTCGAGGTTCACCTGTGGCAGCAACGGGCGCACGGCATCGAGGTCGGTGAAGTGCGCGGCGACGTCGTCCTCCCACCAGCCGGACTCGGCTGCCAGGTAGGTCACCAGGCGCCGCCAGCTGGAGGCTGGCACGCTTTCGCGGCTGATCCCGGCAAGGCTGACGCGGCCCTGGTTCGGGTCGAGGTCGGCGAGCATGCGCAGCAGAAGGCTCTTGCCGATGCCCGAGGGCCCGCTGAGCACTGTGCAGCAGCCGGGAGGCAGGTCGAGATCGAAGGGGCCGCTGTGAGCGCCGCGCAGCTCGCGGGCCTGTAGCGGGCCTTGAGGAATCTGCTTCATGGACAGGTTTCAACGCAGAAGATGATGGCGAGCATAACGTAGGCGCACAACCGTTCGCGGTTATACGCCGACACTTCTCTGCCTGGTGGCGAACCGTCTATCGCCTGAAGCGACAAGGCCCGGCAGATGCCGGGCCTTGTGGATAAAAAGCCCCGCAGAGTGTGCGGCGGGGCCTGGGCAAGCAGCCCAATCAGTCGGTGGTGATCTTCGAGTGTTTCTGGGTGTCCTTCATGGTCACGTACACCAGCAGCGAGCAGGCGATGCACGCGGTGACGTACCAGTAGAAGCCGCTCTCCATGCCGATGCTCTTGAACCACAGCGCCACGTACTCGGCGGTGCCGCCGAAGATGGACACGGTCAGCGCGTACGGCAGGCCCACGCCCAGGGCGCGGATCTCGGTGGGGAACAGCTCGGCCTTCACCACGGCGTTGATCGAGGTGTAGCCGCTGACGATGATCAGCGCGGCCATGATCAGGAAGAACGCGCCCCACCAGGTATCGATGGTGTGCAGGGTGCTGAGGATCGGGTAGGTGAAGATCGTGCCCAGCACGCCGAAGGCGATCAGGATCGGGCGACGGCCGATCTTGTCCGACAGCGCGCCGACCAGGGGTTGCAGCAGCATGAACAGGAACAGCGTGGCCGCTGAAATCATGGTGGAGTCGTTCTTGCTCATCCCCACCGTGTTCACCAGGTACTTCTGCATGTAGGTGGTGTAGGTGTAGAAGGCCAGTGTGCCGCCCATGGTCAGGCCGACCACGGTCAGGACTTCCTTGGGATGGCGCATCAGCGAGCGCATCAGGCTTTCCTTGGGCTCTTCCTTCTTGGTGGTGAAGGACTCGGTCTCTTCCATGCCGCGACGCAGGAACATGGCGACGACCGCGCACAGCGCGCCAATGAAGAACGGCACACGCCAGCCCCAGCTTTCCAGCTGCTCGGTGGTCAGGGTCTGCTGCAGCACGATCAGCACCGCCAGGGCGATGAGCTGGCCGGAGATCAGGGTCACGTACTGGAAGCTGGAGAAGAAGCCGCGTTGCTCCTTGTTGGCCATCTCACTCAGGTAGGTAGCGGAAGTGCCGTATTCGCCGCCGACCGACAGGCCCTGCAGCAGGCGCGCGAGCACCAGCAGGATGGGGGCGCCGACGCCGATGGTTTCATAGCTGGGGGTCAGGGCGATGATCAGTGAGCCGAAGCACATCAGCAGGACCGAGGCCAGCAGCGCCGCCTTGCGGCCCTTGCGGTCGGCATAGATACCCATCAGCCAGCCGCCGATCGGGCGCATCAGGAAGCCCACGGCGAAGATTGCGGCGGTGTTCAGCAACTGGGCGGTCATGTCGCCCTGGGGGAAGAACGCCTTGGCGAAGTACAGCGAGAAGGCGGCGTAGACGTACCAGTCGTACCACTCGACCAGGTTGCCGACCGAACCACTGAAGATCGATTTGATGCGCTGGGAAGTCGTGCGGGGTGCGGCAGAAGCGGAGACGGCGCTTGCGCTATCCATGGGTATTCCTCTTGTCGTTGTTGTCGTCAGGCGTGCGGACTACTTGAAACGTCACGCCGGCGCGCCGCGAGGGCGGCGCAGTGTCGAGGGCGATAGCAGGCAGCGTGCCAAGGCGCGAAAGCCGCGTGGCAGAAGGGTTTCAGCCATTTTGAGAGAGACGCCGGCAGGCGAAGCGGCGCCGATTGTGGTGGGTGTTGAGCGGAAATCCGCCGATTGCTGGGCTGCCTGTAGGAACGAGGGGGGCGCCTAGCTCTTGCTCGCGAACGAATTTCCCGGCTGCACCGGCGTTGGGCGGTTCGCGAGCAAGCTCGCTCCTACAAAAGGCGCCTCGGCGTGGCTTGTGCCCGCACGGTCTACCGCTGGCGGAACAGATCTCCCGGCGTAAACCCGAACAACCCCTTGAACGACGCGATGTACGCCGAGGTCGAGTCATACCCGCAATCCAGCGCTGCCGCCGTCACGCTGTCGCCGGCCTCGAGCGAACCGAGGGAGGCGAGCAGGCGCTGGCGCTGGCGCCACAGGCGGAAGGTCATGCCGGTTTCGCGCTGGAACAGCCGCGACAAGGTCTTCTCCGAGGTGCCGATGCGCTGCGCCCAGTCGCCCAGGGTATGGCTGTCGGTAGGGTGGTCGATCAGTGTCTGGCACAACTGCAGCAGCCGGCCCTCCTGCGGCATCGGCAGGGAGAAGGCGACCTCCGGCAGATCGCGCAGTTGGTCCAGCAGCACTTCCACCAGCCGTGATTCGGCGCTGTCGCCCTGTGGATAATCCACCGGCAGCTCGCAGAAGCTCTTGATCAGCTCGCGCGCCAGCGGCGTCACCTCCAGTACCCGGCAGCGGTCGGGCGCCCATCGGCAGGCGTCGTCGCGGATGTACAGGCTGCGCATTTCCGCCTGAGTCGAGGTCACCACTTCATGGTCGAGGAAGGCTGGAATCCAGATCGCCCGCTGCGGTGGTGCGAAGAAGCTGCCTTCGGCCGTGTGTACACCCAGCACCCCGGTGATGGCGTAGGACAGCTGCACCCAGGCGTGATGGTGCTTGCTGGTCCACGAACCCGCGCGCAACCGCTCGGCGCGCGCATAGACCGGTCGCGGCAGGCGATCGAGCACCGGGATAAGGCGTTGCAGTTCGGGAGCTTGTCCTTTCATCGCTATAACTTTGGAAAGTATCGCTGGAGAATCAGAGTCTGGCAGGCTGCTCCGTCTGCCTCAAGCCGGATCAGAGCTGTTGCCGACCCGAACGGCGGCGTTCGAGCCATGAAGCAGGCATCCGACAGACCGACCGCCGGGCGGTCCGAGGCACTTTGGCAGGTGTGGTGAAGGCCCTTGTCTGGCATCATCCGCGCCCGGAAAAACGCGTGGTGTGTTCCGACGGCTGTTGTGTAGATTTCCCACAAGATAGTTGTATACAGAATTTGCGTTGATTCGTTTCAACACAAAGAGGTCATGTATCCAATCTTCTGGTCGGCGATCGCCATTGCGGTGCCTCCTGTTGGGGCCGATGCCCTCCAATCAGGCGAAGTTGTCCTGTGAGTCAGGAAATGGCCCGTCCCGTGCACCTGCGTCTTCCCTGCCAAAGGAGCGGACCTGAAGGGGTTCGTCATAAAAGTGGAACATCTGGTCAGGATTGGCGCCAATCTTGCTTTTCCTCGCCAGGCCTGACCGACCGGACAGGTTCCACCGACAATTAAAAAACGCAACACGACTGCACTGATTAGGAGCAACGCATGACTCGCACTCTCGCATCCCTGCTGCTCGCCGGCGGGCTGCTCGCGGCCGGGCAGGCCATGGCTGGCGGTGAAGACCTGACACCGGCGCCGGCTTCCAACGACGGCCCGCTGATCTGGCACAACGAAAGCCTGACCTACCTGTGGGGCAAGAACTTCAAGGTAGACCCGCCGATCCAGCAGACCTTCACCTTCGAGAGCGCGAGCGCCTGGACCTGGGGCGACATCTGGTTCTTCGTCGACCAGATCAACTACAACGGCAAGGAAAGCGCCACCAACGGCAAGAACACCTACTACGGTGAGTTCAGCCCGCGCCTGTCGTTCGGCAAGATCACCGGCACCGATCTGTCCTTCGGCCCGGTCAAGGACGTGCTGCTGGCGACCACCTACGAATTCGGCGAAGGCGACGTCGAGTCCTACCTGGTCGGTCCGGGCTTCGACCTGGCGCTGCCGGGCTTCGACTACTTCCAGCTGAACTTCTACTACCGCAAGCCCGACGGCAACCGCGTGCCGTCCGGCGCCTGGCAGATCACCCCGGCCTGGGCCATGACCTTCCCGGTGGGTAATTCCGACATTCTGTTCGATGGCTTCATGGACTGGGTCGTCAACAACAAGGACGCCAGCTCCAGCCACCGCAACCAGTCGGACTACCACGCCAACCTGCACTTCAACCCGCAGCTGAAGTACGACCTGGGCAAGTCGCTGGGCTACGAAGCCAAGCACCTGTATGTGGGTATCGAGTACGACTACTGGTCCGACAAGTACGGCATCAAGGATTCGCAGTACTTCACCACCGACCAGAACACCGTGAGCGCGCTGGTCAAGTACCACTTCTGATGTTCCCGACGACCCCGCCGCCTGGCGGGGTTGTTCTTTCCCGCGGTCTTCGCCTGATTCGCTTCCCTCTGTTTTTCCCGCAAGACTTTCAGAAATGGCTGACATTTGACCCGGTCCCCGGCCAATTGGCCTCGCGGGAGCGAGGCACTAGCGTTGCATCTCTTTAGCTTCACCAAGGAGATGTGAGCCATGAAGAAACTGTTGATCGCGGCCGTCGTCGCGAGTATTTGCACCCCGGTGCTGGCGGCGGAGCCCGGCGCGATCCAGCCGCTGGAGAGCTACCGGCACAAGCAGGGCTTCTACCAGAGCACCGAGATGCGCCCGATTCTCAAGCCCGCCGTGGCTGAAACGGGCACCAATACCGGTGCTGCCGCTGTGGGTGGTGGCGCTGCTGCCGCTGCCGTTCCGGCCGCTGGCGCATCGTTGGGCCTGGCCACGCCGCTGGTGGGTTCGCTCACCGTCGGCGCAGCCGTGGGTATCGGTGCTGCGGTGGTTGCCGTTGGCGCGGCCGTTGGCAACCATGGCGGTGGTGGGCACCACAGCACTTCCGGCACCACCGGCACCACTCGCTGACGTTGACGCCCGGCCTGCGCCGGGACGTTACCGCCGATGGCAGGAACCGGCCGCCGTGAGGGAGCCGGTTCCTGCCATTTTTCACGCATCGCGCTTGAATCCCGCTACCCGCCTGGGTTATCCATGCAGCGCCCCCGCTCAATGCACGGACATCCCGCATGACCCTCCAGGTACCCGCCCATACCGCGCCCCACGGCGAAAAGCCCGCCGGCCGCATTCGCCAGAAGAACGAGGAAGCCATCCTCGCCGCCGCCGAGGAGGAGTTCGCCCGCCACGGCTTCAAGGGCACCAGCATGAACACCATCGCCCAGCGCGTCGGCCTGCCCAAGGCCAACCTGCATTACTACTTCAGCAACAAGCTGGGGCTGTACGTGGCGGTGCTGAGCAACATCCTCGAGTTGTGGGACAGCACCTTCAACCACCTGACCGTGGACGATGATCCAGCCGTCGCGCTGGCGACCTACATCCGCGCCAAGATGGAATTTTCCCGCCGCTACCCGCAGGCCTCGCGGGTGTTCGCCATGGAGATCATCAGTGGCGGCGAATGTCTCTCCGAGCATTTCAGCCAGGACTATCGCACCTGGTTCGCCGGCCGCGCCGCCGTGTTCCAGGCCTGGATCGACGCCGGCAAGATGGATGCCGTCGCCCCGGTGAACCTGATCTTCCTGATCTGGAGCAGCACCCAGCACTACGCCGACTTCGCCACCCAGATCGGCTTCGTCACCGGCCGCAAACGCCTGTCCAAACAGGACTTCAGCGATGCCAGCGACAATCTCATCCGCATCATCCTCAAGGGTTGCGGGCTGACGCCGCCGGCTTCGGTATGAGTTTCACCCTCGCCGGCCCCGCGGTTTACCAGGAAGACATCCGCAAGAGTCGCTTCCACTGCGTTGCCGCCCCCATCGCCAGCGAGGCAGAGGCCCAGGCCTTCCTTGCCGCCCATCGCGACCCCAGCGCCGGGCACAACTGCTGGGCCTGGAAGCTGGGCAACCAGTACCGCTTCAGCGACGACGGCGAGCCCGGCGGCACCGCCGGCCGGCCCATGCTGGTCGCCATCGAGGGGCAGGACATGGACCGCGTGGTCGTCGTGGTCAGTCGCTGGTTCGGTGGCATCAAGCTCGGCACCGGCGGCCTGGCCCGCGCCTATGGCGGCTGCGCGGCGAAGTGCCTGCAGGACGCCGAACGCATCGAACTGGTGCCCAGCCGCCGCCTGGCATTCGACTGCAGCTTCGCCGAGCACGCGCTGTTCAAGGTGCGAGTGCTGGCGCTCGGCGCCAGCGTCGAAGACGAAGCCTTTGGCGCGCAAGGCGTGCGCATGACGCTGAACCTGCCGAGCACCCAGGTCGAGCCGCTGCAGAAGCTGCTGGGCGACCTCAGCCGTGGTCGCGTGCGGGCGCAGTTGCTGGACGCCTGATTCTTCTCCCCAAACACCGTGGAACCGCCTGTGGATAACCTGTGGCAGGACCTCTGCTGCCCACGTACTTCGCAGTCTTCAGCGCCCCGCGTATTTTTTGATCAATTGCTGTCAGGCCTGTTGAGCAAAATATGAACAAGCTGTGGAAAAGGTGTGGGTGAAACTCCCCCTGAATGTCGTCAGACGCCACTTCTGACCACTCGGTGAATTATTCATTGGATTGATGCAGGGCTTGCAGGGCCTGGGCTCGGGCTTGTTGACGGATTCGCGGGCGGCGTCCGGAGGGGTGGGGGCAACTCTCTGGACAATCTGTGGGCAACTTGTGGGCAAGGTGTCTCGCTGGCGAGACACCTCGTGCGCTGATCGGTCGTCATCACCCGCCAGGCATAGCGAAAAGCCCGCCGCTTCGCTTGGAAAATCTGTGGGTAACTCTGGGGAAAAGGCGCCGGCACGAGGCCGGCGCCAGAGCCGCCGTTCAAAGGCGGAACTGCGCCATCTGCCGTGCCAGGTCATCGGCCAGGTTGCGCAGCTCGCGGCACTGTTCTCGGCCGTGCTGCACTTCGCGGGTAGTGGCGTGGGCGAGGTCGGCGATGCCCTGCACGTTGCGGTTGATCTCCTCGGTCACCGCCGACTGTTCCTCGGTGGCCGTGGCAACCTGGTGGTTGATGTCGCTGATGCGCTCCACCTGGCCGGCGATGGCGCCCAGAGAGGCACCGGCCTGTTCGCTGGCGGCCAGGCTCTGCCCGGTGGTCTGCTGGCTGGACTGCATCGAGCGCACCGCGGCCTCCGCGCCGCCCTTCAGGCGCTGGATGATGGTGAGGATTTCGTCGGTTGAGCCCTGTGTGCGGCTCGCCAGCGTGCGGACCTCATCGGCCACCACGGCGAAGCCACGGCCCAGTTCCCCCGCGCGCGCCGCCTCGATGGCGGCGTTGAGGGCGAGCAGGTTGGTCTGCTCGGACACGCCACGGATCACCGCCAGCACCTGGTCGATGCTCGCCACCTGCCCCGCCAGCTCGCCCACGGCGCTAGCCGCTTCGCCGATCTCCCCGGACATGCGCTGGCCGACTTGCAGCGAGCCGCCGACCACGCGCCGTGCTTCGCCGGCTTCCTCACGCGCCTGCTGCGAGGCGCTGGCGGCCTGCTCGGCGTTGCGGGCGATTTCCTGCACCGTGCTGCCCATTTCGTTCACCGCCGTGGCGACCATGTCGGTCATCTCCTGCTGGCGGCCGGCGCGGTCGGCGGTGTTGTCCACCACCTGCGCCACTTCGCTGACAGTGCGCAGCAGTTGCTGGCTGGTGCCGAGTACGGCGCTGATCAGCGCGCGCTGGCCTTCGAGGAAGCGGTTAAAGCCACGGGCCAGGTCGCCCAGTTCGTCCGCGCGGCTGTCGTCCAGTCGGCGGGTGAGATCACCGCCGCCTCCGCCGATTTCCAGCAACGCGCGGGTGACCTGGCGGATCGGCCGGGCCAGGCTGCGCGCCATCAGCACCACCAGCGCCAGGCAGAGCAGGGCGACCAGGGCTCCGGCGAGGCCGGAGAAGGCCAGCGCCTCGCGGGCGTCGGCGTAGATTTCCGCTTCCGGTACTTCGCTCACCAGGGTCCAGCCCAGGTCATGCAGCGGCAGGCTGGCGGCCAGGTAGTCCTCGCCGTCGCGCTCGAAGCGGGCGCTGTGGAAGCCCTGCTGGCCGAGCAGCGCGCCAGCGGCGCTGGCGCCAATCAGGTCGCCGAGGCTGCGTCCCTTGGGCAGCGAGACGTCGGGATGGATCTGCACCTGGCCGTCGTTCTTCACCAGGTACACGCGCCCGGACTGGCCGAAGCGGAAGTCGCGGATCAGCGTCGACAGTTCGCGCATCTCCAGGCCCAGCCCGGCGATGCCCAGCAGCTTGCCGTCACGTTCCACGCGCTGGTCGATGAACAGCGCCAGTTCGCCGGTGCTGCCGTCGGTGTCGATGTTCCACATGCGTGGCTTGCCGCTGTCGATGAACTGGAAGTACCAACTGTCCTTCGGCTCGCTGCGGCTCAGCGTGCGCTCCTTGCCCTTGTCGCTGTAGTAGGCGCCGCTGGCGTTGGAGGTGATCAGCGCCGAGAAGGCCTTCTGCGACGCGCGGATGCCGCCCAGGTAGCGAGTGAATTCGGCCAGTTTCTCCGGGCTTTCGCCCGCGGCCAGCCAGTCCTGCACCAGGGTGTTGTCGGCGATGCCAGCTGCTGCGGTGATGGGGCCGGTTAGGCGTTTTTCGAAGTCGTTGGCGATCGCCCGGATGCTTGCCGGCAGCGCCTGGTCGAGCAGGTAGCGCTCACTGAGGCGGTTGACCAGCACGGCGTAGAGACCGAGAACGATGAGAAGGCTGATGAGCAGGGCGGCGCCCATGCTGAGGATGAGCTGGGTCTGGATACTTCGCAGGCGCATTTTCTTGTTTTCCTCCGAACGCACAACGAAACGCCCGCCAGTGGCGGGCGAAGAGACGGGGTCGTTGAGTGTATCGGCGGCAGCGGGGAAAACTGTTGTCCCACTGGTCAGGTTTTTGCGTCTTCTGATTCGTCGCTGCGCGCGCCCGGACTACAAAGCGCTGCCCATTCCACGCCTTCGCGCATCTTCCGGGCAGGAGCGTCCTGGTGATAGCGGGCGATGACCTGGGCGGCTACCGAGATGGCCACTTCCAGCGGGCGCTTGCCGGGGACTTCGGAGAGACCGATGGGACAATGCATCTGACCGATCACCTCCTGTGGATAACCATGCTGTTCCAGCCGCATCTGGAAGCGCCGGGCCTTGGTGCGCGAGCCGATCATGCCGAGGAAACCGGCATCGCCGCGCTTGAGCACCGCCTCGGCGATGGCGTAATCCAACGGGTGATTGTGGGTCATGACCAGGAAGTAGCTGCCCGGCGGTGCCTCGTGTACGGCGTCTTCCGGCTCTTCCAGCAGGCGCATGCGTACGCCCTCGGGAAGGGCCTGGGGAAACTCTGCCGCCCGACTGTCGACCCATTCCAGGCGCAGTGGCAGCCCCGCCAGCAGCGGTGCGAGGGCGCGGCCCACATGGCCGGCGCCGAACAGCACCACCTGCGGCCCGCGCTCGGCGAAGCATTCGAACAGCAGGCTGGCGCGCCCGCCGCAGCATTGGCCCAGCCGCGCGCCGAGGGGGAAGTGCTCCAGCGCCTGGCTGTCCTTGCCGGCCAGCAGCAGCTGGCGCGCGTGCTCGATGGCGGCGAATTCCAGATGGCCGCCGCCGATGGTGTCGAAGGCTTCCCCTGCAGTGACCAGCATCTTGCTGCCGGACTCGCGGGGCGTGGAGCCCTGCACGCCGATCACGGTGATCAGCACGTAGGGCTCGGCGCTGTCGCGCAGGCGGGCGATGGCGTCCATCCAAGTTCGGGTCATGCTCGGGTCTCCTTGCGCATCACCTCACAGGCCCAGAGTACCCGCTCCGGCGTCGCCGGCGTATCGAGATCGGGGCTCAGCCGGTAGTCGGCGAGGCTGGCGATGGCGTCGCGCATCGCCGACCACACCGAGATCGCCAGCATGAACGGCGGCTCGCCCACGGCCTTGGACAGGTACACGCTGTCTTCCTCGTTGGGGCGCTCGAACAGCGCCACGCGGAAGTCTTCCGGTACGTCGCTCACCGCCGGGATCTTGTAGGTCGCCGGGCCCACCGTGAGCAGCTTGCCGGTATGGTCCCAGCGCAGCTCCTCGGTGGTCAGCCAGCCCATGCCCTGGACGAAGCCGCCCTCGATCTGGCCGATGTCGATGGCTGGGTTCACGCTGCGGCCGACGTCGTGGAGGATGTCCACGCGCTGCACGCGGTATTCGCCGGTCAGGGTGTCGACCTCCACCTCGGACACCGCCGCGCCATAAGCGAAGTAGAAGAACGGGTGGCCCTGGCCCTTCTCGCGGTCGTAGAAGATTTTCGGCGTGCGGTAGAAGCCGGTGGCGGAGAGCTGGATGCGCGCGAAGTAGGCGGCCTGGATGACCTCGGTGAAGCCCAGGTGCTGCGCCCCGACGCTCACCCCGCCGTGCTCGAAACGTATCTCCTGCGGCTTCACCCCGTCGCGTTCGGCGAGGAAGTCGATCAGGCGCTTCTTCAGCGTGCGGGCGGCATCGCGGGCGGCCATGCCGTTCAGGTCGGTGCCGCTGGAGGCGGCGGTGGGCGAGGTGTTGGGTACCTTGTCGGTGCGCGTGGCGGTGATCACTACGCGCTCCAGCGGCAGCTGGAATTCCTCGGCGACGATCTGCGCGACCTTGGTGTTCAGGCCCTGGCCCATCTCGGTGCCGCCGTGGTTCAGCTGGATGCTGCCGTCGGTGTAGAGGTGGACCAGCGCGCCCGCCTGGTTGAGGTGCTGCGCGGTGAAGGAGATGCCGAACTTCACCGGCGTCAGCGCCAGGCCTTTCTTCAACACCGGGCTCCGCGCATTGAATTCATGGATCGCCAAGCGGCGCGCGGCATAGTCGCTGCTCCGCTCCAGCCGCGCGATCAGTTCGCCCAGCAGGTTGTGCTCGACCTTCTGGTGGTAGGGCGTCAGCTCCCGGCCCATTCCCCCGTAGAGATTGAGCTTGCGTACTTCGAGCGGGTCCTTGCCGACCGCGCGGGCGATGTCGTCCATCGCGCGCTCGATGATCATCATTCCCTGCGGCCCGCCAAAGCCGCGAAAGGCGGTGTGCGAGACGATGTTGGTGAAGCTGCGGTAGCCGGAGATCGCGACGTCGGGGATGAAGTAAGCGTTGTCGGCATGGAACATCGCGCGGTCGACGATGGCGTCGGAAAGGTCCGGCGAATGGCCGCAATCGCCCACGACCTCAAGCTGCGCGGCGAGCAGCCGGCCCTCGTCGTCGAAGCCGATGCGGTAGCGGTTGTGGAAGGGATGGCGCTTGCCGGTCAGGCGCATGTCGTCGGCGCGGGGCAGGCGCAGCTTCACCGCGCGGCCGGTCTTGCGTGCCAGCAGCGCGGCGAGGCAGGCGAAAGGCGCGGCCTGGGTCTCCTTGCCGCCGAAGCCGCCGCCCATGCGCCGCACTTCCACCGTGACCTTGGCCAGCGGGATCGCCAGCACTTCGGCCACCAGTTTCTGCACTTCGCTCGGGTGCTGGCTGGAGGTGTGCACCAGCATGCTGCCGTCGTCGCCGGGCAGAGCGAGCGAGGCCTGGCCTTCGAGGTAGAAATGCTCCTGGCCGCCGATGAACTGGCGGGCTTCCAGCACCTGAGGAGCGCTCTCCAGCGCTGTCTGCGCGTCGCCCCGGCGCATGTGGTGCGGCGGGCGCACGAAGCGTTCCTCGGCCTTGGCCCGCAGCGGGTCGATCAGCGGGTCTTCCTTCGCGTATTCGACTTTCGCCAGACGCACCGCGCGGCGCGCCTGGAGCAGGCTTTGCGCGGCTACTGCGAACAGCGCCTGGCCGTGGTATTTCACCCGCTCGCCGGCCAGCAGCGGGTCGCCGGGGAACACCGGGCCGATGTCGGTGTGGCCGGGCACGTCGTCCAATGTCAGAACCGCCACAACGCCAGGAGCGCTACGCACGGCGTCGAGGTCGAGGGAGAGCACCGCGCCGCAGGCGATTTCAGTCAGGCCGACGGCGGCGTGCAGCAGGTCGCGCGGCTCCTTCAGGTCGTCCACGTAGCGCGCGGCGCCGCTCACATGCAGTGCGGCGCTGTCGTGCTCGCGGGTCTCGCCTGCGCTATGGATGGCGACTGAGATGCCGTTGCCGGCCAGCGGTGGCAGGCTACGCATGGCGCACCTCCGCGGGGCTTGGGGTCCATTCCAGTAGTGCGCGCTGCAACAGGTTCTGCGCCACCTTCAGGCGATAGGCGGCGCTGGCGCGCAGGTCGTCGATGGGCTGGAAATCTTCCGGGATCGCGGCTTGGGCGGCGGCCACGGCTGCGGCGTCGAAAGGCCGGCCGCGCAGGGCTGTTTCGGTCTTTGCGCCGCGCAAGGGGGTAGCCGCCATGCCGCCGCAGGCAAGGCGCGCGTCAGTGACGATGCCGGCATCGTCGAAGTCCAGACGCAGGGCCAGGCAGACGGCGGAAATATCGTCGTCGCGGCGCTTGGAAATCTTGTCGACGCGGAACCGCTGGTTACCGCGCAGGCGCGGAATCAGCAGCGCTTCGATGTACTCGCCGGGTTGCAGCAATGTCTGGCTGTAGCCGGTGAAAAAGCTGTCGATGGCCACTTCGCGCACGGCTCCCGCCTTGCGCAGGCGTAGCCGGGCATCCAGCGCCAGCAGCACCGGCGGCATATCGCCGATGGGCGAGGCGTTGGCGATATTGCCGCCCAGGCTGCCGCGCTGGCGAATCTGCAGCGAGCCTAAGCGTTCGAGCAGGGCGGCGACGCCGGGGAATTCCTGCAGCGCTTCGAGGCAGTCGGTGTAGGTCCGCGCTGCGCCGATCAGCAGATATTCGGAATGGACTTCCAGGCGCTGCAGTTCGCTCACCCGGTCGAGGTGGATCAGCGCGGGAAAGGCCTTCAGGTTCTGCGTGGCTTCCAGCGCCAGGTCGGTGCCGCCGGCGATCAGCCGTGCCTGCGGATGACTTTGCAGCAGGGCGTCCAGTTCCTCCAGCGAGGCGGGTAGCCAAGCCTGTGCCTCGCCGTTGTGCAGCGCGCCGGCTGTGGGTATCTCCTGAAGACGGGCTACGGTCAGGGCGGTGTCCTGCTCGAAGCGGTCGTGGCAGGGCTGCCCGGCGATCTGTGTGGCAGCGTCGAGGATCGGCCGGTAGCCGGTGCAGCGACAGAGGTTGCCAGAGAGCGCGGTCAGTGCCGTCTCGCGGTCGTGCGGCAGCGGCGAGTGGCGCCATGCGAACAACGACATGACGATGCCCGACGTGCAGAAACCGCACTGCGAACCGTGGCAGTCCACCATCGCCTGCTGCACCGGGTGCAGTGCGCCGGGCTCGCCAAGATGCTCCACGGTCAGCACCTGGCGCCCGTGAACCGCACCCAGCAGCGTGATGCAGGCGTTCACCGCGCGGTAGCGCAACGCTTCGCCTTCGGGCTCCGCGAGTACCACGGTGCAGGCCCCGCAGTCGCCGGAGGCGCAGCCCTCCTTGGTGCCGGTGCGTGCGCGGTGGATGCGCAGGTAGTCGAGCAGGCTGGTTTCCGGAGCGAAGCCGTCGGCCTGGACCGTTTCGTCGCCGAGTAGGAACTGGATCATCGGGAGTCCTCGTCGTCATGCGTGCGGCCGTGCCGCTTCGCGAAGGCTGTCCGTAAACATCGAGAGCCGCGTGGCGAAGGGCTCTCTGGCACTAGCATAGGCTTGTGGGCAGGCTTGACCAGTGAGGCAGGAATCCGCCGCTTTCGACAATCTTCGAAGCGCCGTACGTCGCGAGTGGCGTTGTTCTCGCGACGCTTTCGGGCGAAGGTGGTTTGATCGGTGCGTCAGAGGATGGCTGAAAACCCACGGGCCAGACACCTCCTGCGACGCGTCCTGGCGTAGGAGGTGGGGATTCGCCTGATAGGAAACTTCTTCCTTTTATAGTTCTCTCCATAGAGAGACTCAATTTCCGTGATGCCCTAAATCAATGGGCATTCATTGTCATCAGGCGATAATCTTGCCCCTGTCGAATTTCAACCGATCGACCACTCGATTAAACGACAAACTCTCATTGAGGAATTGCCTAATGTCCCTGATCAACACCCCCGTTCAACCGTTCAAGGTCAACGCTTTCCATAACGGCAAGTTCATCGAAGTCACCGAAGAATCCCTCAAGGGCAAGTGGTCCGTTCTGATCTTCATGCCGGCAGCCTTCACCTTCAACTGCCCGACCGAGATCGAAGACGCCGCCAACAACTACGCCGAGTTCCAGAAGGCCGGTACCGAGGTCTACATCGTGACCACCGATACCCACTTCTCCCACAAGGTGTGGCACGAAACTTCCCCGGCCGTTGGCAAAGCCCAGTTCCCGCTGATCGGCGACCCGACCCACCAGCTGACCAACGCCTTCGGCGTACACATTCCGGAAGAAGGCCTGGCTCTGCGCGGCACCTTCGTGATCAACCCGGAAGGCATCATCAAGACCGTCGAAATCCACTCCAACGAGATCGCTCGTGACGTCGGCGAAACCCTGCGCAAGCTGAAAGCTGCCCAGTACACCGCCGCTCACCCGGGCGAAGTCTGCCCGGCCAAGTGGAAAGAAGGCGAGAAGACCCTGGCTCCGTCGCTGGACCTGGTCGGCAAGATCTAAAAACGGCCGGGAAGCTGTTGCGCAGCGCTCATGCTGCGTTGAAATCAGGCGCGGGCTTTGTCATTTACAATTTGTAAACTCCGCGCCCACGCCTGATTTCGCCTTGCCTGAGCGCTTGCTCACGACGCTTCCCAATCCGTTTTACGCAGTACCCCCGAGGATGCCTACCGGCATCCTCCCTACCAAAGCCAAAAGCGTGCGTAGGGTGGGCTGAAAAGCCTGCCGGGGAACCCCTTTGCTCAAATTCCGAGGATTTGAATCATGTTGGACGCCACTCTTAAAACCCAGTTGAAGGCCTACCTGGAAAAGGTCCAGCAGCCGTTCGAGATCGTCGCGTCCCTCGATGACAGCGACAAATCCCGCGAAATGAGCGAGCTGCTGCACGAAATCGTCGGCCTGACCGACAAGATCACCCTGCGTGAAGATGGCAGCGACGCTCGCAAGCCGTCCTTCTCGCTGAACCGTCCCGGGGCGAACATCGGCCTGGCTTTCGCCGGCATCCCCATGGGCCACGAATTCACCTCTCTGGTGCTGGCGCTGCTGCAGGTCGGCGGCCACCCGTCCAAGCTCGAAGCCGAAGTGATCGAGCAGATCAAGGGCATCCAGGGTTCGTTCGAGTTCGAAACCTACTTCTCGCTGTCCTGCCAGAACTGCCCGGACGTGGTCCAGGCGCTGAACCTGATGGCCGTGCTCAACCCGAACATTCGCCACGTCGCCATCGACGGCGCGCTGTTCCAGGAAGAAGTCGAGCGCCGCCAGGTGATGGCTGTCCCGAGCATCTACCTCAACGGTGAAGTGTTCGGCCAGGGCCGCATGGGCGTGGAAGAAATCCTCGCCAAGATCGACACTGGCGCCGCTGCCCGCGAAGCCGAGAAGCTGTCGGCGAAAGAAGAGTTCGACGTACTGGTCGTCGGCGGTGGCCCGGCTGGCGCTGCGGCGGCGATCTACGCCGCTCGCAAGGGCATCCGCACCGGCGTGGCGGCCGAGCGCTTCGGCGGCCAGGTGCTGGACACCATGGCGATCGAGAACTTCATCTCGGTGACCGAGACCGAAGGCCCGAAACTGGCCCGCCAGTTGGAGGAACACGTCAAGCACTACGACGTCGACATCATGAACCTGCAGCGAGCGAGCGCCCTGATTCCGGCGAAGACCCCCGGCGGCCTGCACGAAGTGCAGTTCGAGGGCGGCGGCAGCCTGAAGGCCAAGTCGCTGATCCTGGCCACCGGCGCCCGCTGGCGTGAAATGGGTGTCCCGGGCGAGAAGGAATACAAGGCCAAGGGCGTTTGCTTCTGCCCGCACTGCGACGGCCCGCTGTTCAAGGGCAAGCGCGTGGCGGTGATTGGCGGCGGCAACTCCGGCGTCGAAGCGGCCATCGACCTGGCCGGCATCGTGTCCCACGTGACCTTGCTGGAGTTCGACAGCAAGCTGCGCGCCGATGCTGTGCTGCAACGCAAGCTGTTCAGCCTGCCGAACGTGGACGTGATCACCAGCGCGCTGACCAGTGAAGTGAAAGGCGATGGCCAGAAGGTCACCGGCCTGGTCTACAAGGACCGCAACTCGGAGGAGTTCAAGTCCATCGACCTGGAAGGTATCTTCGTGCAGATCGGCCTGCTGCCCAACAGCGAATGGCTCAAGGGCACCATCGAGCTGACTCCGCGTGGCGAGATCATCGTCGATGCTCGCGGCGAGACTTCGCTGCCGGGCATCTTCGCCGCCGGTGACGTGACCACTGTTCCGTACAAGCAGATCGTGATTGCGGTCGGCGAAGGCGCCAAGGCGTCGCTCTCCGCCTTCGATCACCTGATCCGCTCCTCCGCGCCAGACTGATGACCTCGCGCTAGAGAAAGAAACGCCCGGTTCACGCGAGTGAACCGGGCGTTTTCTTTGGTGCGGGAAAAGCGTTCGCGAGCAATGACGATGGCGTCCCCCTCGCTCCTACGAAGAGCGATCGCTCGGATTCCCTGTAGGAGCGAGCTTGCTCGCGAACATCGTCGCTTCGAATCTTCAGAGAATCGGCGATACCAGCCGCGCTACCCGCATCCCCAACTGCTGCAGACGGTGCACGCGCTTGCGGTCGTCCAGGGTCATCTCCACCGATTGCGCGAAGTCCTCCTCCAACATGGTCTCCACGTCGCGGGCGAAGCCTTCATCGACGGTGATCACCATGATCTCGAAGTTCAGGCGGAAGGAGCGGTTGTCCAGGTTGGCGCTGCCCACGGCGGCACTGTCATGGTCGATCAGCACTACCTTCTGATGCAGGAACCCCGGCTGGTAGCGGAACACCCGCACGCCGGCGCGCACGGCTTCCAGCGCGTAGAGGCTGGAAGCGGCGTAGACCGTCTTGTGGTCAGGCCGCGAGGGCAACAGGATGCGCACGTCCACGCCGCGCAGCACTGCCAGGCGCAGGGCAGCGGCAACGGCTTCGTCCGGGACGAAATACGGCGTGGTAATCCACACTCGCTCCACCGCTGCGTTGATCGATTCGACGAAGAACAGCGAGCAGGTTTCCTGGGTGTCCGCCGGGCCGCTGGGCACCACCTGGCAGAGCATCCCGGCGTCGTCATAGCCGTCGGGCAGGATCAGCGTCGGCAGCGTATGGGTGGCCCAGAACCAGTCCTCGGCGAAGCACTCCTGCAGGCACGCTACCGCCGGGCCGTGCAATTCGATGTGGGTGTCGCGCCAGGGCGCCAGCGGCGGCTTTTCGCCCAGGTATTCGATGCCCACGTTGTGCCCGCCAACGAAGCCTCGCACGCCGTCGACCACCACGATCTTGCGGTGGTTGCGGAAGTTAACCTGGAAGCGGTTGATCATTCCGCTGCCGGTGCTGAAGGCGTGCACCTGCACGCCGCCCTGGCGCAGGCGTTCGATGTAGCGCCGCGACAGCGCATGGCTGCCGATGCCGTCATACAGCAGGAACACGTCGACACCGTTGGCCGCGCGCTCCAGCAGCAGTTGAGCAAGGCGCTGGCCGAGGGCGTCGTCGCGGATGATGAAGAACTGCACGAGGATGACTTTCTTCGCGCTGGAGATGGCCTCGAAGATCGCGTCGAAGGAGGCCTTGCCGTTCACCAGTAGGCGCACCTTGTTGTTGGCCAGCGTCGGCATGCGCGCCAGAGCGACCATGGCCTTGAGCGACTTGTAGGCGTGGTACTGGCGGGCGGCGAGGGCTTCTTCGACCCAGGGGCGCCAGTCCAGTTCGGCGGCGGCCACGTGCATCTCCTCGTTGGCCTGCCGGCGTGCGCCGATGTAGGCGTCGAAGCGGCTGCGGCCGAAAACGAGGTAGGGCACCAGCGTCAGCAGCGGCATGAACACCAGCGAGGTCGCCCAGGCGATGGCGCCCTGGGCGGTGCGTACGCTGAGCACGGCGTGGATCGCGGCGATGATCCCCAGCAACTGGATGACGACCAGGAAGTGGGCGATGTAGGTGGTGTACTGCATGGGCGCGCGATCCGTTCCTTGTGGTCGGCGGTGCGTCTGAGCCTAGTTGACTCTCGGCGGCTGCGGCCAGCGGCTGACGGGGCCGCGCCAGTGTTCGTAGGTCTTGCCCAGGCGCAGCACCTGGATGTCGGCGAAGCGCGGGCCGACGATCTGCAGGCCGATGGGCATGCCGGCGCTGGTGAAGCCGCAGTTGATTGAGAGTGCCGGTTGCTCGGACATGTTCCAGGGCACGGTGAAGCCGATGTGCTCGAAGGGCAGCGCCGGGTCGTTGGTGGGCGATGCCCATTCGGCCGGGAAGGCGGCGACCTGGTTGGTCGGCGAGAGCAGGAAGTCTAACTCGTGGAATTGCTCGGCCGCCCGTCGACGCATGTCGAATGTGCGGTTGTAGCCGCGCACCGCATCGGCGCCGCTGACCGAAGCGCCGCCTTCGGCCCACTGGTAGATGTACGGCAGGACCTTGGCCTGGCGTTCGCGCGGTAGGTTTTCCAGCTCGGCCCACAGGCGCGCGCGCCAGAACTTGTCGAGGCCGTCGAGCAGTTCGCGATCAAGGATCGGCTGTACCTCGACTATCTCCGCGCCGGCGTTGGAGAAGCGCCGCGCCACCGCCTCGACGGCAGCGCGGACTTCCTCGTCCGGTTGCAGGCCGCAGCCGGGGTCGAGTTGCAGGCCGATGCGCAAGCCCTGCACGTCCAGCTCCTCGATGTGCCAGTCCAGATCCGCCGGCGGCAGCGCCGTAGCGTCGCGCCAGTCGGGGCGGGACAGGTGCTTCATCATCAGCGCCGCATCATCCAGCGTGCGGGTCATGGGCCCGGCGCAACGCCCGGTGTAGTAAGGGTCGATAGGAATACGCCCGAAGCTCGGCTTGAAGCCGACCAGGCCGCACCACCCCGCCGGCAGGCGTACCGAGCCGCCGATGTCAGTGCCGATGTGCAGCGGCCCGTAGCCGGCGGCGGCGGCCGAGGCGGCTCCGGCGCTGGAGCCGCCGGGGTTCATGCGCAGGTCCCAGGGGTTGCGCGCCAGTTCGTGGAAGCTGGAGAGCCCGGAGGAGAGCATGCCGAAGTCCGGCACCGTGGTCTTGCCCAGCAGGATCGCGCCGGCCTCGAACATCCGCGCGGCAGGCGGTGCGTCGCCGGTTGAAGGTTGCAGCAAGGTGGCGGCGCTGCCCTGGGGAATCGGGTCGCCGCGAGTGGCGATCAGTTCCTTGATGGTCACCGGCACGCCATCCAGTTCGCCGCAGGGCGCGCAGCGGATCCAGCGCGCCTCGGAGCGCCGCGCCTGCTCCATCGCCCGCTGCGGATCGAAGGCGAACAGCGCGCAGAGTTGCGGCTCCCAGCGGTCGATGTGAGCGATCAGGTGCTCCAGGTATTCGACGGGGGAGAGCTGGTGCGAGCGGTAAAGGGCCAGCAGTTCGACGGCGGACAGGTCGTGCAGCGGGGGCATGGCGGTCTCCGGCGTGGGCTATGCCTCACCCTAGCCGAATCCGCGCTGCGATGGGATAGGCGCGGACGTCACACCGCGCTCCATGCTCCGGTAATCAGGAGTCGGATCAGGCGCGCTGGCGCGATTGCTGGTCGATCAGGTACTGCAGGCGATACAGATGACGGTAGCCCGATTCCCACGCGCCGTGGCCGGATTTCACGTTGATGTGCCCGGCGGAGGGCAGGATCACCGTCTCGGCGCCCCAGGCGCGGCCGAGGATCAGCGCGCGTTGCGGACTGCAGGCGGCGTCGTTGTCCGAACCCACCAGCACGGCGGGGAAAGGCAGCGTCTGTGCGGCGATGGGGGCGAAGTTGCGCAGGGCTTCGTGGCACGTCTCACGCTCCACATCGGCCGGGGCGACCAGCAGGGCGCCGGCGACCTGGGCGAGGGCGCGGCGGTCGGCGCGGGCCGCCCAGGAGGCGACGGTGACGCAGCCGAGACTGTGGGCGATCAGTACGACGCGGCCCGGCTCGCGGCGGATTTCGCGGTCCAGTTCGGCGACCCAGTCGTTGTGCTGCGGGATGATCCAGTCCTGCTGCTGCACCCGCGCGGCGTTCGGCAGGGCGCGCTGCCAGTGGCTCTGCCAATGGGCGTCGTCGGAACCGTGCCAGCCCGGCACGATCAGGTAGCGGATGCGTTCATTGCGCATGGGGCGGCCCTCTCGAATCGTCATGAGAAGGCATTCTAGGGAGGGTTTTAATATTCGTTAAGGAATAAGAAATTCTTTGCTTATGCAGTATTTCTATCTAACGAACAGCGATAAGGCGTTAGTCCTGCGCCCGGCGCAGCGGGCAGCAGCGTGCCAGGATGCCTTCCAGGTTGAGGTCGGGCATGGCGTATTCGCGCAGCGCCTTGGCGGTCTGCTCGACATAGTCGCGGGTGGTGCCGAAGTGGCCCTGGGCGCTGTCGAGCACGTGCTGGACGACATTGTCGGGCAGGGAGCCGGCGTAGCTGGGCAGGTGGCGTTCGAGGACGAAGCCCAGGGCGCGCACGCGGCTACCGTCGTCGAGGCGGCAATTGAGCCATTCCGGGCGGTAGGAGGCGTAGGGCATCTCTCGTTCCCAGAGCGCGTAGAGGTTGGCGTCGAGGTTGTCGTCGGGCAGGCGGAAGGCGAAGCCGGCGCAGGAGCCGCCCCGGTCCAGGCCGAGCACCAGGCCCGGCGCTTCCGGGGTACCGCGGTGGGTGAGGGACCACAGGTAGAGCCCGCGATGGTAGCCGTGCACCCGCGCGCGGCGAGCCTCGGCCACCGGGAATTCCGGGCGCCAGATCAGCGAGCCATAGGCGAACAGCCATACCGGGCCGGCGCCGTGTTCGCTCATGGTGATGTCGAGCGAGGCGCGCAGCTGATCGGGTGTGAAGCGTTCCGGCACCCCCAGTGTCGGTGGATAGAACGGGCCTTCCGAAGCGGGAGACGATGTCATGCGGTACCCCTCAGGTCTCCTAACTGTCATCAACTTAGTAGAACTGCGGCGGCCACGGAAGGGCCTGAAAGGCATAGGTTTATTGCCAGGGCGGGGATGACGACGAACGGCGGGTGATCTGGCAGACGCAGGAGTCGCTGGCGTTCAGGTAGGGCGGATAACGCGTCAGCGCTATCCGCCGCGGGGCCTGTGGCGCATAACCCGTTCCGGGTTATGCGCCCTACGCGATCAACCGTCATCGGCGCGAAACGCGCGAATAAAAAAAGGCCGCTCACCCCTGCCTGAGTATTGGGAGAGCGGCCTTGAAGCTCGGTACGTTGTGGAGGTCCCTTTCTACACCCGCTCTGTTTCAGGTGTCTTACAGGTGCCTCAGCGCGCGGTGATCACCGCCAGCTTGGTAATCCCTGCCTTCTCGATGGAGGCCATGGCCTTGGCCACCTGGCCGTAGTTCACGGTCTCGTCGGCCTGCAGTTGCACACGGACTTCGGCGTCCTTGGCCTTCGCGGCCGCCAGGTTGCTCTGCAGCAGGTCCGGCTGGATCTCGTCCTTGTTGATGAACCACTTGCCGGCGCCGTCGATGCTCACCACCAGCGGGTCCTTCTGCTCCGGCGGGGCGACCGCCTCGGTCTTGGGCAGGTTGATCGGGATGGCGTTGGTCAAGAGCGGCGCGGTGACGATGAACACCACCAGCAGCACCAGCATCACGTCCACCAGCGGGGTGACGTTGATCTCGGAGAGAACTTCGTCGCTGTCCTGGGTCGAGAAGGCCATGTCAGCTTGCCTCCTTCACGCTGTTGCCGGCAGCCGGTTTGCGCGCGGCGGTGGGCAGGGTGACGACGCGGAAGGCGCTCTTCTGCGCGAGGCTGTAGAAGTCGTGGGCGAAGTCGTCGAGGTCGGCCGCGGTGAGCTTCAGGCGACGGAGGAAGTAGTTGTAGACCAGCACCGCCGGCACGGCGACGGCGATACCCACGCCGGTGGCGATCAGCGCGCTGCCGATGGGGCCGGCGACGGTTTCCAGGCTGGCGGAGCCCGCCGCGCTGATGCCCTTGAGCGCTTCCATGATGCCCCACACGGTGCCGAACAGGCCGATGAAGGGCGAGGTGGAGCCGATCGAGGCAAGCACTGCCAGGCCCGATTCCAGCGAGCGGCGTTCACGCTGGATCTGCTGGCGCAGGGCGCGTTCGAGGCGGTCCTGATGGTTGATCGACTGGGCGAGGTCCGGCTGGCCGTTGTCCTGTACCTGGATGGCAGCGAAACCGGCCTGGGCCACGCGGGCCCCGGCACCAGGCTTGCCGGCGGCCTGGTCACCGGCCGATTCGAGGCTGGTGGCGCTCCAGAACTGCTTCTGGAAGCGCTTGTCCTGGGACTTCTGGCGGGTGAACTGGACGCCTTTCACCAGGGCCAGCGCCCAAGTGACGACGGAGAAGCCGACCAGCAGCCAGATGACTGCGCCTTCGACGGATTCCAGGGGGTTCAGGGGCAGACTCATGGGTGTTCTCCTTCCGCGTTTCTCGTGCGGCTGATCTGGGCAAGTTGAATCAATGCAATTTGAAATCGATGGGTACGCTGACCCAGCCGTCCTGGGCCACGTCGCCGCGCTTGGCGGGGACGAAGCTCCAGCGTTTCACCGCACGCACCGCGGCATCGTCCAGGGCATCGCGGCCGCTGCTCTTCTGCACCTGGATCTCGCTCGGGCTGCCGCTGGCGAGTACATGCACACGCAGCAGCACGGTGCCTTCCCAGCCACGGCGCTGTGCCAGTGGCGGGTATTCCGGCGCCGGGTTCTTCAGGTAACCGGCGCTGGCCGAAGGCGGCGTCAACGGTGCCGGAGCCGGTGCCGCCGGGGCGGGCGGTGCCGGGGGCGGCGGGGTCTCTGCCTTGGGCGGTGCGGGTTGCTCGACCGGCTTGGGCACGGGTTTGGGCTTGGCCACCGGTTTCGGCTTGGGTTTGGGGATCGGCTTGGGCGGCGGCGGTTTCACCGCGTTCTCGTCCACCACCGGGGGCGGCGGTTCCTGCACCACCGGTTCGGGAATCGGCTCGGGCGGCGGCGGTTCGACTACCGGCGGCGTCGGCGCGGTGAATTCGATGGTCATCGGCGGCACCTGCGGCGGCACCTCCGGCAGTTGCGGGGTGGGCTGCTGGCTCAGCCAGTAGACCACCGCGCCATGCAGTGTCAGGGCGAACAGACCGAGCAGGACGGCTTCGCGACGGCTCAGCGCGCGGGCTTTCGCCGGCACGTGGCGGCCCAGCTCCAGTGCGTGGCGCAGCGGGCGGCCGAGATCGACCAGGTCGCCGCCGGGCACGTGGCGCAGGAAGGCATCCGGCGCGAGGGCATGCTGGGGTTGAGCCATGAACGATCTCCTTGCAGGTCTGCGCGGCTCTAAGTCGCGCTTGGAACGGACCTGCATGATTGGCGGAGCGCCTTAGCTCTTGAAGTGATTGTTTCTCTTATTTAAATAACTTTCTGTGCTATAGGTTTTTGGCGAATCGCTGTAGGCCGCACCATTCGTGGGTTTCAGCGGATCGGCAAAAATCCGATGCCTTTGCGGCATGGAAAATATGCAGGAAAGGTTGGTGTTTTTTTTGAGCAGAGGCCCTGGCGCGCGGCTTTGCGGGGTGCTGAAACGAAAAAACCCGGTCATTCGACCGGGCTTTTTCAGAGCGACAGCTTCGCGGCGATCAGAACGCCGGAACGACGGCGCCCTTGTACTTCTCGAGGATGAACTGCTTGACCTCGGGGCTGTGCAGGGCGGCGGCCAGTTTCTGCATGGCGGCGCTGTCCTTGTTGTCCGGGCGGGCCACCAGGATGTTCACGTAGGGCGAGTCGGCGCCTTCGATGGCCAGCGCGTCCTTGGTGGGGTTCAGCTTGGCTTCCAGGGCGTAGTTGGTGTTGATCAGGGCGAGGTCGACTTGGGTCAGCACGCGCGGCAGGGTGGCCGCTTCCAGCTCACGCACCTTGATGTTCTTCGGGTTCTCGACGATATCTTTCGGGGTGGCGGTGATGGACTTGTTGTCCTTGAGCTTGATCACGCCGGCCTTGTCCAGCAGCAGCAGCGCGCGGCCGCCGTTGGTGGCGTCGTTGGGGATCACCACGGTGGCGCCCGAGGGCAGCTCGTCGAGCTTCTTGTACTTGGTGGAGTAGGCGCCCAGCGGCTCGATGTGCACGCCGGTGACGGCGATCAGGCTGGTGCCCTTGGTCTTGTTGAACTCATCCAGGTACGGCTGGTGCTGGAAGAAGTTGGCGTCCAGGCGCTTCTCGGCGACCTGGGTGTTGGGCTGCACGTAGTCGGTGAATTCCTTCACCTTCAGCTCAACCCCTTCCTTGGCCAGGATGGGTTTGACGAAGTTGAGGATCTCGGCGTGCGGCACCGGGGTGGCGGCGACGGTCAGGCTGTCGGCGGCCTGGGCCAGCGGGGCGGCGATGACTGCGGCGGCAGCGAACGCGGCGAACAGTTTCTTCATGGTTGGCTCCTTGGTCGGCCCGCATCCGGCGGGCCTTGTGGTTATTTGCGCGAGTAGTGGACCACCAGCTTGTCGCCGACGGTCTGCAGGATCTGGACGAGGACCACCAGCATCACCACGGTGAGCAGCATCACGTCGTCCTGGAAGCGTTGGTAGCCGTAGCGGATCGCCAGGTCGCCGAGGCCGCCGGCGCCGACCACGCCGGCCATCGCGGTGTAGGACACCAGGGTGATGGCAGTGACGGTGATGGCGGCGATGATGCCCGGACGGGCCTCGGGCAGCAGGGCATTCCAGATGATCTGGCGGGTGCTGGCGCCCATGGCCTGGGTGGCTTCGATGATGCCCTTGTCCACCTCGCGCAGCGCGGTTTCCACCAGGCGCGCGAAGAACGGCGTGGCACCCACCACCAGCGGCGGGATGGCTCCGGCGACGCCCAGCGAGGTGCCGACCAGGATCACCGTGAGCGGGATCAGCACGATCAGCAGAATGATGAACGGCAGCGAGCGCAGCACGTTGACGATGAACGCCAGCACGCCGTAAATGCCGCGGTTGGCGAACAACTGCTTGGGCCCGGTGAGGAACAGCAGCACGCCCAGCGGCAGGCCGAGGATGACGGTGAACAGCAGCGAGCCGCCGAGCATCCAGAAGGTGTCGAGGCTGGCCTGGAGGATTTCCGACCAGTCGATATTCACAAAGAAGTCGTTCATGCGCGCAGCACCTCCACATGGACATCGGCCGCGTTGAGCTGCGCCAGAGCGGCTTCGATGTCACCGCCCACCAGGGACAGGGTGAGCTGGCCGTAGGGCTGGTCCTTGATCCGGTCGATGCGCCCCGCGAGGATGCTGTAGTCCACCCCGGTCTGGCGCGCGACGGTGCCCAGCAGCGGCGCGTAGGTCGCCTCGCCACGGAAGGTCAGGCGCAGGATGCGGCCCGGCACGTGGGCGAAGTCATCGTGCTGCTCGTCCTCGTCGACGCGCTCGGCCTCGAAGACGAAGCGGCGGGTGGTCTCGTGCTGCGGGTGCAGGAACACGTCGGCGACCTCGCCCTGCTCGACGATGCGCCCGGCATCCATTACCGCTACCTGATCGCAGACACGACGGATCACGTCCATCTCGTGGGTGATCAGGACGATGGTCAGCTTCAGCTCGCGGTTGATCTGGGCCAGCAGTTGCAGGACCTGGCCGGTGGTCTGCGGGTCGAGGGCGCTGGTGGCCTCGTCGCAGAGCAGGATGGTCGGCCGGCAGGCCAGGGCGCGGGCGATGCCGACGCGCTGCTTCTGGCCGCCGGAAAGCTGTGCCGGGTACTTGCGGGCGTGGTCCTGGAGGCCGACGCGCTCGAGCAGTTCGTCCACCCGCGCGCTGATTTCCGCGGCGCTGAAGGTGCCGGCGAGCCTCATCGGCATGGCGATGTTGTCGGCGACGGTCTTGGAGGCCAGCAGGTTGAAGTGCTGGAAGATCATCCCGACGCGCTGGCGGAAGCGGCGCAGGCCGTCGGCGTCCAGCGCGGTGATGTCTTCGCCGTCGATGACGATGCGCCCGCCGCTGGGTTCTTCCAGGCGGTTGATCAGGCGCAGCAGGGTGCTTTTACCGGCGCCGGAATGGCCGATCAGGCCGAACACCTGGCCGCCCTCGATGCTCAGGCGGGTCGGCTGCAGGGCCGGGATATCGCGTCCGGCGACGCGATAGGTCTTGTGGACGTCGTGGAATTCGATCACTTAGCGAACCTTGTGGGTACGGGGAGGCGCCGCTCGCTGCCGGAGCCGTCGGATGAACAGGCGTAGGAAACGAGCGTAGGCGGTCAGCCAAAACCGCGCATTTTAACCTGCTTTTTTATGGCTGATTAATCTTTGTTCAGCTAAGCACGGAACAAAAGGAAATAACGGGCGCCGCGAACGGGCGCCCGTGGGGCTCAGGGCGTGCAGTTCGGCTGGACGGCCGGGGCGACCGGAACGGCGGGCTTCTGCAGGCCGCTGACGTCGGCGGCGACGCCAGGGGCGCGAGGCATCAGCGAGCGGGCGCGGGTCAGAGCGGTGGTGGCGCCATTGACGTCGCCCTTGGCCAGCGCTTCGCGGCTGCGCTCAAGGTACGCGTCGGCCAGGCGCTTGCGGCGCTCGGCGAGCTGGGTGGCGTCTTCCTGTTCGGAACCCAGCGCGAGCTGCGCGGATTCCAGACGGCCGGCGGCCAGTTCGGTCTCGAAGCCACTGCTGCTGGGCGGATTGCTCGCGGTGCTCTGGCAGGCCGCGAGGGCCAGCGCCATGGCCATCAGCGCGAACAGGCGGATGACGAACGACTTCATGCGTCAGGGTCTCTTTTGATCAAAAAATCGCCAAATTCTACACCGTCCGGCGCGGCAGGACAAAACTCAGCAGGAACAGGGCCGCCGCGCTGACCACGATGGAGGGGCCGGCGGGGGTGTCCTTGAACCAGGACAGCGAGAGCCCGGCACACACCGCCACCAGGCCGATCAGACTCGCGCCGAAGGCCATCTGTTCCGGGCTGCGCGCATGCCGCTGGGCGGCAGCGGCGGGGATTATCAGCAGCGAGGTGATCAGCAGCACGCCGACGATCTTCATGGCCACGGCGATGACGATGGCGATCAGCAGCATCAGCGCGAGACGGATGGCGGTGACCGGCAGGCCTTCGACCCGCGCCAGTTCCTCGTGCACGGTGATCGCCAGCAGCGGCCGCCACAGCCAGCAGATCAGGCCGAGCACCAGGGCGCTGCCGGCGACTATCCACAGGAGGTCGGTCTGGCTGACGGCGAGCAGGTCGCCAAACAGGTAGGCCATCAGGTCGACGCGCACTTCCTTCATGAAGCTCAGGGTCACCAGGCCCAGTGACAGCGTGCTGTGCGCGAGGATGCCGAGCAGGGTGTCGGCGGCCAGCGGCTGGCGCTGTTGCAGGGTGACCAGCAGCACGGCGAGCAGCACGCAGCCAACGGTCACTGCCAGCGTCGGACTGACGTCCAGCAGAAAGCCTAAGGCCACGCCGAGCAGGGCGGCGTGGGACAGGGTGTCACCGAAATAGGCCATGCGTCGCCAGACGACGAACGAACCCAGGGGCCCGGCGACCACCGCCAGGGCCAGCCCGGCGAGGAGGGCGTTGAGCAGGAAATCAGCCATGGTTGCAGTCGGGGCCGTGCTGGTGGACCGGAGTGAAGCGGGTGCCGGCCGGGAAGGCGGGTTTCACCACCTCGCCGTGCAGGTCGTGGGAATGGTCATGGTGATGGTGATAGACCGCCAGGCTACGGGCGTCCTGGCCGAACAGCTCGACGAAGGCCGGGTCGCCGCTGACCTGTTCCGGGTGCCCGGAGCAGCAGACGTGGCGGTTCAGGCAGACCACCTTGTCGGTGGCGCTCATCACCAGGTGCAGGTCGTGGGACACCATCAGCACGCCGCAGCCGAGGCGGTCGCGCAGGCGGCCGATCAGACGGTACAGCTCGGCTTGCCCGGCGACATCGACGCCCTGCACGGGTTCGTCGAGCACCAGCAGCTCCGGCTTGCGCAGCAGGGCGCGGGCCAGCAGCACGCGCTGCAGCTCGCCGCCGGAGACACTTTGCAGCGGCTTGTCGATCACATGCGCTGCGCCGACTTCCTTCAGCGCATCCAGCGCATGGGTGCGCTGCACGCCGGGGACCAGGCGCAGGAAACGGAACACCGTCAGCGGCAGGGTCGGGTCGACGTGGAGCTTTTGCGGCATGTAGCCGATGGACAGCTTCGGCTGGCGCCAGACGCTGCCGGTATCGGGCTTGAGCAGGCCGAGCACGCTGCGCACCAGGGTCGTCTTGCCGGCGCCGTTGGGGCCGATCAGGGTGACGATCTCGCCGGGGGCGATGGTCAGGTCGACGTTCTGCAGCACCGCCTGGCCGGCGTAGCTGACGCCGACGCCTTGCAGGCGGATCAGGGCGTCGCTCATCACGCCTCCCGCTGGCCGGGAGCGCAGGCGCCGCAGAGGCCGACAATTTCGACGGTCTGGCTTTCCACGGCGAAGCCGACGCCCTTGGCGCCGGCGACGATGGCCTCGCTGATGGCTGGTTGCTCCAGCTCGATGGCGGTGTGGCAGGCGCGGCAGATCAGGAACTGGCCCTCATGGGCATGTTCAGGGTGGGCGCAGCCGATGAAGGCGTTGAGCGAGGCGATGCGGTGCACCAGGCCGTTTTCCAGGAGGAAGTCGAGGGCGCGGTAGACCGTCGGCGGCGCTGCCTTGCGGCCGTCCTCCTCGCTCAGCACGGCGAGGATGTCGTAGGCGCCCAGTGGCTTGTGGCTCGCCCAGACCAGCTCCAGCACGCGTCGGCGCAGTTCGGTCAGACGAACTCCCTGCCGGGCGCACAGCGCATCGGCATCCGCCAGAGCGCTTGCCACGCAGTTGGCGTGGTCGTGCGGACGGCAGGCGAGGGGTGTCTTGGGGGCGATCTTGTACATGCGCGGCGACGCTCGGGTTCAGAGACGTTATTATATTACTCTTTCATATCTCCCCTGTGTGAGTGCCGCCGTGTCCTTCCGTCCCGTCGCCCTGCTGACCGCTGCCTGCGCGCTGCTGCTCAGCCTCCCCGTGCGCGCCGAGGTCAGCGTGCTGACCAGCATCAAGCCGCTGCAACTGATCGCCGCCGCCATCCAGGATGGCGAAGGCACGCCGGACGTGTTGCTGCCGCCGGGCGCCTCGCCGCACAGCTACTCGCTGCGCCCCTCGGACATCCGCCGCGTGCGTGATGCCCAGTTGTTCTACTGGGTCGGCCAGGACCTGGAAAACTTCCTGCCCAAGGTGCTGGAAAGCCGCAAGGGCCCGAGCGTGGCCGTACAGGACCAGGCCGGCATGCACCTGCGCAAGTTCGCCGACTTCAGCGAGTCGAACCATCCGGACCATGACGACGAGACCGGCCATGATCATGATCACCGGCCCGGCATGATCGACGCGCATTTGTGGCTATTGCCCGCCAATGCCCAGGTGATCGCCGCACGCATGGCCGAGGACCTGGCCATCGCCGACCCGGCCAACGCCACTCGCTATCAGGCCAACCTGAAGGCCTTCGATGAGCGCATGGAAACTCTCGACGCGCGCCTGAAACAGCGCATCGAACCGCTCAAGGGCAAGCCCTTCTTCGTCTTCCACGAGGCCTTCGACTACTTCGAGGAAGCCTATGGCCTCCGCCATGCCGGGGTGTTCGCAGTCTCCGCCGATGTGCAGCCGGGCGCCCGCCACGTGGCGGCCATGCGCACACAGCTGCAGAAGGCCGGCCCGTCATGCATCTTCAGCGAACCGCCGATTCGCCCGCGCCTGGCAGATACCCTGAGCCAGGGCCTGCCGGTGCGCCTGGCCGAACTGGATGACCTGGGCGTGGGCGTGAAGGTGGATGCCCAGGGTTACGAAAAGCTGCTGGGCAACCTGGCGGATGAGTTCGCGGGGTGCCTGGAGAAGCTCTGAGTCGAGCTGCTGCCGGAGTTTCCCGATCGCAGGGCGAATAACGCCTCGGGCGTTATTCGCCGATGGGCTTCGGATGGCGGATAAAGCGTTCCGCCTTATCCGCCCTACGTTGCTGCCTTTCGTAGGAGCGAGCTTGCTCGCGAATCAGGGCGACCTGATGCTCCGCTGCAAGGCGGGTTCGCGAGCAAGCTCGCTCCTACAAGGTTCGATGCTTGCGTGATGCATCGAGCGCTCAAGTAATCGCTTCTGCCGCGCCTGATCGTCGCACCCTCCTTGCCTGAAATTTCCCGTAATTTCCTCCCCTGATTCCCCACCAATCGTCGGCTTTCCGCATCTTTGACGGCGTTCGCCGTTCAATTGTCTATGGTGTCTACTTGAGGTTGCCTGACACAAGATGTTGATGGTGATCAGGAATCCATGCCTATATATGGGGTCTACTCGCGCTCCATTTGCGACTGCCACCCAACCGACAGGAGGTTCTTTCCCGGATGGCCAAGACCGATGCGCGCCAACGCGGCGCCAACCCAGGAGTTCTCGCCCTGCAGCCTGCCTCGCAGGATATCTGGGACAGCAAGTACCGCTTGAAGCACAAGAGCGGTGACCCCATCGACGGCAGCGTCGACGAGACCTGGCAGCGCGTCGCCCGCGCCCTGGCCGACGTCGAGGCCGACAAGGCCCTGCGCGAGCACTGGTACGAGCGCTTCCTCTGGGCCCTGCGCAACGGCGCCATCCCGGCCGGGCGGATCATCTCCAACGCCGGTGCCCAGGGGTACAAGCCGGCCACCTCGACCATCAATTGCACCGTCTCCGGGATTATCCGCGACTCCATGGACGACATCCTGGAGAAGGTCCACGAGGCCGGGCTGACGCTCAAGGCCGGCTGTGGCATCGGCTACGAATTCAGCACCCTGCGCCCACGCGGCGCCTACGTCTCCGGCGCCGGCGCGCACACCAGCGGGCCGCTGTCGTTCATGGATATCTACGACAAGATGTGCTTCACCGTCAGCTCCGCCGGGGGGCGGCGTGGCGCGCAGATGGGCACCTTCGACGTCAGCCATCCGGACGTGCGCGAGTTCATCCGCGCCAAGCGCGAAGACGGCCGCCTGCGCCAGTTCAACCTCAGCCTGCTGATCACCGACGGCTTCATGAACGCCGTGGAGGATGACGAGGACTGGCCGCTGGTGTTCCCGATCCACCAGAAGGAGCGCGACGAAGTCGACCTGAAGAACGCCGAGGAAGTGGTCTGGCGCGACTGGCCGCTGCATGACGACTACCTGGTAGGCGATGACGGCCGCGTCGCCTGCAAGGTCTACGGGCGGGTCAAGGCGCGGCACCTGTGGGACATGATCATGGTGTCCACCTATGACTACGCCGAGCCCGGCTTCATCCTCATTGACCGGGTCAACGAGATGAACAACAACTGGTGGTGCGAGGCGATCCGCGCCACCAACCCCTGCGGCGAGCAGCCGCTGCCGCCCTATGGCTCGTGCCTGCTGGGCTCGGTAAACCTGACGACCTTCGTGGTCGACGCCTTCGGCGACAACGCGCGCTTCGACTGGGAACGCTACCGCGAAGTGGTCCGCGTGTTCACCCGCATGCTCGACAACGTCGTGGAGATCAACGGCCTGCCGCTGGAGCAGCAGCGCGCGGAAATTCTCGGCAAGCGTCGCCACGGCATGGGCTTCCTCGGCCTGGGCTCGGCGCTGACGCTGCTCAAGCTGCGCTACGGCAGCCCGGAAGCCTGCGTGTTCACCGAGGAAGTGGCGCGTGAGATGGCCCTGGTTGGCTGGGAAGTGGCCCTGGAGCTGTCCCGCGAGAAAGGTCCGGCACCGGCCCTGGTGAAGGAATACGAAGTCACCGCCGAGATGCTGCGCAAGCGTCCGGAAATGAAGGCCGATGGCCTCAAGGTCGGCGACAAGGTGGCCGGCCGCGTGCTGCACGCCAAATACTCGCGCTACATGCAGCGCGTTGCCGAGCATGCGCCGCAGTTGATCGAGGAACTGGCCGAGCACGGCGCGCGCTTCACCCACCACAGCTCCATCGCGCCCACCGGTACCATCAGCCTGAGCCTAGCCAACAACGCCTCCAACGGCATCGAGCCGAGCTTCGCCCACCACTATTCGCGCAACCTTATCCGCGCCGGGCGCAAGACCAAGGAGAAGATCTCGGTCTTCAGCTACGAATTGCTGGCCTACCGCGACCAGGTGGACAAGCACGCCGTACCAGGCGCCGAGGAAGAGAAGCACCGCCTGCCGCACTACTTCATCACCGCCGACGACATCACTCCGCAGCAGCACGTGGACATCCAGGCCGCTGCGCAGAAGTGGATCGACTCGTCGATCTCCAAGACCGCCAACGTCCCCACCGACTACCCGTTCGAGGACTTCAAGGACATCTACCTCTACGCGTGGCGGCAGGGCCTGAAGGGCTGCACCACCTTCCGCTTCAACCCGGCGGCCTTCCAGGGCGTGCTGGTGAAGGAGTCGGACCTGGAGAAAACGCTGTACCGCTTCGAATTGGAAGATGGCAGCGTGGTGGAGCTCAAGGGCAACGAGGAGGTGGAATACGACGGCGAGATCCATACCGCCGCCAACCTCTTCGACGCCCTGAAAGAAGGCTATTACGGCAAGTACTGATACCCCTGGAGAAAGCTATGAGCGTCAAGATCAACCAGAAGATCAAAGGCTTCCAGGTGGTGGACGTGGCCGAGGAAAAGGCCCGTGTGGAAGCCGCCGCGGCCGCCGCCGTGGTGAAGATGGATGAAACCCTGCAACGGCCGGAGCTGCTGGTCGGTGCGACTTACAAGATCAAGTCGCCGCTGTTCGAGCATGCGCTCTACGTGACCATCAATGACATGGTGCTCAACCCGGACACCCCGTATGAACAGCGCCGGCCCTTCGAGATCTTCATCAACTCCAAGAACATGGACCACTTCCAGTGGATCGTTGCGCTCACCCGGATCATGTCCGCGGTGTTCCGCAAGGGCGGTGACTGCACCTTCCTGGTCGAAGAAATGAAGGCGGTGTTCGACCCGCGTGGCGGCTACCTGAAGCGCGGCGGCATCTATATGCCATCGATCGTCGCCGAGATCGGCGCCGTGGTGGAGCGCCACCTGGTCGCCATCGGCCTGATGGAAGGCCCGCAGCTGGACGAGGAACAGCGCCTGTACCTCGCCGAGAAACGCGCCGCCTACGAAGCCGCCCAAGGCACCAACAAGGCCGAGCCCGGCGAAGGCTTCCCCGCTGGCGCCCAGCTGTGCGGCAAGTGCAACACCATGGCGGTGGTGCAGATGGATGGCTGCGCGACCTGCCTGAACTGTGGGCATTCGAAGTGCGGGTGAGCTCGCTCAAAACGCATGCGTTTTGAAGGGCGAACGACTGGCCATGGATGGCCGGGCCGGGGCTGACCCTGGGCAGAGGAGCCGCGGCAGGGATGCCGGCTTCCCGTTCGATCTTCACCCTACCCGCCTCACACCGGCCTGCCTTTCTGTAGGAGCGAGCATGCTCGCGAACAAACTCCGCAGCGGGGCTGTTCGCGAGCAATAACGATGGCGTCCCCCTCGCTCCTACAGGTTCAGCATTTGCGTTGCGCCAATCACAACGCAAACGGCAAATGAATCCCCACCTTCTGCCGCTGCGCCAGGCGGCGCTCGAACTCGCTCGGGTCGTGGATCAGCACGTCCTGCCCGGCGAATGCCTCGGCGGCGATCAGTCGCGACAGCCAGAAGCGCACGCAAGCCACCCGCAGCATCTCCGGCCAAAGCTCAGCTTCCAGCGCGGTGAACGGCCGCTTGGCCGCATAGGCCGCCAGCAGGGCGCGGGCACGCGGGCCGTCGAGGGCGCCGTCGTCTGTCGAGCACCAGTCGTTCACGGTGATTGCCAGATCGTAGAGCATCCAGCCGGAGCTGGCGTTGTAGAAGTCGATCACCCCGGCCAGGTGCGGGCCGTCGAACAGCACGTTGTCGCGGAACAGGTCGGCGTGCAGGTTGGCGCGCGGCAGCGCCGGTTGCTCGGCGAGCAGGCGGGCGATTTCTTCCAGCGCATCGCCCAGCAAGCTCGCGGCGTTGCCGGACAGGTGCGACTGCATCGCCTCGCCTTCATGCAGCATCCAGCTCAAGCCACGGTCGCTGGGGCGCTCGATGATGCGCTCGCGGGTCGCCTGGTGCAGGCGTGCCAGCAGGTCGCCGACCTCCTGGCAGTGATGGTTGTTCGGCGAGCGTTCGTGACGGCCGGCCAGGCGCGGTTGCAGCAGCGCCGGCTTGCCTTCGAGCTGGCGCAGCGCTTCGCCGCTCTTCGTGCGCAGCGCGTAGGGCACCGGCAGATCAGCTTCGTGGAGTACGTCGAGCAGTTCGATGAAGAACGGCATCTCCTGCACCGGGCCGCGCTCCACCAGGGTCAGGACGAATTCGCCCTGCTCCAGGCTGACGAAGAAGTTGCTGTTCTCAGAGCCTTCCGCAATGCCGCGGAAGTCCCGCAGGCGGCCGAGGCCGTAGGGGGCGAGGAAGTCTTCCAGGGCCGGACGTTCCAGAGGTGTGAATACCGACATGCTCAATCCTCTGGAGCGTCGTGGAGGGGAGGGTTTACCAGCTGAAGATCTGCCACTGCGGAATCAGCTTGTCGGGCTGGTCCGAGCGGATGAAGTTGCCGTCGCTGCCGTCCTGGCGCACGAGGAAGTACGGCTTGCCATGCTTGGGCACGACCTTGATGGCGTAGAGGAATCCGTTCACGCGGTATTCCTGGATGGTCTTGTCGCCCTCCTGGCGGATGGTCACATCCGGTTCCGGCGTCGGGGCTTCGTCCGCCGCCAATACGGTGGTCGCGCCAAGACCCAGCAGAGCGGCGAGCAACAGGCGGTTCAACGTACGCATGATAACCTTGTCCCTTTGTCGAATTGGCTACGGACATTTTAGCCCGAGCCCTTCTGAAAAGGTTGATTCCCCTCATGAGCCAAGCACCCCTCGTCCTCGTGGACGGCTCGTCCTACCTGTATCGCGCTTTCCATGCCCTGCCGCCGCTGATGACCTCCACCGGCATGCCCACGGGAGCGGTGAAGGGCGTGCTGAACATGCTCAAGAGCTTGCGCAAGCAATACCCGGACAGCCCCTTCGCGGTGGTGTTCGATGCCAAGGGTGGGACCTTCCGCGACGCGATGTTCGCCGAGTACAAGGCCAATCGCCCCTCGATGCCGGACGACCTGCGCGTGCAGGTGGAGCCGCTGCACGCCACCGTGCGTGCCCTCGGCCTGCCGCTGCTGTGCGTGGAAGGTGTGGAAGCGGACGACGTGATCGGCACCCTGGCCCGCCAGAGCGCGGCCGGAGGCCGGGCGGTAGTGATCTCCACCGGCGACAAGGACATGGCGCAGCTGGTTGACGGGCACATTACGCTGGTCAACACGATGACCGGTAGCGTGCTCGATGTGGATGGCGTAAAGGAGAAATTCGGTGTCGGTCCTGAGCTGATCATCGATTACCTGGCGCTGATGGGCGACAAGGTCGACAACATCCCCGGCGTGCCCGGAGTCGGCGAAAAGACCGCCCTTGGTCTGCTCACCGGCGTCGGTGGCGGCCTGGATGTGCTCTACGCCAGCCTGAACAAGGTGCCCGAACTGCCGATTCGCGGCGCCAAGGGCCTGCCGGCCAAGCTCGAAGAGCACAAAGACATGGCCTACCTGTCCTACCAGCTCGCCACGATCAAGTGCGATGTCGAACTGAACATCGAGATCGATGCCTTGCACCCCGGCGAGCCGGACCGCGAGGCCCTGGCCGAGCTGTATCGCACCCTGGAGTTCAAGACCGGGCTGGATGAACTGCAGCGCGAGGCAGCCAAGGCCGGCAGCCCGCAGCTGGCGCTGGAGGAGGCTCCGGCGGCGGCAGCGCAGAAGAACTACGAGATCGTCCTGGAGCAAGCGCAGTTCGACGCCTGGATGAAGAAGCTGGAAGCCGCCGAACTGATCGCCTTCGACACCGAGACCACCAGCCTCGACCCGCAGCAGGCTCAGGTGGTGGGCGTGTCCTTCGCGGTCAAGGAGGGCGAAGCCGCCTACGTGCCGCTGGCCCACAGTTACATGGGCGTGCCGGCGCAGCTGGACCGCGACGCGGTACTCCAGGCTCTCAAGCCGCTGCTGGAGGATCCGAAGAAGCGCAAGGTCGGCCAGCACGCCAAGTACGACATGAACGTCCTGGCCAACGCCTCGACGCCCATCGCCGTGCAGGGCGTCGCCTTCGACACCATGCTCGAATCCTACGTGCTGGACTCCACCGCGACCCGCCACGACATGGACAGCCTGGCGCTCAAGTACCTGGGCCACAGCACCATCCGCTTCGAGGACATCGCCGGCAAGGGTGCCAAGCAACTGACCTTCGACCAGATCGCCCTGGAACAGGCCGGCCCCTACGCCGCCGAAGACGCCGATGTGACCCTGCGCCTGCACCAGACCCTGTGGCAGAAGCTGGAGGCTATCCCGTCGCTGGCGAAAGTCCTCACCGAAATCGAGATGCCACTGGTACCGGTGCTGGCGCGCATCGAGCGCAACGGCGCGCTGGTCGATGCCAATCTGCTGGGCAAGCAGAGCGTCGAACTGGGCGAGAAGATGGTTGAGCTGCAGCGCCAGGCCTTCGAGCTGGCGGGCGAGGAGTTCAACCTCGGCTCGCCCAAGCAGCTGGGCGCCATCCTTTATGAAAAGCTCGGCCTGCCGGTGCTGTCCAAGACCGCCACCGGCCAGCCGTCCACCGCCGAGGCCGTCCTCGCCGAGCTGGCCGAGCAGGATTACGAGCTGCCCAAGGTGATCATGCAGTACCGCTCGCTGAGCAAGCTCAAGAGCACCTACACCGACAAGCTGCCGGAGCAGATCAACCCGCGCACCGGGCGCATCCACACCAGCTACCACCAGGCTGTGGCGGCGACCGGTCGACTGTCCTCCAGCGACCCGAACCTGCAGAACATCCCGATCCGCACCGCCGAAGGCCGGCGCATCCGCCAGGCCTTCGTTGCGCCCAAGGGCTACAAGCTGCTGGCGGCGGACTACTCGCAGATCGAACTGCGCATCATGGCCCACCTGGCCAAGGACGAAGGCCTGCTGGACGCCTTCCGCCACGACCGCGACGTGCACCGTGCCACCGCCGCCGAAGTCTTCGGCGTGCCGCTGGATGAGGTGACCGGCGATCAGCGCCGCAGCGCCAAGGCGATCAACTTCGGTCTGATCTACGGCATGAGCGCCTTCGGCCTGGCCAAGCAGATCGGCGTCGAGCGCAAGGAGGCCCAGGCCTACATCGACCGCTATTTTGCCCGCTACCCGGGCGTGCTGGCCTATATGGAGCGCACCCGCGCCCAGGCCGCCGAGCAGGGCTTCGTCGAAACCCTCTTTGGCCGTCGCCTGTACCTGCCGGAAATCGCCTCGAAGAACGGCGCCATGCGCAAGGCCGCCGAGCGCACAGCGATCAACGCGCCCATGCAGGGCACGGCCGCGGACATCATGAAGCGCGCGATGGTGGCTGTGGATAACTGGCTGCAGGAAAGCGCCATCGATGCCCGCGTCATCCTCCAGGTACACGACGAACTGGTCCTGGAAGTGCGCGAGGACCTGGTGGATCAGGTCCGTGATGGCATTCGGCCGCTGATGAGTGGCGCGGCGGAACTGGACGTACCGCTGGTCGTCGAAGCCGGTGTCGGGGTGAACTGGGACGAGGCGCACTGACGACTGGACGAACGGTCACAAGGCCCGTCAGCCGGGCCTTCTGGAGCGATTGTTCAGGCCCTTGGGGGCCGGCCCGAAAAAATCTTTTGTGACCCGCTGAACTTTCCCGCGAAGAGCCGAGTCAGAACTCGTGAATGGCTGGTGAAGCCCTTCGATGCTCCTTTGCAGTGTTTAGTGTTGGCAGATTACTGGACCCCGCCCTAGCGGTCCGGACTTAAACCCCGAACTTCCCCCTCCCCATACGAAGCTCGGGGTTTTTTTTGCCTGCGATTCGGCCTCAGGCCTCCTCGCCGGCCTCCTCTTCTTCCTCATCCAGCAGCCCCAGCCAGCCGGCCAGGACCAGCTGCGCCTCTTCCACGCCCTGGCGCTTGGGCGCCGAGAACAGCTGCAGGGTGGCGACATCGCCCCAGCCATCGAGGATTTCCTTGCGGGTCTTGAGCAGCGCGTTCTTCGCCGCGCCGTAGGCCAGCTTGTCGGCCTTGGTCAGCAGCACGTGGATCGGCAGCTGGCTGGCCTGCGCCCAGTCGAGCATCAGGCGGTCGAAGTCGGTCAGCGGGTGGCGGATATCCATCATCAGCACCACGCCGGCTAGCGCATTGCGGCTGGAGAGATAAGCTTCCAGGTGCTGCTGCCAGTGCAGCTTCAGCGGGATCGGCACCTTGGCGTAGCCGTAGCCGGGCAGGTCGACCAGGCGGCGTTCGTCATCCAGGCGGAAGAAGTTCAGCAACTGGGTGCGGCCGGGGGTCTTGGAGGTTCGCGCCAGGTTCGCGTGGGTCAGCGCGTTCAGCGCGCTGGACTTGCCCGCGTTGGAGCGGCCGGCGAAGGCGACTTCCAGGCCGGAGTCTTCCGGGCACTGGTTCACCTTGGCGGCGGAAATGAGGAAAGTGGCCTGTTGGCAGAGGCCGAGAATCGGGTTTTTCGTAGCGTTATTCGAGGACATGGGTAACTTCGCGGCGGGTGCGACGCGGTGTCGCGGGGGGCGGTTTCGTTTCCGTTTGGGCATCTGAAGTATATAATGCCGCGGATTTTGTGTGCGCTTTATCCCCCAGGGTCGAGCCACACGGGAACGTTGGAGTCCGCGCAATCAAGAACGCGGATGTTCCCTGCGATGAGGATAATCATGAAGAAACTGCTGTTCGCAGCCATCGTTGCCGCGCTGGCATCCAGCGCCCTGGCGGCCCAGGATCCGGAAGCCGTTTTCAACAGAGCCTGTGGCGCCTGCCACAATGGTCAGTTGCCAATGGCGCCGAAAAAGGGCGACGCCGCCGCTTGGAAGCCACGCCTGGACAAGGGCATGGACACGCTGGTGCAACATGTGACCAACGGTTTCAACGCGATGCCGCCTCGCGGCCTGTGCACCGACTGCAGCGCCGAGGATTACCAGACAATTATCCAGTGGATGTCGAAGTAACTCCCAGGCCTTACTCTTTCACCCTTAGCCGTTATTGGATTAGCTGATGAACAAATTGATCGTGAGTCTGCTGTTGACCCTGGGTCTTGTCGGTGTGGCGAACGCCGCTGGCGATGCCAAGGCCGGTCAGGCGAAAGCTGCTGTTTGTGGTGCCTGCCACGGCGCCGATGGCAACAGCATGGCGCCCAACTTCCCGAAACTGGCCGGGCAGGGTGAGCGTTACCTGCTCAAGCAGATGCACGACATCAAGGACGGCAAGCGTACCGTGCTGGAAATGACCGGCCTGCTGACCAACCTCAGCGATGAGGACCTGGCAGATATCGCCGCCTACTTCTCCAGCCAGAACGGCAGCGTCGGCGCCGCCGATCCCAAGCTGGTCGCCCAGGGTGAAGCCCTGTTCCGTGGCGGCAAGCTCGCCGAAGGCATGCCGGCCTGCACCGGTTGCCACAACCCGGCTGGTCAGGGCAACGCCGAAGCCGGCTTCCCGCACCTGGGTGGCCAGCATGCGGCTTACACCGCCAAGCAGCTGACTGCCTTCCGCGAAGGCGAGCGCACCAACGACGGCGACGCCATGATCATGCGCAGCATCGCCGCCAAGCTGTCCAACAAGGACATCGCCGCGATCTCCAGCTACATCGAAGGCCTGCACTAAGCAGCCCTCGTGGCGGAAACGCCAGATCGAAAATCTGCTTCGAAAAAAAGGGTGGCTCAGGCCGCCCTTTTTTGCATCCGCCCCCACTACAATGCTGGAACCGTGTCTGGCCCCTCCGGTCAAACCGCTTCATCCCGCCGCGTGCAGCGTGGCGGTTCCGCTCAGCCAAGGAGTGAACCATGCGTAACCTGATTTTCACCGCCGCTCTTGCCTTCGCCGGCCTGTTCGCCGTCAACGCGAACGCCGCCGACTTCGAAGCTGGCAAGAACTACACCGAGCTGAACCAGGCCGTTCCGGTCTCCCAGCCCGGCAAGATCGAGGTGGTGGAGCTGTTCTGGTACGGCTGCCCGCACTGCTACGCGTTCGAGCCGACCATCAACCCGTGGGTCGAGAAGCTGCCGGCCGACGTTCACTTCGTGCGTATTCCGGCCATGTTCGGCGGCCTGTGGAACATCCACGGCCAGCTGTTCCTGACCCTGGAATCCATGGGCGTGGAGAAGAAGGTGCACCACTCGATCTTCGAGAAGCTGCACAACAACCCCAAAGCCCTGACCACCCCGGAAGAAATGGCTGACTTCGTCGCCGAACAGGGTGTGGACAAGGACAAGTTCCTGAGCACCTACAACTCCTTCGCCATCAAGGGCCAGATCGAAAAGGCCAAGAAACTGGCGATGGCCTACCAGATCAGCGGCGTGCCGACCCTGGTTGTCAATGGCAAGTACCGCTTCGACATCGGCTCGGCCGGTGGCCCGGACGAGGCGCTGCAGCTGGCTGACCAGCTGATCGCCAAGGAACGCGCCGACGCCAAGGCCGCTCAGTAAGGGCCGAAGACGATGCTGCGCCGGCGGACTCGTGATCGTGTCGCGGGGGCCTGCGCCCCGCGGGTGAATGCCGCCCATGGGACATCCGCCGGTCTGCCCGACGACGGCCGGCTCCGCCTGCTCAGCTTCAACATCCAGGTGGGCATCAGTACCGAAAGGTACCGCCACTACCTGACCCGCGGCTGGCAGCACCTGCTGCCGACCGCCGGGCGCGCCAGCAATCTCCAGCGCATCGGCGATCTGCTGCTTGACTACGATGTGGTCGCGCTGCAGGAAGCTGATGGCGGCAGCATCCGCTCCGGCAACATCAACCAGGTCGAACACCTGGCTCAGCTCGGTGCCTTCCCCTACTGGTACCAGCAGCTCAACCGCAATCTCGGGCGCATCGCCCAGCACAGCAACGGCCTGCTCAGCCGCCTGCAGCCCACCGCGCTGGAGGACCACCCGCTGCCCGGCCCGCCCGGACGCGGTGCGATCCTCATGCGCTTCGGCGAAGGCAAGGACGCGCTGGCCGTGGTGATGATGCACCTGGCCCTCGGCGCGCGGACCCGCACCCGCCAGCTCGCCTACATTCGCGAGCTGCTGCAGGACTACCGCCACCACGTGCTGATGGGCGACATGAACACCCATGCCACCGACCTGCTGGAAAGCTCGCCATTGCGCGACCTCCAGCTCATCGCCCCGCAGGTCGAGGCTACATTCCCCAGTTGGCGCCCGCAGCGCTGCCTGGACCACATCCTGCTCAGTTCCGAGCTGGCGCTGGAACGCGTCAGTGTCCTCCCGCACCCGATTTCCGACCACCTGCCCGTGGCCGTGGAAATCCGCCTGCCGGATGCCCTGCGTTCGTCCTCGTCGCTCGCCTTGCGCGGCGAGGCCCCTGAATGAGTCGCGACGACGACCAACGCTGGAAACAGAAATACCTGGACAACCTCGAGCAGCAGGAAAAGCTCGAGCGCCGCTGGGATGCCCGTCTCGACCTGCTGCGCCGCGGCCTGGTGCGCAGCAGCCTGGCGGCCGAGGGCAGCGACAAGGCAGTGGACGCCTGCATGAAGGAGCTGCGCGAAGTGTTGCGCCGCGACGACATGGACGCCGGCCTGTCGCGCCTGATCCCGCAGTTGGAAAAGGCCGTGCTCGACTCCGAGCAGCGCCGCCAGCAGCGCGTCGAGCAGAACATCGCCGCGCTCAGCCAGCTGTCGCAACAACTGTTGTCACTGGACATGCCGGGCGACGTACGCAAGCCACTCAAGCGCCTGTCCAAGGACATTCCCAGCCGCGGCAGTTCCTCCCGCGAACTTCCTGCGCTTCTGGCCGAACTCAGCCGCCTGCAGCGGCAGGTGCTGGACCATTTTGGCAATGGCGGCGGCGAGCAACGCCCCGGCTTCCTCCAACGGCTGTTCGGCAGCCGGGACAACGACGACGCAGACTTACCGGAATCGGTGGCCACTGCGCCCGCAGCAACGCTAGAAGCCACGCCCATCGACGAAGCAGCGATGGTTGAGCCGTTGCCCGCTGTCGCCCAACCTGCTGCACCTGCACCTGCACCTGCACCTGCACGCGCCGAGCAGGTGGGCGCTGAAGCGGTTGCCGAGCCCGTCTTGGAACGGGGCGACGCCGTGGCTTCGACTCCCGCGCCAGAATCCGTCGCCGCACCATCTGCGACCTCGCTGCCCGAACCTGTTGCCATGGCAGAGGCAATGGTTCCGGCGCCCGCAGCGAAGTCTGCCGCCCACGACGATTCCAACTTGCTCGACAGCCTGCCGGTGCCGCCCGGCCTGTTCGGCACGCCGGAAGACGCGCGCCAGGCCAACGATCCCTACGCTCTGCCGCCACGCCCGGAGCCCGGTTACAGCGCCGTAGCGCCGCACATCGAGGCGAGCCTGCTGCGCCTGCTGGACGAGATGCACCTGCCGGCCGCCCAGCAGATCCAGGCCGAGGAGCTGCGCTCGCGCATCCATGGCAGCCTCAACTGGTACGAACTGGTGCCGGTGCTGGATGACCTGGGCGTCCTGGTGCTGTCGCTCAATGACAGCGGCCAGCGCGAGTTCGAAGGCTATCTGCACCAGCTCAATGAACGCCTGGGCACCTTCCTCGACGGCCTGCAGGTGGTCCAGGAGAACCACAGTGGCTCCAGCTCCAGCGCCCGCGAACTGGACGATACCCTGCGTGAACAGGTCAGCGGCCTGAAGGAAAGCGTGCTGGAGGCAACCGACCTGGAAGGCCTCAAGCGCAATGTCGAGTCGCGCCTGCAGGGCTTGGTCGGCACCATGGACCGCTTCCGCGAGGAGCGCGAAGTCCGTGAGCGCGAAGTGGGCGAGCGCATCCAGTCGCTGGTGACCCGCGTCACCAGCATGGAAGAGGAGGCCCGCAACTTCCAGGCGAACATCGAGGACCAGCGCCAGAAGGCCATGACCGATGCCCTGACCGGCCTGCCTAACCGTGCCGCATTGAGCGAGCGGCTGGAGCTGGAGGTCTCGCGCTGGGAGCGCTACGGCGGTGACCTGCTGCTGGCGGTGCTCGACGTCGACCACTTCAAGCGCATCAACGACGACTTCGGCCACCTCGCGGGTGACAAGGTGCTGAAGATCATCGCCAACGAACTGGCCAAGCGCGTGCGCAAGACCGACTTCATCGCACGATACGGCGGCGAGGAGTTCGTCGTGCTGCTGCCCGCCACGCCGCTGGACGGCGGACAACAACTGCTCGACGTGCTGCGCGGCGCCATCGAAGCCTGCCCGTTCCACTTCAAGGGCGAACGCCTGAGCATCACCTGCTCGGCGGGGCTGACGGCGTTCCGCGACGGCGAGCGCGCCGAGGCCGTGTTCGAACGCGCCGACCAGGCGCTGTACCGCGCCAAACGCGGCGGGCGCAATCGCCTCGAAGTCGACTGACGAGCGGCCCTGCCTGTGGGAGCGCGCTGGGCGCGCGAATCGCGGGCACGGCCCGTTCCTGCGGGGAAGCATTTCATTTCGGCTGAAAATTCTTGACGAATGAAAGCTTCTAGGTTTTGATTTGCACCATTATCTTTCGAATCGAAACTTAATCGTTCATGTCGAAACGCAACACTCCCCAACGCCGCCACGACATTCTGGCGCTACTCGCCGAACAGGGCGAAGTCAGCGTGGACGATCTCGCGCGTCGCTTCGCCACCTCCGAGGTGACCATCCGCAAGGACTTGGCCGCCCTGGAAGGCAACGGCCTGCTGCTGCGCCGGTACGGTGGCGCCGTGCCGATGCCCCACGAGCTGATCGCCGAGCCGAGCCAGCCGCTGTCGCGCTACAAGCAGGCCATTGGTCGCGCCGCGGCGGCCTGCATCCGTGAGCACGCGCGGATCATCATCGACAGCGGCAGCACCACCGCCGCGCTGATCCCGGAGCTTGGCCGCAAGCCCGGCCTGGTGGTGATGACCAACTCCCTGAGTGTGGCCAATGCCCTGCGTGAGCTGGAGCGCGAACCGGTGCTGCTGATGACCGGGGGTACCTGGGACCCGCACTCGGAGTCGTTCCAGGGCCAGGTGGCCGAACAGGTGCTGCGCTCCTACGATTTTGATCAGCTGTTCATTGGCGCCACCGGGCTGGACCTTGAGCGTGGCACGACGACCTTCAACGAACTGCTGGGCCTGAGCCGGGTCATGGCCGAGGTCGCCCGTGAGGTGATCGTCATGGCCGAGTCCGACAAGCTGGGCCGGCGCATTCCCAACCTGGAGCTGCCCTGGAGCAGTGTCCAGACCCTGATTACCGACGAACGCCTGAGCGATGAAGCGTTCGAACTGATCCAGGCGCGCGGCGTGAAAGTGATCCGCGCGCGCTGCGAAGACTGACAGGAGAGCCAAGCCATGTGTGGAATCGTAGGCGCCATCGCCGAGCGCAATATCACCCCGATCCTCGTCGAAGGCCTCAAGCGCCTGGAATACCGTGGCTACGACAGCGCCGGTGTGGCGGTGATCCAGGCTGACGGTGCGCTGGACCGCCGCCGCCGCGCCGGCAAGGTTTCCAGCCTGGAGCAGGCCCTCGAGGAGCAGCCGCTGCTCGGTCGCCTGGGGATCGCCCACGTTCGCTGGGCCACCCACGGCGCGCCCACCGAGGCCAACGCCCACCCGCACTTCTCCCATGGCGAAGTGGCAGTGGTGCACAACGGCATCATCGAGAACTTCGAACCCCTGCGTGAAATGCTCAAGGCGCGCGGCTACGAGTTCACCTCACAGACCGACACCGAGGTCATCGCCCACCTGCTACACCTGCGCCTGGGTGAGCTGGGCGACCTGACCGTCGCGCTCAAGGCCGTGGTCAAGGAACTGCACGGTGCCTATGGCCTGGCGGTGATCAGCAGCAAGCAGCCCGACCGCATCCTCGCCGCCCGCAGCGGCAGCCCGCTGGTGGTGGGCCTGGGGCATGGCGAGAACTTCCTCGCTTCCGACCAGCTGGCGCTGCGCCAGGTCACCGACCGCTTCATCTACCTGGAAGAAGGTGACATCGCCGAAATCCGCCGCGACGGACTGCAATTGTGGGACGTGAAAGGCAACCCGGTGCAGCGTGAGGAAGTGCGCTACCACGAGGGCGCCGAGGCGGCCGACAAGGGCGGTTACCGCCACTTCATGCTCAAGGAGATCCACGAGCAGCCGGCCGTGGTGCAGCGCACCCTGGAAGGTCGCCTGGGTGCTCAGCAGGTACTGGTGGACAACTTTGGCCCGCAGGCCCGCGAGCTGTTGGCCAAGGTGCGCACCGTGCAGATCGTCGCCTGCGGCACCAGCTACCACGCCGGCATGGTCGCCCGTTACTGGCTGGAGAGCCTGACCGGCATTCCCTGCCAGGTCGAAGTTGCCAGCGAGTTCCGCTACCGCAAGGTGGCGGTACACCCGGACTCCCTGTTCGTCACGATTTCACAGTCCGGCGAGACCGCCGACACCCTGGCCGCACTGCGCTACGCCAAGGAACTGGGTTTCCTGTCCAGCCTGGCGATCTGCAACGTCGCCACCAGTTCGCTGGTGCGCGAGTCGGACATGACCCTGCTGACCAACGCCGGCCCGGAAATCGGCGTGGCCTCCACCAAGGCCTTCACCACTCAGCTGGTCGCCCTGCTGCTGCTGACCCTGGGCATCGGCCAGGTGCAGAAGCGCCTGGGCGACGGCGTCGAGGCCGAGCTGGTGAACGAGCTGCGCCGCCTGCCGACCCACCTGGAAGAAGCCCTGTCCATGGACAAAGTGGTGGAGAAGATCAGCGAACTGTTCGCCGAGAAGCACCACACCCTCTTCCTCGGCCGTGGCGCCCAGTACCCGGTGGCGATGGAAGGCGCGCTGAAGCTCAAGGAAATCTCCTATATCCACGCCGAGGCCTACCCGGCCGGCGAGCTCAAGCACGGCCCGCTGGCGCTGGTCGATGCCGATATGCCGGTGGTTACCGTGGCACCGAACAACGAGCTGCTGGAGAAGCTCAAGTCCAACCTGCAGGAAGTCCGCGCCCGTGGCGGCGAGCTGGTGGTCTTCGCCGAAGGCGGCAGCGGCATCAGCGATGGCGAAGGCACCCATGTGGTGGGCATGCCGGCAATCCACGACTGCCTGGCGCCGATCCTCTACACCGTGCCGCTGCAGCTGCTGTCCTACTACGTCGCCGTGCTCAAGGGCACCGACGTGGACCAGCCGCGTAACCTGGCCAAGTCTGTAACCGTGGAATAAGCACGCAGGCGTCAGGAGAAAGGTCCCTTCGGGGGCCTTTTTTCGTTTCAGGGCGTGGGAATTCAGGGGAAAAGGCGAGGGGGCGGATCAACATTCCCCCGGTGCCTGCACGTCCGGGGGTATGGACGGGGCACCGAGGCCAGGCGGCTTGAGCCGCTACACGAGGGGAATGGAAATCGACCTTGTCTTGTGGACAAGGTCGGACTCCGGCCCTGCGAGGGGTACCTGACAAGTCTCCCGCAGGGCCGGGAGCGGGGCCAACGATAGAAGCTGGCTAGTGGCCGGTCAATCGGAAACGACAAACGCGCGTTCGCCAGTGTCCGATATTCGAACTAAAAGGGCTGGTCGACCCGCGGATTTCGTTAGCTGGCTATCGGAGGTGTCTATACTGTTTCTGATTGTGTCCGGGAAACTTCGCATCTGGAGCGAGGTGCGGGCACGGACGGCAGAAGGATTTCCGTCCATCAAGACGGGACGCTGTTCCAACTGACAAGAGAATCCCCATGAACACACCTGCCGCACCGCAATATTCCGCCCACGAGCGCCGCTCGCGCATCCTCGCCATCGTCGGCGCCTCGTCGGGCAACCTGGTGGAGTGGTTCGACTTCTACGTCTACGCCTTCACCGCGCTGTATTTCGCCCATGCCTTCTTCCCCTCGGACGATCCGACGGTCCAGCTGCTCAACACCGCTGGGGTATTCGCCGCGGGCTTCCTGATGCGCCCGATCGGCGGCTGGCTGTTCGGCCGCATCGCCGACAAGAAGGGCCGCAAGACCGCGATGATGATCTCGGTGCTGATGATGTGCGGCGGCTCGCTGGCAATCGCGGTGATGCCGACCTACGCCACCATCGGCGTCGCGGCGCCGGCGCTATTGCTGCTGGCGCGGCTGTTCCAGGGGCTTTCCGTGGGCGGCGAGTACGGCACCAGTGCGACCTACATGAGCGAAGTGGCGCTCAAGGGCCAGCGCGGCTTCTTCGCTTCCTTCCAGTACGTGACCCTGATCGGCGGCCAGCTGCTCGCCGTGCTGGTGGTGGTGGTCCTGCAGCAACTGCTGACCACCGACGAGCTGAAGGAGTGGGGCTGGCGGATACCCTTCGTGGTCGGCGCCATCACCGCGGTGATCGCCTTCTACCTGCGCCGTTCGCTACACGAGACGGCCAAGGAAGCCAACCTCAAGCGCAAGGAGTCTGGCACGCTCGCCGAGCTGTTCACCCACCACAAGCGCGCCTTCTTCACCGTCCTCGGCTTCACCGCCGGTGGCTCGCTGATCTTCTACACCTTCACCACCTACATGCAGAAATACCTGGTGAACACCGCCGGCATGGACCCGAAGGTGGCCAGCGGCGTGATGACCTTCGCGCTGTTCTGCTACATGTGCATGCAGCCGCTGTTCGGCGCGCTGTCCGACCGCATCGGCCGCAAGACCTCGATGCTCTGGTTCGGCGCCCTGGGGATGATCTTCACCTGGCCGATCCTCTCCGCGCTGAAGGCGGTGAGCAGCCCGTACCTGGCCTTCGTGCTGATCATCGCGGCCATGGCCATCGTCAGCCTGTACACCTCGATCAGCGGCCTGATCAAGGCGGAGATGTTCCCGCCGCAGATTCGCGCCCTGGGCGTGGGCCTGTCCTACGCGGTGGGCAACGCGATCTTCGGCGGCTCCGCCGAATACGCCGCGCTGGGCCTGAAGACCATGGGCATGGAAGAGGTGTTCTACATCTACGTTTCGGTCATGTGCGGCGTGGCGCTGCTGGTCTGCCTGCTGCTGCCTGACCTGCGCAAGGTCAGCTATCTCAACGACGAGGACTGACCTGCGCCGGCAGCGCTAGTCGTTGCCCCGGCCGCGCAGGGCGTGGTCGGGCAGCGACAGGGCGATCAGCAGGGCCAGGGCGCCGAAGCCTGCGTTGATCAGGAACAGGTGCCCGAAAACTCCATCCAGCGTGAGCCGCTGCGCCTGGTGGCCGGCCCCACTGAGGCTGGCCAGCAGCGCGCTGGCCGACAGCCCGTGACCCGCTTCGCCTGCCAGCGGCTGCAACATCGCCAGCAGCAGCGCGGACATCAGCGCAATCCCTACCGCCCCGCCCAGTGAGCGGAACAGCGTGATATTGCTGGTCGCCACTCCGAGGTGTTTCGTCTCCACCGCGCTCTGAGCCGCCACCAGGCTGGTGGGGAACTGCGTCCCGGCGGCAATGCCGGTGAGCAGCATGCACACGCCCGAGAGGAGGTACGAGTTGGGCGGCGTCAGCGCGAGACCGGCAATCGCCAGCGGCATCAGCAGCGCGCCACCGACGATCTGCGGCTTGTAGCGGCCGATGATCGCGGTGAGACGGCCGCAGCAGTACGCGCCGATCGGCACGCCCATGGCCAGCGGCAGCAGGTGCAGTGCGGCGCTGTCTGCGCCGGCGCCAGTCACCGACTGGAAGCGCAGCGGCACCAGCACCGACAGCGAGATGACCTGGAAACTGGCGAAGAAGCTGATCAGCCAGCTCAGGGTGGCCGCTCGAATACCGAACAGGTGCATCGGCACCAGCGGTTCCGGCGCGCGGCGTTCCTGCAGCACAAACAGGGTGATCAGCACCAGCGCGGCGACGAACAGCGCAAGCATCTGCGGGTCGTTCCAGCGCGCGCCCTGGCCGACCTCGGTGATTGCCAGCAGCAGGCTGCCCAGACCTGCGATCATCAGCGTCGTGCCGAGGTAGTCGATCACCGGCTTGCGCCCCGGCACCGGCAGGCCGCGCAGGGTCTGGCGCGACACCGCGAGGGCGACCAGGCCCACCGGCAGGTTGATCAGGAACACCCAACGCCACGACAGGTACTCGGTGAGCAATCCGCCCAGCACCGGGCCGGCGATGCTCGCCACCGCGTACATGCTGCTGAAGTAACCCTGGTAGCGGCCACGTTCGCGCGGCGGGACGATGTCGCCGATGATCGCCTGGCTCACCGACATCATCCCGCCGGCGCCGATACCCTGCAGGACGCGGGCGAGCACCAGCTGCTCCATGCTCTGTGCGGCGCCGCAGAGCAATGAGGCGACGGTGAACAGGCCGATGGCGAAGAGCATCAGCACGCGGCGGCCGTAGAGGTCGCCGAGCTTGCCGTAGATCGGCATGGAGATGGTCATCGCCACCATGTAGCCGGAGATGACCCAGGCCAGCAGGTCGAAATCGCCGAAGCCTGATGAGATCGCCGGCAGAGATACGGCGACGATGGTCTGGTCGAGCGCACCGAGGAAGATCGCCAGCATCAGCCCCACCAGTACGGTGCGGACCGCCGGGCGAGGCGCGGAGAAGGTAGTCAAGACAGCCCCCTTGGACGGCAGAGGTCCTCCGCCCGGAATGCACGCGGAGGGGGCGTCAGTGTAGTGCAATCGGCTGACGATCTGTCACGCCGGTGTCATCGTTGCCGGTTAGTAAAGGCTCTATCTCGGGGCTGGCAACGATGCGCGGCATTTCGGCTGCTACGCTTGCGTAGCGAACTATCGTTCGACGCATTCTTTTTGGAACGTCCCGCCAATCGCCGGACTCCACTGCAAGGGTGCTGGCGGGGTGGAGCCCGATAGTTTTTTGCGGACCGGACCATAGGGGAAGACTATGGAGTAGCTGGTCTATAGTTTTTCAGCCCCGTGACCAGGAGGTTTGCATGAAAGCCAATCTGCCCTCTGAGTTGCTGTCCCTGCAGTTGCCGCTGCGTATCCGCATCGGCGAAGCTCAGGCCTTCGACCTCGGCCCCGACCCGCAGGTAACTCTGGTTGTCCGCGATCCCACGCTGCTGACCGAGATCACCCACCCCAGCCTCGATATCCTCGGTCGTGCCTATGTCGAGAACCGCATGGACATCGAGGGGCCGATGCAGGAAGTGATCGCCACTGCCGACGCCCTGAGCGCTGCGCTGGGCGATGAAGACGACGATGCCGAATACGTGCGCGAAAGCCACGACAAGGCCACCGACGCCGAAGCCATCCATTACCACTACGACTTGTCCAACGCGTTCTACCAACTCTGGCTCGATCCGGAGATGGTGTACTCCTGCGCCTACTACGAAACCGGCAACGAAAACCTGGCCGCCGCCCAGTTGGCCAAGCTGCGCCACCTGTGCCGCAAGCTGCGACTCAAGCCTGGCGAGAAGCTGCTCGACGTCGGCTGCGGCTGGGGCGGGCTGGCGCGCCTGGCGGCGCGGGAGTTCGGCGTCGAGGTGCACGGCATAACCCTGAGTGAGGAGCAGCTCAAGCTCGGCCGCGAGCGGGTCAAGGCGGACGGGCTGGAAGGCAAGGTGAACCTGGAACTACGCGATTACCGCGACCTGCCGCGCGACGGCCGCTACGACAAGGTGGTCAGCGTCGGCATGTTCGAACACGTCGGCCACGCGAACCTGGGCCTCTATTTCCAGCACCTGTACGACGCGGTGCGGCCGGGCGGGCTGGTGATGAACCACGGCATCACTTCCAGTAATACCGACGGCCGTCCGGTCGGGCGCGGCGCGGGTGACTTCATCGACCGCTACGTATTCCCTCACGGCGAGCTGCCGCACCTGTCCCTGGCCATTGCGCGTATGAGCGAGGCGGGACTGGAGGTGGTCGACGTCGAAGGGCTGCGCCTGCACTACGCGCGCACCCTGGACTTCTGGAGCGCCAACCTCGAAGCGAGGCTGGACGAGGCGGCAAAACTGGTACCCGACCAGGCCCTGCGCATCTGGCGCCTGTACCTCGCCGGCTGCGCCTATGGTTTCAAGAAGGGCTGGATCAACCTGCACCAGATTCTCGCCAGCAAGCCGCACACTGATGGCGGCCACGAAGTGCCCTGGAGTCGCCGCGACATCTACGCCTGAGCCTGTTCGGGGATTGCTATCGGGCCGGCTTGCCGCGCCCGATGCCTTTCCGGTGCGGAGCAAAAGTCTTGCATCCAGGGGCGAGGGAAGATAAACCCCCTGTCCCCACTGACTCTTTGGTAGATGAATCATGGTGAATTTCTTTCCGGACCTGACTCTCGTCGAACTCTCGCCCACGCAGGCGCCCTGGTCGCTGCTGCTCAAGGCCGATCCCAGTCGCGAGCAGATCGAGAGCTACCTGCCCGACTCCCGACTGCTGGCGCTGAACGAGGCGGACTCCGTACGCGGCGTACTAACGCTGACTCCCCGCGAGCCCGGCGTCGCCGAGATCACCAGCCTGGCGGTCGAGGACGAATGGCAGGAGCGCGGCCTGGGCCGACGCCTGCTGCTGGCGGCCATCGAGCAGGCCCGCGAGGCCGGCCTGCAGCGCCTGACCATCGCCACCGGCAACTCCAGCTTGGCGCAGCTCGGCCTGTATCAGCGCCTGGGCTTCCGCATCGTTGGTATCGAGGCGGATCACTTCGTACGGCATTATCCCGAGCCGATCTACGAGAACGGCATCCAGTGCCGCGACCAGATTCGTCTGGCGCTCGACCTGAACGCTTAGTCGCGCCCCCAGCGACTCACCGCCACTGCATCGTGGGCGTGCAGGCTTTCCGCATGCACTACGCGTACCTCGAAGCCCGACACCTCTTCGCGCTGCAACAGCGCCTGGTGCAGTCGGCGAGCGGCGTCCTCGCAGAACATCAGGTTCTGCCCATTGGCCAAGGCGAAGGCCTGTTCATCGGCGCGTTTCACTGCCGTCTGAACGGCGGTGCCGAGGGCGGCTTCGGTGTGGTCGATCAGCGCGCTGAAAGCGAATGTCTGTGCGGCCGGGTCGAGCCGCAGGTTCAGCTGTGCCTCGCTGCGCTGGCTGTGCGGCGTGGCGACTATGCCTTGCGGGCTGCCGAGCCAGGCGCGAACCTCGCTGGCCTTCAGCGGGCGGCCGGTGAAGTCGGCGTCGAAGCGTTCCTGGATCAGCTGGCGCGCCACTGCCGCCGAGCACGGGCAGGTCGAGGAGTAGGGCAGGCTCAGGCACAACTCCAGTTGCAGCGCATCGCCCTCCAACTGCGCGTGGATCTCGCAGGGGTAACGCTTCCAGCCACTCAGCGGGCTGACCAGCGCCGGGCGCCGCAGCAGCAGTTCGAAACGCAGCGTCAGGCTGGCGCGCCGGGAAAGCTGCGCGTGGCTCCTGAGGAACTGCCTGAGCAGGGCATGCAGCAGCGCGGGTGAAAGCTCCGCATCCGCCAGCGCCTCCAGCGCCAGGTACAGCCGCGACATGTGGATGCCGCGCGCGTCGGCTTCGTCGAGGCTGACGCCGGCGTCGGCATAGGCGGCAACGCGCTCGCCAGCGATACGCAGCGGCACGGCGATGCCTTGCATGCCGACCCAGTCGAGCGGGATGGGCAGGCGGGTCGATTGGCAGGCGATATCGGGGAGCAGGGCGGTCATGGGCGGGTCACAGTTGGCAATTGTTATAATATAACGTATTTGCTTCCCGGCGATCCCGCAATGGGCTCGTCAGCGTTCGTGCTGTTTGCAGCCACTGACACGGCCGCAGGTCAGTCGCGCGCTGTCACCCGATGAGCTGCTGAAGCGGCTGATGTTGGTCCAGCCGATGCCGCGGCTGGTGCCGACCCACACCTGGCCATCGCTGGTCACTCCGCTGAAGAAGGTCAGGCTGCCGTAGCGCGTGCCGGTCTGCGCCCAGCGTCGTCCGCTGCTCGCCTCGAAGCCGCGCAGGTAGGTGTCGTGGCCCTGGGTGGCGACGCTGTAGAGATTTCCCGAATCGTCCATGCAGGCCAGCACCGAAGCCGACCAGGCACAGCGCGACGGCTCCTCGCCCGGGAAGGGCAATGGCGCGGAACCGCTGGCGTGGGCGAAGGGGGCGAACAGGCAGAGCAGCAGGGCGCGGCGCAGCATCGGAGGTCTCGGGAGGTGGGTGCAGCAGGGTTTCGATATCTCACGTCGGCAGGGTATTGTCGAGTGCGAAAGGTTATAATATAACATAAAAGATCACTCCCCACCCGGAGACGATCATGACCGAACAGGAACTGCTCGCCCAGCCCGCCGAGGCCTACATGAGCGAGGCGCAACAGGGCTATTTCCGCGCACTGCTGCTAGGCCAGCGCGACGAGTTGCAGGGGCGTATCGAGGAGGAATTCCAGGCGCTGCAGGACACCGAGCGGGCCAGCGACGAAGCCGATGTCGCCAGCCGCGAAGAGTCGCGCCAGTGGCAACTGCGCCTGCTGGAGCGCGAGAAGAAGCTGCTCGACAAGATTGACCAGGCGCTGGAGCGCCTGGCGCGGGGCGGCTACGGCTGGTGCGAGGAAACCGGCGAACCTATCGGTCTGCGCCGCCTGCTGCTGCGCCCCACCGCCTCGCTGTGCATCGAGGCCAAGGAGCGCCAGGAACGGCGCGAACTGCACGTCCGCGTAGCCTGAATTTCTGGAGCCCACCCGTGAACAGCCCCCTGAATACATCCGCCAGAGCGCCACTACCCGTTACCGTGCTGTCCGGCTTCCTCGGCGCCGGCAAGAGCACGTTGCTCAACCATGTGCTGAAGAACCGCGAGAACCTCAAGGTCGCGGTCATCGTCAATGACATGAGCGAAATCAACATCGACGGCCGCGAGGTGCAGCGCGATGTCAGCCTCAATCGTGGCCAGGAACGCCTGGTGGAGATGAGTAACGGCTGCATCTGCTGCACCCTGCGCGAAGACCTGCTGGAAGAGGTCAGCCGCCTCGCCAGCGAAGGTCGCTTTGACTACCTGCTGATCGAATCCACCGGCATCTCCGAACCGCTGCCGGTGGCCGAGACCTTCACCTTCCGCGACGAGCAGGGCCGCAGCCTGTCCGACCTGGCGCGGCTGGACACGCTGGTCACCGTGGTTGACGGGCTGAACTTCCTCGCCGATTACCAGGGCGCCGACAGCCTCGCCGAGCGCGGCGAAACCCTCGGCGAGGACGACGAGCGTTCGCTCAGCGACCTGCTGGTGGAACAGGTGGAATTCGCCGACGTGATCCTGGTGAGCAAGATCGACCTGATCGGCAGCGCCGAGCGTGACGAGCTGCTGGCGATCCTGCGCCGGCTCAACCCGGACGCCGATATCCGGCCGATGGTGATGGGCCAGGTGCCGCTGGCGAGCATCCTCGACACCGGCCGTTTCGACTTCCAGCGCGCCGAGCGGGCGCCGGGCTGGCTCAAGGAGCTGCGCGGCGAGCACCTGCCGGAGACCGAAGCCTATGGCATCTCCTCGGATGTCTACCGGGCGCGCCGGCCCTTCCACCCGCAGCGCTTCCACGACTTCCTCGCCCAGCCCTGGAGCAACGGCCGTCTGCTGCGCTCCAAGGGCTTCTTCTGGCTCGCCAGCCGCTACCGCGAGGCCGGCAGCTGGTCCCAGGCCGGCGGCCTGATGCGCCACGGCCTGGCCGGACGCTGGTGGCGCTTCGTCCCGCGCGAGCACTGGCCGCAGGACACCACCGAGCTGCAGGGTGTGCTGCGCCACTGGCGCGAAGACAGCGGCGATTGCCGCCAGGAGCTGGTGTTCATCGGCCAGAACCTGGACTTCCCGCAGCTGTTCGCCGAGCTGGACCATTGCCTGCTGGACGATGAAGAGATGGCCGCCGGCACCACCGCCTGGAAGCGTCTGCCCGATCCCTTCGAACCTTGGGAGGCCGGCGCCTGATGCTCGCCCTCGAAACCCCCGTCTGGCCGCGCCAGGTGCTCAGCGACGATCCGCAGGTGCTCGCCGAAGTGCTCAAGGAAGACGTCAACCTGGCCGTCTGGCAACGCACGCTGTACCCGGAAATCAGCAGCTTCGCCGGTTGGCTGGGGACCCAGGCGCTGGACCTCACGCAGAGCCTCGAGGTGGTCGATGAGCGCGTCGAACTGGGCGACCTGCTGCGCCAGTACGCCATGCTCGACGGCTGCATGCTGTTTCGCAGCGACCTGCAATGGCTGGCCGAAGCCTTCGCCTGCCTGACCGGTGCGCAGCGTATCGGCTTGCGCCTGCGCAGCCTGGACAAGGCCATGTGTCCGCGCTTCCACGTCGATCACGTGCCGCTGCGCCTGGTCACCACCTACTCGGGCTCTGCCAGCCAATGGCTGGAGGAGTGGGCCATGGCCCGCGCGCGGCTGGGCGATGCGGCCGCCGAACCGGTCAGCCGGGCCGAGATCCGCGAGATGGCCGCCGGCGACGTGGGGTTGTTCAAGGGCGAGAAATGGGCCGGCAATCTCGGCGGCGGCATCGTCCACCGCTCGCCGCTGCCGGCGCCGGGTGAGCGACGCCTGCTGCTCACGCTCGACTGGCTCGGCCGAGGTTTCGCGCGGGCAAAAAAATGGGCCACCCGGGGAGAGCGGCCCAATTCACCAAGATCATGTCCGGCGTGGGGGGCCGGGAGGGTGTGAGGTACCCGACGTCAGTAAGCCCGAGCCGTGTGACAGGGCGATGACCGCTACTGCGGTTTGCGCCAGTGGCCGTTGCTCTGCTGTTCGCAGAAGGGCTGGAGGATGCGCGCGTCGCTGGCCACCCCGTAGTAGTGGATGTCCTGGCGGTAGGGCACGCCCTGGGTCTGGGCGTTCTCACAGACACCGAAGGCGCCGCTGGGGCAGTTTTCGGCGTAGGTCACCTCGACCTTCTGGTCCTTGAGCTGCGGCTGGCAGAAGCCCTCGCGGAAGAGCTTTTCCGGGATGGTGCGGTTCTGCTGGCAGACCTTTACGTCGACGTCCTTGCCCTGGGTGTGCACCACGCAGGCTTCGCCGTGGGCGAGCAGGGGCAGGCAGGCGAGGGCTAGGGGCAGCAACAGGCGCATGATCGATCCGGGGTTGGCGAAAGAAAGCCGCGACTCTAGCGCTTTTCCCGGCGAGCGTCAGGCGGCACCATGGGCGAATGTTGAAGCAGATCCCGACTCATCTCATCGCCGGCCCCCTCGGGGCGGGCAAGACCAGCCTGCTGCAGGACCTGCTGGCGCAACGCCCGGCGGGTGAGCGCTGGGCCGTGCTGGTCAACGAATTCGGCCAGGTCGGCCTGGACGCCGCGCTGTTGTCCCGCGACGAAGACGGCATCGCCCTGGGCGAAGTCGCTGGCGGCTGCCTGTGCTGCGTGAATGGCGCGCCGTTCCAGGCCGGCCTCGGCCGGCTGCTGCGCAAGGCCAGGCCGCATCGCGTGTTCATCGAGCCTTCCGGTCTGGGCCATCCCGCGCAACTGCTGGCGCAACTGCGCGGCGCGCCATGGGAGGGTGTGCTGGCGGTGCAGCCACTGGTGATGGTGCTCGATGCCGCCGCACTGGCTGCCGGGCAGCCGCTGCCCGAGGCGCAGCGGCTGGCGCTGGGCGAAGCATCGCTGCTGCTGATGAACAAGTCCGAAGCGCTGGATGACGGAGCGCGTGCGGTCTTGGCGGCGCGTTTGCCGGAGGTGCCGTTGCGCTGGACGACCCGCGGCCGCCTGCCGCTGGGCGAGCTGCCGAGTACGCCGATTGAAGCGGCGAGTGCTGATTTGCCGCAGCGCGCTTCGTCCACCGAACCGGCGATGCTGGTGCGCCGTGACTCGCCGCTGCGCCAGGTACGCGTCGAAGAGGGCCGACAGGCGGTCGGCTGGCGCTTCCACCGTGACTGGCGCTTCCGCACAGCCGAGCTGGACGCCTGGCTGGCCGGGGTTCCCGGCCTGTTGCGGGCCAAGGCGGTGCTGCACGGCGAGGACGCCTGGCTGGCCTGCAACCGTACCGTTGGTCCGGCGCCGTGGACGCCAAGCGCGTGGCGCAAGGACAGCCGTATAGAGCTGATCCTGGCCACTGAACTTGATCCACAGGTGCTGCAGGACGGTCTTTTTCGCTGCGCGATTGCACCCATCTGACAGATAAGGTTGCCCTCCCGGAGCGAGTGAATGATAATAATTATCAGAAGATATTGCTTCGTGAACTCTTCCCGCAGGCTTTTTCATGTCGTTACCCCAACCGCGCAAAGCGGCGGACGCAAGTCCTGCCGTGGACGCTGAGGAACAGCTGTTTACTTCCGCCACGGCGGATGACGGCGCCCATTTGCCCAGCGTGAACGCCCAGCGCGCCAATGAGGCCAGCCTGAGACTCGTCAGCTGTGCGGGTCCTCGCCGTGACGAGGAAGTGGCGACCGAAGAAGTCCTGATTCCCTACGCCGCGCCGGTCGAAGGCGTGGAAGACGGCGACCAGCCGCCGCCTCCCGGTGGCTGGTGGAAGTCCTCTGGTCTGGCCATCGGCCTGCATCTGGCGATCGTCGCCGCGCTGATCTGGGTGGTGCCCACGCCGGCTGAACTGAATCTGGGCGCTGGCGAGATGCCCAAGGCCATGCAGGTCAGTGTCGTCACCCTGCCGCCCAAGCCTGAGCCGGTGCAGCAGCCGCCCGCCGCCGCGCCGACTCCCCCGCCGCCGGAACCCGAGCCCCCCAAGCCCATCGAGCCGCCCAAGCCGGTAGAGAAGCCCAAGCCCAAACCCAAGCCGGTCGAGAAGGCCGTGCCCAAGGTGTCGCCCAAGCCCAAGCCGAAACCCAAGCCCGAGCCTGACCCGGAGCCCGCCGAGGAAGCTGCCGCGCCGCCGACCCCGGCCGCCCCGCCGCCGCCCGCTGCGCCAACCGTTGGCCAGTTCACCCAGGGCGCCCAGGCCGCACCAGCCGGCTCGCAAGGCCCCGCCGGCCTGCCCACTGGCAGCCTCAACGACAGCGACATCAAGCCGCTGCGCATGGACCCGCCGGTCTACCCGCGCATGGCCCTGAACCGTGGCATAGAAGGTCGGGTGAAGGTGCTGTTCACCATCACCAGCGATGGTCGCATCGCCGACATCCAGGTGCTGGAGTCCACGCCACCGCGCATGTTCGACAACGCCGTGCGCGATGCCATGGGCAAGTGGCGCTTTGAGCCCCGCGTCAGCGGCGGCCGGATCGTCGCCCGCCAGGCGACCAAGGTGTTCTTCTTCAAGCTCGAGGGGCGTCGCTGACGGTCCTTGCGAGCCAATGAAAAACGCGCCCGAGGGCGCGTTTTTTGTTTCCGGCGATTGGCTCTTGGTAGGAGCGAGCTTGCTCGCGAAGCGCCCACGCAGCGGAGTGGCCGAGGAATCCGTTCGCGAGCGATAACCGCTCCTAAAGGTGACTCGTCAGCTCCTTGCGCAGCAATTCCAGCGCTTCGCGCGGCCCGCCCACGGCGATCTTCGCCGGCACGCCGAGCATCAGGTTCAGCGGCAGGCCGAAGCCCTCGATTTGATTGCCGTCGCGGTCGCGGCCGGGCTCTTCGCCGTGCCACTCGCAGGGCAGGCGTTCCGCGCAGCTGCCGCCTTCGTCGATATAGCCGAACAGGGGCTTGCCCAGTGCGGCGGCGTAACCCAGTTCGAAGGCCGTGCCGCTGTCCGGTTCGGCGCCGCGGAAGGGGTTGAGGTTGGCCAGCACCGCGTCCGCCTGGCGGATCAGTTCCAGGTTCGCCTGGTAGATCCAGCGCGCCTGCGCCACTGGCTCGACGATGCCCGCCGGCACCGAATGATCCAGCGGGTAGAGCCCCTGCACGCCGAATTCGGCGCACAGGGCCTTGAGCCGCTCGCCCTGCTCGAAGGCATCGGGGAGGAATACGTCGGGGCCGGCGAGGTACAGCTTGAGCATGCTCAGAGTCCCATGAACGACAGCATCAGGAAGGTGGCGAACAGCACGAAGTGGGTCATGCCTTCGATGGCGTTGGTCTTGCCGTCATGCAGGTTGTAGCCGGCGACCATCAGGGTGATGAACATCATGCCGGTCTGCAGCGGGGTCATCGCCATCTGAATCGGCTGGCCCTTGAACAGCGCGAGGGCCTCGATCACCGGCACGGTGAGGATCACGGTGGACAGCGATGCGCCCAGGGCAATGTTGACTACCGGCTGCATGCGGTTGGCCATGGCCGCGCGAAGCGCGGTGAGGATTTCCGGGCTGGCGGAGATTGCCGCCACCAGCAGCGCCGGCACGATGGGCGGCACGCCGCTGCCTTCCAGGCCGACGTCGAGGGCCTTGGACATCACCTCGGCCAGCGCGCCGATCAGCACCACGCCAACCACCAGCAGGCCCATGGACTGCTTGCTGCTGCCGGGGGCCTCGTGGCCTTCGCCGTGCTCGCCGTGGGTGGCGTAGTTGTAGCTGAAGAAGTAGCTGTGCTGGCCGGTCTGCATGCGCAGGAACAGCGCGTAGAGCATGACCATGCAGCCGATGGTGAAGAATGAGTAGAGCTTCCACTGCTCGGCCGGGATCAGCTCCGGCACCACCATGGAGATGCCCACGGCGGTGAGGATCATGGTCACGTAGGTCTTGCCCGAGTCGTCGTTGTACGACTGCTCGCCGTGCTTGAGGCCGCCCAGCAGTGCGGCGAGGCCGAGGATGCCGTTCATGTCGAGCATCACCGCGGCGTAGATGGTGTCGCGGGCCAGCGTCGGCGAGTGGTTGTGGTTCATCATGATCGCCAGGATCACCACCTCCACCAGCACCGCCGCCAGGGTCAGGATCATCGTGCCGTAGGGTTCGCCGACCTTTTCCGCGAGGATCTCGGCGTGATGCGCCACGCGCAGCGAAACGCCGATGATCACCGCCAGCAAGGCCGTGGCCGTGATCCCCGCGAGCATCTTGCCGCCGCCCAGCAGGCTGTGCTCCAGCGGGTAGACCGCAATCGCCACCAGTAGGGCGAGGAGGAGGAATTTTTCGTCTTTGAGCGCGCGCAACATTGAGGGGGATGTCCATTCCGTAAGAGGCGAGTGCGCCATCTTAGGCAATGCCCGATGACCGCACCAGCCGCCGCCGGACGACAGCGGGACGCGGCTCACGTGGGTTGTGCTGCCCATCATCGGCAAGTTCGCCTGCATCCTCGCCGGGCCGTGCGATAATTTGCCGATTGCCTGGATAACGAGAACTCACCATGTACGACTGGCTCAATGCCCTGCCCAAGGCCGAATTGCACCTGCACCTGGAGGGTTCGCTGGAGCCCGAGCTGCTTTTCGCCCTGGCCGAGCGCAACAAGGTCGCCCTGCCCTGGGGCGACGTCGAGAGCCTGCGCAAGGCCTATGCGTTCAACAACCTGCAGGAATTCCTCGACCTCTACTACGCTGGCGCCGATGTGCTGCGCACCGAGCAGGATTTCTACGACCTGACCTGGGCGTACCTTCAGAAGTGCAAGGCGCAGAACGTCATCCACGTCGAGCCGTTCTTCGACCCGCAGACCCACACCGACCGCGGCGTGCCCTTCGAGGTGGTGCTGCGTGGTATCCAGGGCGCGCTCAAGGATGGCGAGAAACAACTGGGCATCAGCCATGGCCTGATCCTCAGCTTCCTGCGCCACCTGTCCGAGGAAGAGGCGTTCAAGACCCTCGACCAGGCCATGCCGTTCCGCGACGCCTTCATTGCCGTCGGCCTGGACAGCTCCGAAGTCGGCCACCCGCCGAGCAAGTTCCAGCGCGTGTTCGACCGCGCCCGCAGCGAAGGCTTCCTCACCGTCGCCCACGCTGGCGAGGAAGGCCCGCCGGAGTACATCTGGGAAGCCCTGGACCTGCTCAAGATCGAGCGCATCGACCACGGCGTGCGCGCCATCGAGGACGAGCGGCTGATGCAGCGCATCATCGACAAGCAGATCCCGCTGACCGTCTGCCCGCTGTCCAACACCAAGCTCTGCGTGTTCGACCACATGCGCGAGCACAACATCCTCGACATGCTCGAACGCGGCGTGAAGGTGACGGTGAACTCGGACGACCCAGCCTACTTCGGCGGCTACGTCACCGAGAACTTCCAGGCCCTGCACGAGCACCTGGGGATGACCCGGGAGCAGGCGCAGCGGCTGGCGCAGAACAGCCTGGATGCGCGGTTGGTGAAGTAATGAGGTCCGGCGTCGGCTTGTAACACCCTCTCCCTTCAGGGAGAGGGTTGGGGAGAGGGCATCGCCCAGCGCCAGATTCTGATCTGAAAACCCCGTCCCGATCCGTCCCCTCATCTGGCGCCTGCGACCTTTCGCGCAACCCCTGCTACCCCTATAAGAACGCCTCTCCCACCGTCACGAGGTAGCAGCATGAACAGGATCGTCGCCATCACCGGCGGCTTCGGCCATCTGGGCAGCGTGGTCGGCCAGGCATTCGCCGAGGCTGGCTGGCAGGTCGCGTTGCTCGACCGCGCGGTCGGCCCGCGTTATCCACAGGCCGGCGCGTTGTCCATCGGCGGCATCGATCTCACCGATCCCGTCGCGGCCCGTGCCGCGCTGGAGCAGGTCAACGAGCATTTCGGCGGCCTGGACGCGCTGATCAACGTGGCTGGCGGCTTCCACTGGGAAACCCTGGGCGATGGCGACGTCGACACCTGGGACCTGATGTACCGCATCAACCTGCGCACCGCCGTGGTCTCCAGCCAGGCCGCGCTGGCGCACCTGAAGGCACGCGGGTACGGGCGCATCCTCAACATCGCTGCCGCGGCCGCCACCCGCGCGGCGCTGGGCATGGGTGCCTATGCGGCGTCCAAGGCCGGCGTCATGCGCCTGACCGAGGCGCTGGCTGAGGAACTGAAGGACGCGCGCATCACCGTCAACGCGCTCATGCCGAGCATCATCGACACCCCGCAGAACCGCGCCGACATGCCCACTGCGGAATTCGACCGCTGGGTGAAGCCGGAGCAGTTGGCGGCAACGCTGCTGTTCCTCGCCTCGGATTCGGCGGCGGCGATCACCGGCGCCTGCATTCCGGTGACCGGGCGGGTCTGAATTCAGACTTAGGCCGTATTGGACGACGGCGGCCTCGGCCCCTATCCTCGCCTGCTGTCTTGCTGTCCGGTTCCCCGTCATGTCCCACGTCCTGACCGTCGTCCTGCCGATCTTCGCGCTGATCCTGGTCGGCTGGCTGTGCCGGCGCAGCAATCGCCTCGGCCCGCAGGCGGCCTCGGAGATCAACAAGCTGGTGGTCTGGCTGTGCCTGCCGGCGTTGCTGTTCAAGGTCACCGCCACCGCGACCTGGGAGGAAATCTGGCAGCCGGGCTTCCTCGCCGCCTTCACCGGCGGCTGCCTGCTGGTGTTCTTCGCCACTCTTGTCTGGCGGCTGATGCAGGGCCGCGCGCTGCCGGCGGCGAGCATCGACGGCCTCAGCGCGTCCTACGCCAATACCGGATACATGGGCATTCCGCTGTGCCTGCTGGTGTTCGGCCAGGACGGCCTGGAGCCGGCGCTGATCGCCTCGCTGCTGGTGGTCTGCGTGCTGTTCGCCATCGCCGTGGTGTGCATCGAGATCGGCCTGCAGGAGGAGAAGCACATCGGCCGCGCCGTCTGGGTGGTGAGCAAGGCGCTGGGCAAGAACCCGCTGGTGGTGTCGCCGATCATTGGCGGTCTGTGGGCGGTGACCGGCATGGGCCTACCGGCGCCTTTGCTGCATTTCCTCGACATGCTTGCCGCCGCCACCACGCCTTGTGCGCTGGTGTCGCTGGGCCTGTTCCTGGCGCAGAAGCAGGACGGCGAGCAGGTCGGAGCCTGGCCGCTGGTGGCGATCAAACTGATCGGCCAGCCGCTGCTCACCGGCTTCCTCGCCTACAAGGTGTTCGACCTGCCGCCGCTTTGGGCGGACTCGGCGCTGCTGCTCAGCGCACTGCCCACCGGCACCGGGCCGTTCATGCTCGCCGAGTACTACCAGCGCGAGGCGGCGGTGGTGTCGCGGAGCATCCTGGTGTCGACGCTGGGGTCGCTGGTCACGCTGTCCATGTGCCTGCTGTGGATCGCTCGATAAGGCTGTCGTCACTCGGGACACCCGTGCCGCCGCTTGCCCTCACCCCAGCCCCCTCGCTCCTACAAAACCGGGCATAAAAAAACGGACCGGCCATCGCGGGGATGGCGGGTCCGTTGCGCAAACGCAGGGGACCGTCACCGGGGAAAGGTGACGATCCAGACGCAGCCCCTCAGGCGTATGGCCCGAATTGCGTCAACGTTGCGATCAAGCCGGTTCGGTCAGCGCGCCCGCAGCGCGCGCGGGTAGTTGGCGGCTGGAGATCCGGTGGGCGTCGCCCGCCGGTGCCGTGCCCTTGTCGTAGGGTTTGGCCAGCAGCATGTAGACCAGGCCCGCGCCGATCACCACGACGGTGGTGAGGATCATCGAGTAGTTCATGTACCAGGGCGCGTCCGGGGTGCGCGGCCAGACCATGTTGGTAATAGCCGCCACGCCGTAGATCAGCGCCGCGATGTTCACCGGCACGCCCCACTTGCCCAGGCTGAAGTGGCCGCCGGGCACCCAGCCCTTGGCGCGGGCGATCAGCGAGGCGATGACGATCAGCTGGAAGGACACGTAGATGCCGATCGCGGCGAAGCCGACGATGGTGGCCACGGCGTCGCCCATGAACAGGCCCAGGCAGACGATGGCCGCCGGCATCACGCCTGCTACCACCAGCGCAACGGCCGGCACGTGGTTGGTGTTGAGCTTGGACAGGGCCTTGCTGCCAACGATCATCTCGTCGCGGGCATAGGCGAACAGCAGGCGGCTGGCGGCGGCCTGCAGGCTCAGTACGCAGGACACGAACGACACCATCACCACCGCCATCACCAGCTTCGAGCCGACCGGGCCGAAGGCATTGGCGAGAATAGTGGTCACCGGGTCGGTGTCTTCGCCGTTGATCACGCGCTGGATGTCCGGCACCGAGAGGATCAGCGCCAGGCACGCGAACATCGCGGCGGCGCCGCCGATGTAGATGGTCATGCGCATGGTCTTGGGGATCATCTTGCCGGGGTTCGGGGTCTCCTCGGCGACGTCACCGCAGGCCTCGAAGCCGTAGTACTGGAACAGCCCCGCCAGGGACGCGGCGAGGAAGGCCGGCCAGTAGCTGCCGTCGATGCGGATGTCGAAGGTGTTGAACAGCACGCTGAACGGCTGATGACGCTCGAAGATCAGCAGGTAGCCGCCCACCAGCAACGCACCACCGAGTTCGCAGATGAAGCCGAACATGGCGACGCGGGCCAGCAGCTTGGTGCCGGACAGGTTGAGCACGGTGGACAGCGCGATCAGTGCCAGGGCGATGCCGATAGCGGCGTTGCCGTGCATCTCGAAGCCGAGCATGGCGGCCATGTAGGGGCTGGCGCCCACGGCGATGCCAGCGATGGATGTGCACAGGGCCCAGGCATATACCCAGCCCACCATCCACGCCCAGCGCTTGCCCACCAGGCGACGCGCCCAGGGGTAGACGCCGCCGGAGATGGGGAACTGCGAGACCACTTCGCAGAACACCAGGCAGACCAGCATCTGGCCCAGGCCGATCAGCAGGTAGGTCCAGAACATCGGCGGACCGCCGGCGGCCAGGCACAGGCCGAACAGGGTGTAGACGCCGACCACCGGCGACAGGTAGGTGAAGCCCAGGGAGAAGTTCTCCCACAGACTCATGCTGCGTTCGAAGTTGGAGCTGTAGCCGAGGGCAGCGAGCTGCTCGGCATCGGAATCGGTTACGCCAGCGGCACGCTTGGCAGGAGACCCACTCATCGTTGTTTCCTCTCGGGGGGTTGATGGGCAGAAGGCAATCGGCCGGCGGGCCTCACGACGCCCGCCGGCTCCCTTTTCGGGTTTGTAGTTGTGTGTACTGCGCGGCTTTGCTCGGTGAAGAGTTACTGGCCGTCGTCGAACTGCGAGAGCCACTGCACCGCCTGCTGGTGGTAGCGGGTGAAGCCCTTGTAGTCGACGAGCTGCTGGTCGAGGCTCTTGAGCACGCGGTGCATGCGCTTGGCCCACGCCGGGTTGGTGGCGATGTCTTCCAGGCTCAGCAGGTAGGTGCGGATCGGGAACACGATGGCGTTGCTGCGCGGCAGACGGTGCAGTGGTTGCAGCTCGATACGCAAGTAGACCTTTTTCCCGGCGTTCTCGGCGGTCACCGTGGTGCGGTCCGGTGCCCATTCGGGCAGGGACTCGGCGGAGACGTCCAGGCGCGGGTTGACGGTCAGCGACCAGTTCAGGCGGCGCACCGGGTGGCCGTTGCGCAGGCGCAGGAGGAACTTCAGCGCGCGGTCGAGCATGCCGGTTTCCTTCACCAGCGGCACCGGGCCGTGGAACTCGTGCCAGGCCATGCCCAGGTTGAAGCGCAGCGAGTAGTCGGCGCGCTGGGTGGCGATGCCCGCGCCCCAGTACAGGGTGCCGTCGCGCTCTTCCTGCAGGACCCAGTCGCCCTGGGCCTGGCGGGTGACGTATTCCATCGGTTCAAAGGGCAGGGTCGACGGATCACCGAAGGTGAAGGTGTCGTCGATATCCAGCAGCTTGTTGGTCCAGTGCCAGCGGGTGCCGTCCTTCTCCAGGGAGAAGTACTCCGGGTAATCCTTGGCGTAGGACTCCATGATCAGTTCGAGCAGGTCCCACTGCGCCTCCATCATGTGCGGCGCGGAGACGTAGTGCATGCCCGGGTCCTTCTCCAGGGTGATCGCACGGTCGCGGCACTCGCTGATGTAGTGCTCGTCGATGTCGAACACCGCGCGGAAGGCGTCGGTGCCTACCGAGACGTGCGGCTCCAGGTTCATCGAGTACATGTACTCGTCGTCCGGGAAGGGCCAGGGCGCGCGGTCGATGCAGGCCTGGCTGTTGGCGTAGGTGTAGTCGTCGCGGTAGGTTTCGTCGGGGCGGAATTGGATGGTCATGGTCGTTCTCCGGCTCAGCAGTCGATGACCAGCCGCGAGCATTTGGCACGCGACACGCAGGGCATGATTTTCTGGTTGGCGGCCTTGTCCTCGTCGGACAGCCAGTCGTCGGTGTGGAGGATTTCTCCGTCCAGCTCCAGGACGTTGGTCTCGCACATGCCGCAGGCGCCGCCGCGGCACAGGTACGGGATCTCGTGGCCGGCGGCCTCGGCGGCCTCCAGCAGGCTCTGGTCGGGCGACACCTGGATGGTCGCGCCGCTGCGCGCCAGGGTGACCTGGAACGCCTCGCCGACGCTGCCCTGTTCGAGGAAGCGTTCGTAGTGGATGTGGCTGTCGGTCCAGCCGTGGGCATGGGCGGCGTCGATGGTCGCCTGGATCATGCCCTCGGGGCCGCAGACATAGACGTCGCTGCCCAGCGGCCGCTCGGCCAGCACAGCGCTGATGTCGAGGCGCTCGCCGCGGTCGTCGCGGTACAGGCGCACGGCATCGCCGTATTCCTGCAGCAGCTCTTCACCCAGGCGCGCATGGGCGTCGCCGCGTACCGCCAGGTGGACTTCGAAGGGGGTGCCGCGCAGGCGCAGCTCGGCCAGTTGCGAGCACACCGGGGTGATGCCCACGCCGCCGGCGATGAACAGGTGCAGGCGCGCGTGCTTGCTCAGCGGGAACAGGTTCACCGGGCGGAGGATTTCCAGCTCGTCGCCTTCCTTCACCACGTCATGCATGTGCTTCGAGCCGCCACGGCCCTCTTCCACGCGGCGCACGGCGATCTGGTAGGCGCTGGCGTCGTAGGGCGAACTCATCAGCGAGTAGGCGTTGCGGTAGGTGCCGCTGGCGTGGGGCATCAGCACCACGACGTTGCTGCCGCCGGAAAACGGCGTCAGGTGCGCGCCGTCGGTGGAGGCCAGGGTGAAGCGCTTGATCTCCGGGGTCACCTGCTCGATGCGGGTGACGCGGACCTTCAGGGTTCCGTTGGACAGGCTCATGTGTCGAGCTCCTCGGCTTCAGGCAGTTCGCCGGGGACTTCGGCGTCGGCCTTCACCGCCTGGAAGGCGGCGAGGCGGCGGGAGTAGTGGTCGCGGACCACCAGGGTGCGGGCGCAGTGCGGGCACTCGAAGACGCGCTGGGTGACGTTCTCGGTGTAGCCGTCGCAGTGCACGCACCAGACGCGGCGCACGAAGGAGCCGGCATGCTCGCGCAGCACCTCGTCCTTGTTCAGGTTGATCGCATCGGCGGCCTGCATGGCGGTGCCGATGAAGCTCTCGGAACCGGCCAGGTACAGGCGGGTGCCCATGCGGGACTGGCCCAGCAGCGCGTGCAGGTCATCGACCAGCGCGCGGTTGCTCGGGTAGATCGCAAGCTCGACGTCGGTGATGTCGCGCAGCGCGGCGAGGTGATCCTGGCCGGAGAAGGATTCGGTGGAATACAGCACGCGGATGGGCGCGGTGCGCGGCATCTCGCCGAGCAGGCGGAGCATGGCGGCGCCGCCGCTGCCCTGGCCGGCGATGATGTGGTGGTGGCCACCGGCGAGCGGGCGCAACTGGTCGTAGACCGGCCGGCTCTTGATACCTGTGATGAGCATTGTTCTTGTGCCTCCAGAACTGCCGCGGCCCTGAGTCAGAAGCGGCGGCGCGATTCGAGGACCCGTGCACGGTCACGGGTCGGAGGTACACAGAGCATAGGCTGTGCCAAATGGTTAACTAATTGAAATTTAAGGAAAAAATAAAAATCGGAAAACGCAGGTGTAAGCAGAAATGACAACGCCTGTAGGCAGCCTTGCAGCGGTGGATTGTCGCAGGGGGCGTTTTTGAAGCGGCGGGAAGGCGGCGTGATCGGGTGCTGAGGAAATGCTGTCTGTAGGAGCGAGCTTGCTCGCGAACCTTGCCGTAACTCGGGGCCTGCGGCCGCCCTCACCCTAACCCTCTCCCAGAGGGAGAGGGGACTGATCGGCATGAGCTTCACCTTGCGGGCTCGCCGGCTGACTCCCAATCATCCGCGCGCTCCAGACGGCCCCCTCTCCCTCTGGGAGAGGGCTGGGGTGAGGGGCTTTTCGGAAAACAGCGCGGTAGGGCGCATAACCCGGAACGGGTTATCCGCCACCACGGCGGATAACGCCGTGGGGCGTTATGCGCCCTACGTCAGGTGACTTTTGCGGGAGCGCTCAATCGTCCCGCTGCAACTTGCGGATCAGCGTGCCGACATCGATACCCAGGTGGATCGCCGCCTTGCGCTTGCTGCCGCACAGGCGCACCGCGCGCAGGATCACCTGGCGTTCGTAGCGCTGCACCTGCGCCTTGAGCGGCTGGTCGTCGATGGCCGCCGCCGGTTCGTCGAGGGCGACGGGGCTACCGGCCGGCGGCGCGCCGAGCAGTTCCGGCGGCAGGTGCAGTTCTTCCGCCACGTCGTCGGCCAGCACGGCGAGGCGCTCGAAGATGTTCACCAGCTCGCGGATGTTGCCGGGGTAGTCGTAGCCCAGCAGACGTTCGCGGCAACTTGATGCCAGCCGAAGCGGCGGCTGGCGGTCGCGGTTGATGCGCGCCAGGAGGATGTCCATCAGCACCGGCAGGTCGTCGCGGTGGGCGCGCAGCGGCGGGATTTCCACCGGCAGCACGGCCAGGCGGTAGTAGAGGTCGGCGCGGAATTCGCCGGCCGCCACCTGGGCGCGCAAATCCTTGTTGGTCGCGGCGATCACCTGTACCTGAACCTGCTTGGACAATGGCGAACCCACCGGCTGGATGGTGCCGTCCTCGAGGAACTTGAGCAGCTTGGCCTGCACCTGCAGCGGGATTTCGCCGATCTCGTCGAGGAACAGCGTGCCCCCCGAGGCGCTCTCGATGTAGCCGCGCTTGCCCGACTGCAGCGCGCCGGTGAAGGCGCCGCGCTCGTAGCCGAACATCTCCGACTCGAACAGGGTTTCCGGGATGCTCGCGCAGTTCACGTCGATGAAGGGCCGGTCGCCCCAGCCGGCGGCGCGGTGGATGTGTCGGGCGATCGCGGTCTTGCCCACGCCGGGCTCGCCGAGCAGCAACAGGCGCGCGCGGCGGCGGAAGGCGCGCACGCCCATGTCGGCGATGGAGGACAGCAGCGGCGACATGTGCAGCGCGTTGTCCTGCGGGTCGCCCAGGCCCTGCAGGTCGGTGGTCGAGGCGCGCCCGGAAGGGCTGCGCAGGCTGCCCGCCGTGCCCGGCTCGTATTCGCGCTGGATCAGCAAGGTGTAGGGCTTCTCATAGGCCGTGGTGGGCACCGCCTGGGCGCGGGTGAGGAACACCCTGCCATCGCGCGAGCGGGTCAGCGCGCTCTTGCCGCCACGCCGCAGGGCCTGTTGGAAGTCGTCGAACTGCAGCGCCGAACGCTGGAAGAAGTCCACGTCCGGCAGGGCCAGCACGTCGACGCGGGTGACGCGGTTGACCCGTTCCGCTGCGAGGTTGATGAAGCGCACCCGCGAGTCGCCGTCGCAGACGATCAGCGCCTCGCTGAAACTGTCCAGCAGGGCGTGCAGCGCCGGCGTTTCCAGCAGCGCGGAGAGCATTTCGGCCGATGCGCTGACCGAGGAGCGCATGCCCATGCGCAGCGGTGCGAAGAAGCCTTCTTCGCTCATGGATGCAGCTCCGTCGCGTTGTTTGCCTGGCGCAGCACGAAGACGCGCCAGGCCACGCCCTCGCGGATGAGGATGCGCGAGCAGTGGCTGTTGAAGGACTGGTAGTTGCCGAACTGGTCCGGCAGGTCGAGTACCTGCCAGGTTCGTTCGGGCAGCGGCATGCGGTTCAGCGTCGAGGCCAGGCCGGCGGCGCGGGTGATGCCGAAGGTTTGCTCGAAGGCCGCGTTGCGCCATTGCGGCTGGGCCTGCTCGTCGATCACCAGCACGGCGTCGGGCACCGCGTCGAACACCCGGCGCAGCGCTTCGATGCGCTGCTCGGCGTCATGTTGCATGCGTAGCTCCTGGCTGACGTCGCGCAGGCTGCCCCACATGCGCAGCATGCGGCCGTTGTGGATGCTGGCGCGCACGTCGTTCTCCACGTAGGCCGGCGAGCCGTCGTGGCGGCGGTCCACCGACAGCGCGCCGTCGACGTGGAATTCCGCCTCGATCAGGCGCCGCACGAACTCTTCGTTGGCCGGGCTGCGCGGCCAGTACAGGCGCACCGGCTGCTCGCTGAAATCGACGTCGGCGGGCATCTCGTAGATGTTGGCCATGGCGCGGTTGCACATGCGCCAGTAGGAGCGGTTCTCGAATACCTGGCGGACGATCTCGTCGGGCGTCTCGCGCACGTCCACCGACTCGGCAAACTCGATGCACCAGTAGGCCACCCGCGCGCTGAAGAGCATCTGGCTCATCACTTCGTTGGCGCTCTGCAGCTCGCCCAGGCGGCGGCTGATCGGCCCCAGCGGCATCTTCACCAGGTGCAGGCGCGCGGGCTCGCCGTCGCGCCATTGCAGCACGCCGCTGGCGAGCACCGGCAGCAGGCCGCCGTTGTGGCGGATCAGGGTCAGTTCGAGGTCCTGCACGCGCTCATCGGCCGGCGGGCTGGCGAACAGCTGCATCAGCGCGTTCAGCGAGTCGGCGGTGTAGATCAGCTCGGCGCCCTGGCCATCCAGCGAGCCGGGCGCGTAGCCGAGCTGGTCGGTCTGCTCGGCGGAGACTTCGATGAAGCGTCCTTGGGACGTCAGGCTGTCGGACAGCAGCAGGCCTCTGTCCAGCAGCAGTTTCAGTGGGTCCATTTCTCCCTCCAAGGCAGATCTCCAAGGCAAATTCCCAACACGGCGATGCGGCCGCACGGCCGCGAACAAGCGGCACTCAAGGAGACCAAGGCATGTTGCATGCCAGCCTGAAACCCCGTGTGCCGTGGGGTTGCGTGCACGGATGTATGCAAAAACGCAGCACTGAGCGCAGACCTGCAGCGCAGATTGCAGAGTATCCGCTGCACGCCTGCAGCGCCGCGCCGCGCGATGGAAGGCGCAGCGATTCCCGCGGCAAATACTGGCCAGTTGATAGCTTTTGAGTTCGTTTGAGGTACTGGCGCTGCTAGGATGCGCGCGCGTTTCGCTCCCTGAAGCGCCCGTCCCAGAGCCCGCTCCCTACAAGAGGCCGCCATGCGCAAACACCGCCGTTTGACCTTCCGCCACATCGGCCAGATCAACGTGACCAACCGCCTGAGCGGCGACCCCATGGGGGTGGTCCTGGACGTCTCGATGGGCGGCCTGCGGCTGGTGACGGACGACCCGCTGGCGCCGGGCAGCTGCTACGACATGCGCCTTGAGATTCCGGTGCGCGAGGACCACACCCGCTCGGTGGATATCACCGCGATCTGCCAGTGGTCGAAGAAGGACGCCAAGAACGCGCGCTTCGAGCAGGGCTTCAAGCTGGACCGGCCGAGCGCGGCGTTCACTGAGTTGGTGACGTCGATGTCGGTGAGTTTCAACCGCAGTCTGTTGGGGCGGGCGCGGTTGTCGTGATGGGGTTGGTTTGGGTGCGGGCTGATGCACCCTCTCCCAAAATACTCCCTACCCCAACGTCCCCATAATCTGCACCCCCACCCGCTCCGGAATCTCGTTCTGCGACAGCACGTGCAGCCCCGGGCTGAACACCCGTGCATAACGCGCCAGCAGCGGCCGCAGTTGCGGCATCACGGTGAGGATCGGTGGGTGGCCTTCCTTGCGCAGCTTTTCCTTCACCACCGGCATGCTGTGCTGCAGCTGGTTGAGCAGGCTGGGCTCCACCGGGATGTTATCCAGGCTCACCGGGCCGGCCTGCTGGGCGATGCTCAAGGCGCCGAGCAGGGTGTTCTCCAGGGCGTTCTCCAGCACGAAGACGCTCAGTTCCGGGCGGTCGCCGGCGATCGACGAAACGATGCTGCGGCGCAGCGCATAACGCACGTCGGAGGCCAGCAGCACCGGGTCCTTGGTGGTCTCGCTGCCTTCGAGCAGGGCGCTGGCGATGGTGACGATGTCCTTGAGCGCCACTTCCTCCTGGAGCAACTGGCGGAATACCCGGTGCTGCTGCGAATAGGTCAGCTGCGCCTTCAGCGATTCCGCCAGCTTGGGCGCCTGCAGGGTCAGGCGCTGCATCAGGTGCTCGACATCGTCGTGCTTGAAGATGTCCGGCAGGTGCTCGCGCACTACCTTGTTCAGGTGCGTGGCGACCACGCTGGCGCAGTCGATCACCTGGTAGCCCAGGTTCAGCGCGCGGGACTTGTCCGCCGGCAGGATCCACACCACCTGCATGCGGTACGCCGGGTCGACGCCGAGGATGCCGTCGATCTCGCCATACAGCTCCGGTGAGGGAATCGCCATCAGCCGGTCGGCGTGGATTTCCGCGCCGTCGATGCGCTCGCCGTTGATGTGGATGGCGTACTGCGAAGCCTTCAGGCGCAGGCTGTCGCGGATCTGCACTTCCGGCAGGAGGAAGCCGAGGTTCTCCGAGAGCGTCTGGCGCACCCCGCGAATGCGTTGCGGTAGGGGCGCGCCGCTGGCTTCGTTGACCAGGCTGACCAGCTTGTAACCCAGGGAGATCGACAGGCGCTCTACCAGCGGGATGTCTTCCCAGCCCAGTTGCTGCGCGCGCTCCTGGTCCATCGCTTGCGTCAGCGCCTGGGTCTGCTCCAGCGTATTCGCTTCGATGGGCGGGCCGGCCAGCGACAGGCGCCAGGCGATGAAGGCCACCAGCGCGGCGAAGGCGAAGAAGGCGATGTGCGGCATGCCCGGCACCAGGCCGAGCACCACGAGGATACCGGCGACGGTATAGAGCAGCGACGGCGAGGCGAGCATCTGCTTGCGCACCAGGCTGGTGATTTCCGCCGACTCGTTGACCCGCGTGACGATGATCGCCGCTGCGGTGGACAGCAGCAGCGCCGGGATCTGCGCTACCAGGCCGTCGCCGATGGTCAGCAGGGCGTAGCGCTGGAAGGCCGCACCGGCCGGCAGGTCGTAGACGAACACACCGATGGCCAGGCCGCCGAACAGGTTGATCAGCAGGATCAGGATGCCGGCGATGGCGTCGCCACGGACGAACTTCGAGGCGCCGTCCATCGCGCCGTAGAAGTCGGCTTCCTTGGCCACTTCCGAGCGGCGGCGCTTGGCTTCGTTCTGGTCGATCAGGCCGGCGTTGAGGTCGGCGTCGATGGCCATCTGCTTGCCGGGCAGGGCGTCCAGGGTGAAGCGCGCGGTCACCTCGGAGATACGCTCGCCGCCCTTGGTGATGACCATGAAGTTGATGATCATCAGGATCACGAAGACGATCAGGCCGACGATGAAGTTGCCGCCGATCACGACGTGGCCGAAGGCTTCGATCACCTTGCCGGCCGCGCCCGTGCCGGTGTGGCCGTCGAGCAGCACCACGCGGGTGGAAGCGACGTTGAGGGTCAGACGCAGCAGCGTGGTGACCAGGATCACCGTGGGCAACAGGGAAAAGTCCAGCGGACTTTTCGACGACACGCTGACCAGCAGCACCAGTATCGCCACCACGATGTTGAAGGTGAACAGGGCGTCCAGCACCAGCGGCGGCAGCGGCAGGATGATCATCGAGAGGATCGACAGGATGATCAGCGGGATGCCGATGCGGCCGCTCTGGAAGGTCGGCAATAGTGACTGCAGTAGGCGCATGGTCAGACTCTGTTCAGCAGTTCTTCGGGAATGGGGACGTTCTTGATCAGCTCCGGCCGCTCACGGCGCCCGGAGCGCCAGGCCTTGAGCTGGAGGATATAGGTGAGGACGTGGGCCACGGCCTTGTACAGCTGCGCGGGAATCTGCTGGTTCACCTGGGTGGTGGCGTAGATGGCGCGCGCCAGCGGCGGCAATTCGAGCACTTCCAGGTCATGGGCCTTGGCCAGCTTGCGGATGTACAGCGCGGTCTCGTCCAGGCCCTTGGCGACCACGTAGGGCGCCTGGGCCTTCTTCGGGTCGTAGCGCAGCGCCACGGCAAAATGCACCGGGTTCACTATCACCACGTCGGCGGTCCTGATCGATTTGCTGATCTGCCGGTGCACCAGCTGGCGCTGCATCTGGCGGATGCGCGCCTTCACTTCCGGTCGGCCTTCCTGGTTCTTGTGCTCTTCCTTGCGCTCCTGCTTGGTCATGCGCAGCTTCTTCTTGAAGAAGAAGTACTGGATCGGGATGTCGATGACCGAGAACAGGATGAACACCACCAGCAGCGACAGGGTGATGTCGTAGAAGGTGCCGAAGGCGGCGGCAATGGCGCTGTGCACGTTGCTGCGCTGTAGCGCCAGCAGGCCGGGCAGGGCGCTGTGCAACTGATAGAGGGCGACGAGGATCAGCACGACGATCTTGAGCAGCGACTTGGCCAGCTCCGTCCAGTTCTGCATCGAGAAGATGCGCCCAAGCCCGGTGATCGGGTTGAGCTTGGACAGCTTGGGCATGAAGTTCTTGCTGGAGAAGATCCAGCCGCCGGGGATCATCGAGAACAGCACCACCAGCAGCGGCGTGACCAGCAGCGGCAGCAGCGTGGTGATGAACAGCACCAGATGGTGGCCTAGCACCAGCGGCAGGTCGTCCAGGCCGATCTCGCTGTGCCGCAGATCGATGAAGGACAGCGCAAAGCCCTGCCTGATGCCATCGTAGAAGTGCTCCACGCAGAACTTCAGCGCGACCAGCGTGGCCAGTAGCGAGAGGGTGGTGGAGAGGTCCTTGGAGCGGCTGACCTGGCCGTCCTCGCGGCTCTTTTTCAGCTTCTGCTGGGAGGCCTCTTCCGTTTTCTCCTGGGCGCTGTGCTGGTCAGCCATGGCGGCCCTCGCGGAAGATCACGCCGATGGCATCGAGCAACTGGCGGGTGAGCTTGAGGTAGTTCTCGGGGATGTCCGGCAGGGTCAGCCAGATGCACGCCAGGCCAGCGATGATCGCCATGGGAAAGCCTAAGGAGAACAGATTGAGTGCCGGCGAGATGCGGTTGAGCAGGCCGAAGCAGAACTGCACCAGGGTCATGCAGAACACCACCGGCAGGGTGATCAGCACGGCGGCGGAGAACACCCAGGCGAGGCTGCCGGCCACCGACTCCAGTCCCAGGTAATGCAGCCCGCTGCCCACCGGCCAGTAGATGAAGCTCTGGTAGAGGATGCTCACCACCAGCAGGTGACCGTCGATGGAGAGGAACAGGAACACCAGCAGGATGAAGTACAGCTGGTAGAAGATCGAGGACGACGACACGCCGTTCATGGGGTCGTTGTACACCGCCATGCTCAGGCCCAGCTGGGTGGATATCACGTCGCCCACCAGGGTGAACACGGTGAACACCAGCATCAGCGAAAGGCCCAGCATCAGGCCGAAGACGATCTGCTCCAGCGCCACCAGCAGGCCCTGCGCGGACAGCGGATCGATGGCCGGCGGGCGCGGCAGCGCGGCGCCCAGGGCGACGGTCAGGGCCAGGCCGAGGAGGATGCGCAGGCGCATGGGGATCGCCTTGTGGCTGAAGATCGGCGCCAGGGCGAACACCGCCATGATCCGGCAGAAGGGCCACCACCAGGCCTGCAGCGTTTGCAGGTAGTCGAAGGCCTGCAGGATGGATGCGCCTTGCTGCATGGCATCAGCCGACCAGGCGGCCCGCCTGGTGGAACGACTCGATGAACAGCTCCGAGAGCGTGCGCAGGATCCAGTGGCCGGCGAACACCAGCATCCCCAGGGTGATCAGCAGGCGCGGGAGGAAGCTGAGCATCTGCTCGTTGATCTGCGTGGCCGCCTGGAAAATGCTCACCAGCAGGCCGCCGATCAGGCTGGGTACGATTAGCACGCAGACGATCAGCGCGGTGATGTGCACGGCGTTGGAGACGATATCGACGGCGCTTTCCGGAGTGAGCATCGCAGGGGTCCTAGAACGGCTGCACGCTGCTGGTTAGCGTGCCCATCATCAGGGCCCAGCCGTCCACCAGCACGAAGATCATCAGCTTGAACGGCAGCGAGATCATCATCGGCGAGAGCATCATCATGCCCATCGCCATCAGCACGCTGGCCACCACCAGGTCGATCACCAGGAACGGGATGAAGATCATGAAGCCCAGCTGGAATGCGGTCTTCAGCTCGCTGAGCACGAACGAGGGCAGCAGCAGGGAGAAGTCCAGGTCGTCGAGGTTCTCCGGCACCGTCTCGCCGGCCAGGCTGACCATGGTTTCCAGCGAGGTGCGGTTGGTCTGCGCGAGCATGAAACGGCTGAGGGTCTGCTTGGCGCGGCCCAGGCCGTCTTCCAGGCTGATCTGGTCGGCCTCGAAGGGCTGGTAGGCGTTGCTGTACACGTCCTGCCAGACCGGGCGCATGACCAGCAGCGTCATCACCAGTGCGATGCCCACCAGCACATTGTTCGGCGGGCTCTGCTGCAGGCCGATGGCCTGCCGGAGGATTGCCAGCACGATGACGAAGCGGGTGAAGCAGGTCATCAGCATGAGCATCGCCGGAAGGAAGCCCAGCAGGGTCATGACGATGAGGATCTGCAGCTTGACGCTGAAGGCCTGGCCGTCCGCCGTATCGTGCAGGTTGAACAGCGTGACCTCGCCACCGGCCGCCTGCGCGTAGAGCGGGCAGAGCGCGGCGATGAGCAGGCCGAGCGTGGCCAGGCAGCGGGACGGCATCACGCAGTCAGGGCGTCGAGGCTGGCGCCGCACAATTCGAGCACGCGCAGGCCGTAGTTGCCGTTCATCACGACCACCTCGGCCTTGGCGAACAGCGCGCCGTTGACCTTCACGTCCAGCGGCTCGCCGGCGAGCTTGTCGAGGATGATCACGCTGTTGGCGTCGACGTCCATCAGCTCCTTCAGCGAGATTTCCACCGAGGCGACTTCCAGGGTGACGTTCACTGGGATCTTGCCGAAGAAGGCCAGGTCTTGCTGCGGCAGCGGCGCGCGCACGGGTTCGGCGGGGATGTCGGTGACATCCTGGGTGAGGCCCAGGTCGCCGTCGTTGATCAGCGACTCGAACTCGGAGTCGGAGAGAGAACCGGTCATGGGTTTTTCACGCTTTCCAGAGAGGAGAGGAAGAGGGTGCCGTCGTCTTCGAAGATGGCGCCGCGGAACAGCTTCTGCTGGTTGACCCGCACGTCGACGCGCTCCAGCGGGCGGATCGTCAGCACATCGCCCGGCTCCAGGGCCAGCACTTGCGACAGCGGCAGGCGCGCGGCGGCGACCACGCAGTCCAGGCGCAGCGGCAGGTGCTTGATGTGCTCCACCGGGTTGCCGGTGAGGCGCGGCGGCGGCGGGCCGGCGAGGCGGCGGGTCAGTTCGTCCGCCAGCGGGTTGTCCAGGTAGAGGTAGAGCGAGGAGCGCTCGCCCGTCAGGTGGCTGACGTAGCTGAACTCGGCGACGTACTCCCACTGCACTTCTTCATAGGTGGGGTCGATCTGCTGCAGACGGCCGACCGATTCGCCCATCAGCAGGGCGCGGCCGAACAGGTCCACCACGTCCAGGCCGAGGCGGTCGAGCATGCGCTGCTCGGAGCTGCTGATCGGCGGCGTGTCGCGATGGGCGACCACGGTGCCGCCGTAATAGCACTCGATGACTTCGGTGAGCAGGGCGCGGTCCATGGCGAAACCGAACTTGCCCAAGGGCGAGTCGAATAAACACTCCAGTTCACGGGGAAGTTCCTCGTGAATGGTCAGGTTATCCAGCTCGAGATTGATTCGATAATGCCGCAGGAAGTAGTCGCTGATAATCCTCGGATATTTTCCGGAGATCTCTTTGATGTACTGCGGAATCTTGTGATAATGCCGGCCGAGTTTCTGCGGTTTCAGTCGAATCAGACTATCGGCGGGCACGCCATGGTGGACTTTTGATTTACCAGTCATGCTCAGCGTCGTACTTCCAGGTTCGATCTGCCATCTGCCCAAGGACACGGGAGGTGTCGTGACCGCCGGGGTCGGCTGATCGTTGCTCGCGGCATGCTCTGTATGTCGTAGTGCCCCGTGACTGAGGCGTCACGGCTGCTGACATGGCGGAATGATAGCGATCTGAGGTCGCCCGATTAAATCAATAGATATCAAATGATGTTTTTGACGGAACTTTTTTTCTATTGATCTTAATTAATCGGCGGGAAGCTATGGCGTAGTGCTGGCACTTGTTAGTGTGGGTGAGTTAGTTACAGGTTGCAGCGACTTTGAATATGACGAAGTTGTTGCAATGCCACCCGTGAGATACCCGGCCCATGAAGAAGTTCCGCAGTCGCCGAGAGAGTTTTCCGGCCGACGCTGGCGTTGAACGAGGACAGGGGTTTCGAACGCACTAGCGAATGGAAAGTTGCGGTGAACAGTTTAAGCCAGTCGATCGATCAATTATGTGAAACGCTGCTCGAAGAGCGGCCGGCGCAGAAAAAAGTTGCGATCATCGGGCCGTCCTCGGACGCCGCTCACGCCCTCCTTTTGCAGGCGCTGCTGGCCGAAGGCTGCCGCGTCGAACGCTTCTCCGGATTCGCCGAACTGGCCCGTGCGCGCAGCGACGCTGTCCTGCTGTTCATCCTCGCCGGCGCCTTCCCCGCCCCGGACCTTTATGCCCAGGTCGGCGCGCTGCTCAGCGATGGCCGCGAGCGTGACGTGGTGCCCATCGTCGGCTATGAAGAGCAGGACAAGGCCGCCACCCTGCTCGACCTGGGTTGCGTCGACTACCTGCTGTCGCCCTTCGGCGCCGGCCAGCTGGCCGCGCTGCTGCGTCGCCAGGAAGCCTCCAGCGCCGCCCAGGAACTGTTCGTCTCCCGCTCTCAGGCCGGCCGCCGCCTGCTGGCCATGGCGCAACGCGTCGCGCAGACCCGCGCACCGATCCTGATCACCGGCGAGACCGGCACCGGCAAGGAACTGCTGGCCCGTTATATCCATGGCATCGCCACCCCGGACGCGCCCTTCATCGCGGTGAACTGCGCGGCGATCCCCGAGGCGATGCTCGAATCCATCCTCTTCGGCCACGAGCGCGGCGCCTTCACCGGTGCGGTGACTGCCCAGCCGGGCAAGTTCGAACTGGCCAATGGCGGCACCCTGTTGCTGGACGAGATCGGCGAGCTGCCGCTGGCCCTGCAGGCCAAGCTGCTGCGCGTGCTGCAGGAGCAGCGCGTGGAGCGCCTGGGCGGGCGCCGCGAGATCGAGCTGGACGTGCGCATCATCGCCGCCACCAACCGCGACCTGCAGGCTGAAGTCAGCGAAGGGTGCTTCCGCGCCGACCTTATGTTCCGCCTCGACGTGCTACCGCTGCACATCTCGCCCCTGCGCGAGCGCAAGGAAGACGTGCTGCCGCTGGCGCGACGCTTCATCCGCCAGTACGCCCCGCAGGACGCCGATCACGACTTGCTGACCGAATCCGCGAGCCGAGCGCTGCTGCAACATGACTGGCCGGGCAACGTGCGCGAGCTGGAAAACACCCTGCAGCGCGCCCTGGTATTGCGCAACGGCCTGTTCATCCAGCCCCGCGACCTCGGCCTGGCCGCGCCGGACGTGCCGCTGGCCACCGTCGCCGCGGTGATCCCGCTGGCGGCCGAAGGCGGCCGCGCCGCGCTGCGCGCCAGCGGCAAGCTTGCCGAGTACCAGCACGTCATCGACACCATCCGCCGCTTCGGCGGGCACAAGACCAAGGCCGCCGAGAGCCTGGGCATGACTACCCGCGCGCTGCGCTACCGGCTCAACGCGATGCGTGAGCAGGGCGTGCAGGTGCAGTTCTGATTTCGTTTCCGGGGGAAACTTCCATGAGTTCGATCATGCAGGTGCAGCAGGACATGCTGGACCGGATGAACCGTTACGCCGACCTGGCCAGCGGCCCGGCCGTGCGCCCCGCCGCGCCGCTCTCGGGCAATGCGCCGGCGCAGGGCATCGGCGCCAGCTTCGAGCAGGCACTGCGCTCGGTGGACGCCGAGCAGCACAAGTCCAGCGCCGCCATGGCTGCGGTGGACAGCGGCCAGAGCGAAGACCTGGTCGGCGCCATGATCCAGAGCCAGAAGGCCAGCGTGTCGTTCTCCGCGCTGCTGCAGGTGCGCAACAAGCTCACCGGCGCTTTCGACGAAATCATCCGCATGCCGCTGTAAGGACTGACAGTGCTGCAGAATCTCAAGGGGCGGCTGCCGCTCGACAAACTCAAGCTCGACCCGCGCCTGGGCCTGCTCGGCATCGCCCTGGGCGCCGCCCTGCTGGCCGCTGCCGTGGTCTTCTACCTGTGGCGCGACCAGGGCGCCTACCGCCCGCTGTATGGCGCCGGCGAAGCCTACCCGGCCGCCGACGTGATGCAGGTGCTGGACGCCGAGGCCTTCGACTACCGCCTGCATCCGCAGAGCGGCCAGGTGCTGGTGCGCGAGGAAGACCTGGCGCGCGCCCGCATGCTGCTCGCAGCCAAGGGCGTGAAGGTGTCCATGCCGGCCGGCTACGAGCTGTTCGATAAGGACGAGCCGCTGGGCACCAGCCACTTCCTTCAGGACGTGCGCCTGAAGCGCAGCCTGGAAGGCGAGCTGGCCCGCACCATCATGGGCCTGAAGGGCATCGAGCAGGCGCGCGTGCACGTCGCCCGCGAGGACAGCAATTCCTTCGTGGTCGGCCGGCGTGACCCGGCCAAGGCTTCGGTGCTGCTGCAACTGGCGCCCGGCCAGCGGCTTAGCCCGGAGCAGGTCGGCGCCATCGTCAACCTGGTCGCCGGCAGCGTGCCGCAGTTGAAGCCCGAAGACGTCAGCGTGGTCGACCAGAACGGCGTGCTGCTGTCGCGCGGCATCAGCGGCGTCGGCGGTCCCTCGCAGAACTGGCAGGCGGTGGACGAGTACCAGCGCAAGGCCGTGGGCAATGTCGAGGAAGTGCTGGCGCCGGTGCTCGGCCTGGGCAACTACCGTATCAGCGTGTCTGCCGACATCGACTTCAGCCAGAAGGAAGAAACCCTGCAAGCCTACGGCGAAGCGCCGCGCCTGCGCAGCGAAGTGCTGCGCAACGAGAGCACGCTGGACCAGCTTGCCCTCGGCGTGCCCGGCTCGCTGAGCAACCGTCCGCCGGAGCCGCCGCCGCAACAGCAGCAGGGGCAGAACAACGCCCAGGGCAATAACCAGGCTGCTCCGGGTAACGGCAAGGTCGCCAATACCGACAACAAGGCCGCGACCTCGACCCGCGAGGAAGCCACTCGGCAGAACGACTTCGACCAGAGCGTCACCCACATCAAGTACCCGGCCTTCGCCCTGCGCCAGCAGAGCGTCGCCGTGGTGATCAACGCCTCCACCGCGCCCGAGGGCGGCTGGACCGACAAGGCCCGTGCCGACCTCGAAACCATGGTGAAAAGCGCCGTGGGCTTCAATGCCCAGCGCGGCGACCTGATCACCGTCAGCGTGTTTCCCTTCGCCGCCACCGCGGTGGAAGAGTCCACCGCCAGCTGGTGGGAGAGCAGCGCCCTGCAGTCGCTGGTGCGCTATACCGTGCTCGGCCTGATTGCGCTGCTGTTCCTGCTGTTCGGTGTGCGCCCGGCCGTGCGCAGCCTGACCCAGCGCGTGCAGCCGACGGCCACCGCCGAGCTGCCTGAAGGCGCCGCCGAGTATCCATTGGCGCTGGATGCCGAGCGGCGTCTGTCGCTGGGCAGCGAAAGCGTCGGCGGGCTCAACGTGCTCGGCGAGTTGAACCCGCTCTCGGAAATCCGCCTGCCGGCGCCGGGTTCGGGCCTGGAGCACCAGATCGAGCATCTGCAGATGCTGGCGAAGAACGACCCGGAACGGGTCTCGGAAGTGATCAAGCACTGGATTGGCCGCAATGACCGACACGAGCCTGCCTGAAGAAACGAAAAAGCGCGGCCCGCAGATGCGCGCCGTGAGCTCCCTGGAACAGGCGGCGATCCTCATGCTGAGCATGGGTGACGAAGCCTCTTCCGGCATCCTGCGCAATTTCAGCCGCGAGGAGATCGTCAGCATCAGCCAGGCGATGGCGCGGCTGTCGAACGTCAAGCAGAACACCGTCTCCGACGTGATCGGCCGGTTCTTCGACGACTACAAGCTGCAATCCAGCATCAAGGGCGCCTCGCGCTCCTACCTCGCTGGCATGCTCGGCAAGGCGCTGGGCAGCGACATCACGCGCAACCTGCTGGACAGCATCTACGGCGAGGAAATCCGCGCCAAGATGGCACGGATGGAGTGGATCGATCCCAAGCAGTTCGCCGCGCTGATTGCCAAGGAACACGCGCAGATGCAGGCGGTGTTCCTCGCCTTCCTGCCGCCGGGCATGGCCACCGACGTGCTCGAAGCCATGCCGCCGGAGCGCCAGGACGAGCTGCTGTTCCGCATCGCCAACCTCAGTGAAGTGAACAGCGACGTGATCGCCGAGCTGGAACAACTGATCGACCGCAGCCTGCGCGTGCTCTCCACTCAGGGTTCGCAGGTGCGCGGGGTCAAGCAGGCGGCGGACATCATGAACCGCTTCAAGGGCGACCGTAACCAGATGTTCGAGCTGCTGCGCGCGCACAACGACGACCTGGTCGGCAAGATCGAAGACGAGATGTACGACTTCTTCATCCTCTCCCGGCAGAACCAGGAAGTGCTGCAGACCCTGCTGGAAGTCATTCCGCTGGACGAGTGGGTGGTCGCCCTCAAGGGCGCCGAGCCCGAGCTGGTGCGCGCCATCCAGGGCGCCATGCCCAAGCGCCAGGCGCAGCAGATGGAGTCGATCAACCGCCGCCAGGGCCCGGTGCCGCTGAGCCGCGTGGAGCAGGTGCGCAAGGACATCATGGGGGTGGTGCGCGAGCTGGCCGCCGAGGGCGACCTGCAGGTGCAGCTGTTCCGCGAGCAGACGGTGGAGTAACCGCGCATGGCGATCAAAGTCATCAAGGCCGACAGCCGCGCCTGGCGCCCCTACCGCTTCCCGCCGCGCTGCGCCACCGCCAGCGCCGACAACCATGGCTGGGACAGCGACCCGGCGGCGCGCCAGCGGGCCATCTCCGAAGGCTTCCAGGAAGGCCTGGAGAAGGGCTACCAGGACGGCGTCGGCGAAGGCCGTGAAGCCGGCCTGCGCGAAGGTTTCGAGGCCGGTCGCCAGGACGGCCTGCGCAAGGGCCGCGAGGAAGGCCGCGCTGCGGGTCGCCAGGTGTTCGACGAGGCCAGCGCTCCGCTGCAGGCCGCCGTCGAGGCCTTCGGCGAGTACCACCAGGCCTTCCAGCGCAGCCGCCAGAAGGAGCTGCTGGAGCTGGTGCAGAAGGTCGCGAAACAGGTCATCCGGGTCGAGCTGACGCTCAACCCCACCCAGTTGCTGACCCTGGCCGAGGAAGCCCTCGCGGCCATGCCGGGCGAGCAGGGCGAGGTGCAGATCCTGCTTAATCCGGAAGAATGCGCGCGCATCCGCGAGCTGAACCCCGAGCGCGCCGCCAAGTGGCGCCTGGTGCCGGACGAACGCCTGGCGCTGGGCGAATGCCGCGTGGTCACCGCCCAGGCGGAAGCCGACATCGGTTGCCAGCAGCGCCTGGACAGTTGCATGGAAGCCCTGAGCGCGCACCTGCAGGACGAAGACTGACGATGGCCCTGGGCGACGGCTTCAAGCTCGAAGAAGCGCTGCGCTCGCTGGACTCGGTCCAGCTGGCGCGAGTCAGCGGTCGCCTGGTGCGCGTCTCCGGCCTATTGCTGGAAAGCCTCGGCTGCCGGCGCATGACCGGCCAGCGCTGCTACGTGGAAGTCGCCGACGGCGAGCGCCTGGAGGCGCAGGTGGTCGGCTTCAACCGTGACATCACCTACCTCATGCCCTTCAAGAAGCCCGTCGGCCTGACCTCCGGCTCGCGGGTCTTCCCGGCGCCGGACGAAGCCGTGCTGCACATCGATCATTCCTGGCTGGGGCGCGTGGTCAACGGCCTCGGCGAACCCCTGGACGGCCTCGGCAAGCTCGCCGGCCGCCACCCGCTGCCCACCGAACTGCCGCAGGTGAACCCGCTGCGCCGGCGCCCGGTATCCGAGCCGCTGGACGTCGGCGTGCGCGCCATCAATGGCCTGCTGACCCTGGGCAAGGGTCAGCGCGTCGGCCTGTTCGCCGGCAGCGGCGTGGGCAAGAGCGTGCTGCTGGGGATGATCACCCGGCAGACCAAGGCCGATGTCGTGGTGGTTGGGCTGATCGGCGAACGCGGCCGCGAGGTGCAGGAGTTCATCCTGCATTCCCTCGGCCCGGAAGGCTTGCAGAAGGCCGTGGTGGTGGTGGCGCCAGCCAACGAATCGCCGCTGATGCGCCTGAAGGCCACCGAACTGTGCCACAGCATCGCCGCCTACTTCCGCGACCAGGGCAAGGACGTGCTGCTGCTGGTGGATTCGCTGACCCGCTACGCCATGGCCCAGCGCGAGATCGCCCTGGCCCTGGGCGAACCGCCGGCCACCAAGGGCTACCCGCCATCGGTGTTCGGCATGCTCCCGGAGCTGGTCGAAAGCGCCGGCAACGGCGAGGGCGAGGCCGGCAGCCTGAGCGCCATCTACACGGTGCTGGCCGAGGGCGACGATCACCAGGACCCGATCGTCGACTGCGCCCGCGCCATCCTTGACGGGCACATCGTGCTGTCGCGCCGGCTGGCGGACGTCGGGCACTACCCGGCCATCGACATCGGCGCTTCGGTCAGCCGCTGCATGAGCCAGGTGGCGGACCCGCTGCACCTGTCGGCGGCGCGGCAGTTCAAGGAATTCAGCGGAACCTATGAGCGCATCAGGGAGCTGATCCCGCTGGGCGGCTACACGCCAGGCATGGACGTGAAGACCGACCGCGCCGTGCAGTTGGCGCCGATGCTGGAACGCTACCTGCGCCAGGAGACCGCCGACGGCGCCGAGCTGGGCAACAGCGTCGCCACCCTGCAAAGCATCGTCGGGGGCCGCTGATGAAGACGCAGATCGACATGCTCGGGCGCCTGGCCGACGTCCGCGGCGGCAAGGTCCGCGAGCTGCTGGGACGGGTGAATTACCAGCAGAACCTCTGCCAGCGCTATCGCAACAACATCACCGGGCTGGACCGCCTGTGCGGCTTCAGCGTGGCCACCAGCACGCCGCTGCAGCGACACAACCAGCAGCAGTACAAGGCGACCTTGCACAAGATGCTGCAACTGCAGCGCCGCGAGCTGGAAGTCGCCGAGCAGACCCTGGCGCGCATCCAGGGCGAGCTGATGGCAGCCATGCGCAGCGAGAAGGTGCTGACCCAGGTGATCGAGGCCAAGGTCTGCCAGTGGCGGCTTCAGCTTGCGCAGCAGGAGCAGAAAATCCAGGATGGCCTCGCCGCGCAGTCCTGGTGGCGGGCGCGGGCTTGAGTGTGGGGGGCGGAAGTGGCGGATAACGCGTTCCGCGTTATGCGCCCTACGCAGGTGTTCCGTAGGGCGAATAACCGCTAGCGGTTATCCGCCGTTTGTTCCGCGAAAATCGGCATTTAAGTTTTCCGGCGAGGCGGTCGCCCTCTCAGGGAAAGCCCCAAAAAATATTCGGATACCGACCATGGAAATCACCCGGCAACTGCCCAGCATCGCGCTGGCCACCAGCGAGTCCGCCAAGAGCGCGCGCAGCGAGCGCGTCGCCCCGGTGGCGGAGACCAGCGCCAGCGCGCCGGTCAGCGACTCGCTGCGCCTGGACGAGATGCAGGAAACCCTGCGCGCCATGCCCGACGTGGACCAGGACCGCGTCGCGGAAATCCGCCGCGCGCTGATGAATGGCGAGCTGCAGAACGACACCAGCGTGCTCGCCACCAGCATCCTCTCTTACCATCGCGGCAGCGACGCATGACCCAGCGCGCGCGGCTGCTGCAGGTGATCGAGCAGGACATCCAGCAGGATGGTCGCGATTGCCTGACGCTGCGCGACCGCCTGCAGGAGCTGTATCGCCACCTGCTGGCGCGGGACAGCGCGCAGATCGAGGCGCTGAACCCGGACATCCAGGCACTGCTCGAATCCGTCGCCGGCCGCGCCCAGCGCCGCAGCCGTGTGCTGCGCGCCTTTCACCTGCCGATGGACGCCGACGGCATGCGCACGCTGCTGTCCAACTACAAGCCGCCGCGCCGCGAGGAATTGCAGCAGGAGTGGCTGCAACTGGGCCAGCTCACCGCCCAGTGCAAGCGTCTCAACGAGCGCAACGGCAAGCTGCTGGCGATGCACCACGACATCCTCAGCCAACTGATGGGCGATCCGCGCGAACAGCCGGTGTATTCGCGCCAGCTGTACTGATCCCGCGCTCGTCCTTCACGGGCTCTATTCGCCAGCAAGGACTGGGCGTCCCCCTCGGTCCTACGGAGAGCGCGCCGGCATTTCCTTGTAGGAGCGAGCTTGCTCGCGAACCGCACGGCACCCAACTCCCCCGTCACCCGCAAAACACCCCGCCAAAACCCCTTAACGAATCCCTCCCCACGGTCGCCTTTTGTCTTCATCAAGGTGCGCGCCCGGCAGGCGGAAATGCCGCTTCCCGCTGCGCGCCAAAACACGCCGGGCGGAAGTGACGCTTCTCCCCGGTCAGCCCGAAAGCCCCATATGGCGGGCCTTCCGGCGTTGGCACCGTAATTGCTCTTCCGACCCAAAGAGGTGGATTCAGATGGCGACCATAGATTCCGATTACGTCAAAAGCATGGCCCAGCAGCTGGCCACGTACGAAGTGCAGAACGGCCTGAGCAAGGCGGACCGCAACAAGTCCTCGTACCAGTCCCAGCTGACCGCCGTGACCTCCCTGGAGTCGGCACTCAAGACCTTCTCCTCGGCGGTGAAGAGCCTGCAGGGCGTGACCGGCAGCAAGACCAGCATGCTGGTCAACAGCGCCACCACCAGCAAGGACGGCTACCTGACCGCCAAGGTCGACAAGAACGCCGTGCCCGGCAGCTATGACTTCTTCGTCGAGCAGCTCGCCACCAGCCATCAGCTGTCCCTCTCCGGCCTTCAGGCCGGCGATGTCGACACCCAGGGCACCCTGACCCTGACTCAGAACGGCAAGTCCTTCGATATCGACCTGAGCAAGATCGACACAGACGGCGATGGCAGCAACTCGCTGGACGAGCTGGCCGCAGCGATCAACAAGGCCACCGACAACACCGGCGTGAAGGCCACCCTGGTACGCAGCAACGGCCAGGTGTCGTTGGTGCTGGGGGCGGAGAAGTCCGGCGCGGACAACGCCATCAGCCTGTCGCTGAGCGGCACCGACAGCGCCAACAGCGCTTTCGAGAACACCATCGGTAATCCGCAGGAACTGTCCAGGGCGCAGGACGCCCGCGTCCGCCTTGGCGGCGAGAACGGCATGCTGCTGACCAACGCCAGCAACACCTTCGACAACATCATCGATGGCGTCAGCGCCACCTTCACCCAGGCGCAGAAGTCCGGTGAGCAGGCCATCCGCCTGACCGTCGCGCAGGACCAGAGCGAAACCAAGAAGAAGGTGCAGACCTTCATCGACGCGTTCAACGCGCTGGCCAGCACCATCGACAGCCTGACCGCCGCCGGCGACCAGAACGGCAACTCCCGTGGCGCCCTGGCGGGCGACTCCAGCGTGCGCGCCATCGAGAATTCGCTGAACCAGATGGTCCGCACCACCTTTGGCGGCGCCAACCTGATCAACCTGGGTATCAGCGCCGACCGCAGCGGCAAGCTGACCCTCGACGCCACTCGGTTCGAGAAGGCCATCGCCAGTGACCCCGAGTCCCTGGACAAGCTGTTCATGGGCAAGGGCAACCTGCTCGACAGCCTGGACAAGGGCGTCGCCGTCTACACCAACAGCACCAATGGCGTCATGAAGAACCGCAAGGACGCCCTGAACAACAGCCTGCGCCGCGTCGACGATGACTACGACAACCTGCAGAAACAGTACGACACCTACTACGCGCGCTACCTCAAGCAATACACCTCGATGATGCAGATCATGCAGTCGATGGACCAGACCAGCGGGATGTTCGGATGACCGCCTACGGCATGAACGAAAGCTACGACAGTTATCGGATGATCGACCTGGAGTCCAAGGCCGCATCGTCTTCGCCCTATGAGCTGGTGCTGGTGCTGTTCGACGGCCTGCTCGACGAACTGGCCCGCGCCCGCGGGCACATCGAGCACAAGCGCTACCAGCAGAAGGGCCGCTCCCTGGAGAAGTGCCTGAACATCCTCAACGGCCTCAACGGCGCGCTCGACTACGAGAACGGCGGCGAGACCGTGCAGGGCCTGGCACGTCTTTACGACTATTGCATCTACCGCCTCTCCGACGTCAGCGTGTCGCTGGATGTCGCCGGCATCGACGAAGTGGTGCGCCTGCTGGGCATCCTGCGTGAAGGCTGGGAGGGCGTGAGTGCCGCACGTGGATGATCGCCAGCGCCTGCTGCAGCTGTATGAACGGCTCGGCGGGGCGCTGCAGCGCAAGGACTGGAAAGCCATGGGGCAGGTCGACCTGGCAATCCGCGCGCAACTGGTGGCGATGTCGTCGCAGACCGGATTGGCCGCCGATGTGCTGCTGGCCAGGAAGCACCTGAAGCGCCTGCATGAGCAAGCGTCGCAGGCCTGCGCCGAGGAGTGCGAGCGCCTGCGCCGGCTCCTGCTCTCGCACCTGGAATACGCCGAGGGCCGCTCGGCGTACATGCAGGTGGATACGTACCAGGAGGGTCGATAGACCGTGATCCAGCTACCGACCCAATCCCTGCCGGCCGCCGAGCGCGATACGCCTGCGGTGGCCGAGGCGCGCCCGCAGGACTCGCGCCGAAATGACACTGGCACCGTCAGTGCTTCCGGCTTCCGCGTGCAACAGCTGGCGCAGTCGGATGCAGGCGAACGAACCATCACCGTGCAGTCCTTCCTCACACAGTTTGACACCGCGCAGGTCGAGCAGCCGCCGCAGCCCGGTGCCGCAGTCCCGGTAAAGCCGGAGGCGCTGCCCACGCAAGCCCGCGATCGCGATACGCAGGGCCAGCAGGCCGACGAGGCCTCGCCCTCCGGGGCGGAGAACTGGCTCGCCGGCATGCTCAGCCAGGCCGGTCTGGTGGTGCAGGCGCGGGACAGTGCGCCCGAGCAGAGCAGCTCGCGTGTTTCCGGCTTCGCCACCCAGGCGGGCGATTCTTCTGCACAGCCCGCGCCTGCCGCCGTGAAGCCGGAGGATGTATTGCTGCCTCCCGCCGATCTCTCCGAGGAACCGGCCAAGGCCGCCGCGCCGGCAACCCGCGAGGCGACCCAGAGCCAGGCGCAGACGTTGCTGCAGCAGCACCTGGCCGCTGCCACACCGGCATCGGATTCCAGTGTCCCAGCGCTGCCGAGCGCTGCACTCGACCCGCGCGTGCCGGCAACCGATGGCCATGCGCAGCCCGCCGCCGGGTCACCGGCCTCGACGCTGTCCGACAGGCCGCTGCACCTCAAGGGCAACAACGAGGCGCATTGGGGCGAGCAGATGGTCAGCGCGCTGCGCGACAACGTCGAGCTGCAACTCGGCCAGCGCGTGCAGAACGCCACGATCCGCCTCGATCCGCCAGAGCTGGGCGCCATGGAGATCCTCGTGCGCCACGAGGCCGGCCAGCTCAACGTGCAGATCTCCGCGTCCAATGGCGACGTGGTGCGCATGCTGCAGAACACCAGCGAGCGCCTGCGCCAGGAGCTGGTCGGGCAGAACTTCCTGCAGGTCAACGTGCAGGTCTCGTCCGATTCGCAGTCCGGTCAGCAGGGTCAGCAGCACCGCCAGCGCCTGGCCGAGGAACAGCTCGCGGTCACCGCCAACCCACGCGATGCGCAGGCGCGCGAACGTTCCGCGCCGCGAGGCGAGAGCGACGTACTGATTACCGTGTAGGTCGCCAGCGGCCCTCACCCCCACAGAATTTTTCGAGAAACCCCATGTCCACGCCGCGTCTCGTTCTACTGATGCTCATCGTGAATATCGCCGTCGTGCTGGGTGGCGTGTTCGTCAACTACAAGATGATCAAGTCCGCCAGCCTCGCCCCGGCCGCCGTTGTCTCCGACCAGGAGGGCGGCAAGGAAGACACCAAGGAAGAAGAAGAGCAGGAGAGCGCCGAATACCTCTTCGTGCCGGTGGAGAAGATCATCGTCAGCTCCCGTGGCGAAGACCGTGAGCACTACTTCGTGATCGACCTGGTGCTGCAGGCCAAGGCCGAGCAGGAGCGCAAGAAGCTCGAGAGCGTCGCGCCGATGGTACGTAGCTCGGTGGTCGCCAACCTGACCCCGGAGAAGTTCGAGGTGCTGCGCGCAATGCCCATCGGCGACGTGCAGGCGCGCCTGGAAAAGGCGGTGATCGATGACTTCGCTGCACGCAAGGTGGTGGTGCCTTTCGAGCACGTGATGCTCAGCAAGATGATTGTTCAATAAGCCGCCATGCACGCCCTTCGCGATCCCGCCCTCAGCTATGCCAGTGGCTCCGCTGGCCTGGCTGGCTACGACAGCCCCAACGGCGGCCACGCGTGCTTGTCGCCGGCGGCCGAGCAGCGCTGGATGATGCAGTACCTGCCGCTGGTGCGGCGCATCGTCAGCCAGCTGTCGCTGCAGGCCAACCAGGTGCTGGACCGCGAGGACATGGAGCAGATTGGCCTGATGGGCCTGCTCGAAGGGCTGCGCCGCTATGGCGAGCCGGATGAGCAGTTCGGCCGCTTCGCCGCGTTGCGCATTCGCGGGGCCATCCTCGACGAACTGCGCCGGCAGGACTGGCGTCCGCGCCAGGTGCGGCAGCAGGCGCACAAGGTACGCGATGCGATCCGCTCCCTGGCCCGCCAGCTCGGCCGGGTGCCCAGCGACGAGGAAGTGCTCGCCGCCACCGGCCTCGACGAAGCCGGCTACCAGGACTATCTGCGCGCCGAATCCTCCGAGGCCATCGAGAGCTTCGATGCGCTGCTGCAGAACGGCCACGACGGCGTGCAGGGCAGCGGCGATGCGCTGGAAGAGCGCGTGCTCAAGGAACGCCTGCTGGCCCAGGCACTGGAGCGCCTCAACGAGCGCGAGCGGTTGATCCTCAACCTGTATTACCAGCACGAGCTGAACCTCAAGGAAATCGCCCTGGTGCTGGAGCTGACCGATGCGCGCATCTGCCAGCTGATGAAGCAGGCGATCGGCAAGTGCAGCCGTTTCCTCAACGACCCCGACCCTCTCTGAAGAATCCACAACCATGCAGAAAATCATCGGCGCCCTGATCATCATCGCCGCCGTGCTCGGCGGCTACGCCATGGCCCATGGCGACATGCGTGCACTCTGGCAGCCGGCGGAGATGCTCATCATCCTCGGCGCGGGCCTGGGCACCCTGGTCGTCGCCAACCCGCGCGAAGTGCTGCTTGAGATGTGCTTGCAGATCAAGGGCGTTTTCGTCTTCAAGCGCCGTGGCGAAGAGTTCCAGCGCCAGTTGCTGATGCTTCTCTACGAGCTGCTGGAAATGGTCGACGTCGGCGGCTTGAAGGTGCTCGACGCGCATATCGAGGAGCCGGACCAGAGCGACCTGTTCGCCCGGTACCCGTTGATCCTCCAGGAAAAGAACCTGATGGCGTTCATCGCTGACAACTTCCGCCTGATGGCCATGGGCAAGATCAGCGCCCACGAGCTGGAGGGCTTCCTTGAACAGGAACTGGACGCCATGGAGCACGCCCTGCTGCAGCCGTCCAAGTCGCTGCACAAGGTCGGCGAGGCGATGCCGGGCTTTGGCATTCTCGCGGCGATCCTCGGCATCATCATCACCATGGGCAACATCGGCGGCTCGGTAGCCGAGATCGGCGCCCACGTGGCCGCTGCACTGGTGGGCACCTTCTTCGGCATCTTCGTCTGCTATTGCCTGATGGACCCGCTGTCCAACGCCATGTCGCAGCGTGTGAAGACCGAGCTGTCGGCGCTGGAGTGCGTGCGTACCACGCTGGTTGCCCACGTTGCCGGCAAGCCCACGCTGCTGGCGGTGGACGCCGGGCGCAAGCTGATCGAGCAGGACGTGAAACCGGCCTTCAAGCAGCTGGAGACCTGGGTCACCCGCTATGAGGAAGAGCGGGACGCAGCATGAAGAAACGTGCCGACAAGCACAGCGAAGTCATCATCAAGCGCCGCAGCAAGAAGGGTCACGATGATGAACACGGCGGTGCCTGGAAAGTAGCGTTCGCCGACTTCACCCTGGCGATGATGGCGCTGTTCATGGTGCTGTGGATCGTCCATCCGCAGACCGAGCCGCAGCCGGTGGCGGTGGGCGACCAGGATGCCAACCCGGTGGTCGATGGCGGCGCCGGCGTGTTCGATGGCGCCAGCCGCACGCCCATCGAGCTGGACGGCATGCCGCAGCCGATCAAGACCCCGGAGAAGCCCGCGCCGCAGCTCGCGTTGGATGCCGGCAAGCAGGGCAAGGCCGGCGACCAGGCGAAGGACTCCAGCGTGCAGCAGGACGGCGATGGTCGTCAGTACGACAGCAACGAGGACCTGCGCGAGCTGGCCGAGCTGATCCGCGAGGTGTCCGGCAAGGTCGACGCGCTGGCCAATATTGAGGTGACGGTGGTGCCGCAAGGGCTGCGCATCCTGATCAAGGACGACCAGCAGCGCTTCATGTTCGCCCGTGGCCAGGCAACCCTCGATCCGCACTTCCAGACCCTGCTCGGCGCGCTGTCCGGCGTGCTGGCCAAGGTTCAGAACAAGCTGATCCTCAGCGGTCACACCGATGCCGTGCAGTACCGCCGGCCGGATGGCTACAACAACTGGAACCTCTCCGGCGACCGCGCCCTGCGCGCGCGCAACGTGATGGTCGACAGTGGCCTGCCTGCCGCGCATGTGTTGCAGGTGGCGGCCCAGGCCGACGTCATGCCGCTGCGCCCGGAGGACCCGGAGAGCGGCGCCAACCGACGCATCGAAATCCTCCTGCTGACCCAGCGCGCGGAGAGCCTGTACCGGGAAATCTTCGGCGAGAGTTATGCCCAGGTGCACTACTCGGCGTCGGGAGCGAAGCTCATCGAGCCGCAGCCGCAGCCGCAGCCGCAGCCGCAGCCGCGGGGGACGGAGGTAAACGCGCCGGCTTCAGCGGCGCTCGAAACGACGGCTCCCGCCGACGCGGCGGAGCCAACGTTGAAGCTGTGAGCTGCTCAGCGATTACGCAGATGGCGCGGGCAGAACACCTGGCGCGTCTCCACGCCGTAGAGGCAGCCGCCCAGGGGTTCGAGGGTGATGCGGGCGCCGCGCTGGCGACCGTAGAGCAGGTTGAAGATCAGCTCGCTGTCCAGGCCGCTGTCGGCCTGCAGGTTGCTGATGCTGTTGTCCTCCACCTGCAGCTGGAAGCGCCCGCCCAGGTCGCTGCCGACCAGGCCGGAGACTTCGAGGATGTTGGCGTCCTGCTGGATCATCGAGTAGAAGCGTCCTTCGTGGAACATGGTGGTCTGGGCGATCTCCAACACCTTCCCGTTGCCCAGCAGCACCTGTCCGGAAGAGGCGTAGCGGCCGTCGATGGCCGAGGTGTTGTGGGCGTGCTTCCACAGCATGCCCAATGCCAGCGCCAGGCAGACGACGCCGAACAGCGAGATCACCAGGCAGCGGCGCGCCACGCCGGCCTGGCGGCGTAGGTTCAGTTCAGGCACTTGCGCAGCTGCTCCTGGGGAATCCGGGCGACCTGGCTCTCGTGGATCAGCAGCCAGTTGGAGTTGCCTTCGGGTTGCACGCAGACCAGTTCATAGAAGCCCGAGGTCATGTGCAGCATGAGGCCGATGGGGCGGCTGGCCAGGTCGGCCAGCTGGCGAGCCAGGGGGCGAGTGCTGCTGATCAGCCGTTGCAGGTCCTGTTCGTTGTCTTCGACGTAGGTGATCTGCAGGGAGCCCAGGTTCTGTTCGGCGGTGAGGACCGGGCTGCGGACCTGGGTGTAGTAGAAGGCGCCGGAGAGAACCAGCAGGCCGAGGATGCAGAGGCTGGCGGCGGCGAGTTTCAGGCGCCGCAGATTCGGCGGTCGCAACCCGGGAGCGGCAACGATCTCCTCCAGCGGAATGACTTCCGGGGTAGCGTCGGTGACTTCCGCGTCCAGTTCGCTGGCCTGGCCGACTAGGTACTGCGGATTGAACATGTAGCCGCGGCGCGGCAGCGTCTGGATGATCTGCCGCTGCTTCTCGTCCGCCAGCACCTGGCGCAGGGTGTAGATCTGCTGGTTCAGGCTGCCCTGGCCGACCACCCGGTCGGACCACGCATGGGTCAGCAACTCATCGCGCGCCACCACGTCACCCGGGCTCTGCAGCAGGCGTTCGAGCACGCGACTACCGGAAAAACCCAGGTCGATACGCTCCACCTGGCCATCACGGTCGAGGTCGAGTTGATAGAGCGCGGGATAGAACTGCGCGACGCAATCGGAGCGCCCGGTGCGGAGGGTCAGGCAGGCGATCGGCCGACTGTCCGCTGGCGTGGAAGTGAGTGTGTTCATCTTGCCCTTGCGAGCCGCTCCCTTGACGGTCGCGGGGAAACTCCATTTGTCCATGGAGGCAGAGGCATTATTTTGACGTCAGAAAAATGTGGGTGCAAGTTCTGAATTTTGCACACTCGTGCTTGCAATTTTCACGCAAGCCTTGAAACCGCTGATGCAGAGGGGCTGCGCCGCGACCGGTGGTCGCAACGCCATCGGTCAGCGTACCCGCAGACAGCACAACGCCCCGTCGAGGCGGGGCGTTGGCGGATCAGGGCGCGCGAGGCGGGGGCTCCTCGCGCTGGCCGGGGGCTTAGCCCAGCAGGCCCATGATCATGCTGGGCATCTGGCCAGCTTGCTTGAGCATGGAGATGCCGGACTGCATCAGCATGGAGTTCTTGCTCATGTTGGCGCTTTCGACGGCGAAGTCGGCGTCCATGATGCGGCCTTTGGACAGGTCGGTGTTGTCCTTCATGTTGGCCAGGTTGTTGGAGGTGTGCTGCAGGCGGTTGATGTTCGCACCGAACTGCGCGCGCAGGCTGCCGATGGCGTCCAGCGCGGAGCTGGCGTTATCGATGGCGGTGTTGGCGTCGGTGATGGTTTCCAGCTCGGTGCCGGCAGCCGGGGTAGCGGCGAACTGCTTGGTCAGGGTACCGAAGGCGTCGGTGACGGCCTTGAGCTGGGTGGCTACGTCGACGTTCAGGGTCTCGGCCTTGTCCGAACCGATCTGGAAGGTCACGCCACCAGTGGTGCCGAACTTGCCGCTGGCGCCATCGACGCCGAACAGCGCGTCACCGGCGAACTTGGTGTTGGAGATGATGTTGGTCAGCTCCTTGCCCAGCTCGTTGAACTCGGCCGACAGGGCCTTGCCGTCGTCGGTGGAGTTGGTGCCGTTGGCAGCCTGGGTGGCCAGGTCCTTCATGCGCTGGGTGATATCGGTCAGTTCGCTGAAGGCGCCGTCGGCGGTCTGCATCAGGGAGATGGCGTCGCTGGTGTTGCGCATTGCCACGTCCATGCCGCGCGATTGGGCATTCAGGCGGGTGGCGATCTGCAGGCCGGCGGCGTCGTCGGCGGCGGAGTTGATGCGCAGGCCGGTGCCCAGGCGCTGCTGGTTGGTGGCCAGCAGGCTGTTGGTCTTGCCCAGGTTGGTCTGGGTGATCAGGGAGGAGTAGTTGGTTTGAATCGACAAGGCCATGGTGGACTTCCTGTATGAGCTGAATGAAGCCGGCGTTGTGCCTGCTGAAGGGGTAAGGCGACAGCTCGCGGGGAAGGATTAAGGGTGGATGAAAAAAAATTGGCGCGGGGATTCCGGCGATACCGGCCGGCGCCGCGCGGGCATCGCCGGCCTAACGCATGTGTCCTTTTGCTCCGGAGCGGTCATCTATGTTGTTGAGACGTATCTGACAGCCCTGGCGCCGGGGTGCGGCTAAGCTCCCCGGGTCCACAAGGCTGTGGATCGTTCGTCCGAACACCTTGTTCCGAACTGTGAGAAAGGAACCTCATGATCTCCGTCTACCAGCTCAAGTCCCGTTTCCAGAACCTGCTCCGCCCCATGGTTACCCGCCTGTACGAGCGCGGCGTCACTGCCAACCAGGTGACGCTGGCCGCCTGCGGCCTTTCGCTGCTGGTGGCGCTCACGGTCGCGCTGCTGGCCGGCCACGCCTGGATATTCCTGCTGATCCCCTTGTGGATGTTCCTGCGCATGGCACTCAACGCCATGGACGGCATGCTCGCCCGCGAGTTCGGCCAGCAGTCGAAGCTGGGCGCCTACCTCAACGAACTCACCGATGTCATAGCCGACAGCGCGCTCTACCTGCCGTTCGCCCTGCTGCCGGGCGTGAGCCCGGCGCTGGTGGTGCTGGTGGTCCTGCTGGCGGTGATCAGCGAATACGCCGGCGTGCTCGGGGTGATGGTAGGTGCCTCCAGGCGATACGACGGGCCCATGGGCAAGAGCGACCGCGCACTGTGCTTCGGCGTTTTCGGCGCGGCCGTGGCGGCTGGGCAACTGCCGCTGGCCTGGCTGAATCCACTGCTGGTGCTGCTGGCACTGCTGCTGGTGCTGACTATCTTCAACCGGGTGCGCCAGGGGCTGGCCGGGCAGAAACAACCACAGGCCTGAGCCAGGGCCGCCATCTCAGGACGGGGACCGGACAGTCCCGCAAGCCATCGAACAGAGGAAGTTATGCGCGAGTCTTCGAATCACCACTTCGTTACCCATGACGGCGTCGAGCTGTTCTACCGCCACTGGCCGGCCGCCGCCGGCAGCGACGAGCCGCGCCGCGCGGTGTTGCTCTTCCATCGCGGCCACGAGCATTCCGGGCGCATCGGCCACCTGGCCGACGAACTCGACCTGCCCGGCTTCGACGTCTTCGCCTGGGATGCCCGCGGCCATGGCCAGTCGCCCGGCGCGCGCGGCGACAGCCCGAGCTTCGGCACCAGCGTGCGCGACGTGCAGACCTTCGTCGAGCACATCGCCTCGACCTACGGCATCGCCATCAGCGACATGGCGGTGGTGGCGCAGAGTGTCGGCGCGGTGGTCGCCTCCACCTGGGTGCACGACTACGCGCCGCCGATCCGCAGCCTGGTGCTCGCCTCGCCGGCGTTCAAGGTCAAGCTCTACGTGCCCTTCGCCCGGCCGGGCCTGAAGCTGGCGCGCTGGTGGCGCGGCAACTTCTTCGTCAACAGCTATGTGAAGGCGAAATTCCTCACCCACGACCCCGAACGCATCGCCTCCTATGACAGCGACCCGCTGATCGCCAAGGCCATCTCGGTGAACGTGCTGTTGGGCTTGTACGAGGCGGCCGACCGCGTGGTGGCCGACGCCCAGGCGATCCAGGTGCCGACGCAACTGCTGATCTCCGGTTCCGACTTCGTGGTTCACCGCAAACCGCAGCAGCGCTTCTTCGACAACCTCGGCACGGCGCGCAAGGAGCTGCACATCCTGCCCGGCTTCTTCCACGACACCCTCGGTGAGCTGAACCGCGGGCAGGCGACCACGCGCGCGCGGCGCTTCATCCTCGAGTGCTTCGCCCGCCAGCCCGAACTCGCCGACCTGCGTGGCGCCGACCGCTTCGGCTACACCTGCGCCGAGGCGGAAGCTCTGGCGACGCCGCTGCCGGCCTGGTCGATCCGCGATCTCTACTGGCGTGCGACCCGTGCCAACATGCGCCTCGGCCGGCTGCTGTCCGACGGTATCAACCTCGGCTTCCAGACCGGCTTCGATTCCGGCAGCACCCTGGATTACGTCTACCGCAATCATCCCGCTGGCGCGGGGCCGGTGGGCCGCATGATCGACCGCACCTACCTGGAGTCTGCCGGCTGGCGCGGCATCCGCCAGCGCAAGGTGAACATCGAGGAACTGCTGCGCCTGGCCATGGCCAGCCTGCGCGAGCAGGGCCGCGAGGTGCGCATCCTCGACATCGCCGCCGGCCACGGGCGCTACATTCTTGAGGCGCTGCAAGGCCTCGAGACGCTGCCCGAGAGCGTGCTGCTGCGCGACTACAGCGATCTGAACGTGCGCGAGGGCTCGGCGCTGATCGAGCGTCTGGGCCTGACGGAGCGCGCCCGCTTCGTGCAGGGCGATGCCTTCGACAGCGCCGACCTCGCCGCCGTCGAGCCGAAGCCGACACTGGCGGTGGTCTCCGGCCTCTATGAGCTGTTTGCCGACAACGCCATGGTCAGCGGTTCGCTGGCCGGCCTGGGCGAGGCGGTGGAAGAGGGCGGCTACCTGATCTACACCGGCCAGCCCTGGCACCCGCAACTGGAGCTCATCGCCCGTGCGCTGACCAGTCACCGTGCCGGCCAGGCCTGGGTGATGCGCCGCCGCACGCAACTGGAGATGGATCAGCTGGTGGCCGCCGCCGGGTTCCGCAAGCTGGCCCAGCGCATCGATGAGGACGGCATCTTCACCGTCTCGCTGGCACGCCGGGAGCGCAGCTGATGGCGTCGATGCCGGCGCGTGATCCCGGAGTCCTGCGGCGTGCGGTGATCTGGCTGCTGTTCCTCGGGCCGTTCTTCTTCCTCAGCTATGGCTTCGCCAACTGGGTGGCGGGGCAGCGCGAGTCGGTCGGAGTCCTGGTGTTCGACTGGGAGCGCGGTACGCCGCTGTGGCCCTGGACGATCATCCCGTACTGGTCCATCGACCTCCTGTACGGGCTGTCCTTCCTGCTGCCGCGTACCCGGCGCGGGCTGGATTGCCACGCCCTGCGCCTGCTCACCGCGCAGGTTGTTGCGGTGGCCTGCTTCCTGCTGTTTCCACTGCGCTTCAGCTTCGAGCGCCCCATGCTGGACGGCTACTTCGGTGTGCTGTTCGACCTGCTGATGGGCTTCGACAAGCCGTTCAACCAGGCGCCCTCGCTGCACATCGCCCTGCTGGTGATCCTCTGGGTTGCCTACGGTCGCTACGCCAGCGGCGCATGGCGCTGGCTGCTACACGGCTGGTTCGCGCTGATCGGCCTGTCGGTGCTGACCACTTGGCAACACCATTTCATCGATGTGCCGACCGGTGCGCTGCTGGGCTTCTTCTGCGTCTGGTTGTGGCCCCGGGAGGTGCGCTCGCCGCTGCGGGCGTGGAGCCTCAGTGGTGATCCGCAACGGCGTCGGCTGGCGGCACTCTACGCCGGCGGGGCGCTGCTCTGCCTGGTGTTGGCGCTGGCCGGGGGCGGCCTGTGGCTCTGGCTGTGCTGGCCGGCGGTCTCCCTGGTGCTGGTCGCGCTGTGTTACCTGGGGATCGGCACGGTGGGCTTCCAGAAGCGCCCGGACGGCCGCCATTCGGTGGCGGTCTCCTGGCTGCTGGCGCCTTATTGGCTTGGCGCGTGGCTCAATGCGCGCTGGTGGACGCGGCGCCATCCGCAGCCGGACGAAGTGCTACCGGGCCTCTGGCTCGGGCGCCTGCCGGACTGGTACCAGCCCCGGTATCTGCCGAGCCTGTCGATACTCGACCTGTGCGCCGAGCTGCCCTGCACCGCGCAGGCCCGTCGTTACGAGTGCCTTCCGCTGCTCGACCTGGTAGCGCCGAATGTCGAGCAGTGCCGGCAAGGCGCGGAGCTGATCCAGCGACTGCACGCCGAAGCCCCTGTGCTGGTGTGCTGTGCACTGGGCTACTCGCGCAGCGCCACGATAGTAGCGGCGTGGCTGCTGATATCCGGCCGTGCGGCCACGCTCGAGGATGCGCTGGCGCAGGTTCGCCACGCGCGTCCACAGGTGGTGCTCAAGACCGAACAACTGGCCGTGCTGGCGCAGATCGCCGGCCAGCCGAACCTGTCACAGGAGGTGAGTCATGTCGGTTGATCCCGCGCTGATCCTGGTGGCCAGCCTGCTGCGCCGCGGCAGCAGTCTCAACGGCCTGTCCTCGGCACTCACCGTGCTGGCGCTGGCGCTCGGCTTCTACGGCGTGCTGATGGCCAGCGCCACTCTGGCGTTCAGCCTGAGCATGGCATTGCTGGTCCTGCTCGGGCTGGTGCAGAAGTTCTATGCCATGCGCGTGGCGCTGGACGCGGACCTGTTCGAAGCCATGGCCAATGCCGGAGAGGCGCTGCAGGAGAAAACCCGCCAGCTCGACGAGGCGCTGGCCACCTATGCCGGAGTGCCGGCGGACAAGGCCGGCCGCCCCTGGAGCGAGCGCAGCCGTGGCGCACTCGTCCTGCTGCGCCGGCAGGTGCAGCTCTGCGCGGTGCAATGGCTCGTCGCGCTGCTGTGCCTGATCACCCTGACCTTTCAATCCTGAGGAATCCACCCGCAATGCTGGAACGACTCTTCGCCTACGCCATCATCGCCGGCGCCCGCGCGGTGACCGGCCTGCGCAGCCTGTGGATCGGCACCACGCCGATCCCGGCGCAGCGCATCTACTATGCCAACCACAGCAGCCATGGCGATTTCGTCCTGCTCTGGGCCTCGCTCCCGCCGGAGCTGCGGTCCCGCACGCGACCTGTGGCCGGTATGGACTACTGGGGCAAGGGCGGCCTGCGTGGCTTCATCATCAACCGCGTGTTCCATGGCGTGTTGATCGACCGCACGCGCGGCGCCGAGGGCGGCAACCCGCTGGAGCCGGTGGAGCGCGCCCTGGCCGACGGCGATTCGCTGATCCTCTTCCCCGAAGGCACGCGCAACCTCGATGAGGAAGTACGCCTGCTGCCGTTCAAGAGCGGCATCTACCACCTGTCCAAGGCCCATCCGCAGGTGGAACTGGTGCCCGTGTGGCTGGACAACCTCAACCGCGTGATGCCCAAGGGCCGCGCGCTGCCCTTGCCGCTGTTGTGCACCCTGAGCTTTGGCGCACCGCTGGTGGTGGAGGAGGGCGAGGCCAAGGAAGCCTTCCTCGAACGCGCCCGCGAGGCGTTGCTCAAGCTCGCCGCGCCGGAGGGTCGCTGAAATGAACCAGACCTGGCTGCTCTTCGGTGGCATCGGCGCCATCCTCGTTCTCGCCTCGCTGGTCGGCGCGGTGCTGCGCTGGAAAGCGCCGCCCGGACCGCACGCGGTGATCGACAACCTCAACGCGCGGATCAACGCCTGGTGGGTGATGGTCGCGGTGATCGGCTGCGCCTTCGCCCTCGGCCACTGGGCGGTGATCCTGCTGTTCTATGGCGTGTCGTTCTACGCCCTGCGCGAGTTCCTCACGCTGATGCCGACCCGGCGCAGCGACTATCCGGCGCTGGTGGCGGCGTTCTACTTCGTGCTGCCGATGCAGTACCTGCTGATCGGCATCGGCTGGTACGGGCTGTTCTCCATCTTCATCCCGGTCTATGTGTTCCTGCTGCTGCCGATCCTCGCCTCGCTGGGCGGTGACTCCAAGCACTTCCTCGAGCGCGCCTCGAAGGTGCAGTGGGCGCTGATGCTGGCGGTGTTCTGCATCTCCTACGTGCCGGCGCTGCTGACCCTGGAGATCGCCGGCTACGAAGGGCGCAACCTGCTGCTGATCGCCTTCCTGGTCATCGTCGTGCAGCTGTCCGACGTGTTGCAGTACGTCTGCGGCAAGCTCATGGGCAAGCGCAAGATCGCGCCGAACCTGTCGCCGTCCAAGACCCTGGAAGGCTTCATCGGCGGCGTCACGCTGGCCACGCTGATCGGCGGCGCACTGTGGTGGATCACGCCCTTCAATTTCTGGCAGGCGCTGCTGATCGCCCTGATGATCAACATCCTCGGTTTCTTCGGCGGGCTGGTGATGTCGGCGATCAAGCGCGACCGTGGGGTGAAGGACTGGGGCCACATGATCGAAGGCCACGGCGGCATGCTCGACCGCCTGGACTCGGTGTGTTTCGCCGCGCCGGTGTTCTTCCATTTCGTCCGCTACTGGTGGACCTGACCCCCGTCGGAAATCCCCCAGGCGCTCCGGGGTAACCACTCCGGAGCGCCGGTTCGCGGCTACGCTTGCTCTATTCCTTCGGGAATGTCGTACGGCAACGGAGTGTTTGGGCGTAAGCAGTCGAATCTTCACGGGGCCATGAAGCAATGAGCACTCTCTTTCCGCAAATCACCGGCGGGGCTGCATCTTGAACGGCCCGGCGGGTGGTTTCCGGTTTACCTGCCTGGTCACCGCCATCGGCTCCTACTCCGCCGAATCGGTGATCTCATCGCTGCGCGAGCACTGGGGCGCGCGGGTGGTGGGGACCAATACCCAACCCCGCAACTGGTGCGCCACCTCCGCTTTGCTGGATACCTTCCATCGGGTTCCGGCGGCGAGAAATGTTACCGAGTATGTGGAGCGCATCCTCAGGATCTGCGAAGCCGAGCAGGTGACCCATGTGGTGCCGCTGATCGACCCCGAGGTCGATGCCTTTGCGCTGCACCACGAGGCGTTCGCCGAACGCGGCATCACGCTGTGCATGCAGCCCCTGGAGACCATTCGCGTCGCCCGCGACAAGTGGCTGGTGCACCAGGCCTTCCGCAACGATGCGCTGATCCGCACCATTCCCACCTGGCGCCTGGAAGACCTGCCCGTACCGGGGCTGGACCTGCCGCTGATCGCCAAGCCGCGCGACGGGCGTAACTGCGAAGGGCTGATGCAGGTGCGCGACGCGGATTTCCTGCACTACGTGCGCAAGCGTTTCTCGGACCGCGACTACATCGTGCAGCCACTGCTGCCGGGTGAGGTCTGCGTGGTGGACGTGGTACGCCAGCGGAGCAGCGGCGACTGGGCGGCCATGGCGCGCCAGGAACTGGTGCGCACGCCGACTGGCGCGGGCCTGACCGTGCGCATGCTGGCCGATCCGCAACTGGTCGAGATGGCCGGACAGGTCGCCCGCGTGCTGGACGTGAACGGCTGCATCAATATGGAGTTCCTGGTGCAGGACGGCGAGGCGCTGCTGATGGACGTCAACCCGCGCTTCTCCGGCGGGATCGCCTTCAGCCACCTGTCCGGCTACGACATGGTCGCCAACCACCTGCGCTGCTTCCGCGAGGCGCCGCTGGATGCGCCGGTGCTGCCGGCGCCGAGCATCCACGCGCGGCGGCTGGTGGAGGTGACCACGTTTGCCGCGCCGGCTGCTGCGCCCGAAGCCATCGTCGCGCTGCCGGGCTCGCTGGGCCGCGGTGACCGCAGCGCATCACTGTAGGAACGGACCGTGACCGCGACCGTCCTGCAGGGGGGGGGTAGGCAGTGAGCGGGTGCAGCATCAGAAGATGCTGCTCACCTCGCCTGACGCCGTCACCTTCGCCTCGATGATCTTCTGGCTGCGCAGGTTCTTCACGCGGATCACTTCGTCCTGCTTGCCGTTGGCCAGCGCCTCGCCGACGGCGCTGGCCTGGATGCCGTCCTGGCTGGCGACGATCTTCACCTGCTGGCCGCGCCGCACCAGCATTGCTCCATCGAGCAGTGCCGGCGTCAGCGGCTGGTCGGCGCGAATGCGGCGGCGGGCCGTCTTGCCGGCCACCTCGGCGATATCGGTGAAGTAACCCCGCGAGCTCTTGCCGAGCTCCACCGGCGCGAGCTTGAGTTGCGCCGCGTCCAGCGTCTGGCCGCGCGCGATCTCGCCGCTGGCGACCACGGTCGGCAGGTACACCGTGGGCTGGCTGATGAAGGTCACCGGCCAGCCGGACTGCCCTTTGCAGGAGGCTTCGAAACGCCGTCGCGCGCTGACCGCGGCCGGCGCTTCGAGCGCACGCAGCTGCGGGCCGCCGGGGCAGGCGGCGAGCTTGCCCAGGCTGTTGGGCAGGTTGTTGTTCACGGTGAAAGTCATGCCTTTCCAGCCGGCCTTGCGCGCGGCTTCCTTCAGCTCGGCAGCGACCTGCTGCTGCGCGGCAGCGTCGAGTTGCGCGCGCGCATCCTGGGCTTGTGCCAGGGCGGGAAGCAGCAGGAGGAAGCAGGCGGAAAGAGCCTTTCCGCATCCCGCCGCGCGGCGCGTCGAAAGCGGAAAAGCCGCGTTGCACGCGCTGTTTCGCGTCGCGCGTAAAGCCTTGTAAATCAACGACATGAAGCGATATTCCGGGGTGGGCATGCTTTGTGCTCTGTCGCTGCGCACACCGAAAGATGGCCGAACGACGAGAGCGGGTTGCGCGAATGAGTATACGGTTTGACGAGACCCTGGGTATCCACGAGAGAGCCCTCTCGCTGCACATGCAGCGCAGCGAAATCCTGGCCTCCAACCTGGCCAACGAAGACACCCCCGGCTTCAAGGCGCGGGACATCGACTTCGCCGCCGAGATGCAGCGCCAGGACAGCTCCAGCGTGCTGCTGGCGAGCACCAGCGCCGCGCGCCCTGACCTGAAGTACCGCATCCCCAACCAGCCTTCCCAGGACGGCAACAGCGTGGAGCTGTCCACCGAGCAGGCGGAGTTCTCGCGCAATGCGATGGATTTCCAGACCAGCCTGACCTTCCTGACCATGAAATTCCGCGGCCTCAAGCAGGCCATCGAAGGACGTTGACGCCATGGCATTCGATTCCATCTACCGCATCGCCGGCTCGTCTATGAACGCCCAGACCGTGCGCCTGAACACCGTGGCGAGCAACCTGGCCAACGCCGACTCCGCCGCCAACAGCCCGGACGCCGTGTACCAGGCGCGCAAGCCGATGTTCGCCGCCGTCTACGAGAACGACCAGCTCACCCGTGGCGCCGGCATGGGCGGCGCCCATGTGCAGGTGCTCGACGTGGTGACTTCCGGCCGCTCGCCGCAGCGCCGCTACGAGCCCGGCAGCCCGCTGGCCGACGCCACCGGCTACGTCTACTACCCCGACGTCAACGAGATCGAAGAGATGACCGACATGATGTCCGCCACCCGCAGCTTCGAGACCGGCGTGGAAGTGCTCAACCGGGTGAAGAGCATGCAGTCCAGCCTGCTGAAACTGGGAGACGCCTGATGAGCACGGTCAATAACGACACCAGCACCACTACCAGCGGCACCTCGACCGACACGCCCAAGCAGGCGGTGAACCTCGGCGAGATGACCGACATGGAGAACAGCTTCATCACCCTGCTGGTCGCCCAGGTGCAGTACCAGGACCCGACCAAGCCGGTGGACAGCACCGAGTTCATCAACCAGTACTCGGCCATGGCGCAGGTGAAGAGCATGCAGAACATGACCACCCTGCAGCAGAACAACCTGGTGCTGATGGACAACCTGCAGACCCTCACTGCCGCAGGTCTCGTCGGCCAGGAAGTGAAGGTCAGCGCCGACAGCCTGCAGCTGGACGGCGACAAAGTCAGCGGGCAGATCACCCTGGAGCACGCCTCGGCCACCACCGTGCTGCAGCTCACCGATGCCAACGGCGTGCGCACCGACATCACCCTCGGCCCGCAGGAAGCCGGCGCCGTGCCCTTCAGCGTGGACCCGCAGGCGCTTGGGCTGAAGCCCGGCAAGTACAGCCTGGCGGTCAAGACCGAGAGCGGCGAGACGCCGGGCATCGAGGTGTCCGGCCTGGTGCACAACGTCCGCGTTAGCGCCGATGGCCCGGTGCTGGAAGTCGAGGGTGCAGGGTCGGTGCCCTTCTACAAGATCGTCGAATTCAGTCAGGGCCGGGCCGCCTGAGCGCCTGCTTCCCCCCTCTTAGGATGAGATAACGCCATGAGCTTCAACATCGCCCTGACCGGCCTGAACGCCGTCACCCAGCAGCTGGACACCATCAGCAACAACATCGCCAACTCCGGCACCGTCGGCTTCAAGTCCTCGCGCACCGAGTTCAGCAGCGTCTACGCCGACAGCAAGGGCATGGGCGTGGAAGTCGCCGGCACCACCCAGAGCATCAGCCAGGGCGGTTCGCTGGTGTCCACCAACCGCGCCCTGGACCTCGCGATCTCCGGCGGCGGCTTCTTCGTGGTCAAGAGCGGCAACGGCGACACCCAGTACACCCGCGCAGGTGTGTTCGGCCAGGACAACGCCAACTACCTGGTCAACGCCACCGGCCAGCGCCTGCAGGGTTACCCGACCGATGCCGCCGGTAACCTGCTGGTGGGTACCGTTTCCGACCTTCAGGTGAAGACCGCCAACCTGCCGGCCAAGGCCACCGACAAGCTGGAGTTCGTCGCCAACCTCGACTCCAACGAGACCGCGCCGACCGTCTCGCCGTTCGACCCACAGAAGGTGGAGACCTACAACTCCACCTACACCAGCAAGATCTACGACTCTCAGGGCAAGGAACACACCCTGACCCAGTACTTCGTGCTGACCGGCACCAACACCTGGGACGCGCACTACGCGGTGGACGGCAATGCCGTCGGTGCCACCCAGTCGCTGACCTTCGCCCCGGACGGCTCGCTGTCCTCGCCGATCGCTTCCGTGCCGGTGAGCTTCACCCTGCCGGGCGTCGATCCGATGAACATCGCCCTGGACTACACCGGCACCAGCCAATACGGCTCGGACTTCGTCGTCACCACCAACCGCACCACCGGCTACGCCGCCGGCGAGCAGACCGGCATCGCGGTGGAGAACGACGGCAAGGTCTACGTCAACTACAGCAACGGCCAGCGCATGCTGCAGGGCCAGGTCGCCCTGGCCAACTTCATCAACAGCGGCGGCCTGCAGAACCAGAGCGGCACCGCCTGGACCGAGACTTCTGCGTCCGGCGCCCCGCTGATCGGCGTGCCCGGCATCGGCCAGTTCGGCTCGCTCTCGGCCGGCAACCTGGAAGGTTCCAACGTCGACATCACCCAGCAGCTGGTGGGCCTCATGGAAGGCCAGCGCAACTACCAGGCGAACACCAAGGTGATGACCACCGACAAGGAACTCACCCAGGTCCTGTTCTCGGCCATCTAAGGACACCTCATGGATCGCCTCGGCTACACCGCAATGACCGCCGCCAGCCGCAGCATGGCGGCGCTGGACGTGCGCGCGAACAACCTCGCCAACGTCAACACCCCTGGCTTTCGCGCCGACCTGGAGCACGCCACCGCCGTCGATGTGAGTGGCGCCGGCTATGACAGCCGCCACCTCGCGCGCATCGAGAGCAGCGGCGTGGACATGAGCGCCGGCACCCTGATGGCCACCGGGCGCGACCTCGACGTCGCCATCCAGGGCAATGGGCTGCTCGCCGTGCAGAGCGGCAACGGCGAGGCGTACACGCGCCAGGGCAATCTCGAGATCGACGCCGACCGCCAGTTGATGATCAACGGCCGTGCCGTGCTCGGCGAAGGTGGCCCGATCACCCTGCCCGAATACGACGCCATCGCCATCGGCAGCGACGGCACCATCTCGGTGATGCCGCGGGGCGACTTCATGATGACCGACGTCGACCGCCTCAAGCTGGTGGACGCCCCGGCTGCCTCCCTGGTGAAGAACGCCCAGGGCTTGCTGGTGAGCAAGGACGGCCAGAACGTCGCCGCCAGCGAAGACGTGCGACTGCTCTCCGGGCACCTGGAGCAGAGCAACGTCTCGGCCATCGACCAGCTGGTGGGGACCATGAGCCTGAACCGCCGGTTCGAGACCCAGGTGAAGATGATGAAGGCCGCCTCGGATCTTGCCGAGGCCGGCGACCGCATGATCCGTGGCGGCTGACGCGCGGCACGCAGACAGGAGCACAACATGAGTTCGGCACTTTGGGTCAGCAAGACCGGCCTGGCAGCCCAGGACACCGCGATGTCCACCGTGGCCAACAACCTGGCCAACGTCAACACCGTCGGCTTCAAGAGCGACCGCGCGGTCTTCGAGGACCTGTTCTACCAGGTACAGCTGCAACCCGGCGCCCAGGCTGACCAGGTCAACACCGTGCCCTCGGGCATCCAGCTGGGCAGCGGCGTGCGCGTCGTCGGCACGCAGAAGGTGTTCACCGAAGGCAGCATGCAGACCACCGGCCAGCCCATGGACCTGGCCATCGTCGGCAGCGGCTTCTTCCAGGTCGAGGCGCCCAACGGCGACACCTACTACACCGAGAACGGCCAGCTGCAGCTGAACAACGAAGGCATCGTGGTCAACGCCCAGGGCCTGCCGCTGACGCCGAACATCGAAGTGCCGGCCGGCGCCAGCCGCTTCACCGTCGGCAGCGACGGCATCGTCACCGCGGTGCTGCCGGGCGAGACCCTGCCCACCGAGCTGGGCCAGATCACCCTGGTCAACTTCACCAACCCGGCGGGCCTGGAAGCCATCGGCGGCAACCTCTACAAGGAAACCGCCGCCAGCGGCGAGCCGCAGGAAGGCACGCCGGGCGAGGAAGGCCTGGGCACCCTCAAGCAGGGCGTGCTGGAAGGCTCCAATGTGCAGGTGGTGGAGGCGATGGTGAACATGATCGCCATCCAGCGCGCCTACGAGGCCAACGCCAAGGTGCTCGACGCCGCGTCGGGCATGCAGCAGTTCCTCAACCAGACGGTCTGACCATGACGCGCCTTGCCCTGCTGCTCGCCCTGGCACTGCTCGCCGGCTGCCAGAGCTTCGACGAGATGCTGCCGGACGAGGATTCCTCGACCTACCAGCCCCCGGAGCTGGACTACAGCCAGCCGCCGACCACCAGCGGCGGTCTGTTCCGTTCCGGCTATGGCGGCTCGCTGCTGCGCGACAAGCGCGCCATCGGCGTCGGCGACATCGTCACCGTGGTGCTCAGCGAGTCCACCCAGTCGAGCAAGAGCGCGGGCACCAGCTTCGGCAAGCAGTCCAGCCTGGACGTGCCGGTGCCGACCATCCTGACCAAGGAATACGGCGGCCTGGAAAGCTCCGCCACGGCCAACCGCGACTTCACCGGCTCGGCGAAAAGCTCGCAGCAGAACACCCTCTCCGGCTCCATCGCGGTGACCGTGCACAAGGTGCTGCCCGGCGGCGTACTTCTGGTGAAGGGCGAGAAGTCCCTGCGCCTGAACCAGGGCGACGAGTTCATCCGCCTCACGGGGCTGGTACGCATCGACGACATCAACCGCTCCAACCAGGTGTCCTCGCAGAACGTCGCCAACGCAAAGATTTCCTACGCCGGGCGCGGCGTGCTCAACGACAGCAACTCGGCCGGCTGGCTGACGCGTTTCTTCACCCATCCGCTGTTCCCGATGTAAGCAGGCGAGCCCTCCATGCGTAGACATCTTTCCCGCCTGCTGGCGCTGCTCTGCCTGTCCTGGCAGGCGCAGGCGCTGGCCATTCCGCTGCTGGACCTGGTCGACATCGAAGGCGTGCGCGAGAACCAGCTGATCGGCTACGGCCTGGTGGTCGGCCTCGACGGCACCGGCGACAAGAACCAGGTGAAGTTCACCAACCAGTCGGTGGCCAACATGCTCAAGCAGTTCGGCGTGAACCTGCCGCCGAACGTCGACCCGAAACTGAAGAACGTCGCCGCGGTGAGCGTCACCGCCAGCGTGCCGCCGTCCTACAGCGCCGGGCAGACCATCGACGTCACCGTGTCCTCGTTGGGCGACGCCAAGAGCCTGCGTGGCGGCCTGCTGCTGATGACGCCGTTGCAGGGCGTGGACGGCGAAGTCTATGCGCTGGCCCAGGGCAATCTCGTCGTCGGCGGCCTGCATGCGCAGGGCCAGAGCGGCTCCAGCGTGTCGATCAACAGCGCCAACAGCGGCCTGATCCCCAACGGTGCGACCATCGAGCGGATGATCCCCAGCGACTTCGCCCAGCGCCCCGACGTGATGCTCAACGTGCGCAAGCCGAGCTTCCAGACCGCCAACCAGGTGATGAACGCAGTCAACGAGCGCTTCGGCTCCGGCACCGCCACCGCGCTGGACGGCACCAAGGTGTCGGTGCGCGCGCCGGTCAGCCTGGCCCAGCGCACCAGCTTCATGGCCATGCTCGAAGGCATGGAGGTGCAGGAAGGCCGTACCCGGCCCAAGGTGGTGTTCAACAGCCGCACCGGAACCGTGGTGGTCGGCCAGGGCGTGCGCGTGAAAGCCGCCGCCGTGGCCCACGGCACGCTCACCGTGACCATCAGCGAGAATCCCCAGGTCAGCCAGCCGGGGCCCTTCTCCAACGGCACCACGGCGGTCACCCCGCAGTCGGACGTCTCGGTCAGCCAGGACAAGAAACCGATGTTCAAGTGGCCCGAGGGCACCAGCCTGGAAAGCATCATCAACACGGTGAACAGCCTGGGCGCCACGCCGGATGACGTGATGAGCATTCTCCAGGCGCTGGAGCAGGCAGGTGCGCTGAATGCCGAGCTGGTGGTGATCTGATGAGCATCACCTCGCTCAATCGTCCCATAGTGCCCAGCGGCCAGCCCGGCGAGTCGCCCGAGCAGGTCCGCCGCGAGCAGTTGCAGGCAGCCTCCGAACAGTTCGAGGCGATGTTCCTGCAGCAGATCCTCAAGCAGATGCGCAAGGCCGGCGACGTGCTCTCCGCCGGCAGCCCGCTGCGCAGCCGCGACCTCGATACGATGCGCGACTTCTACGACGAGGCGCTGGCCGAGCACCTGGCCTCGCGCAAGCAGACCGGCATTGCCGACCTGCTGGTGCGCCAGCTGTCTGCCGAGCCTGCTGACACCACCGAGCCGGTGGCGCTCGCCGACAGCGGTGAAGCGCTGCGCCGGCCGTCGGTGTCCAGCCGCAACCCGCTGGTGGACACCTGGCAGCGTGGCATGGACCGTCTCGCCCACGCCTGGCAGCAAGGCACGGCGGGCTTCCGCACCCTGGTGGACAGCGTGATCGGCCAGGAGTCCGGCGGCAACGCCGCCGCCGTTTCGCCCAAGGGCGCGCGCGGCCTGATGCAGCTGATGCCCGACACCGCCCGCGAAGTGGCCGGCGAGCTGGGCTTGCCCTACGACGAGCAGCGCCTGACCAGCGACCCTGCCTACAACAAGGCGCTGGGCAGCGCCTACCTGGGCAAGATGCTCGACCGCTACGACGGCCAGCACGTGCTAGCCCTGGCCGCGTACAACGCCGGCCCCGGCAAGGTGGACGAGTGGCTGAAGAACAACGGCGACCCGCGCACCGGGCAGATCGGCATGGCCGACTGGGTGCGCAGCATCCCCTTTGAGGAAACCCGCGACTACACCCTCGGCGTGCTCCGCCGCGTGCGTGAGGCCCAGGCGCCTGCGCAGCTTCCCGGCAGCGGCCTGTCGCCCGAGAGCGGACTGAAGCACGCGCCGCAGGACGGATTTAAGCGCCACGCCGATTTCGTCGCCTATCAGGGACAACAGCCTGAAATTGTTTCCCGACCGGCCTCGGCGGCCTTTGCCCAGCCGATCCGCCTCGAGTCGAAGGAGAATGCCTCTTGAGTATGTTGAGCCAGATCGGCTACAGCGGCCTGCGCGCGGCGCAGATCGCCCTGGCCACCTCCGGCCAGAACGTCGCCAACGCCAACACCCCTGGTTTCAGCCGGCTGAGTCCGGTGCTCGCCTCGCTGGCCGGCGAGGGTGGCCTGAACGTCGGTGGCGGCGTGACGGTGACCAGCATCCGCCGCATGGCCAACGACTTCCAGAACCAGCAGCTGTGGCGGGCCACCACCGAGCAGAGCTACTACGACAGCGGCCAGCAGTACCTGTCCGCGCTGGAAGGCCTGATGGGCGGCGAGGGTTCGAGCATCAGCGTCGGCCTGGACAACTTCTTTGCCGCGCTCAGCGAGGCCACCGCCACTCCCGGCTCGGTCGCCCTGCGCCAGCAGATCGTCAACGAGACCAAGAACCTCACCCAGCGCTTCAATGGCCTGTCCGGCAACATCGACAGCCAGCTGCGCGCCCTGCAGGAGCAGCGCGGCTCCATGGTCGGCGAGATCAACGGGCTGACCGCCAACCTCGCCGCGCTGAACAAGCAGATCGTCGAAGTCGGCTCTTCCGGCGGCGACACCACCGCGCTGCGCGACCACCGCGAAAGCCTGGTTCAGGACCTCTCCAAATACGCCTCGATCCGCGTCAACGAAGTGGCCGACGGCTCGCTCACCGTTTCCCTCGCCAACGGCCAGCCACTGGTGGCCGGCAACTCCGCCGGGCAACTGGCGATCAGCCGCACCTCCAGCGGCGAGCAGGAGATCGCCCTGACCTTCGCCGGCACCAGCTTCCCGCTGGCCCAGGACGGCATGGGCGGTTCCCTCGGCGCGCTGTTCGACACCGAGTACGACACCCTGCGACCGAACCAGACCGCTCTGCATGAGATGGCGGGGCAGTTCGCGCAGATGGTCAACGACACCCTGGCCAATGGCTTCGACCTGAAAGGTAACCCTGGCCAGGCGCTGCTGACCTACAACGCCGGCAGCACCACGGCGATGCTCAGTGTGAACGACCTGAAACCCGAGGAGCTGGCACTGTCTGACACTGCGGGCGAGTCCGGCAACAACGTGAACCTGCTGGCGCTGCTCGATCTCAAGGGCCAGTCGATCACCCTCTCCGGCAGCCAGGTGACCCTCAACGACGCCTTCGCCGGCCTGCTCGGCAAGGTTGCCAGCGCCAGCCGGCAGAACCAGGCCGACCAGAAGACCGCCACCACCGTGGCCGCCCAGGCGCAGGCGCAGCGCGACAGCGTCAGCGCAGTGAGCCTGGATGAAGAGGCGGTCAACCTGATCACCTACCAGCAGGCCTACCAGGCCAACATGAAAGTCATCAGCACCGCCAAGGAGCTGTTCGATTCGATGCTCGCGGCCTTCTAGGTCCCTGGCTAAGGAAAGCACCATGCGCATTACCAACGCACAGATCACCGCGCTGATGGGCGGCTCGATGAACAGCAACTCGGCGGCCCTGGGCAAGCTGATGCAGCAGATGTCCAGCGGGCAGCGCATCCTCCAGCCCTCCGACGACCCCATCGCCAGCGTGCGCATGCTGCGCATCCAGCGTGAGGAAGCGAGCCTGGCGCAGTACCGCACCAACATCGGCAACGTCTCGGGCAACCTGTCCACCCAGGAAACCAACCTGCAGGCGACTTCGGACGCGATGCTCAACGTGCGCGACCTGCTGCTTTGGGCGGCCAACGGCTCCAACACCGGTGGCGACCTCAACGCCATGGCCGGTGAGCTGGAGAACATCGAGAAAACCATCGTCAGCTTCGTCAATGTGCGCGACGAGGAAGGCCGTTATCTGTTCTCCGGGACTCTGAGCGACACCGCTGCGGTGACCTACGAACCGCTGACCGACACCTACGTCGCCACCGGCAACGACAAGTCGCGCCAGGCGGCCGTGGCGAACGGCGTGCAGGTGGAAGAGAACGTCACCGCGCTGGGCGTGTTCGGCAGCAACATGGACTTTCTCAACCAGTTGCATGCCACGGTAAAAATGCTCAAGGACCCGGCGCTGGACGTCACTGATCCTGCGGTGCACGCCCAGATCGCGGCGACCATCGACAGCCTCGACGGCGCCCACGACGGCGTGCTCGGCGCCATCACCGAACTGGGCGGCCGGCAGAATACCCTGACCATGCTCAATTCGAGCAACGAGGAGGTGTCGCTGGTGAACCAGAAGATCAACGGCGAGCTGTCGCAGCTGGACTATGCCGGCGCGAGCATCGACCTGAACACCTACCAGCTGGCGCTGCAGGCCACGCAGAAGACCTACCTGAAGCTCAACGACCTGTCGCTGTTCAGTCGCCTGTAAGTTTCTTCGTAGGGGAGCCGGGCCGCGCCGCAAGGAGGTCTGGACGCCAATCGGCGGCGCAGCGCCCGGCTCCCCTACTTTTTATCCCGCCTCCGCCCGGCCACAGTGCCGGGCGGAAGCACATCCGGTGCAGAGGTCACCATGAAGGTCATCAAGCAACTGCCGGCCGCTGCGGTATTCGACCCGAGCGCCCGCCGCGACGTCATCCTGCCCTCCACCGGCGAGCGGCAGAACGCCCTGCGCAAGAACGATGAGAAAAGTGAGAACGCGGCGCAGATGGCGCGGGGCGCGCAGAAGAGCGGCAGCTTCAACCTGCAGCTGAACCAGCAGTTGTCCTCCATACAGTCGGCCGACAGCTACCTGGGCGACCTGCAGGACCGTCTGGGCGGCCTCAAGCTCAACCTCAGCCGCGAACTCAGCGCGCCGCAGTCCCAGGACCGCGAAGGCGTGCGCCAGGCCACCCGGCAGGTCAATGAGCTGCTGGAGCAGCGCGCCCAGCGTTCGGACGGCAGTCTCGACGCCAACTTCCGCCTGCGCCTCAACGAACCGGTGCGTAGCCGCTTCAGCCTCGAAGGACTGGAGTCGGTGCAGGATATCCAGCGCTCGGGCAAGGAAACCCTGCTGTTCAGCGCCGGGCGCCAGCTCGGGGAACCGGCGGCGGTGGTGCTGGACGATGGCATGAGCACCGAGCAGGTGCTGCGCCGCTTCAACGCCACGCTCGGCCAGGCCGGCATCCGCGCCGAACTCGATAGCGACGGTGCGTTGAAGTTCTCCGCGCCCGAGGCCGACTGGCAGCAGCTCAAGGGTCAGCTGGCGGTGCAGGGTGAGGGCAAGCTGTTCGCCAAGGGCAAGAATACCCGGCTGAAAAGCCAGGAAGAGGGGCTGCTGGCGTTCCCTACCGAGATCAAGACCGATGCCTTCCGCGAGCAGCGTCAGCTGCTCGACTCAGTCGTCTCGGCGCTGGATCGCATCGGCGGCCTGCGTGATCAACTGCGCCATCGCCAGGACGACATCCGCGACTTCCTCGACCGCCATGCCAGCGAGGACGAGCGCGAATGGGCACACCACTTTGCCGCCTCGATGCTCGACCGCATGGGGCGTAGCGCCACGCACTACAGCGCTGCCGCACAGACGGTGGTGGCACAGGCCAATCTCAGCCGCTTCGCGGTGGTGAGTCTGCTGGCCTGATTCGCTTGGGTCTTTCGTAGGGCGCATAACGCGCCAGCGTTATCCGCCGAGCGGGTGGCGGCGGATAACCTGTTCCAGGTTATGCGCCCTACGTTCTGGCCTGATGGATCGAAGGGCGTCCTGCGGACGCCGATCGCGGGCGTGGCCCGCTCCTACAGGGCTGCAGCGGCAAGGCTTTTGTAGGAGCAACTGTCTTCACACGGCACCTGTCCTCCAACCGGTGCCGTCTCTCACCATCGCGTTGATCCGCACGATCAGTACGCGCATGCATGCCACTAATGCGACCTTCGGGCACCGCCCCTTGTCCCGTAGTTTTTGGTAGCGATCAGCAAAC
>NZ_JBIVBR010000003.1:0-460730 GCF_044746165.1 Pseudomonas sp. NPDC086581 | reverse complement strand
GCACGTCAAAGCCATGCTGGCGTTCCAGAAGCAGGGCATCCCGACCTTCGACTACGGCAACAACATCCGCCAGATGGCCAAGGAAGAGGGCGTGGACAACGCCTTCGACTTCCCCGGCTTCGTCCCGGCCTACATCCGTCCGCTGTTCTGCCGTGGCGTGGGTCCGTTCCGCTGGGCCGCGCTGTCCGGCGACGCCGAGGACATCTACAAGACCGACGCGAAGGTGAAGGAGCTGATCCCGGACGACGCCCACCTGCACCGCTGGCTGGACATGGCCCGCGAGCGCATCAGCTTCCAGGGCCTGCCGGCGCGCATCTGCTGGGTCGGCCTGGGCCAGCGCGCCAAGCTCGGCCTGGCGTTCAACGAAATGGTCCGCAGCGGCGAGCTGAAGGCGCCGATCGTGATCGGCCGCGACCACCTCGACTCCGGCTCGGTGTCCAGCCCGAACCGCGAGACCGAAGCCATGCAGGACGGCTCCGACGCCGTGTCCGACTGGCCGCTGCTCAACGCCCTGCTGAACACCGCCAGCGGCGCCACCTGGGTTTCGCTGCACCACGGCGGCGGCGTGGGCATGGGCTTCTCGCAGCACTCGGGGATGGTGATCGTCTGCGACGGCACCGACGAAGCGGCGGCGCGCATCGCCCGCGTGCTGACCAACGACCCAGGCACCGGCGTGATGCGTCACGCCGACGCTGGCTACCAGATCGCCATCGACTGCGCGAAGGAGCAGGGCCTGAACCTGCCGATGATCACCGGCTGAGGGCCAAACCATGAACAACGTGACTGAACTGCCGACTCCACAGCCGCTGATGGGCGTGCGCGTGCTGGACCTCAGCCGGGTACTGGCCGGGCCGCACTGCACCGCCATGCTCGCCGACCTCGGCGCCGAGGTGATCAAGTTCGAAGTGCCGGAACATGGCGACGACAGTCGCCACCTCGGCCCGTTCAAGGATGGCGAGAGCATCTACTTCGGCCTGATCAACCGCGGCAAGCGCAGTGTCGAACTGGACTTCAAGGCGCCCGCGGACCTGCAGCGCTTCTACCAGCTGGTGGCCGATGCCGATGTGGTGGTGGAGAACTTCCGCCCCGGCGTCACCCAGCGCCTGGGCATCGACTTCGACAGCCTCCGCCAGCACAACCCGAAGCTGATCTACGCGAGCATCTCCGGCTTCGGCCAGAACGGCCCGCTGTCGCGCCGCCCGGCCTACGACATCGTCGCCCAGGCGATGTCCGGGCTGATGAGCGTCAGCGGCTTCCCCGAAACCGGGCCGACCCGCAGCGGCGAGGCGCTGGGTGACTTGTGCGCCGGCGTTTATGCAGCCTGGGCAATCAGCAGCGCGCTGTTCGCCCGCGAGCACCAGGGCAGCAGCGCGCAGTACATCGATGTCGCCATGTTCGACGTGCTGGTCAGCCTGCAGATGACCGGCCTCTCCAACCTGTTCGCCCACGGCCGCGCGCCGGGGCTGGTGGGCAACCGCCACCCGGTGTCCACGCCGTTCGATACCTACCGCGCCGCCGATGGCCTGGTGGTGATCGCGGTAGCCAGCGACAAGCTGTTCCGACGCTTCTGCGAAAGCATTGGCCGCGCCGAACTGGCGCTTGATCCGCGCTTCGCCGATGACCCCTCGCGCACCCGCAACGAACAGGCCTTGCGCGCCGAGATCGAGCGCTGGACCGGTGCGCGCAGCGTCGAGCAGGCCTGCGACCTGCTGCTCGATGCCGGTGTCCCGGCGTCGCCGGTGTGGAACCTCGCGGAGGCCACCGGTAGCGAGCAGGCGCAGGTGCGCCAGTTGCTGGTACAGCCGGCCGACGGCCAGTCGCCGCTGGTGCCGCAACCTGTCTACTTCAACGGGCGCAAGCCCCATGCCGCCACGCGCGCGCCTCGCCTGGGCGAAGCCAATGCCGTGTTCGGCCTCGATAACCGTGCTGGAGCTGTCCAATGAACTTTGCAATCGACGCCACCGAACTGGCCATCGTCGACTCGGCCGAGCGCGTCTGCCGCGATGTGCTGGTCGCCAACGCGCAACGCTACGACGAAGAAGAGAGCTTCTGCGCCGAAAGCCTGCAGGCCCTTGGCGAACTGGGCTTCATGGGCATCAACCTGCCGGAGAACTATGGAGGCTTCGGCATCGGCAGCCTCGCCATGAGCCGGGTGGTCGAAGCGGTGTCCGCCGCCTGCGCCTCCACCGCCTCGGCACTCACCGCGCACTTCCTCGCCACCGACTCGATCCTCATCGGCGGCAGCGAGCAGCAGCGCCAGGAATGGCTGCCGCGCTGCGCATCGGGCGAGCTGCTGGGCGCCTTCGGCTTGACCGAGCCGGCGGCCGGCTCCAACCCGGCGGACATGCGTACCCGCGCCGTGCGTGAAGAAGGCGGCTGGCGTATCCGTGGCAGCAAGCACTACATCACCAACGCCCGCGAAGCCGACTTCATCGTGCTCTATGCCAAGACCGATCCTGAGGCTGGCGCCCGTGGCATCAGCGCTTTCATGATTCCCAAGGGCACCGCCGGCGTCACCTTCGCCAACCCGGAAAAGACCATGGGCCTGCGCGGCAGCACCATCTACGAGCTGGCCTTGGATTGCTGGCTGCCCGCCGAAGCGCTGCTGGGCGAGGAAAACCAGGGCTTCCGCACCGCCATGGAAGTCCTCGACCGTGGCCGTGTTGAGGTTGCCGCCATGTCCTTAGGGATCGCCCGCGCAGCGATGGAGTACGCGCTGAAGTGGGTGGACGAACGGCAGATCGGGCCCAAGCCGCTGTCGGCCTACCAGGGCACCCAGTGGCGCATCGCCGACATGCACGCGCAGTTCGAAGCGGCGCGCCTGTTGACCATGCAGGCGGCGGCGCGGCGCGACAGCGGCGAGCGCTTCAGCCTCGAGTCGGCCACCGCCAAGCTGTTCGCCGCCGAGGCCTGCGGCTTCATCACCGATGCCGCGCTGCAACTGCACGGCGGCTACGGCTATATCCGCGACCTGCCGCTGGAGCGCTTCGTGCGCGACGCGCGGATCCTGCGGATCTTCGAGGGAACCTCCGAGGTGCAGAAGATCATCATCTCCCGCGCCGTGCTGGATGCCGCCCGCCATTGACGGCAGGTACGGGGCGGCCGCGCGGGCCGCCCCGGCGAATCAGGAAACGCTGTGCATAACAACAACCGCGCGCCGGGTGTCCGGTCGTGCGCGAGGAGAAAGCCCCATGGCTGGTAAGTCCCTGATCGAAACTCGCTCCATCGATTACATACCCGAGGCCGAGCGGCATGGCCGATTGTTCAGTCAGTTCACCCTGTGGTTCGGCTGCAACCTGCAGATCACCGCGATCGTCACCGGCGCCCTGGCCGTGGTGCTGGGCGGCGACGTGTTCTGGTCGCTGATCGGCCTGTTCATCGGCCAGGTCTTCGGTGGCGTGGTAATGGCTCTGCACGGCGCGCAGGGGCCCAAGTTGGGCCTGCCGCAGATGATCTCCAGCCGCGTGCAGTTCGGCGTGTTTGGCGCGGTCATTCCGCTGGTGCTGGTGTGCGTGATGTATGTCGGCTTCAACGCCACCGGCACGGTGCTCGCCGGCCAGGCCATCGGCCAGTTGGCCCACGTCAGCGATACGCTGGGCATCCTGCTGTTCGCGGCGGTCATCGTCGTGGTGACGGTGTGCGGCTACCAGGTGATCCATCTGCTGGGCAAGGCCGCCAGCGTGCTGGGTATCGTCGCTTTCGCCTACCTGTTCGTGCGCCTGCTGTCGGTCAACGACATTGGCGTGCTGCTGGAGAACCGCCACTTCGCCTGGAATACCTTCCTGCTCGCGGTTTCCCTTGCAGCCTCCTGGCAGATTGCCTTCGGGCCCTACGTGGCGGACTACTCGCGCTACCTGCCCAGCCGCACCTCGTCGCGCAAGACGTTCCTCGCCGTGGGCCTGGGCTCGGTGATCGGTTCGCAGACATCGATGGTGCTCGGTGTGTTCGCCGCGGCACTGGCCGGCAAGGCTTTCTCCGGCCAGCCGGTGGCCTACGTGGTCGGGCTGGGGGCAAGCGGCATGATGGCGGCTGCTCTGTTCTTCAGCGTGGCGTTCGGCAAGGTCACCATCGCCACGCTGAACGCCTATGGCAGCTTCATGTGCATCGCGACCATCATCAGCGGCTTCCGCGGCCATCTTGAAGTCTCGCGCCTGCAGCGTCTGCTGTTCGTGCTGCTGATCGTCGGCCTGTCCACCGGCCTGGCGCTGGCGGGGCAGCACTCCTTCCTGGCCGCGTTCAAGTCCTTCCTGCTGTTCCTGCTGGCGTTCTTCACCCCATGGAGCGCGATCAACCTGGTGGACTACTACTGCATCACGCGTGAGCGCTACGACATCCCGGCACTCTCCGATCCTGATGGCCGCTATGGTCGCTGGAACTGGACCGGCATCGGCGTCTACTGCTTCGGTGTTCTGGTGCAGATGCCCTTCATCGACAGCAGTTTCTACACCGGTCCGCTGGTGGAAGTGCTCGGTGGCGTGGACATCTCCTGGCTGATCGGGCTGTTGCTGCCGGCGCTGGCTTACTACCTGCTGGCGAGAAATGACCCGCGGCACATGCCGGCCGCCATCGTGTTGCCCGGATCGTCCACCACCTGATGGGTTGCGGCCGGGAGACGGAGCTCCGGGCCGCCGTTCAGCTGCCTTTGATCTCGCTCGGCTCGACCTCGACCATATAGCCTGGCCCGACGTCGAAGAGGATGTAGAAGTCCCCGCTTGGCCGCTTGAAGGTCAGGCTGGAGTCTGCGCCGAGCTTGCCGGGCAGCAGCACTTTGTTGTCGGCAGCGCTCATCACGTCCAGGGTTACGCCCGGTGCGGCGCTGCCGTCGGTGAAGCCGCCAACGCAGCGGATGGTCTCGGCATCCAGCGCCTTGCATTCGCAGAAGGGCGCATGGGCCAGGGCGCTGGCGCTGAGGGTGAGGCCCAGCAGCAAGGCGCTGCAGGAGAGAATCGCTTTCATGGAGTACTCCGGGTCTTTTCCAGCCAGGCCACCAGCGAGGGCGAGGCCTTGTCGAGAGGGACCTGCGCGTGGTGCACGGCGCCGTCCCAGCCTTCCACCGTCAGCCACAGCTGGTCGCTCGGGGTGACGCGGGCCGGGATGGTGACCTCGGCGAACAACTGGTGCGGCGTGCCGGTGAAGAGGCCACCGGCGGCGCGCAGGCTGCGCGGTTCGCCGATGCGCAGGTAGGCGGCCTTCACCTGTGCAGAACAGCTGTCGCAGAAGGCCAGGGTAAAGGCCTTGACGAAGCCCGCGCGGCCTTCGTCCTCCGGTTCGCCCACTTCCCATTCGGCCATGCGCGCGGTCCACGGTCCGACCTGCACGGCGCCGAACTCGCGCTCGCCCAGGCCACGCAGGCCGCGGTCCAGCTTCGCTTCGTGGAAATAGTGGGGCATGAAGCCCAGCGGGATCAGCACCAGCAGGGCGCTGAGGTGGAACCGCCAGCGCAGCCACTGGCGGCGCAGCTTGCTGTGGCCGCTCATTGGATGGCCTTCGGGGTGGCCGCGACGGTGATCCGCTCGCCGGCTTTCTGCTTCTTCAGTTCCTTGGCGGTGGCGATCAGGGTGCGCTTGCTCCAGATCATCAGGCCGCTGAGCACCATCATGCTGAGGATCAGGCCGAACACGAACCAGATCAGCTTGACCCACACGCCGCCGAAGTCGCCGGTGTGCAGCGGGCGCATGGACTCGGTAACGAACTCGAGGCCCGAGCGGTCGGCCAGCAGGCGGGTCGAGGCCACGCTGCCGTCGTAGGGGTTCACCTGGGCGCTTTCGGACATCAGCGGGTCCCAGGCCTTGCCGAAGATCGTCACCGGGTCGTAGGCGCTGGTGGGCAGGCGGAAGAAGTTCGGCTCAAAGCCCGGAATGCGCTGCTGGGCAGCCAGCACGGCGGCGTCCAGGCCGATGCGCGGCGGCGCGGCGCCGTTCTCGCCCAGTGGAATGCTGTCGCGCTGGATGATGGTCGGCACGCCCTCGCTGGAGAGGGAGATGCTGTTGTCGTAGAGCACCGCCTGGATCAGGAACCAGATGCCGGTGATGGAGATCACCGCGATGAACCAGATCGACCAGAGGCCCATCAGCCGGTGCATGTCGCCCCAGAAGATCCGCGCGCCCTGGCGCAGGCGCAGGGTCGGCTTGAGGAAGCCGCGCCAGAAGCGCTTGTAGACCACCAGGCCGGTGACCAGCGAAGCCAGCATCGGCAGGCCGAGCAGCGACACCAGGTACCAGCCCCAACTGTAGCCGTGGTTGAACGGCACCAGCCACCAGCCGTGCAGGGCGCGGGTGAACTGACGGAAGTCGAACAGCGGCATCTTGCCCTGGATGACCCCGGTGTAGGGATTCACGTAGAGCATGGCGGTTGCGCTGTCCGGATAGGTGACGCTGACCCGCAGCGCGAAATGCCTTTCGCTGGGGGCGCTGATCATGCGCACGGCGGCCTGCGGTTGCTGCCGGAGCATGGCCGCGAGTACCTGGTCGTAGCCCAGGCGCTGGGCGTCACCGTCTGGCGGGTTGGCACGCACGGCCGGGTCGGTGAGCCAGACGATCTCCTGGCTCACTGTGGCCAGGGTGCCGGTTATGCACACCAGGAACACGAAGAACCAGATCGGCAGGGCCAGCCAGCTGTGGACCAGGAACCAGAGCCTGGAGCGGGATTTCTTTGACATGGGGAATCACTGCCACGCAAAAGGGGACAAAGGAAAAGGCCCCCCGCCGGACTGGGCCGACGAGGCGCGAAGACACCAAAGGAGCTGCGGTGTTCTAGATGTAAGGACGGATGAGATCGAAAAACCGGCCATGTGCAGTTGCAAACAAATGTTTCGGAAGGTTTTTCCCGGTCTTTTCCATTTCCTTACACATTTTCGGTGCGTGTTTTTCGCGGCTCATCCGTCTTGTTATGTGAAAGCGATCGATTCGCAACGGATGCGAACGACGTTTCTTTCCAGTAGCGCCCAGACAGGAGAATCCCCTCATGAACGTTTCCCTTCGCCAGCCCGTGCTGCTGGCTCTGGCCTTGAGCTGCGTGCCATTGGCCAACGCGGACTACCTGTGGCTGGAGCGCGGTGCAGGCCAGAGCGCGAAAAGCTATTTCAGCGAACTGCAGCCCGGAGAACACCTGCCGGTGGCCCAGTTGCAGGACCCCCACCTCGTGCTGGGCGAGGGCAAGACCGCAACGCTGAAGGCCGGGGTCGACTCTTTCGAGATCGGCAGCGCTCCGGCGGGCGACCTGCGCGTTGCCGCCCAGCGCGCCGAAGGCAGCACGCTGACCATCTATCAGGCACGCGAGGGGCGGACCGAAACCCGGGCGCAGAATGATCTTGAACTGGTGCCCACCACGCCCGGCGGCAATACCTTCGCCCTGCACTGGAAAGGCACCGTAGTGCCGGCCTCGCAGGTCAACGTTTACACCTCCGAGCAGTGGACTCGCAGCCTGAAACCGGCGGCGGACGGCACGGTGACCCTGATCACGCCGTTCCCGGCGCGCTATGTGCTGGAGGTTTCCGCCCAGGTCAATGGCGGCGCCAGCATCGAGGGCAAGCGCTATGACAGCGTGATCCATGTTTCCACACTGTCTTTCGAGGTGCGCAAATGAGAGCTGCGATGAAAGTCAGTACGCCAGTGCAGCCGCGTCTGCCGCGCCCGGCCCGGCAACTGCTGGAGCACGCCGGTCTGCGCAGCAGCCTGCCGCGGCTGAACATCCTCGATGCGCTGGTGATCTGCGGCAAGGCGACCGCGGTCGAGCTGCATGCCTATCTGGAGGAGCCGGGCCTGCCCATCTCCCTCAGCTGCGTCAGCCAGACCCTGCGCCGTCTGCATCTCTCCGGCCTGCTCGAGCGCGACACGAACAAGCGCTACAGTCTGGCGGCGGGCGCTGTGGCCGCCATGGGAAAGTCCAACGAGGTGCACTGACAGCGGCGAATCTCCCTATAGGAGCGGGTCATGTCCGCGATCGCACGCATGGCGCGCTCCTACAAGGGGGAGCCGGCGTTTCCGTCCGGTTGCAGGTGTCGCGGCTGCGACGGAGCCACCTATCATCTGGGCCTATCCTTAGGCGATCCCGGTCTACAGTTGTAGGACAAGATCTGAAGACCAGAGAGGGAGTGCCACCATGAGCCAGTTGTTCGAGCCCCTGACCCTGCGCCAGCTGACCCTGTCCAACCGCATCGCTGTTTCCCCCATGTGCCAGTACTCCGCCCAGGACGGCCTGGCCAACGACTGGCACCTGGTGCATCTGGGCAGCCGCGCCGTTGGCGGCGCCGGTCTGGTGATAGTCGAGGCCACGGCGGTCGCCCCGGAAGGGCGGATCAGCGCCGAGGACCTGGGCATCTGGAGCGACGAACAGGTTGAGCCGCTGCGGCGCATCACCCGCTTCATCGAATCCCAGGGCGCGGTTGCCGGCGTGCAACTGGCCCACGCCGGCCGCAAGGCGAGCACCTGGGCGCCGTGGCTGGGCAAGCACGGATCGGTGCCGATCAGCGAAGGCGGCTGGACGCCGGTGGCGCCCTCGGCCATCGCCTTCGACCCGCAGCACACCGCGCCCATCGCCCTGAGCGAAGAGCAGATGGCGACCATCAAGCACCAGTTCGTGCGCGGCGCCGAGCGGGCCCTGGCCGCCGGCTTCAAGATTGCAGAGGTGCATGCCGCCCACGGTTACCTGCTGCACCAGTTCCTTTCGCCGCTTTCCAACCAGCGCCGCGATCAGTACGGCACCTGTTTCGAGAATCGCATCCGCTTCCTCCTTGAAGTCACCGAAGCCGTGCGCGCGGTCTGGCCGCAGGAGCTGCCGCTGTTTGTCCGCTTGTCCGCTACCGATTGGGTGGAGGATGGCTGGAACCCCGACGAGACCGTAGAGCTGGCGCGCCGTCTGAAGAACCTGGGCGTGGACCTGATCGATGTGTCCTCCGGCGGTACCGCAGTGAACGCCGAGATTCCCGTGGGGCCGGGTTACCAGACGCAGTTCGCCGAGCGGGTACGCAAGGAGGCGGGCGTCGCCAGCGGCACCGTGGGGATGATCACCGAGCCGGTGCAGGCCGAGCACATCCTGCGCACCGGACAGGCAGACCTGATCCTGCTGGCCCGTGAGCTGCTGCGCGATCCGTACTGGCCGCTGCATGCCGCTGATGAACTGGGCGGCCAGCCGGTGCCATGGCCGGCTCAGTACTTGCGCGCCGCGCAACGCGGCACGCCCAAGCGCAAGGCATACGGCCAGGTTTGACGTTTGACCTGGTCGCGCGGGCCAGCACTGCGTGCCTCAACCTTTCCCTCCCACCGATGAGTCAGGCGCCGCCCGTGCGGCAGCCGCTCATTGCGGGTCGTTTTCCCTCACCGAGAACAGCGGCGGGCGGAGCGGGGTGGTGAATGGGCGATGCCCTTCGTCCAGCGCTGTCGTCACCGGCGTGCGCTCCACGCTGTCGATGGTCCAGCCGTCGCCTTCGTGCCTGAGCAGGTACGCCAGCGGAACGCCTTCCCTTAGCACGCGCTCCGGGCCTTTGCGGCCAAGCGCGTAAAGCGCGACTTCATAAGCAATGATCTCGCCGGCCTTGCTTCGGCTGGCGGGCACCAGTCGCGCATAGTTGAGCACCGGGGAGTCCGCCAGGCGCCCCAGGGCGTGCTCCCCCAGGTTGGCCTCGGCGTAAAGCGGATAGAAGGCCGGCGCGGATGGCGTGCTGACGTCGATCACCTGGAGAAACCCATAGCGCTGCCAGTCGCCGACGCCGAACAGGCCAGCTCCGGAGCTGGCCAGTACCTGGTAGCGCTTTTTCGGCAACTCGATGGCCAGCAGGCGGGCATTGCGCATGTCCAGCCGGGGGAAGTTGCCCCAAGGCGTGGCGACGGCATTGAAACGCTTCCTGCCTGCGATGACCCAGGCTGACTCCCCGGCGGTTTGCAGATAGGTCGGTGCGTTCTTCACCTCTGTGCGGTACTCGCTCCCGGCCTTCGACACCTGCTGGGTGAAGCTGGAGCTCAGCACGCTGATGGAAACCTGCTCGCCACTCCACAGGCTCTCGACGGCGGCGCTCAGGCTCTCATGTGTGTCGGCCTGGGTTAGCGGCAGTACGCCCAGAAGGGCCAGCGCCAGGCCAAGGCGGCCTGACCGGTGAGTAAAAGACATAGGGGCCTCGCTATCGGCGGAAAGGTTCAACGGCGCGCCGCCAGGACGAACACAGGGCCCCAGAGAGGATGACTCGCTTCTGCGGTTCCCAGGTGGAAGGTCGGGTCGAGCTGCAAGGCGCGGTCGAAGGCGAAGCGGCACTGGATCGGCCGCTCGGTCACGCAATAGCTGAATGCGAGGTACTTGAGCGCGTTCAGCTTCACCTGGGTATCGCCGGCCCACAAGGGCGGCGCGAGGAACTGTTCTTCGGCAAGGTAGTAGTGCCCCGCCTCATACAGCCGCAAGCCTTCGGCCAAGGTGCTCTCCGCGTTGGCCTGGGTATCGTCCGTGGGCGTTGCGGGCGGTTCTTCGAGTTGGCTCCGGCAGCCTGACGCTAGCGCCAGAAAGGCGACCAGCAGCGATGCCGAAAGAGTTTGCAGAGTCTTCATGGGGCTGTCCGTTTGCGGATAAGGGGCCTGCCGGCGCTCACTGGAAGCTGTGTCGCAGCGTCACCGACTGGCCGGCGGCTATCTGCACCTTCTGGCTGTAGCTGGGCAGGTCGGGATTGCGCAGCTCGACGGTATAGAGACCAGGTGGCAGTTGCAGCGTGAACAGCGGCGGGCTGATGCCGCGCTTGCGACCGTCGATCCAGACCTCGGCCCACGGCTGGACTCCGACGATCAGCGTGCCGAACGTGGCGGGCGCCGGCGTGTTGCGTGGTTTTTCCGGGCTGGTCGGTCTCGTGCGGGCGATGGCGGCGGTATCGGACGGTATCGTCCGCACGGTATCAGCGGGCGACGGGGGCGTCGGTTGCTTGCGTTCCACCTGCCTGCGTGCCGAATCCTTTGCTGAAGAAGGGCCCGTTGCAGGTACAGGAGTTGGTTTTTCAATGCTCGGCGTGGCGGGCGCCACTTGCGTGACGGCGGCATCGTCCGGCGAGAGCTGACGCTCATAAGCCGCCGGGGCGGGCAGTTCATCCAGCTCAGGCTCGGAGAATGTGGGCAGCGCCGGCTCGTCATCCATCGGTTCCTGGGTAACGGTCACGGTACTTTCTTCGCGGTTGTCCATGCTCTGCGCTTGCGCAGGAGGCTGAATGCTTGGCTCGTGGTCTGCAGGGGCGACGAAGGTGTTGTCGAATGTTCCGGCCTTCCAGAGCGCCGCCAGCAGGACGCAGGCAGCAACGCCGACGATCAGCAGCCCATTCACGAATGCTCCGGGCACAGAGCGGCGGGGGATGGACGCTGGCAAAGGTTCGGACGGTTCCTGCTTCTGGGGTGGCCGAACGGGAGATGGTGATGGGACTGCGGGGCGTGGCATGACGGTGTAGGCGGTGCCCGGACCGTCCCATGAGCTCAGGGAATCGATGGGCACCGAATCGGGTCGCGGAGTGCCCGGAGGCGTCCGGGTGTCTTGGAGGCGGGGAGACTTCGCGGTGGGTTCCATCGGGCGGCATCTTCAAGGGGGTGAAGAAAAGGCCTGGCCCTCGTACTGGAAACGGGTTGCCGTGTTCGACGAGAAGCAGGCATTCAATGTTCGAAAATGGCCGCGGATCATAGAAAGCCGCTTTCCAGGGCTCAAATGCGCCGGGTGGATTCCGTCGCCGGGGTGGGAATTTGAGGATCAGGTCGCGCTTTGCGACAGCTGTCGGCGTGCTCGTTCAGGAGGTGTGACCAGTAGGTCAGGAAAAGAAATGAAATGTGATATCTGTCGCACAGTGGCGTTCTGATGCTACTCTGGCCACGCTCGCGCAAGGATTGCGCCACTACCCACTAGAGCACCACTAGAGCACCACTAGAGCACCACTAGAGCACGCATGGACGCATCTGCAACGCCTGCTGTCATCCCGCAATCGGAAATCGCCCTGCTGGCGAACATCCTCGCCCTTGCCACCCGCAACATGTCCAACCTCAGCACGCTGATTACCCAGTTGTCGGTGGAGCTCGGCCATAGTCCCGACCCGCACCTGCAGCGCGTGGGCCAGCGGGTGCTGGCGGATGTGGATGTGCTGGCGCAATCCCTGGATACCCAGTGGGAGCTGATTGGTGCGTTGTCGCGCTTCTGCCCGCTGCTGTCGCGCACGCCGCTGGTGAAGCCGGCGCTGGTGACGGAAATCCATATCACCGAGTTGCCCCAGCGGACGTAGGTCGAGCCAGGGTTCGCCAGCAAGCTCGCTCCTACAGCCTGCCTCCGCTCTGGAGCCGGCCTTGTAGGAGCGAGCTTGCTCGCGAACGACGCCATCGTCTGGCGCTTATTCGCCGGCCTGCGCCAGCTCGAAGCTCATCATCAGCGCCCAGGGCGCATCGCTGTCGCCCACGCGGATGGGATGCAGCAATTGCACGCGGCGGCCCTTGACCTGTTCCCAGCCGCGGCCCTGGGCGATGGCGTTGCGTGCTTCCTGCGGCAGCTCGCCGGCCTTGTCGCCCAGACGCTTGGCGTCCGGGTGGGTGACATAGATGCCGGCGTTGGACAGCAGCGTGTACTGGCCATTGCCCATTGGGCTCAGCTTGCCGAGGCTTTCCTGCAGCTGGTGCAGGGTGTAGTCGGCGCCCAGAATGCCGAGGAAGCGGCCGTTGGAATACATCGGTGACATGAATGAGGTCATCAGCACGGTGCTGCCGCCGACGCTGTACTCGTAAGGCTCCATGAACACGTCGCGGCCCTTGTCGCGGGGGATCTGGTACCAGTCGCCGCTGCCGTCGGCCTTGTCGTAGCCCACCAGGCATTCACGCTGGGCGACGCCACTGCCACGGTGCCAGTAAGCCATCAGACGCCCGCTGGCGTCGTGGCCGGGCGTGTTGATGAACTCGGCATCGCGGCCATCGAAGGCATTGGGCTCGCAACCGCAGGCGAAGGCCAGCAGCTCGGGGTTGCGGGTCAGGTATTCGTGCATCACCGCGTCGATCTGCTCACGCTGCGGGCCGAGGTTGCGGCTCTTCATGCCGAGGATGAAGTGCTTCAGGCCGTAGAGCGCGGTGGCCATGATGGCGAAGCGCGCTTCCAGCCGCTGGGCCTCGCTGGCGAGCACCACGCGGGCGGTGTCCAGCAGGCTGGAGTGCTCGGCCTGTTCGACGTCGGCCAGGGCGCGGGCGCTCTCGCTCTTGATCGAGGCGACGACGTTGCCGATGTCGGCGGTGGCGTTGGCCGACTGTGTCGCCAGGCGGCGCACCTCATCGGCGACCACCGCGAAGCCACGGCCGCTTTCCCCGGCGCGCGCGGCTTCGATGGCGGCATTAAGCGCCACCAGGTTGGTGTTCTTGGCGATCTGCTTGATGACTTCGGAAACCTTGCTGATCTCGGTCCAGCGCACGTTCATATCGGCGATCAGTTGCTTGACCTGGTCAATGGTGGAGCGGGTGCTGGAGCTGTCTTCGGCCTTGGCGGGCCGTGGTTCGAGTGTGATTGACATGGTTTGGGACACTGCAGTGGCGGTGGAGGGCAGGGGTAGGCGAGGGCTTGTCTTCTTCTTGTGCAGCTGCGCCCGGAGACGCGGCTGTCTTGCAGGACGCTGGTCGTAGGATGGCGGCGGATAACCCGTTCCGGGTTATGCACCCTACGTTTCTATGTAGGACTTCGTGCCAGCGCTTCCCCCTCACCCCAACCCTCTCCCGAGGGAGAGGGGGCAGTCCGTGTCGGCTGTGGCTTTGGTTTCATCCTGCGCCGAACGGTCCCCTCTCCCTCTGGGAGAGGGTTAGGGTGAGGGGCATTTATGCGAGCACGGGCCTTACCAGCCGAGCTGCTTGTGCAGGCCCAGGGCGTCGTAGTAGTCGCCCTGATAGACGATCTTGCCGTCCTTTACCTTCACGTAGCTCACACCGTCGAACGACAGCGGCTTGTTGGTCGCCGGGGTCTGGGCATCCCAGGCGCCGGTGTTGATGCCGCTGAAGGTCCACTGGAAGGCGATGCCGTCCTTGTCGACGATCGGCTTGCCGTTCATCTTCCACTTCAGGTCCGGAACGGCCCCCACGAACACCTTGATCACGTTGTCACGCGCGGCATCGCGGCCCTTCTGCGGGGCGCCGACGGTAACGTCGAAGTACTCCGCATCCTTGGCCAGGTAGCCGGCGGCCTTCTCGGCATCGTGGGCGTTCCACGCGGCCATGTAGGCGTCGACTATCTGTTTGGGCGACTCTGCGGCCTGTACGAGGCCGGCAAAGGTGAACAGCGACAGCAGGTAAAACGCTCTGACGAGGTGACGCATGCTTGCCTCCGTTGCGGGCGTGCCCGCGGGTTGTCGGCCGGACGGCCGTTAAGTGCGGCGCCGCGTGGTACGCGGCGCCGGATTCTTCAGGCCAGTTCGCCCACCGCGCGCCAGGCTTCGTCGATGGCTGCGTGGGCATAGGCGTCCCAGGCGGCATCGGAGTTGGCGATGGTGACGTTGCCGACCTTGGTGCGAGCCAGGTTCATCAGTTTTTCGCTCTCTTGCTCATCATCGAAGAGGCTGTTGGAGAAGTACGAATAGCCGTGCGACCAACGGTTGATGGTGATCGCCTGGATATCCTTCTGATGGTCGAAGCCAGCCGGGCCGAGCATGGCCTGCAGCTGGTCGCGGATCATCTCTTCCATCTTTTCGAAAGGCATGGCGTAGAGCTTGCCGCGGCCGACGCGGGCCTGGGTGCGCGCATCCATGCCGGAGTTCGGGCTGGTGGGCACGTAGACCATGTGCAGGCCGATGGGCTGGTTCGGGTCGCGCGGGTGGCTGTAGCCGCCGATGTCCACCGGGTAGTCCAGCTTCACGCGGCTGTAGGGCTGGCTCGGCGCGTAGATCTCGTGCACGCCCAGCTTCATGAAGCTCTGCCAGTTGCGGATCACCACCTTGGTGTACACCAGCGGGAACTTCACGTTCTGCGCCAGGGCGTGGCTCTGCTCGGCGGAGAGGTCGCGCAGGATGTAGGGGATGATCATGTTGTAGCAGGCCAGCACGCAGTGCTTGGCGCGCACGCGGTGCAGGGCGCCGGCGCGGCTGTAGCCGACGTCCACGCCGCCGTCGCGGTTCTTCACGCTGACAGCGGTGCTGTTCAGGCGCAGGGTCACGGCGTTCTTCGGCTGATCCAGTTTCGAATAGTCGAAGGTGGCCAGGACGATGTCGTTCATGTCCAAGCCTTGCGCCACGCCCGGAATCAGGCCGCGCACCAGCAGGCGCGCCAGCGAGGCGTTACCGTCGGGGAAGTGGTAGATGTACGGCTCTTCCATCTCGGCCTTGGCTTCCTCGCTGATGGGCGAGAGGTCCATGGCGGCGAAGCCGGGGAAGCCCACGGAGTAGGCCGAATCGGCGGGGACGGCGTCGATGCTCAGCGCCGAGAAGTCGTTGGTGCGACTGAGAAAGTAGCGGGTGGCGGCTTCGCTCAGGCCGACGTCCTTACGCAGGAAGTCCTGGTAGCTGGTCTTGGCTAGGTGCGCTTCCTTCTCCTCGCGTGTCTTGCCGGCGAGGTAGTCCTTCGGCGCTTCGTGCAGGTCGATCAGCGCCTGGCGGTCGGCCTCGTGCAGCGGGAAGTCGGAGATGAACGCGCGCCAGCTGCGGGCGTTGAGTTTTTCCGGGGCGATGTCGTCGGCCACCATGGGCGTCGGGTCGCCGGACACCATCTTCGCCTCGCCGAAGCCGGCCTTGTCGAAGAACACGCCGCGCGACAGGCCCAGGTTCGGGTAGAAGTCGCGGTCGAAGGCGGTCTGGAAGCGGTCCACGTCGACGTTGAGCTGCTTGAGCAGCTTGTTCACCGTGTCGCTGTACAGGTGCTTGGGCGACTGGAAGGCTTCGCTGCCGCCGTAGCCGAGGATCATCCGGCCGCCGGCCTGGAACTCATTACGCTTGGCGTGGCCGCCGAAGTCGTCGTGGTTCTCGATGATCAGCACGCGCGCCTTGGGGTGCTTCTGCCGGTAGAACCAGGCTGCGGACAGGCCGCTTATGCCGCCGCCGACCACCACCAGGTCGTACTGCTCCTCGATCTTCAGGCCATCGGTATCGAATACCTTCTTCTCCCAGCCCATCTGGTGCGCGACCTCGAACGCGCCGGGATGGCTGCCGCGCATGCCGGTGAGGGCGGGCGGGTAGTAGCAGCCGGAGGGGGCGGCCTGGAGAAGTTGCAGCGGGGTGAGGCCTGCGCCGATGGTGAGGGCAACGCCGTTGAGGAAGTCGCGGCGGGTGATGGTCATGGGAAGTCCTTGCAAGGTGATGGCCCGGGGCACGGGCTGTCATGGTTTTACCCTTCCGCCCGGAAGGGGTTGCGGCATGCGTGGCCGCGCGGCGGTCCCGGTCGAGCGGGGCGCCGTAAAGCATCGGGCCCTCGTGTGAGGGCCCGACTTCTTACTGCTTAATGTTTGATCATCACGTGACGGATGGCGGTGTAATCCTCCAGGCCGTACATGGACATGTCCTTGCCGTAGCCCGACAGCTTCATGCCGCCGTGGGGCATCTCGGTGGTCAGCATGAAGTGCGTGTTGACCCAGGTGCAGCCGTACTGCAGGCGGGCGGACAGGCGATGGGCGCGGCCGATGTCGCTGGTCCACACCGAGGAGGCCAGGCCGTAGTCGGAGTCGTTTGCCCAGGCCAGCGCCTGTGCTTCGTCCTCGAACTCGGTGACCGACACCACCGGGCCGAAGATTTCGCGGCGGACCACTTCGTCGTCCTGGCGGGCGCCGGCGAGCACGGTCGGTTCGAAGAAGAAGCCCGCGCGGTCGGCACGCTTGCCGCCGGTGACCACTTCGATGTGCGGCACCTGGCGGGCGCGCTCGACGAAGCCGATGACGCGCTCCAGGTGCTGCTCGGTGATGACCGGGCCCAGTTCGGTGTTCGGGTCGTCCTGCTCGCCGTACTGGATGCTGGCCACCGCTTCGCCGAGCTTCTGCACGAACTTGGCGTAGACGCCTTTCTGCGCGTAGATGCGGCAGGCGGCGGTGCAATCCTGTCCTGCGTTGTAGAAGCCGAAGGTGCGGATACCTTCCACGGCGGCGTCGATGTCGGCGTCGTCGAAGATCAGCACCGGGGCCTTGCCGCCCAGTTCCATGTGCATGCGCTTCACGGTGTCGGCGGTGCCGGCGATGATCCGGCTGCCGGTGGCGACCGAACCGGTCAGGGACACCATGCGCACTTTCGGGTGGGTGGTCAGCGGCTCGCCGACGGTCGGGCCACGGCCGAACACCAGGTTGACCACACCGGCGGGGAAGATGCCGGCCATCAGTTCGGCCAGGCGCAGGGCGGTCAGCGGGGTCTGCTCGGAGGGCTTGAGCACCACGGTGTTGCCGGCGGCCAGGGCCGGGCCGAGTTTCCACGCGACCATCATCAGCGGGTAGTTCCACGGCGCGATGGAGGCAACCACGCCCACCGGGTCGCGGCGGATCATCGACGTGTGGCCCGGCAGGTATTCGCCGGCGGCGGAGCCCTGCATCACGCGGCAGGCGCCGGCGAAGAAGCGGAACACGTCGGCGACGGCCGGCAGTTCGTCGTTCAGCGCGGCGGAGTAGGGCTTGCCGCAGTTGTTGGATTCCAGGCGGGCCAGTTCCTCGGCGTTGGCGTCGATGGCGTCGGCCAGTGCCAGCAGGAGCAGGGAGCGGTCCTTCGGCGCGGTCTGCGACCAGCTGTCGAAGGCGGCGTCGGCGGCCAGCACGGCGGCATCGACCTGGGCCGGGGTGGCCTCGGCGATTTCCACCAGGGTGGTACCCAGCGACGGGTTCAGGACGGCGAGCTTCTCGCCTTCGCCAGCGACCAGTTGGCCGTTGATCAGCAGATTGGTTTGCATGGTTGAGTCCTCTAGCTCAGGAGCGTGGTGCAAATTCGGTTCGGGTATTTCTTTTTAAGGGGCCTGCCGGCGAACGGGCCGGCGGGCCTGAGGGGTTCTGTTGACTTACTTGCCGCTCCCCGCCACGCCCTCACCACCCTTGGTCAGGTAGTAGGCGCCGAGGATCGGCAGCATGGTCACGATCATCACCAGCATCGCCACCACGTTGGTCACCGGCACGTCGCGCGGGCGGCCCAGCTGGTTGAGCAGCCAGATCGGCAGGGTGCGTTCATGGCCGGCGGTGAAGGTGGTGACGATGATTTCGTCGAAGGACAGCGCGAACGCCAGCATGCCGCCCGCCAGCAGCGCCGAGCCGAGGTTGGGCAGGATCACGTAGCGGAAGGTCTGCCAGCCATCGGCGCCGAGGTCCATCGAGGCTTCGATGAGGCTGTGCGAAGTGCGGCGGAAGCGCGCGATGACGTTGTTGTAGACGATCACCACGCAGAAGGTGGCGTGGCCGATGACGATGGTCAGGAAGCCGGGCTCGATGCCGAGGGTCTTGAACGCCGAGAGCAGCGCGATGCCGGTGATGATGCCGGGCAGGGCGATCGGCAGGATCAGCATCAGCGAGATGCCTTCCTTGCCGAAGAAGTCGCGGCGGTACAGCGCGGCCGCGGCCAGGGTGCCCAGGAACATGGCGATCAGCGTGGCGACGCTGGCGATCTTCACCGACAGCTCGATGGCTTCGAGCACGTCCTGCCGCGCGAAGGCGACGCTGAACCAGTGCAGGGTGAAGCCCTTGGGCGGGAAGCTGAAGGCCGCGTCCTCGGTGTTGAAGGCGTACAGGAAGATGATCAGGATCGGGAAGTGCAGGAACACCAGCCCGCCCCAGGCGGCTGCTTTGAGCCCCCAGGAAGCTTTCTCAGAGTGCATCGAAGGCCCCCAGACGTTTGACGATGGAGAGATAGACCGCGATCAGTACGATGGGCACCAGGGTGAAGGCGGCGGCCATCGGCATGTTGCCGATCGCGCCCTGCTGGGCGTAGACCATGCTGCCGATGAAGTAGCCCGGCGGGCCCACCAGCTGCGGCACGATGAAGTCGCCCAGGGTCAGGCTGAAGGTGAAGATCGAGCCGGCGGCGATACCGGGGATCGACAGCGGCAGGATGACCTGGAAAAAGGTCTGCCGCGGGTGCGCGCCGAGGTCGGCCGAGGCTTGCAGCAGTGACGGCGGCAGGCGTTCCAGGGAGGCCTGGATCGGCAGGATCATGAACGGCAGCCAGATGTACACGAACACCAGGAAGCGCCCGAAGCTGGAGGTGGACAGGGTGTTGCCACCGATGCCCGGAATGCCCAGCAGCAGGTTCAACACTGGCTCAAGACCGAGGTGCTGGACGAACCACATGGCGACGCCACCCTTGGCCAGCAGCAGGGTCCAGGCATAAGCCTTGACGATGTAGCTGGCCCACATCGGCATCATCACGGCGATGTAGAAGAACGCCTTGGTCTTGCCGGTGGTGTAGCGCGCCATGTAGTAGGCGATGGGGAAGGCCACCGCGCCGCTGGCGATGGACACCGCGACCGCCATCAGCACGGTGCGCTGGATGATGTCGAAGTTGGAGCCGCTGAGCAGCGAGCCGAAGTTGGCCCAGGTCAGGTCCGGCGTCACCGTCATGGTGAAATCGTCGAAGGTGTAGAAACCCTGCCATAGCAGCGTCAGCAGCGAGCCGAGGTAGATCGCGCCGAACCACAACAGCGGCGGGATCAGCAGCAGCGAAAGATACAGCGTCGGCTTGCGGTAGAGCAGGTTGCACAGGCGGCGCAGCGGGCCATTGCTGGCCTGCGGCACCGGTGCGTTCATCGTCAGTTCCATGTCACGCGCCCTCGTTCAGCACCACCATCGCCTCGCGCGCCCAGCGGGCGGTCACGCGCTGGCCCGGCTGGTGGGCGAGGTCGATGTCGGCCCACTGGCTGTTGGCCTGGCTGAGGCAGAGGTTCTGGCCGTTGTCGAGACGGATCTCGTAGCGGGTCGCCGCGCCCTGGTACTGGATGTCGTGCAGCAGGCCGCTGATCTCGATGTCCGAGGCGCTGCGCTCGCCGTTGGCGAAACGGATGTGCTCGGGACGGATGGAGAAGGGCTGGGTATTGCCGGTCAGGCCCTGGGCGAGGTCGCCGCGCAGCACGTTGGAGGTGCCGACGAATTCCGCCACGAACGGGGTGGCCGGTTTCATGTAGAGGTTGCGCGGGGTGTCGACCTGCTCGATGCGACCCTTGTTGAACACCGCGACGCGGTCGGACATGGACAGCGCTTCGCTCTGGTCGTGGGTGACGAAAATGAAGGTGATGCCCAGCTGGCGCTGAAGCTTCTTCAGCTCGCTCTGCATCTGCTCGCGCAGCTTGAGGTCGAGGGCGCCCAGGGGTTCGTCCAGCAGCAGTACGCGCGGACGGTTCACCAGGGCGCGGGCCAGGGCGACGCGCTGGCGCTGGCCGCCGGAGAGCTGTACCGGCTTGCGCACGCCATAGCCGCCCAGGGCGACCATGCCGAGGGCTTCTTCGGCACGCTTGAGGCGTTCGGCCTTGCCGACGCCTTTCACCTTCAGGCCGTAGGCGACGTTCTCGAGCACGCTCATGTGCGGGAACAGCGCGTAGTCCTGGAACACCGTGTTGACGTCGCGCTGGTAGGGCGGTAGGCCCGCGGCCTCCTCACCATGGATGCGGATGGAGCCTGCGCTGGGTTGCTCGAAGCCGGCGATCAGGCGCAGGCAGGTGGTCTTGCCCGAGCCCGACGGGCCGAGCATGGAGAAGAACTCGCCGTCCTTGATGTCGATGGACACCCGGTCAACGGCCTTGACGTCGCCGAACTGGCGGGAGACCTGGGTGAATTGAACAGCGGGAGTGGTCATGGTGCACGCTCCAAGGGGCAGGAATCCGGCGTAGGGGAGCCCTGCCCGTGAATCTGAGATACGGGTGAATCGGTACAAGAAAGTAGGGGGAAAAGTCTTTCAGGAAGCGTCGCGAGCAGGCCCTCAGCCGCGTCCGGCCAGCGCACAGGAACCGCAGCGTACTTTAGTACGTGAGGATTCCGAGCACTGCCCGGGCGCGGATCAGGGCCGCGCAGCAGCTACCTGATGACTTTTAACGGCCGCCCATGATCCCGATGTAGTCCTGGGTCCAGCGGCTGTACGGCACGAACTTGCCGCCTTCAGCCTGCGGGGTCTTCCAGAAGGCGATCTTGTCGAACTGGTCGTAGCCGTTGGTGGCACAGCCCTCGGCGCCCAGCAGGGTGCTGGCCTTGCAGCCGGCCGGTACCGCCGGCACCGAACCGAACCAGGCGGCCACGTCGCCCTGGACCTTGGGTTCCAGCGACCAGTTCAGCCACTTGTAGGCGCAGCTGGGGTGCTGGGCATCGGCGTGCAGCATGGTGGTGTCGGCCCAGCCGGTGACGCCTTCTTTCGGGAACACGGTGGCGATCGGCTGACCTTCGGCTTTCAGGGCGTTGGCCTGGTACGGCCAGGCGCTGGAAGCGGCGACGCCTTCGTTCTTGAAGTCGCTCATCTGCACGGTGGTGTCGTGCCAGTAGCGGTGGATCAGGTCATGCTGCTTGCGCAGCAGGTCGACCACGGCGGCGTACTGCTTCTCGTCGAGCTGGTACGGATCGGTGATGCCTAGCTCCGGCTGGGTCGCCTTCAGGTACAGCGCGGCGTCGGCAACGTAGATCGGGCCGTCGTAGGCCTGCACGCGGCCCTTGTTCGGCTTGCCGTCGGGCAGGTTCTGGGCGTCGAACACGACCTTCCAGCTGTCCGGCGCGGTGGGGAAGACCTTGGTGTTGTACATCAGCAGGTTCGGGCCCCACTGGTACGGCGCGCCGTAGGTCTTGCCGTTGACCACGTACCAGGCGGCGTCCTTCAGGCGCGGGTCGATGTTCTTCCAGTTGGGGATCAGCGACGGATCGATCGGCTGCACGCGCTTGCCGTAGATCAGGCGCAGGGAGGCATCGCCGGATGCGGTGACCAGGTCGTAGCCGCCCTTGGCCATCAGGCTGACCATCTCATCCGAGGTGGCAGCGGTCTTCACGTTGACCTGGCAGCCGGTGTCCTTCTCGAACTGGGTGACCCAGTCGTAGTTCTTGTCGGACTGGCCGCGCTCGATGTAGCCGGGCCAGGCGATGATGTCCAGGCGGCCTTCGCCTTTGCCGACTTCCTTCAGGGCCTCGGCGGCCTGGACGCCGGCGCTGGCCAGCAGGGCGGTGGTGATGGCACTGAGCAGTGCGGTCTTGCGCATCGGGTGTCTCCCTCTCGTTGTTGTCTCTATTGGTGGGGCAGTTCAATCGAGCAACCACCCTCGTGCGAGCGGGCGCGCCGCTTCGCCGGGGTGCTTTCTTATGGTCCGGCGGGGGCGCCGCCGGGTCGTTCAATCCAGTTGCTGGCCGTGGCGCGCCATGATGTGGCGCACCACGCTGTAGTCCTGCAGCGAGTCGCTGGACAGGTCCTTGCCGTAGCCCGAGCGCTTGAGCCCGCCGTGGGGCATCTCGCTGGCGAGCATGAAATGGGTGTTGATCCAGGTGCAGCCGTATTGCAGGCGGTTGGCGATCTGGAAGGCTTTGTCCAGGTTCTGCGTCCACACCGAGGAGGCCAGGCCGTATTCGGAGTCGTTGGCCCAGTCCACCGCCTGTTCCAGCTGGTCGAAGCGGGTCACGGTGACCACCGGGCCGAACACTTCGCGCTGAACGATCTCGTCCTGCTGCTTGCAGCCGGCCAGCAGGGTCGGCTGGTAGTAGAAGCCGGGGCCCGAATGCACGGCGGCGCCGGTGACGCGCTCGATGTGCGGCTGGCCGAGGGCGCGTTCGACGAAGCTGGCGACGCGGTCGCGCTGGCGAGCGCTGATCAGCGGGCTGATCTCGTTGTCAGCATCGCGCTTGCGAGCGAAGCGGATGCTGGCCACGGCGTCGCCCAGTTCGGCGACGAGGCGGTCATGGATACCGGCCTGCGCATAGATGCGGCAGGCGGCGGTGCAGTCCTGCCCGGCGTTGTAGTAACCGTGGGTGCGCACGCCCTGGGCCACGGCTTCGAGGTCGGCGTCGTTGCAGACGATCACCGGCGCCTTGCCGCCCAGTTCCAGGTGGGTGCGTTTGAGGGTGCGCGCGGCGGCCTGGAGAATCTTCTGCCCGGTGACGATATCGCCGGTCAGCGAGACCATGCGCACCTTCGGGTGGCTGACCAGGTGGCTGCCGACGCCTTCGCCGCCGCCGCAGACAATGTTGATCACGCCGGCGGGGAGAATTTCCGCCAGTGCCGGGGCCAGCGCCAGGATGCTCAGCGGAGTGTGCTCGGACGGCTTGAACACCAGGGTGTTGCCGGCGGCCAGCGCGGGAGCGATCTTCCACGCGGCCATCATCAGCGGGTAGTTCCAGGGCGCAATCGACGCGACCACGCCTACCGGGTCGCGGCGCACCATGCTGGTGTGGCCGGGCACGTATTCGCCGGCGAGCTGGCCCTGCTGGCAGCGCACGGCGCCGGCGAAGAAGCGGAACACGTCTGCGGTAGCCGGGATGTCGTCCTGGCGCGCCAGGTGCAGCGGCTTGCCGCAGTTCAGCGATTCCAGCTGGGCGAGGTCATTCGCGCGCTTGTCGATGGCGTCGGCGATGGCGAGCAGGGCGGTGGCGCGCTGTGCGGGTGTGGTGCGGGCCCAGGCGGGGAAGGCGCGGTGCGCGGCAGCGATGGCCTGCTCGACCTGATCCAGGGAGCCGTCGGCGATGCTGACAACGATTTCGCCCGTGGTCGGGTTGATGATCGGCTCGGCCATGCCTTCGCCGGCGACCAGTTGGCCGTCGATCAGCAGGGCGGTGTGCAGGGTTGCGCCGGTCATCTTGGAAACTCGTCTTTTATCTGTCTTGTTTTCGGTGGCCATCTGCGTGCTCCGGATGGGGCTATACCCGGAGCTGGCCCTTTGTATGAGGGCAGAGACTAGAGTCCGGGCGTGGGGTCGACAAATTCTAATTACTGAAAGCGGCGTTCGATAAAATCGAATGCTGTAAGCCTTTAGATCGAAAGGCGTTTTGCGTTGGGTTGTTCACGGGCGACGGTAAGGAAAGGGTCCACCAGTGCCGGCCGCGCAGTACCGCGACGCCACGCCAGGCCAACGTCGAGCGGCTCGGACAGGTCCACCAGCGGCCGCGCCTCAATGATGTCGCCTTCCAGCGACCAGGGGCGGTAGGTCATGTCCGGCTGGATCGATAGGCCCAGACCAGCGGCCACCAGGCTTCGCACCGCCTCCACCGACGCTGTGCGCAGCGTCACCTGCGGTACCAGCCCGGCGCGGGACCAGATGCGCTGGGTGTGCAGGCCCATCTCGTCGGCGTTCAGCTGGATCAATGGCTCGCCCGCCACATCGGCCAGGCCGATGCTGTCGCGCTCCAGCAGCGGGTGCTGCGCCGGCAGCCACAGACGGTGCGGCGAGTGGGTCAGCACCTCGGTCTGCAGGGCGTGGCGGTCTTCCAGGTTGGAGAGGATCAGCACGCCGACGTCGATCTCGCCGCTCACCAGCAGGTGCTCGATGTACGGGCGCTCGTCCTCCACCACGCGGGTCTGCACGTTGGGGTAGGCGCGCTGGAAGCGGTTGATCAGGTCCGCCAGGTAGTAACCCGCTACCAGGCTGGTCACGCCGATGGTCAGGCTGCCGGCCACCTGGTCGGTGCTCTGCTGCAGGCTGCGCTTGGCGTTCTCTACCGTGGCCAGGATCAGGTGCGCCTGGCGCAGGAACTGGTGGCCCTGGTGGGTCAGGGTCATGCCCTTGGCGTGGCGGTCGAACAGGCGCACGCCGATCTCCTCCTCCAGTTGCTGGATGGCGAGGGTCAGGGTGGACTGGGAAATGAACACCGCCTGGGCGGCGGCGGATATCGAACCGGTCTCGGCGACAGCGATGAAGTGGCGTATCTGGCGGAGCGTCATCATGGTGATTGGCCGCTGGTGCGCGGAGCCGCGATCTAGAGCCTTGTCTAGCCGGTCTCGGCGCCTCTCATTGTTGATTATCAAAAATATATAGGAGCATTCTTTTAAATCGAATGAAAGCGGCCCATTTGCCCTGCGGACCCGCCGGTAATAGCCCGCAATATCCGGAAGCACACTGTCGCTGCGCCACTGAGGCGCGCTGGACTAGAGTCGGAATCCACAATTTTCGATAGACAGTGGAGATCGCCATGAACACTCGCGGCCTGCTCGACCAGCTCCTCAGATCCGGCCAGGACCTCCTGCAGAGCAAGGGCGTGGCCCGGCAGGACGGTGCCCAGCAGTCCTCTTCGTCCGGCAAAGGCGGCGGCCTGGACCTGGGCAGCCTGCTCTCCGGTGCCGGTGGTGGCGCCCTGGCGGCGGGCGCGCTGGGCCTGCTGATGGGCAGCAAGAAGGCGCGCAAGATCGGCGGCAACGTCGTCACCTATGGTGGCCTCGCGGCGCTTGGCGTGCTTGCCTACAAGGCCTACGGCAACTGGCAGCAGAAGCAGGCCAGTGCCCCGCGCGGCGAGCCGCAGACCGTCGACCGCCTGCCCCCGGTGCAGGCCGAGCAGCACAGCCATGCCATCCTGCGAGCCATCGTCGCTGCCGCGAAGGCCGACGGACATATCGATGATCGCGAACGCCAGCTGATCGACGGCGAGATCGCCAAGCTCACCGGCGACGTCGAACTGCAGGGCTGGCTGGACCGCGAACTGGCCAAACCGCTGGACCCGGCCGAAGTCGCCCGCGCCGCCACCAGCGAGGAAATGGCCGCCGAGATGTACCTGGCCAGCCTGCTGATGGTCGACGAGACCAGCTACATGGAACGTGCCTACCTCGACGAGCTAGCCCGCCAGTTGAGCCTTGATGCCGGCCTCAAGGTCGAACTGGAAGCCCAGGCGCAGAAGGCGCTGGACGCCGTCCCCGCGTGACCTTGCTCGCAATCGCCGGCTGAAGTCGGCGCCGGGCGACAATCGCCTGGCTGGCTAACTCTCGCGGCGGCAGGCTTCGCCCCGGGTGTCCCGCCCTGACACCCGGCCGGCGAACGGCGCTGGCACATCGGTGTGGCGGGACTATCGTTGCCCAACGCATAGCGAGAGTTGTCATCTCATGAATGCTGGTTCTCTTTTCGAACAACTGCTCAAGGCAGGACAGAGCTCATTGCTGCAACAGGTTGGCGACGCCGCCCGGCGCGCCACGCAAGCCGGCGAGGGTCACTCAATGAACACTGCAGATCTACTGGAACAATTGCTGCGCGGCAGCCAAGGCGCGGCGACACAACAGAGCGGCGGCGCCGGAGGCCTGGGCGGCCTCGGCGGGTTGCTGGGTGGGTTGCTGGGCGGCTCATCCGGCGGCGCCGGCGGTGGGCTCGGCGGCCTGGGCGGCGTACTGGGCGGCATGCTCGGGGGCGGTATGAACAGCGGCGGCGCCCCGCAAGGCCGCACGGGCAGCAGCGGCGGCATCAACTACGCCATGCTCGCCTCCCTCGGCATGATGGCCTTCCAGGCTTATCAGAATTACCAGCGCCAGCACCCGGCTGCCGCGCCGCAGCAGCAGTCGCTGATGACCGTGGACCAGCTCTCTGGCCCGGAAGCCGAGGCCCACAGCCATGCGATCCTGCGCGCGATGATCGCCGCCGCCAAGGCCGACGGTCGCATCGATGAAAAGGAAAAAGCCGCCATCCAGGCCGAGATCGCCCGCCACACCGATGAGCCGGAGCTGCAGGACTGGCTCGACGCCGAGGTGCGCAAGCCGCTTGACGCCGCTGAAGTTGCCGAGTCTGCCCAGGGCGACCCGGCCGTGGCCGCCGAGATGTACCTGGTCAGCGTGATGCTGGTGGATGATCAGCAGGATACCGAGCGCACCTACCTGGACGAACTTGCCTACAACCTCAACCTCGCCCCGGAACTCCAGGCCCACCTGGAGCAGCAGGCCAAGGCCGGCGGTGAAGTGGCTTGATACAACTCAGCACGCAGATGTAGGAGCGCTCGTACAGTTTGACGGTCAGATCGCTCGGACGAACGCACCACGCGGTGCGTTCGTTCTTCATTTCTGCAAGGAGGCTTCATGCCGTTCGTACGTTTCACCCTCCCCACCGCGCTGCTGCTCAGCGCCACCGCCACCTTCGCCAGCGCCGCCAAGCTGGAAGACGTTGCGCCTTATCCCAAGGCCGAGGACGGCTTCGTGCGCCAGGTCATCCACCTGCCCAAGCAGGCGCAGGAAGAGAACTTCAAGGTCGAGATCCTCGCCGGCAAGACGCTGACCGTCGACTGCAACCGCCAGCGCCTTGGCGGCAGCCTGGAAGAGAAGACCCTGGAAGGCTGGGGCTACACCTACTACCGCCTGGACAAGGTCAGCGGCCCGGCCAGCACCCTGATGGCCTGCCCGGACGGCAAGACCCGCAAGGACTTTGTCCCGGTGGTCGGCGATGGTTTCGTGCTGCGCTACAACAGCAAGCTGCCCATCGTGATCTACGTGCCCAAGGACATCGAGGTCCGCTATCGCCTGTGGTCGGCGTCCGAGAAAGTCGAGAAGGCCCGCGCCGAATAACGCTATCCCCTGTAGGAGCGAGCAAGCTCGCTCCTACAGGTCAGGCCAATGACGTCGTTTGGCCGCCCACCAGAATCCCCTGCTCACGCCCGCAGACTTCCACCAGGAAATCCCACACCAACCTCAGCCGCACCGAGCGGTGCAGTTCGCGCCGGGTGCACATCCAGTATTCGCGTTCGATGAACTCCTCCGGCAGCACCGGCATCAGTCGCGGGTCGTGCAGGCCCATGTACTGCGGGAGGATGGCGATGCCGATGCCAGCCTGGGCGGCCTGTTGCTGGGCGACCACGCTGGTGCTGCGGAACACCACCTGCGGGTGGCGGCAGAAACTGTGGTGGAACAGCAGTTCCTGGCTGAACAGCAGGTCGTCGACGTAGCCGATCCACGGGTGGCGGCTGAGGTCTTCGCGGTCGCGCAGGGGCGGGGCGTTTTCCAGGTAGGCGGGGCTGGCGAACAGGCTCAGGCGGTAGCGGGTGAGCAGGCGGCTGATGACCAGGTCGGCGCTGGGACGTTCCAGGGTGATGGCGATGTCTGCTTCGCGGTTGGTGATGCTGACGAAGCGCGGCACCGATACCAGTTCCACTTCCAGGCCAGGATAGCGCTGCATCAGTTCGCCCAGGCGCGGGGCGAGGAACATGGTGCCCAGGCCCTCGGTGACACCGATGCGCACCTGCCCCAGCGGTGAGATGGCCTGGCTCATTTCCTCCTGAGCGAGGAGGGCGGTGTTCTCCATGGCCTCGGCGTGCTTGAGCAGTGCTTGGCCGGCTGGGGTGAGCTGGTAGCCGCCGGTGTGCTGGGCGAACAGCTGGGTGCCGAGGTCGCGCTCGATGCTCTCGATATGCCGCGCCACGGTGGCGTGGGTGGTGCCCAGGCGCTTGGCGGTGGTCAGCAGGCGGCCGCTGCGATGCAGCTCCAGGAAGTAGCGCAGGTCATTCCAGTCGAACATCGCGGCAGTCCTTGTTGTTAGAAAACGCACAGCAGCTGACTCGAAACGACTGTTCTTTTATCACGAACGAACGACTAGGCTCGGTTTTCAGATAACAAGAACAAGCACGACGAGGTACTTCTCCATGCCCCAGGCACTGGATGCTTATGACTACCTGATCGTCGGCGCGGGCCCCGCCGGCTGCCTGCTGGCCAATCGTCTGTCCGCCGACCCTGCCAACCGCGTGCTGCTGCTCGAAGCCGGCGGCCCGGACAACTATCCCTGGATCCATATTCCCGTCGGCTACCTCTATTGCATCGGCAACCCGCGCACTGACTGGTGTTTCGACACCGAACAGGTGCCGGGCCTGAACGGCCGCGCGATCAAGTACCCGCGCGGACGCACCCTCGGTGGCTGCTCGTCGATCAACGGCATGATCTACATGCGCGGCCAGGCGCTGGACTATGACGGCTGGGCCGCCGAGGGCAACCCCGGCTGGGCCTGGAACGACCTGCTGCCGCTGTTCATGAGGATGGAGGACCACTTCGCCGGGTCGAGCGAGCTGCACGGCTCGGGCGGCGAATGGCGGGTGGAGAAGCAGCGGTTGTCGTGGGCGATCCTCGATGCCTTCCGCGAGGCGGCGGCGCAGTCTGGGGTCCGCTCGGTGGATGACTTCAATGGCGGCGACAACGAGGGCTGCGGTTACTTTCAGGTGAATCAGCGCTCCGGTGTGCGCTGGAACGCCTCGAAGGCCTTCCTGCGGCCTATCGCCAACCGGCCTAATCTCACCGTGCTGACCAACGTCGAGGCACAGCGCGTGCTACTGGAGAACGGCCGCGCCGCTGGGCTGAAGGTGAACTGGCAGGGCACGCGGCGCGAACTGCGCGCCAAACGCGAGGTGATTCTCTGCGCCGGTGCGATCAACACGCCGGTGCTGCTGCAACGCTCGGGCATCGGCCCGCGCGATCTGCTGGAGAAGCACGGCGTCGGCGTGCGACATGAGCTTTCCGGCGTCGGCGGCAACCTGCAGGACCACCTGCAACTGCGCCTGATCTACCGCATGAACGGCGCGCCCTCGCTGAACCAGATCGCCTCGACGCTGTGGGGCAAGATGGGCATGGGCCTGGAGTACCTGCTCAAGCGCAGCGGCCCGCTGTCCATGGCACCCAGCCAGCTGGGCGCGTTTGCCAAGTCCGACCCCGGCCAGCGTTCGGCCAACCTCGAATACCACGTGCAGCCGCTGTCGCTGGAGCGCTTCGGCGAACCCCTGCACAGCTTCCCGGCGTTCACCGCTTCGGTGTGCGACCTGCGCCCGCTGAGTCGGGGCACAGTGACATTGCGTTCGGTGGACCCGCGCGACAAGCCGGTGATCCAGCCCAATTACCTGAGCCACCAGCAGGACCTGCGGGTGGCCGCCGATGCCATTCGCCTCACCCGCCGCATCGCCGCTGCGCCGGCGCTGGCGCGCTACCAGCCGGTGGAGTTCAAACCCGGCCCGGACTACCAGACCGAGGAAGACCTGCACCGCGCCGCCGCCGAAATCGGCACCACCATCTTCCACCCGGCCGGCACCTGCCGCATGGGGCAGGGCGAGGGCGCGGTGGTGGACAGCCAGCTGCGCGTGCACGGCATCCCCGGCCTGCGCATCGCCGATGCTTCGATCATGCCCAGCCTGACCTCCGGCAACAGTTGCTCGCCGGTGCTGGTGATCGCGGAAAAGGCCGCGCAGATGATTTTGAGCGAACCCGCGCGTGGCGCGGAGGTCATCCCTTCCAGTGGGCACACACAGGAGGAAGCTCCGGTGGCGTGACGGTGATCCCGTCTGCCCACTTTTTTATTTGGCGTGTAGCAACTCAACGGTATCGCGCGGTGTGAAAACCGTGGCAGTCGAGGCTGACAAAAACAAAAGCCCCCAGAAGGGGCAGGAGAGCCCGTAATGACCGATGTAGCACAGACCAGCTCCTACGAGCGGCCCGCGACCTCCCGTCGCGACGAGCGCAAGGTGATCTTCGCCTCGTCGCTGGGCACGGTATTCGAGTGGTACGACTTCTTTCTCTACGGATCGCTGGCGGCCATTATCGCCAAGCACTTTTTCGCGGGGGTCAACGACACCACCGCCTTCATCTTCGCCCTGCTGGCGTTCGCCGCCGGCTTCCTCGTCCGCCCGTTCGGCGCACTGGTGTTCGGCCGCCTGGGGGACATGATCGGGCGCAAGTACACCTTCCTCGTCACCATCCTGCTGATGGGCCTGTCGACCTTCGCGGTGGGCCTGCTGCCGGCCTACGCCACCATCGGCGTGGCGGCGCCGATCATCCTCATCGTGCTGCGCCTGCTGCAGGGCCTGGCGCTGGGCGGTGAGTACGGCGGCGCGGCGATCTATGTGGCCGAGCACGCGCCGGACCACAAGCGCGGCGCCTACACCAGCTGGATCCAGTGCACCGCCACTGGCGGCCTGCTGCTTTCGTTGGTGGTGATCTGGGGTTGCCGCCAGATCACCGGCGCCGAGTTCGAGACCTGGGGCTGGCGCCTGCCGTTCCTGATTTCCATCGTGCTGCTGGGCATCTCCACCTGGATTCGCCTGTCCATGCAGGAGTCGCCAGCGTTCCTGAAGATGAAGGCCGAGGGCAAGGTGAGCAAGTCGCCGCTCAAGGAGTCGTTCACCAACTGGAGCAACCTGAAGATCGTCCTGATCGCCCTGTTCAGCATCAACGCCGGGCAGGCGGTGACCTTCTACGCGGCGCAGTTCTACGTGATGTTCTTCCTCACCCAGGTACTCAAGGTCGACCCGGCGCTGTCCAACGGTCTGCTGATCATCTCCCTGGTGATCGGTGCGCCGCTGTTCGTGCTCATGGGCTGGCTGTCGGACAAGGTCGGGCGCAAGCCGGTGCTGATCACCGGCCTGCTGCTGGCCACGGTGCTGTACTTCCCGCTGTTCAAGGCGCTGACCCACTACGCCAACCCGCAGATCGATGCGGCCTCGCGCCAGGCGCCGGTCACCGTGATGGCGGACCCGGCCACCTGCACCTTCCAGTTCGACCCGGTGGGCAAGGCCAAATTCGACAGCGCCTGCGACAAGGCCAAGACCCTGCTGGTGAAGGGCGGCGTGCCCTACAGCACGGTGGCCGCGCCGGCCGGCAGCGAGCTGGTGGTGACCGTCGGCGAGATGCGCCTCGAGGGCTTCGACGCCGCCGCGCTGGGCGCTGCGGTGAAGGATGCCGGCTACCCGACCGTGGCTGACTCTTCGCTGGTGAACCGGCCGATGGTGGTGGCGATCATCGTCGCGCTGATCTTCATCGCTACCTGCTGCTACGGCCCGCTGGCGGCGCTGATGGTCGAGCTGTTCCCGACGCGCATCCGCTACACCTCGCTGTCGCTGCCGTATCACATCGGCAACGGCTGGTTCGGCGGACTGCTGCCGACCATCTCGTTCGCGCTGGTGGTGTACACCGGCAACATCTTCTACGGCCTGTGGTACCCGGTGCTGATCACGGCGATGAGCCTGGTCTGCTCGCTGCTGTTCCTGAAGGAGACCAAGGACAACGACATCCACGCGGATTGAGCCTCGGCTGAGGTGAAAGGGCCCGGCGGATGCCGGGCTTTTTCGTTTGACGCTGGAATTCCATGGTAGAGCGCGCCATGCGCGCGATCGCGGGCATCGCCGGTTCCCACAAGGTGGCACCGGAGCTGGGCGAGCAAGCTCGCTCCTACAGGGAGGCACGGTGCCGCAAATACAAAAGGCTCCCGAAGGCGCCTTTTGTGGCGAGCAGCGACGATCAGCGGAAAGCCGGCACCACGTGCTTGATGAACAGCTCCAGCGACTTTTTCTTCTGCGCATACGGCAGGCTGTTGTCGGCCCAGAAGCTGAACTCGTCCACGCCCAGTTCCTGGTAGTGGCGGATGCGCGCGATGATTTCTTCCGGGGTGCCGATCATGGTGTTCTTGCGGATGTTCTCCAGCTCGAACTCCGGACGCTCCTTGAACTTCTCCTCGGGGCTGGGCGGTAGCAGACCGTTGACTGGCGTCTGCTTGTTGCCGAACCAGGCGTCGAAGGTGCGGTAGAAGCGCGAGATGGCCTCGGCACCGACCTTCCAGCCTTCCGGATCGTCCGCGGTGTGCACGTGGGTATGGCGCAGCACCATCAGTTGCGGGCGCGGCACATTCGGGTTGTTGGCCAGTGCGGCTTCGAATTTGTTCTTAAGATCGACGACTTCTTCGTCGCCTTTCATCAGCGGAGTGACCATTACGTTGCAGCCGTTGGCCACCGCGAAGTTGTGCGAATCCGGGTCGCGGGCGGCGATCCACATTGGCGGGGTCGGTTTCTGGATCGGGCGCGGCGAGGAAGTGGAGGTGGGGAACTTCCAGATCTCTCCTTCGTGGGCGACGTCGCCCTGCCACAGCGCTTTCACCACCGGGACCATCTCGCGCAGGTACTTGCCGCCGTCGCCGGCCGGCATGCCGTTGGCCATGCGGTCGAACTCGTACTGGTAGGCGCCGCGGGCCAGGCCCACTTCCATGCGGCCATTGCTGATCACGTCGAGCAGGGCGCATTCACCCGCAACGCGGATGGGGTGCCAGAACGGCGCGATGATGGTGCCGGCGCCCAGGCGGATGGTCTCGGTGCGCGCGGCGAGGTAGGCCAGCAGCGGCATCGGGCTCGGCGAGATGGTGTACTCCATGGCGTGGTGCTCGCCGATCCAGACGGTGGAAAAGCCACCGGCCTCGGCCATCAGCGTCAGTTCGGTGAGCTCTTCGAACAGCTGGCGGTGGCTGGGCTGGTCGTCGTAGCGCTCCATGTGCACGAACAGGGAAAACTTCATATCGCTTACCTCGAACCTTTCTTGTATCCGGCGCGGCAGCCGGCGGGAGATGCGCAGGCACGCATCGCTGCTTTTCGGCGGTCAGGCGCGACGGCGGAGAACAACGGCCGGTTTACGCGCTAGGGAATCCGTTGCATATTGGTATACCATAATACGGGATGTCTGCAAGGCGTTTCTGCCGCGAGCAGACCAAGGGAGTAAGGGATGAACCTCAAACAAAAACTGATCCTCGCGTTTTCCGCCATCGCCAGCTTGCCGGTGATCCTGGTTGCCGTACTGGTGATCCTCAACTTGCGCGGCGAGGCCCGGGACAGCTTCATCGACGGCAGCAGCCGGGAGATCCGCCAGGTCGAGAACGCCATGCAGCTGTTCTTCGATGGCATCACCCAGAACGTCGAATATCTGGCCAGCCATCCGCAGCTGGCGGCCATCGACGGCAGCCTCAAGCAGTACATCGCCAGCGATGCCGCGCAGCATCCTACCGGCGAGCTGGACAAGCGCGTCTTCGACCTCTTCAGCGGGCTGGCGCAGAGCCACCCGGATTACGCCTACGTTTCCCTCGGCACGCGCGAGGGCGGCTACAGCTTCTGGCCGGGCGATGCCAAGCTGGCCAACTACGATCCGCGCACCCGTCCGTGGTACCAGGCGGCGATGGCCCAGCCGGGCAAGACCCTGCGCACCAAGGCCTACTACTGGGCGGCGGACAAGGTGGTGCTGGTGAGCAGCGTGCGTACCTTCGCCAACCAGTTCGGCCCTCAGGGCGGGGTGGTCAACATCGACGTCTCGCTCAAGCGCCTGACCGATATCGTCAAGGCGATCCGCCTGGGCGAATCCGGCTACCTGATGCTGATGGAAGGCGATGGCACCATCCTGGTCGACCCGCACAACCCTGATAACAACTTCAAGCAACTGGGCGAACTGGGCGGCGATTTCCAGCGCCTGGCCAGCGCGCAGAAGGGCCTGGTGGAGGTGGATATCGGCGGCGAGCCTTACCTCGCCAACGTCTGGCCGTCCGAGACCCTGGGGTGGCGTTTCGTAGGACTGGTCAAGGAGAGCGAAGTGATGAGCGCGGCGACCCGCCTGACCTGGGGCATCGCCCTGATAGCCGTAATCATCGCGCTGGTGTTTGCCGGCCTCGGCTCGCTGTTCGCTGGGCTGGTTGTACGCCCGGTGCGCGCGGTAGCCGCCGGCCTGGAAGGCATCGCCCAAGGCGATGGCGACCTCACCGGACGCCTGGCCGTGCGCGGCCGCGACGAGACGGCGCAGCTGGCTGGCTGGTTCAACCAGTTCCTCGATGCTATTCGTGCGCTGGTGCAGAGCATCGGCACCGCCGCTGGCAGCATTCACCAGAGTTCGGGCAGCAGCCGCGAGACTTCGCAGGCGCTGGCCGATACCGCCGCTCGCCAGCGCGAGGCGGTGGACATGGTCTCCACCGCGTTCAACGAAATGGTGATGACGGCCAACGAGGTCGCGCGCTCCTGCAGCCAGGCGGCGGAATCCGCCGACAGCGGCCAGCGCCAGGCCCACGATGGCCAGCAGCAGATCGACGATGCCGTGGACAGCGTGGGCCGCCTGAGCGAGGAGATCGCCCACTCCGCCGACGCCATGCGCCAGCTGGAGCAGGACAGCAACGACATCCAGTCGATCCTCGGCACCATCCGTTCCATCGCCGAGCAGACCAACCTGCTGGCGCTCAATGCGGCCATCGAGGCGGCGCGCGCGGGCGACCAGGGCCGGGGTTTTGCCGTGGTGGCCGACGAGGTGCGCGCGCTGGCGCGGCGCACGGCGGAATCCACCGGGGAGATCGACAACCTGCTCGGCACCCTGGCGCGCCGCACCCACGACACCGGGCGGCAGATGCAGTCGAGCCTGGAGGCGTCGCAGCGCACCGTGGGTTCGATCCGCGAGGCGCGCGCCTGCTTCGGGGCGATCCGCGAGTCGGTGGACGTGATCCGCGACATGAACGCCCAGATCGCCACCGCCGCCGAAGAACAGCACCAGGTGGCCGAGGAGATCAATCGGCACATCAGCCAGATCCACCGTGACGCCCAGGAAGTCGCCGGCCTGGCGGACGCCACGCGGGGCGATGCGCAGACGCTGGGCGGGTTGTCCGATGAGCTGAACCGGCTGGTGTCGCGGTTCAGGACCTGAGGCACGAGACGGGCTCGCGAAGGCGGGCCCTTTTTCTTGGCCGATGAGCGCGCTCCTACAATTTGCACCTTCACCACCCTGTGCCCTGGTGAGGGCGGATTCCGCAGCGCGGGATTTCGCGGACTAGGTCCGTTCCTACAAACGTGCCTCGTGGCAATCGTAGGGGCGGATAACGCTCTAGCGTTATCTGCCGCAGCAGCGGCGGATAACCTATTCCAGGTTGTTTGCCCTAGGCCCGGGCTTTCCGGTTGGGGCAGGGCGCTTCGCTAATCTTCGGGCCAAAGAAAAGCCCCTTCTCACTCCCGCAAGAAGGGGCCTGCGCCGGACGGCGAAAGATCAGGCGGTCAGGCGAAAGCCTGCAGCGCGCCCATCTTTCCGCGGCAGTAAATCATCGGGGTGATCTGCTGGTCCGGCACGATCAGGTTCTTCACCGCGCCGACCAGGATGGCGTGGTCACCGCCTTCGTATTCGCGCCACAGTTCGCATTCGATGATGGCGGTGGCATTTTCCAGCAGCGGGTTGCCGCGTTCGCTCAGGGTCCATTCGATGCCCTGGGACTTGTCCTTGCCCTTGCTGGCAAAGGCGTAGGCCTCGCCCTTCTGGTCCGCGGAGAGCAAGTGGATGGCGAAGTGCTTGCGGCGGATCAGCACCGGGTAGGAGTCGGAGCTGTAGTTGGGGCAGAACAGCACCAGTGCCGGGTCCATCGACAGGGAGCTGAAGGCACTCGCGGTGAGGCCGACCACCTGGCCATCGTCGTCCATCGTGGTGATGACGGTGACGCCGGACGGGAAGGAGCCCATGACTTGTTTGTAGGCAGCGTGGTCGATCATTGCGAGTACCTGTCTTGTGAGCCGGCCATCGGGAGCGGTCGTTTAGTCTGATGGTATACCGTAATACTTCGAAAGCAAGCCCTTTCTTTTCCCGATGGATGGACGGTGAAAGGCCGACTGTCGGCTGGAGGCTACGGAATACGGGGCTTCCGCCGATAGGGTGGGTGTCCGCCAGACACCCCGTTGGCACCATTCGACCAACGGTTACTCAGAAATACCTTGCCTGGTATTTGGAATACCATAATATTGCTTCCGTCACCGCAGCGCCGTTTCTGCCCGATTCAGGGCGCCGGATGACCAGACCTTACAAAGACAATAAGCAAGGCAAAAACGATGTCCGATACTCCGTTGATCGAGAACCATACCGTCGATTACGTGCCGCCGGCCGAGCGTCATGGGCGCTCCCGCGACCTGTTCACGCTGTGGTTCAGCACCAACATCGCACCGCTGCCGGTGGTCACCGGCGCGATGGCGGTGCAGGTGTTCCATCTCGACCTGCTCTGGGGGCTGATCGCCATCGTCCTGGGGCACATGTTCGGCGGCGTGTTCCTCGCCCTGGCATCGGCGCAGGGCCCGCAGATGGGCATCCCGCAGATGGTCCAGAGCCGGGGCCAGTTCGGTCGTTACGGCGCCTTGCTGATCGTGTTCTTCACCGCGCTGATCTACGTCGGCTTCTTCATTTCCAACATCGTCCTGGCGGGCAAATCGATCCAGGGCCTGGTGCCGGCGACCCCGACGCCCGTTGCGATCATCCTCGGCGCGCTGAGCGCCACCGCCATCGGCGTGATCGGCTACCGCTTCATCCACACCCTCAACCGCATCGGCACCTGGGTGATGGGCGGCGCGCTGCTGCTGGGCTTCGTCATCATGCTCGGCGGCGACCTGCCGGCGGACTTCCTGTCCCGCGGCGCCTTCAACCTGTCCGGCTTCCTGGCCACCCTGTGCCTGGGCATCATCTGGCAGATCAGCTTCGCGCCCTACACCTCGGACTACTCGCGCTACCTGCCGGCCAGCGTCGGCATCGGCAAGCCATTCCTGGCGACCTTTGCCGGCGCGGTGGCGGGCACCAGCCTGTCGTTCAGCTTCGGTGCCGTCGCCGTGCTGGCGACCCCCGAAGGCAACGACGCGATGGTCGCGGTCAAGCAGGCCACGGGGCTGTTCGGCCCGGTGCTGATGCTGCTGTTCCTGCTCAACATCATCAGCCATAACGCGCTGAATCTATATGGCGCGGTGCTCTCCATCGTCACCTCGATCCAGACCTTTGCCGGCAGCTGGACGCCCAGCGTGCGGGTGCGCGTGGCGTTGTCCTCGGTGGTGCTGGCGGGCAGCTGCCTGATGGCGCTGGGAGCCTCGGCGAACTTCATCTCGCAGTTCATCGGCCTGATCCTGGCGATGCTGATCGTGCTGGTGCCCTGGGCCTCGATCAACCTGATCGACTTCTACCTGATCAAGCGCGGCCGCTACGACATCAACTCGATCTTCCGTCGCGACGGCGGCGTGTACGGGCGTTTCAACCCGCACGCGATCATTGCCTACTTCATCGGCATCATCGTCCAGTTGCCGTTCGCCAATACCTCGCTGTTCGTCGGCCCGTACGCCAACTACATCGACGGGGTGGACCTGTCGTGGCTGGTCGGCCTGCTGGTGACCGTCCCGCTGTACTACTGCCTGGCCACCCGCGGCCAGGCCCGCGAAGTCGGCCAGCCGGTGGCGCTGGGGATCGCGGAATAAGGTTTCGACTTGGGTTTTACACTCTCTGCCCCGCCGGGTTTCGGTGGGGCTTTTTTTGCCTGTGCGGTATAGCGCCTGATCCGCTATCGACTGCCTGGGCGTTGGTATTTCTGCGCCGCGTCGGAGTGCGCGCTGAGCCTGTGGTTTCGCCCCCTCGGGCGACCTACTTTGGCAAACGCCCCAAAGTAGGCAAAAGTCTTGCCCCGGACATCCGGTTTTTCGCTTAAGCGAAAAATTCCCTCGTTGAAGCAGAGTTTCAGGGGCACGCTGCGAAGGGCCGTCCCTGGCCCATCGCAGCTCTCGCGACATCCATGTCGCTCAACCCCTGAAACTCCGCTTCAACGAGGCCTCCTGAACGGGGCAGTCGGAGTGTGCGGATGTTTCTCTTGAGGGCCTCAAGAGCCAAAGCGGAGCATCGGCTCTTCGTAGGAGCGAACTTGCTCGCGAACCGCATGGCACAGCACTCCCTGTAGGAGCGGGCCATGCCCGCGATCCGTCGGCAGGGCCGACGGCAATCCAACTCGCCCATGGCCGGGGCCTTACCCCTCGAATCCCTCGACGATAACGATATCCGCCTTCGCCACGCCCTGCCGGTGCGCGCAGGCCTCCTGGTATTCCGCCGAGCGGTAGCAGGCCACCGCCTGCTCATAGGAATCGAACTCGATCACCACGCTACGCTGAGGAGTAGGGCGCCCCTCCAGCGCTTCGGAGCGGCCGCCGCGGGCGAGGAACCTGCCGCCGTACTGGGCGAAGGCCGCCGGGGCGCGGCGGGTGTATTCGCTGTATTGCTGAGGGTTGGTGATATCGACGTGAGCGATCCAGTAAGCCTTCATGTTCACCTCTGCTTGCTGCTGTTTCGGATAAGAAATGTATTATGGTATACCAGATTTTTTCATCCACGATTCAGCCGAGTACCGCACCATGCCGTTCGACCGCATCGAAGACATCATCGAAGACTACCGCCAGGGCAAGATGGTGCTCCTGGTCGACGACGAAGACCGTGAAAACGAGGGCGACCTGCTGCTCGCCGCCGAGCGCTGCACGCCCGAGGCCATCAACTTCATGGCCCGCGAGGCGCGTGGGCTGATCTGCCTGACGCTGACCGACGAACACTGCGTGCGCCTGGGGCTGGAGCAGATGGTGCCAGCCAACGGCAGCGCCTATTCCACCGCCTTCACCGTGTCCATCGAGGCCGCCACCGGCGTTTCCACCGGTATCTCCGCCGCCGACCGTTCGCACACCGTGCTCACCGCAGTGAAACCGGGTGCCCGTGCCGAGGACCTGGTGCAGCCCGGCCACATCTTCCCCCTGCGCGCCCGCGAAGGCGGCGTGCTCACCCGTGCCGGCCACACCGAAGCGGGCTGCGACCTGGCGCGCCTCGCCGGCCTGACTCCGGCCTCGGTCATCGTCGAGGTGATGAACGACGACGGCAGCATGGCCCGTCGCCCTGACCTGGAAGCCTTCGCCAAGCGCCACGGCATCCGCATCGGCACCATCGCCGACCTGATCCACTACCGCCTGAGCAACGAGCACACCGTCGCGCGCATCGGCGAGAGCGAACTGCCCACCGTGCACGGTAGCTTCCGTCTGGTCACCTACGAGGACCGCATCGAAGGCGGCGTGCACATGGCCATGGTGATGGGCGACATTCGGCGCGACGAGCCGACCCTGGTGCGCGTGCACGTGATCGACCCACTGCGCGACCTGGTCGGCGCCGAGTACACCGGGCCGAAGAACTGGACGCTCTGGGCCGCTCTGCAGAAGGTCGCCGAAGTCGGCCATGGCGTGGTCGTGGTGCTGGCCAACAACGAATCCTCCCAGGCGCTGCTGGCCCGCGTGCCGCAGCTGACCCAGGCGCCGCGGCAGTTCACCCGCTCGCAGTCGCGCATCTATTCGGAAGTCGGCACCGGCGCGCAGATCCTGCAGGACATCGGCGTCGGCAAGATTCGCCACCTCGGCGCACCGCTGAAGTACGCCGGCCTCACCGGCTACGACCTGGAAGTCGTGGAAACGCTGCCTTTCGAGGGCTGATCCGTTCGTCCGCTCGCCGTGCTGGCGTTTTGCCAGAAAACTTCAATGCGGCGAGTGTGAAAAAAGATTTCCTTTCCAATCAATAACCTGAGCAACACGAGGAACGGCGCGGTGTTCACCCAAGCTTCGCTGCCACGATGGCCGGTGTCGCCGGGGACTTGCGGAAAGTTTGGAATACCATAATATGACATTCCGTAGGCCTTACAGTTTCTGCCCGTCAGCGCGCCACTCCATCGCAACCTGACGACGCTCCGGCCACCTGCTCCAGACAGGCGTTCCACGAAGACCGCCGTGAACAATCACAACAATGAGGGCAAGCAAGATGGTGTTCAAAAAACGTGCGATGGCGGTCCTGACCGCTGCGTTCCTCGGCGCAACCGGCACCGCTGCCTTCGGCGCCGACAGCCTCAGCTTCGTCAGCTGGGGTGGTACCACCCAGGATGCGCAGAAGCAGGCCTGGGCCGAACCCTTCAGCCAGTCCACCGGCATCCCCGTGGTGCAGGACGGCCCCACCGACTACGGCAAGCTCAAGGCCATGGTGGAGAGCGGCAACGTTCAGTGGGACGTGGTCGACGTCGAAGCCGACTTCGCCCTGCGCGCCGCCGCCGAAGGCCTGCTGGAGCCCCTGGACTTCAACACCATCAAGCGCGACCGCATCGACCCGCGCTTCGTCTCCGACCATGGCGTCGGTTCCTTCTATTTCTCCTTCGTGCTCGGCTACAACCAGGGCAAGGTTGGTGGCAAGCAGCCGCAGGACTGGTCGGCGCTGTTCGATACCACCACCTATCCAGGCAAGCGCGCGCTGTACAAGTGGCCGAGTCCCGGCGTGCTGGAACTGGCCTTGCTGGCCGACGGCGTAGCCAAGGACAAGCTCTACCCGCTGGACCTGGACCGCGCCTTCAAGAAGCTCGACACCATCAAAAAGGACATCGTCTGGTGGGGCGGCGGCGCGCAGTCGCAGCAACTGCTCGCTTCCGGCGAAGCGACCCTCGGCCAGTTCTGGAACGGCCGCATCTACGCCCTGCAACAGGACGGCGCTCCTGTCGGCGTGAGCTGGAAGCAGAACCTGGTCATGGCCGATTTCCTCGTGGTGCCCAAGGGCGCCAAGAACAAGGACGCGGCGATGAAGTTCCTGGCCAACTCCAGCAGCGCCAAGGGCCAGGCCGACTTCGCCAATCTGACCGCCTACGCTCCGGTGAACCTGGACAGCGTCGGCCAACTCAAGGCTGACCTCGCGCCGAATCTGCCCACCGCCTACGCGCAGGAACAGATCACCCTCGACTACGCCTACTGGGCGAAGAACGGCCCGGCGATCGCCGCACGGTGGAACGAATGGCTGGTCAAGTGAAAATGGCTGTGATGCAGCCGGGCCAGGCAACCGGAGGCGCAGCCCGCGCCGCCGGCACGCCGGCCCCGAAGGCAGAACCCATGCGACAGGATGAAGTGCTCACCCACCGCTGGCGCGGCTTCCGCAATCTGCTGCCGGCGCTGCTGTTCCTCGGCCTGTTCTTCCTCGCCCCACTGATCGGCCTGCTGCTGCGCGGCGTGCTGGAGCCGACCCTGGGCCTGGACAACTACGCCCAGCTGTTCGCCAACTCGGCGTACTCGCGGGTGCTGTTCAACACCTTCGCGGTCGGCGCGCTGGTCACCGTGATCAGCCTGCTGCTGGGCTTCCCGCTGGCCTGGGCGATCACCCTGGTGCCGCGCGGCTGGGGACGCATGCTGCTGAACATCGTGCTGCTGTCGATGTGGACCAGCCTGCTGGCGCGCACCTACTCCTGGCTGGTGCTGCTGCAGGCCTCGGGGGTGATCAACAAGACTCTGATGGCGCTGGGCATCATCGACCAGCCGCTGGAACTGGTGCACAACCTCACCGGCGTGGTGATCGGCATGAGCTACATCATGATCCCGTTCATCGTGCTGCCGCTGCAGGCCACCATGGCCGCCATCGACCCGATGGTGCTGCAGGCCGGTTCGATCTGCGGCGCCAGTCCCTGGACCAACTTCTTCCGGGTATTCATCCCGCTGTGCCGGCCGGGTCTGTTCTCCGGCGGCCTGATGGTCTTCGTTATGTCCCTGGGTTACTACGTCACCCCGGCGCTGCTGGGCGGGGCGCAGAACATGATGCTGCCGGAGTTCATCGTCCAGCAGGTGCAATCCTTCCTCAACTGGGGCCTGGCCAGCGCCGCCGCCGCGCTGCTGATCGCCATCACCCTGGTGCTGTTCTACCTCTATCTGAAGCTGCAGCCGGAATCCCCGGTAGCTTCCAGTAGCGCGAGGTAAGCCATGCTGCTCTCACCCAATGCCATGAGCCGGCGCATGCGCGTCGGGCTCTACCTCACGACTGGCACCATCGCGGTCTTCCTGCTGCTGCCCATCGTGTTCATCGTCCTGTTGTCGTTCGGCTCCTCGCAGTGGCTGGTGTTCCCGCCGCCGGGCTGGACGCTGAAGTGGTACGGCCAGTTCTTCTCCAATCCCGAGTGGATGAGCGCCGCACTGGCCAGCCTGAAGGTGGCGATCCTCACCACTATCTGCTCGGTCGCCCTGGGTCTGCCCACCGCGTTCGCCCTGGTGCGTGGCAAGTTCCCCGGTCGCGAGCTGCTCTATGGGCTGTTCACCCTGCCGATGATCGTGCCGCTGGTGATCATCGCGGTGGCGGTCTACGCGCTGTTCCTCAAGCTCGGCTACACCGGCACGCTGTTCTCCTTCGTGGTCAGCCATGTGATCGTCGCGCTGCCCTTCACCATCATCTCGATCATCAACTCGCTGAAGCTGTTCGACCAGTCCATCGAGGACGCCGCGGTGATCTGCGGGGCGTCGCGCCTGCAGGCGGTGATCAAGGTAACCTTCCCGGCGATCCGCCCCGGCATGGTGGCCGGCGCGCTGTTCGCCTTCCTGGTCTCCTGGGATGAAGTGGTGCTGAGCGTGATGATGGCCAGCCCGACCCTGCAGACCCTGCCCGTGAAAATGTGGACCACCCTGCGCCAGGACCTGACCCCGGTGATCGCCGTCGCATCGACGCTGCTGATCGGCCTGTCGGTGCTGGTGATGGTGATCGCCGCCGCCCTGCGCCGGCGCAACGAAATCCGCGCCTGAGCGCCGAGGTAAATGCCATGAGTGCCGTGATCCAAGAATCCCGCGAGCAGCAGACCCTGGTCAGCCTGCGCAACCTGAACAAGTTCTATGGCGACTTCACCGCCGTGGACAACATCTCCCTCGACATCCAGGACGGCGAGTTCCTCACCTTCCTCGGCTCCAGCGGCTCGGGCAAGAGCACCACGCTGTCCATGCTGGCCGGCTTCGAGACGCCCAGCAGCGGCGAGATCCTGGTCGAAGGCCAGTCGCTGGTGAACGTGCCGCCGCACAAGCGCGACATCGGCATGGTGTTCCAGCGCTACTCGCTGTTCCCGCATCTGTCGGTGCGCGACAACATCGGTTTCCCGCTGGACATCCGCAAGCAGAAGGGCGCCGAGCGCGACCGTCGCGTCGACGCCATGCTCAAGCTGGTGCAGCTGGACAAGTTCGCCCACCGCCGCCCGGCGCAGCTCTCCGGCGGCCAGCAGCAACGCGTCGCCATCGCCCGCGCGCTGGTCTACGAGCCGCGCATCCTGTTGATGGATGAACCCCTCGGCGCGCTGGACAAGAAGCTGCGCGAAGACCTGCAGGACGAACTGCGCCACCTGCACCGTCGCCTGGGCATCACCATCGTCTACGTCACCCACGACCAGGAAGAAGCCATGCGCCTGTCCCAGCGCATCGCCATCTTCAGCCACGGCAAGATCGTCGGCCTGGGTAGCGGTTACGACCTCTACCAGAACCCGCCGAATGCCTTCGTGGCGTCCTTCCTCGGCAACTCCAACTTCCTTCGCGCCCGTGCCCATGGCAACGCCGCGGCGGAGTTCGAAGGCCGCGCAGTGGCCATCCGCCCGACCGCGAACCTGCACGAGGGCCAGGACATTCTGCTGATGGTGCGCCCGGAGAAGGCTCAGGTGCTGAGCCCGGCCCAGGCTGCTGCCACGCCGCTGGCGGCGGGCTGGAACGAGATTCCGGCGAAGGTTGCCGAGACGGTGTTCCTCGGCGAGAGCCTGACCTGCAGTGTGGTTACCGCCAGTGGTGCGGCGCTGACGTTGAAAGAGCTGTCCGGCAACATCCAGCCGCTGGCCCCCGGAAGCGAAGTCCGCGTGCGCTGGGCCGCCGCCGATGCGTGCGTGTATGACCAGTGGAACGAGAGCGACCTGACCAAGGGCGCGCATTGATTCGATTCTGACGTTTCATCCCTTGAACCCCCGGTTTCCCTCGTGGAGCCGGGGGCTTTTTTTGCCCGGAGTTCTTGCGGGCGACGGTGGCATCTGGGTGAATCGTCGGCCCTGCCGACAGATCGCGTGCAGGGCACGCTCCTACAGGTTGGAATCGGGTGACAGGGTTTGTTGTTCGCCGCAGCGTTGGGCGTTAGCGAATGAAGTGCACCTTGCCGGTGTCGTCATTGCCCATGTAGATGCCGTACACCCCGGCCTGGCGCTCCTCGATGTAGCGTTCGAGGATCTGCCGGATGGCCGGGTAGTAGATGCATTCCCAGGGGATTTCCTCGGGGGCGAAGAACTTCACCTGCAGGGTCTCGGGGCCGTGCTCGCCGGTTTCCTCGATCACGCTGGCGCGGAAGATGATGTAGACCTCGCTGATCTTCGGCACGCTGAAGATGGAGTAGGGCGAGACGATGTCGGCGCGTACGCCGGTTTCTTCCCAGACTTCGCGCAGGGCTGCCTGTTCGGTGGTTTCGCCGTTTTCCATGAAACCGGCCGGCAGCGTCCAGGTGCCCGGGCGCGGCGGGATGCCGCGCTGGCAGAGCAGGTACTTGCCGTCGCGCTCGATGATGCAGCCGGCAATGACCTTGGGGTTCTCGTAGTGGATGTAACCGCAGCCCGCGCAGATCAGGCGCTCATGGGTATCCCCCGGCGGGCACTGGCGGCTGAGGCCGCCACTGCCGCAAGCGGGACAGAAGCGCGGGGCGGGCATGGCGTCAGCGGCCTATGCGCGGCTCTTTGAGCGCGATGGGGGTGGCGATGTCGCGCACGTTGCCGGCGCCGTCCTGCTTGGAGCGCAGGTAGTCCAGGGCGACCTTGGCGGCGGCGCGGACGTGGTCGACCGAGGCCTGGTGAGCCGCGACCGGGTCGCCGCTCTTGATCGCCTCGACCATGCGCTCCATTTCCTGGTTGCTGGCGGCGCGGCGGTTTTCCTGGGACACGGAGGTGGCCCGCAGGTAGCTGATGCGCGCCTGCAACTGGCGCAGCTGGGTGGCGGCGGTGCGGTTGCCCGAGCCTTCGAGCAGCACGTCGTAGAAGCCCTGCACGGATTCGATCACCTGCTGCAGCTCGCCGTCTTCGAGCGCCTGGCGGTTCTCTTCCAGCGCGCGCTCCAGGTTGCGGATGTCGCGGGCCTTGGCGTTCAAGGTGAAGAGCTGGACGATCAGGCCTTCGAGCACGCAGCGCAGCTCGTAGATGTCGACCGCGTCTTCCAGGGTGATGATGGCGACGCGCGGACCCTTGGCATCGGCGAACTCCACCAGGCCCTCGGACTCCAGGTGGCGTAGCGCCTCGCGCACCGAAGTGCGGCTGACGCCCAGGCGATCGCACAGATCGCGCTCCACCAGGCGGTCGCCTGGCAGCAGCTGGAAGTTGAGGATGGCGCCGCGCAGCTTGTCGAGGACGATTTCGCGCAGGGTGACGGGGTTGCGATTGACCTTGAAGCTATCGTCGAGTGGCAAGCGTTTCATGGGGTCCGCTCTGTGTTCTGGCTGTCCATAGGGAGGACGATGGAGCACCCTGGAGTGCCCTATCGTCAAGTCGGCCCAGCAATCAACCACGTTCCTCGGCGTCGGCCTCGGCGAAGGCTTCGCGGGCGAGGCGGAAACTGTCCACCGCCGCGGGAACCCCGCAATAGATGCCGACCTGCAGGAGGATCTCGCGGATCTGCTCGCGGGTTAACCCGTTACGCAGAGCGCCGCGCACGTGCAGCTTGAGTTCGTGGGGGCGGTTGAGTGCCGAAATCATCGCCAAGTTTATCATGCTGCGTTCCTTGAGCGATAAGCCGTCCCGGCCCCAGACGTGGCCCCAGCAGTACTCGGTGACCATCTCCTGGAGGGGGCGGGTGAAGTCGTCGGCGTTCTGGATCGACTTGCTGACGTAGGCCTCGCCCAGCACCTGGGTGCGGATGGCCAGGCCTTTTTCGTATTTCTCGTTGCTCATCGGTAGCTCCTTTCTATCCCTGTAGGGGCGAGGGGGACGCCATCGTTATTGCTCGCGAAGCCGCCCAGCATCGGTGACGCCGGGAGATCCGTTCGCAAGCAAGCCCGCTCCCACGAAAAGCGCCAGCCCCTGGGCTGGAATAAAAAAGGCCGCTGCCGAGGGTGATGGCGAGCGGCCCAGGAAAGCGTTAGCCGGCTATCTCCGGCAGCGCGCCGAGCTTGCCGCGGTGATAGACCATCGGGGTGACCTCCTGCTCCGGCAGGATCAGGTTCTTCACCGCGCCGACGATGATCGCGTGATCACCGCCGTCGTACTCGCGCCACAGCTCGCATTCGATGATCGCGGTGGCTTTGGTCAGCAGCGGGTTGCCCAGTTCGCTCAGGCGCCACTCGATGCCCTTGGCCTTGTCCTGGCCCTTCTTGGCGAAAGCGTAGGCCTCCGCCTGCTGGTCGGCGCACAGCAGGTGGATGGCGAACTGCTTGCTGTCGCGCAGGATCGGATAGGTGTCCGATTCGTAGTTGGGGCAGAACAGCACCAGCGCCGGATCGATCGACAGCGCGCTGAACGCGCTGGCGGTGATGCCGACGATCCTGCCGTCGGCGTCCAGGGTGGTGACCACGGTGACGCCGGACGGGAAGGAGCCCATCACTTCTTTGTAGATGCCAGGTTCGATCATCTCGTCGCTCCTCTTAGCGCATCACGAAGGGATCAGGCATGGGCGCCTGCGAGAGGTTGATCCACACCGTCTTCAGCTCGGTGTAGGCCAGCACCGAATCGATGCCGCTCTCGCGGCCGTAGCCGCTGTTGTGGAAGCCGCCGATGGGCGCCATGACGGACACCGCGCGGTAGGTGTTGACCCAGATGATCCCGCTGCGAACGCCACGGGCCATGCGGTGGGCGCGGCCCAGGTCGCGGGTCCAGATGCCGGCGGCGAGGCCGAACTGCGAGTCGTTGGCCATGGCCAGCGCTTCGGCTTCGTCCTTGAAGCGGATCACCGAGGCGACCGGACCGAAGACTTCTTCCTGCATGATCTTCATCGAGTGGCTGTCGCACTCGAACAGGGTCGGTTCGTAGAACCAGCCCTCGGAGTCGATTTGCGGACGCTTGCCGCCCAGGCGCAGGCGGGCGCCTTCGGCCAGGGCGTCGGCGACCAGGCCTTCGACCACGGCGAGCTGCTGCGCGGTGGCCATGGGGCCCATCTCGCTCTGCTCGTCCTGCGGGTTGCCGATGCGGATGCGCTGGGCGCGCTCCACCAGGCGGGCGACGAACTCGTCGTAGATCTCGTCCTGCACCAGCAGGCGCGAGCCGGCGACGCAGCTCTGCCCGGAGGCGGCGTAGATGCCGGCCACGGCGCCGTTGATGGCGCTGTCGAGGTCAGCGTCGGCGAAGATGATGTTGGGCGACTTGCCACCCAGCTCCAGCGACAGCTTGGCGAAGTTCTCCGCGCTGCTACGCACCACGTGGCGCGCGGTGGCAGCGCCGCCGGTGAAGGCGATCTTGCGCACCAGCGGATGGCGGGTGAGCGCCGCACCGGTGCTCGGGCCGAAGCCGGTGACCACGTTGACCACGCCGGCCGGGATGCCGGCTTCGGTGGCCAGGCGGGCCAGTTCGAGGATGGTCGCCGAGGCGTGTTCGGACGGCTTGAGCACGATGGTGTTGCCGGCGGCCAGGGCCGGGGCCAGCTTGATCGCGGTCAGGTACAGCGGGCTGTTCCACGGGATGATCCCGGCGACCACGCCCAGCGGCTCGTGCACCGTGTAGGCGAACAGGTCGGGCTTATCCAGCGGCAGGGTGCCGCCTTCGAGCTTGTCGGCAAGGCCCGCGGTGTAGTGGAAGAACTCCGGCAGGTAGCCGACCTGGCCGCGGGTCTCGCGGATCAGCTTGCCGTTGTCGCGGCTTTCCAGCTGCGCCAGGTGTTCCTTGTTCTCGGCGATCAGGTCGCCCAGGCGGCGCAGCAGCTTGCCGCGGGCGGTGGCGGTGAGGCCACGCCAGGCCGGGTCGTTGAAGGCGCGCTGGGCGGCCTGCACGGCGCGCTCGACGTCGGCTTCATCGGCATCGGGCAGTTCGGCCCAGGCTTGCGCGCGGGCGGGGTCGAGGCTCTCGAAGGTCTTGCCGGAGACGGCGTCGACCCACTGGCCATCGATGAACATCTGGAAGCGTGCGAGGGTCATGCGACATTCCCCTGTACGTGATTCTTGGAAACCTGCGCCTGTTGCAGGAAGTCGAGCAGCATCTGGTTGACCAGCCGCGGCGACTCCACCGGCATCATGTGGCGCTGTTCGTCGAGCACCGTCACCTTGGCGCCCGGAATGCGTTCGGCGAGCTCGGTGGCCATCTTCGGCGTCGAGCCCGGGTCCAGCTCACCGGTGGCGACCAGGGTCGGCACCTTGATGCTGCCCAGGTCGTCCACGCGGTACATGTCCTGCGTGGCGAACAGGGTGTAGGTAGTCAGATAGCCCTGCGGATCGTTGCTGGCAAGGGTCTGGCGGATCGCGGCGATCTGCGCCGGATTGGCGGCCTGGTACTCGCGGCTGAACCAGCGCGACAGGGCGGCCTCGGCGTTGGCGTCCGGGCCGTGTTCGGCGGCTTGGCGGGTCCGCTCGATCACCCCGGCGCGCTGTTCGGCGCTGCGGTTGAACACGCTGTTCAACACGACAAGGCCGTCCAGGCGCTCGGGGTAGTGCAGGGCGAAGGCCCGCGCCACCAGACCACCCATGGAGAAGCCGATGACCGTGGCACTGGTCACGCCCAGGTGGTCGAGCAGCTCGCGCAGCTGGTCGGCGTAACCGACCAGCCCACAGTCCGGCTGCGGCAGCTGACTCGCGCCATGGCCAAGCATGTCATAGGCGATGACCTGGAAATGCGGGGCCAGACCGACGATCTGGCCGCCCCACATTTCCTTGTTCAGGCCGACGCCGTGGATCAGTACCACGGGGTGGCCCTGGCCGGTCGCCAGGTAACTGGTGCCGGCCGGTGTGCGTTCAGCGGTGAGCCGAATCATGGAGCGCTCCTGCACGGTATGGATCACTGAGCCTGTTCGGCGGCCAGTTCTTCCAGGTCGATGTAACGGTTGCCGATGCGCGGGTGCAGACGGCCACCGTCCGCGGCGCCCAGTACCACGACGATCTCGTCGGCGCGCGGGGCGTCTTCGATCTGCATTTCCAGGGTGATGTAGTGCGAGCGCAGGCCTTCATCTTCCTTGTGCATCATCGGGATCTGGATCGAGGTGCCCGGGCCGCCGCGCTTGTTGGTGAAGCTCAGGTAGCTCTTGGCGTCCACCGCCTGGCGGTAGTGGTTGCCGAAACGCAGGGTGTGGATGACGGCAGAGGCGTGCTCGATCTCGCCGTCGGCGCCGACCACGGCGGCTTTGCCGTAGGCCTGGATCTTGTCAGCACCACCGATGGCGGCGGTCAGGCGCTCGACCATCAGCGCACCCAGCTCGGAGCAGTTGGCCTTGATCTCGGGCTTCAAGTCTTCGACGAAGCCGCGGCCGGCCCACGGGTTCTTGATCACCACGGCCAGGCCGACCATGGTCACCGGGGTGTCGGTGGCCTTGCCGGCTTCGATGAAGGTCTGCTCGCTGTAGGTGACGATCTTGCGAATCTCGAAACTCATGGGTCGCTCCAGTTGTGACTTCGGCTGGGTTGGGGAAGGGATTCGGTATCATGGTATACCATAATACGGTTTGCGCAAGGCGTATTTGCCTTGGGGCGGAGCGGCCAAAGCCAGCCGTGGCGGGTGGTGCGTGGGAGTGCGGGAAAGGCAGGCGACAGGCGGTCGCCGGGAGAAACCGCCGTTTCGGCGGCTTCGGCGGCGCGGTATCCTTGGCGCCATCAGCCGGCGCGCATGGCGCCGGAGCCTTTGGAGAGTCGTCGAGCATGAAACAGGAAATCGCCACCGTGACCGTCAGCGCCGAGCACTGGGGACGCGAGGCCGAAGCGGTGGACAACGCCCGCGTGACGGTGACCCTCAGCGCGCCGGAAGAGGGCGTGATCGAGGTGAGCTTCAAGGGCCAGTTGGACGCGCCGGACGAGCCGACCCACGTCTGTGTGACGCTGGAGAACGGGCTTTCCTATTACGGGGAGATCCAGGGTGGCGAGGCCAACGAGGAGGGCGGGTCGATTCGCTTCGAGGGGGAGTTGATCGATCTGGAGGGGTTCTGACCCTTTCATCCGCCGGTGGTCGCGGGTCCTGCCCGCGGGTCGCGAGCATGGCGCACTCCTACAGGCCGGCGCCGATATCACCTGTAGGAACGTGCCATGCCGGTGATCCGTCGGCAGGGCCGACGCTTCTTTTGCTCGGATGTTGCAGGGCGCTGCCTTGGCTTGGCGGGGGCTGCGCCGCTTCGGCGTGCGCTGGGACTTCATGTTTCGCCTCTCGGCGAGTCCCTTTTGTCAAACGTCGGAGAGCCGCCCTCACAAAAGGAACCAAAAAGTCTTGCCCCGGACATCCGGTTTTTCGCTTAGGCGAAAAATTCCCTCGTTGAAGCGAAGTTTCAGGGGCACGCTGCGAAGGGCCATCCCTGGCCCATCGCAGCTCTCGCGACATCCATGTCGCTCAACCCCTGAAACTCCACTTCCACTCGGCCTCCTGAACGGGGCGGTTCGGAGTGCGCCGGTGTTTCTCTGGAAGTCGTAGAAAAACAGAGCCAAGGCTGGATCGGAGAAGCGGGCTCTTCGTAGGAGCGAGCTTGCTCGCGAACCGCATGGCACCCACGTTCACCTGTAGGAGCGGGCCCATGGGACGCTCCCACGGATTGCTTCGACGCGCGATCCAATCGCCCAATAAAAAACCGGCCACGTAGGCCGGTTTTTTATTGCCTGTGGATAACCCTCACTGCTGCGGGATCATCCCCTCGATGCGCTTGGCGAAGGCGTTCGCCAGTGGGCCGTCGGCGAGCAGCAGCAGGTAGTCGTGCTCGGACTTGGCCGCCGGCGCGATCTGGTATTTCAGGGTGCCCGAGGCCACCTGGCCGACCACCGGCACGGTCAAGGTGCCGACGCATTCCAGCACGCCGCTGTCCGGGTCCTTGTCGATGATGGCTACGTCCTTCAGTTCGGCCTTGCTCAGCGCGTCGGACTGGGCGGAAAGTGCGCCGGAGAGAAAGATCTTCACCAGCTGGTTCTTCACGTCGTCCGAACCGCAGACCTTGGCCTCGTTGCCTCCGCAGGCGCTCAACAGCGCGGCGGTGGCCAGCACGGCCGACAATTTCAATACGTTCATCTATCCACCCTGTGGCGTTCCATGATGGCCATTGGATAGGAAAATGCCGGAAAAATTCCCCGTCCAACCTTCCCGTTTCGCCGAGCAGTTGGCGAAACGGGAGTAGGGCAGGTCGCCGTCAGACCACGAAGCGCGCCACCATCCCGTTGAGGTCCACGGCCAGGCGCGACAGCTCCTGGCTCGCCGCGCTGGTCTGGGTGGCGCCGGCCGAGGTCTGGGTCGCCAGGTCACGGATGGTCAGCAGGTTGCGGTCCACTTCGCGGGCGACCTGGGCCTGTTCCTCGGTGGCGCTGGCGATCACCAGGTTGCGCTCGTTGATCAGTGACATGCGCTCCAGGATCACCTGCAGCGAAGCGCCGGCCTCGCCGGTGCGGCTGACCGTGCGTTCGGCGTGGGCGGTGCTGCTGAGCAGGGCGGTGACGGTGCGGTCGCTGCCGTTCTGGATGGCCGAGACCAGCTCTTCGATCTCGCGGGTCGAGCTCTGGGTGCGCTGGGCCAGCGAGCGGACTTCGTCGGCGACTACAGCGAAGCCGCGCCCGGCCTCGCCGGCGCGGGCGGCTTCGATGGCGGCGTTGAGCGCCAGCAGGTTGGTCTGCTCGGCCACGCTGCGGATCACCTCCAGCACCTTGCCGATGTCCTGCGCCTGGTTGGCCAGGACTTCCGCCTGCTGCGAGGCCTGGCCCACTTCGCCGGCCAGGGTGCCGATGGCGTTGGAGGTTTCGTCGACCCGCTCGCTGCCGCTGCGTGCGGCGTCGATGGCCTCGCGCGAAGCGGTGGAGGTGGAAGCGGCGTTGCTGGCGACTTCCTCCACGGCACTGGTCATCTGGTTGACGGCGGTGGCGGCCATTTCGATCTGGTCACTCTGCTGCTGCAGCGCGCGGCTGCTTTCTTCCATCACGCTGTGCATCTCTTCGGCCGCCGAGGCCAACTGGCTGGCCGAGTTGCCGATGCCGCGGATGGTCTCACGCAGGCTGCTCTGCATGTTCGCCAGGGCGTTGAGCAGTTGCGCCGGCTCGTCGCGGCCCTCGACCGTGAAGCGCTGGCTGAGGTCGCCGCTGGCGATGGTCTGCGCTACGCGTACTGCCTGGCCCAGCGGCACGACGATGCTGCGGGTGAGCTGCCAGGCCAGCAACAGGGTCAACACGACGCTCAGCACCAGGATGCCGGACACCACCACGCGGCCGCTCTGGAACTGCTCGACGGCGCGGTCGGCGGCGGCAGCGGCGCCATTGCGGTTGAGGTCGATCAGCGCAGTGAGGCGCTTGTTCAGCTCCGCGCCTTGCTGGGCAATGCTGCCATTGAGGATGTGCAGTGCGCCCTCGTCGTCGTTCTGCCGAACCTTCTCCACCAGATGATCGACCAAGCCCAGATAGCCATCCAGCGTCTGACGCAGTTCATCGGTCGAGCGCTGCTCTTCGGCGCTGAGGATCAGCCGACGGTAGTCGGCGAGCACCTTGTCCTTGTCCTGCCGAGCTTCGGCGATCAGGCCCAGGCTGCGTTCGCGGGCGGCGCTGTCATGGTTGACCAGCAGGCGCATGGATTCCAGGCGGATGCGGGCGATGTCGCCCGACAGCTGATTCATGTGGTTGATGCTCAGCAGCCAGTTGCTATCGATCTCCTCGGAAGCGGCGCGCAGGGTCGAGAGCTTGTACAGCGAGAACAGCCCGAGAAACACCAGGAGCAGGCCCATGACGGCGAAACCCAGGGACGCGCGGCGGCCAATACTCATGCTTCTGAACATCGTGAAATTCCCTTTTCTTCATCCAATGTGTGGAGCCTTTGGGCCCTGCCATGCACGGTGATGGCGCTGTGATATTACTTGGCGCCAATTTTTCGCAGCAGTGGCAAAACAGGACTAGCAGACGAAAAACCTGTCTGTTTTTGAGATGGGGCTCATTCAGGCGAGCGTGAGCCAGGCCAGCACAGCGTAACGCCCGACCTTGGCGACGGTGACCAGCAGAAGGAAGCGCCAAAGCGGCTCGCGCATGACGCCGGCGATCAGTGTCAGCGGGTCGCCAATCACCGGCGCCCAACTCAGCAGCAGCGACCAGCTGCCAAGGCGCCGGTAATGGCGCTGGGCCTTCTCCAACGCCGCATCGCTCACGGGGAACCAGCACTTGCCGCGCCAGCGCTCCAGTCCGCGGCCCAGCAGCCAGTTCGCCAAAGAGCCGAGCACGTTACCCAAGCTGGCCGCCAGCAGCAGTGACCACAGCGCGTACTGCCCGCCCAGCAGCAGCCCGACCAGCACGGCTTCCGATTGCAGCGGCAGCAGGGTGGCGGCGCCAAAGGCGGAGAGGAAGAGACCGGCGTGGGCGGCGAGAGAGAGGCTCAACATCGGGTATGTGCGAAACGGCGAGTAGGGGCGGTCAGAATGAGAGGAACCGTCGTACTAAAAATTTGGAATAAAGAGAGGAGCTTCAGGCGTCTACAGATACTATATGTCCTATCTTGCTGACGATTTAGTAGGAATTTACATTCGCGCGATTGTCCGCCCGAATCCATCATCCGTCGGCACGCCACACATCTTCTGGGGAACGCTGTGAAGAATTGGACTCTACGCCAACGCATCCTGGCCAGCTTTGCCGTCGTCGTCGCGATCATGCTGCTGATGGTGGTGATTTCCTACACGCGCCTGCTGCGGGTGGAGCACAGCACCCAGCGGGTGAGTCAGGACGCCATGCCCGGCACCTACGCGCTGACCACTGTGCGTTCGGCATGGACCGACAGCATCCTGATGACCCAGGTGCTGGTCGGCCTGAGTGATGGCAAGCCTCTGGACGATGCCCGTCGCCAGGAATTCCGCGCCAACCATGACGCACTGGTTGAGCGCATTGCACGTTACGAGCTCACCGTCAATGACCCCCGCGATAAGGAAATGCTCGCTCACTTCAAGCAGCAGGCGAGCGAGTACGACACCTTGCTGGCGCAGGTGCTGCAGCTCTACGGCACTGACCGTGAAGGCGCGCGGCGCCTGCTGCTGGAACGCCTGGAGCCGTTGTGGGAAGACGGCCGCAAGACGCTCAACCAGCTGATCTCACTGAACAAGGAAATCGCCGATGCCGCAGCGTCCGACATCGTCGACGAGGTGGCTACTGCCAAGGCGATCATGCTCATTTCTCTGTTACTGGCCATCGTCGCCGCAGCGGTTTGCGGGCTGCTGCTGATGCGCGCCATCACCGAGCCGGTGCGCCAGGTCGTGAAAGGCCTACAGGTCATGGGTAGCGGCGACTTCACCACGCGCCTGGCGATGGAGCGCAACGACGAATTCGCGGTGATCGAGACCGGCTTCAACGGCATGGCCGAAGAGCTCAAGGGCCTGGTATCGCAGGCGCAGCGCTCGGCCATCCAGGTTACTACCTCGGTGACCGAGATTGCCGCCACCTCCAAGCAGCAGCAGGCCACGGCAACCGAAACCGCCGCCACCACCACCGAGATCGGCGCCACCTCGCGGGAAATCGCCGCCACCTCCCGCGACCTGGTGCGCACCATGACCGAGGTGTCCTCGGCCGCCGAGCAGACCTCCACCCTGGCCGGCTCCGGCCAACTGGGCCTGGCGCGCATGGAAGAAACCATGCATCACGTGATGGGAGCGGCCGAGCTGGTCAACGCAAAGTTGGCGATCCTCAACGAGCGCGCCGGCAACATCAACCAGGTGGTGACCACCATCGTCAAGGTAGCCGACCAGACCAACCTGCTCTCGCTCAACGCCGCCATCGAGGCGGAGAAGGCCGGCGAGTACGGCCGCGGTTTCGCCGTGGTCGCCACCGAAGTGCGCCGCCTGGCCGACCAGACCGCCGTGGCCACCTACGACATCGAGCAGATGGTACGCGAGATCCAGTCCGCCGTGTCCGCCGGCGTGATGGGCATGGACAAGTTCTCCGAGGAGGTGCGTCGCGGCATCTCGGAAGTCGGCCAGGTCGGCGAGCAGCTCTCGCAGATCATCCAGCAGGTGCAGGCGCTGGCGCCGCGTGTGCAGATGGTCAACGAAGGCATGCAGGCCCAGGCCACCGGCGCCGAGCAGATCAACCAGGCGCTGGTGCAGCTCGGCGAGGCCACCGGCCAGACCGTGGAATCCCTGCGCCAGGCGAGCTTCGCCATCGACGAGCTGAACCTCGTGGCCAACGGACTGCGCAATGGCGTCTCCCGCTTCAAGGTCTGACGCCGCTGCGGCGGGCAGGCTGTACCTGCAGTTCCGCCTGGGCGCGGATCGCTATGCGCTGGACGTCCACGACGTCATCGAGGTGCTGCCGGTGCCTGCGCTCAAGCGCGTGCCGCAAGCGCCAGCCTGGGTGGCAGGGCTGATCCCGCACCGTGGTGAACTGCTGCCGGTGCTGGACATGAACCAACTGGCCTTTGGGCACAGCGCGCCGCGTCGCACCAGCACGCGCCTGGTGCTGGTGCGTTACCGCGCCGCAGGCGAGGGCCCGGAGCAGCGGCTTGGGTTGATTCTCGAACAGGCGACCCACACCCTGCGCCGTGATCCTGCAGCCTTCCGTGACTACGAACTCGACAACGGCAGCGCCCGCTACCTCGGCCCTGTGCTGGAAGACGAGCAGGGCCTGCTGCAGCGCGTGGGCGTCGACCAGTTGCTCAGCGATGAAGCCCGCGCGCGCCTTCTGCAGGACGCGGGAGGAGCGCCGGCATGACCGATCCGCGTTTCGCCCAATTGCTCAAGGAGCGTATCGGCCTGGATGCCGAGTCGGTCGGCGACGCCGTGATCGAGCGCGCCGTGCGCCAGCGCTGCAACAAGGTCAGCGGTGGCAACGCCGAGCATTACTGGATGCAACTGCAAGGCTCCGCCGAGGAAATGCAGGCGCTGATCGAGGCGGTGATAGTCCCCGAAACCTGGTTCTTCCGTTACCCCGAATCTTTCGGCGCGCTGGCGGAGCTCGCATCCCGGCGCGTACTGGAGCTGGCCGGCGCCCGGCCGCTGCGCATCCTCAGCCTGCCTTGCTCCACCGGCGAGGAACCGTACTCCATCGTCATGGCGCTGCTGGATGCGGGGCTCGCGCCGGCCGCCTTCCAGGTCGACGCGCTGGACGTCAGTCGTGCGGTGCTGGAGCGGGCGGAGGAGGGGCGCTACGGGCGCAACTCGTTCCGTGGCGCTAGCCTGGCATTCCGTGACCGTTATTTCAGCGCCGACGGCAATGACTACCAACTGGCCGAGGCGGTGCGGAAAAAGGTTCGTTTGCGCGTCGGTAACCTGCTCGCGCCGGGCCTGCTGGCCAGCGAAGCGCCCTATGACTACGTGTTCTGCCGCAACCTGCTGATCTATTTCGACCGCCCGACCCAGGAGCAGGTGGTGGACGTGCTGCGCCGGCTGGCGCGGCCCGACGGCGTGCTGTTCATCGGGCCGGCCGAGGCAAGCCTGATGTCGCGCATCGGCCTGCGTCCGCTGGGCGTGCCGCAATCCTTCGCCTTCCCCTTGCAGAATGCCGAGCCGGCGCCTCGTGCGGCGCCGCTGAACTGGACGGCTCCGCCGCCGATTCCACGCCCAGCTCCGCCCAAGCCCGCGCCGGTTCGCCCGCGCCCACTGAGCCAGCCGGAGCAGCTGCCCGCCGCCCCTGCCGGCAACGCGCTGGCGGAGATCGCCCGGCTCGCCAACTCCGGACAGGCCGCCGAAGCGCGCCAACGCTGCGAGACGCTGCTGGCGGAGCAGGGCCCGGACGCTGAAGTCTTCTACTGGCTCGGCCTGCTGGCTGATGCACAGGGGCAAGGCAGCGAGGCCCAGGCTTACTACCGCAAGGCCCTGTACCTGCAACCCGATCACCAGGAAAGCCTGCAACACCTGGCTGCGCTGCTCGCGGCCCAGGGCGACGCAGCCGGCGCCCGCCGTTTGCAGGAGCGCGCTGCGCGAGGAGTGAAGCGCAATGGTTGAACCTGGCTACTCGTCATTTGACGGTGACCTGCCGGCAGTGGACGACTGCTGGAACCGCATCGGCGTGCGCGGCGACCGCAGCTGCCCGAAGCTGGCTGAGTACGTCCATTGCCGCAACTGCCCGGTGCACGCCGCTGCGGCCATCAGCCTGCTGGACCGCTACGCGCTGGGCAGCGAAGGCACGCACCTGGCGCCCGTCGAAGTCGCCGAAGCGGCTGCCGAGGATGGCCGCCCGCACCTGATCTTCCGCCTTGGCGATGAATGGCTGGGCCTGCCCACCCGTGCCCTGGCCGAGGTCGCTCCGGCCTGCATGGTGCATTCCCTGCCACACCAGCGCTCGCCCGCGCTGCTGGGCGTGGCCAACGTGCGCGGCACGCTGGTGGCCTGCATTTCCCTCGGCGAACTGCTCGGCCTCGACAGCCGCGCGGCCGCCCGCGACGACGCTCGCATCGTGCCGCGCATGCTGATCCTGGCGGCGGTTGGCGGGCCGATCATCTCTCCGGTGGACGAGGTCGAAGGCATTCATGAGCTGGACGAGAAGGCCATCGTCGAAGCCTCGTCCCAGAGCCACGCCGCCAACGATCGCTTCACCCGTGGAGTGATGCAGTGGCGCACCCGCAGCATCCGCCTGCTCGACCAGCAAGCCCTGCTCGACGCCGCCACCCGGAGCCTCGCATGACCCCGGACCAGATGAAGGACGCGTCGATGCTGGAGCTGTTCCGCCTGGAGGCGGAGGCTCAGACGCAGGTGCTGGTTCACGGGCTGATGGCGCTGGAGCGCAACCCGACCCAGGCCGACCAGCTCGAAGCCTGCATGCGTGCCGCACATTCGCTCAAGGGCGCCGCGCGCATCGTCGGCCTCGATGCCGGCGTGCAGGTTGCGCACGTCATGGAGGATTGCCTGGCCGGCGCTCAGGAAGGCCGGCTGCTGCTGACTTCCGGGCATATCGACGCGCTGCTGGCCGGCACCGATATCCTCCTGCATATCGCGGACGCCCAGCCCGAGCGCGCCGAGCAGGCCCAGCAGGGCGTGCCGGCCATGGTCGAGCGCTTGCAGGCACTGGTTTCCGGGCAGGCCCCGGCGCAGCCGGCAGCATCTGTTCCAGTGCGCGCCGAGCCCGCTCCGGCAGCTATCGAACCGCCCGCGCCGGCTCCCGCGGCTCCCGCCGAGCGCCCCCAGCGCCGCCGCTCCAGCGACAGCGATGAGGCTGGCGAGCGCGTGCTGCGGGTGACCGCCGAGCGCCTCAACCAGTTGCTCGACTACTCCAGCAAATCGCTGGTGGAGTCCCAGCGCCTGAAGCCGCTGCTCGATTCGCTGCAGCGCCTCAAACGCATCCAGGCCAGCGCCAGCCGTGTGCTCGATGGCGCCCGCGATGCTGCCAGTACGGCGAATCTGGATGCCGAGGCGCAGGCCTATCTGGCTGACGCGCGGCGGCTGGTCGGTGAGTGCCAGCAACTGCTCAGCGAGCAGATCGCCGAGCTGGACGAATTCAGTTTCAAGGCCGGGCAGCGCGCCCAGTCGCTCTACGACACTGCGCTGTCCTGCCGCATGCGGCCATTCTCCGACGTGCTCTCCGGGCAGGCGCGGATGGTCCGCGACCTCGGCCGCTCGCTTGGCAAGACCGTGCGCCTGGAGATTCAGGGTGCCACCACCCAGGTCGACCGCGACGTGCTGGAGAAGCTCGAAGCGCCGCTCACCCACCTGCTGCGCAACGCCGTCGACCACGGTATCGAGTCCGCTGAAGTGCGCGCCCGCAATGGCAAGCCGGAGGAGGGCACGATCCAGCTGCTGGCCCGCCATCACGCCGGCATGCTGGTGCTGGAACTGCAGGATGACGGCGGCGGCGTCGATCTCGACCGCCTGCGCTCGGCCATCGTGCGCCGCCAGCTGTCCACCGAGGAAACCGTGGCGCGCCTCACCGAGGAAGAGCTGCTGAGCTTCCTGTTCCTGCCCGGCTTCAGCATGCGCGAGCAGGTCACCGAGGTGTCCGGCCGCGGTGTCGGCCTGGACGCTGTGCAGCACATGGTGCGCCAGCTGCGTGGTGGCATTCGCATGGAACAGGTGAGCGGGCAGGGTGCGCATTTCCACCTGGAAGTGCCGCTGACGCTGTCCGTGGTGCGCAGCCTGGTCGTCAGCATCGGTGGCGAGGCCTACGCCTTCCCGCTGGCGCACATCGAGCGCATGCGCCGCCTGGCGCCGGACGAGATCGTCCAGCTCGAAGGCCGTCAGCAGTTCTGGCACGAGGGCCGACATGTCGGCCTGGTGTCCGCCAGCCAGCTGTTGCAGCGCCCCAACGGCGAAGCCACGCCGCACGAGATTCCCGTCGTGGTGATCCGCGAACGGGACAGTGCCTACGGCGTGGCGGTGGAGAAATTCATCGGCGAGCGCACCCTGGTAGTGGTGCCGCTGGATGCCCGGCTGGGCAAGGTGCAGGACGTTTCCGCCGGCGCGCTGCTGGACGACGGCACGCCGGTGCTGATCCTCGACGTCGAGGACATGTTGCGCTCGGTGGAGAAACTCCTGGCCACTGGCCGTCTGGAGCGCATCGATCCCACCGGTCGCCTCACCGGCCCGGCGCGCAAGCGCGTGCTGGTGGTGGATGACTCGCTCACCGTGCGCGAGCTGGAGCGCAAGCTGCTGCTGGGGCGCGGCTATGATGTCGCCGTGGCGGTGGATGGCATGGACGGCTGGAACGCGCTGCGCTCGGAGCATTTCGACCTGGTCATCACCGACATCGACATGCCGCGCATGGACGGTATCGAGCTGGTGAACCTGATCCGCCGCGACACCCGCCTGCAGTCGCTGCCGGTGATGGTGGTGTCCTACAAGGACCGCGAAGAAGACCGGCGGCGCGGGCTCGATGCTGGCGCCGACTATTATCTGGCCAAGGCCAGCTTCCATGACGAGGCCCTGCTGGATGCGGTGGTCGACTTGATCGGAGGAGCCCACGGGTGAAGATAGGGATAGTCAACGATATGCCACTGGCGGTCGAGGCGATGCGCCGCGCGCTGGCTTACGAGCCGGCGCACCGCATAGTCTGGGTCGCAGCCAACGGCGCGGAAGCGCTGGAGATGTGCGCGGCGCACAAGCCCGACGTGATCCTCATGGATCTGCTGATGCCGGTGATGGATGGTGTCGAGGCTACCCGCCGGATCATGGCCCAGAGCCCCTGTGCGATCATCGTCGTGACGGTGGACCTGGAGCGCAACATGAGCCGCGTGTTCGACGCCATGGGCAATGGCGCGGTGGACGCGGTGAACACCCCGGTCATGGGCACCGGCGACGCCGCCGAAGCGGCCCGCCCGCTGTTGCGCAAGCTGCAGAACCTGGCGTGGCTCAATGCCCCGCGTGACAGCCGCCCGGCCATCAGCGCAGTGCCAGCGCGCAAGAGCAGTGGCGCGCGCAAGCTGATCGCCATCGGCTCCTCGGCCGGCGGTCCGGCGGCGTTGGCCGATCTGTTCGCCCGCCTGCCAACGGACTTCCCCGCCGCCATCGTGGTCGTCCAGCACGTGGACGAAGTCTTCGCCGCCGGCATGGCCGAATGGCTCTCGACCCAGTCGAAGATTCCCGTGCGCCTGGCGCGCAACGGCGAGCCGCCGCAGCCGGGCTGCGTGCTGCTGGCCGGTACCAACCACCATATCCGCCTGCTCAAGGGCGGCGAGCTGGCCTACACCGCTGAGCCCTGCAGCCACATTTACCGGCCGTCCATCGACGTGTTCTTCGACAGCGTGGCCGAGCACTGGAGCGGCGATGCCGTCGGCGTACTGCTCACCGGCATGGGCCGGGACGGCGCCGAAGGCCTGAAACAAATGCGCGAGCGCGGTTTCCTGACCCTGGCCCAGGATCAGGAGAGCAGCGCTGTGTACGGTATGCCCAAGGCCGCCGCGGCGATAGGCGCTGCAGTAGAGATCCGTCCCCTGGGCGATATCGCCCGCAGACTCACTGAGGTCTGCGCCTGAGCGCGGGCTACGGAGCTGATTGCATGAACTCCACATCCATGAACTCAAGCCAGAGTGACTACCCCGTGACGACCCCAGGCGATACCGCAGTCATGGTGCTGCTGGTGGACGACCAGCCAATGATCGGCGAAGCCGTGCGCCGCGCGCTGACGGATGCCCCTGGCATCGACTTCCACTTCTGCTCCGATCCCCACCAGGCCATCGCCCTGGCGATTCAGATCAAGCCCACGGTGATCCTTCAGGACCTGGTGATGCCCGGCGCCGACGGTCTCTCGCTGGTGCGTGAGTACCGCGCCAACCCGGCTACCCGCGACCTCCCGATCATCGTACTGTCGACCAAGGAGGACCCGGCGGTGAAGAGCGCGGCGTTCAGCGCAGGCGCCAACGATTATCTGGTCAAGCTGCCCGATGCCATCGAGCTGATTGCGCGAGTGCGCTACCACTCGCGCTCCTACCTCGCACTGCAGCAGCGCGACGAGGCCTACCGCGCTTTGCGCGAGAGCCAGCAGCAACTGCTGGAAACCAACCTGGTGCTGCAGCGGCTGATGAACTCTGACGGCCTCACCGGGCTGTCCAACCGCCGGCACTTCGACGAGTACCTGGAAATGGAGTGGCGCCGCTGCCTGCGCGAGCAGACCCAGCTGTCGATCCTGCTGATCGACGTGGACCACTTCAAGGCCTACAACGACACCTTCGGCCACGTGCAGGGCGACGAGGCGCTGCGCCAGGTCGCCGGGGCGATCCGCGCCAGCGCCAGCCGCCCCTCGGACCTGCCGGCGCGCTATGGCGGCGAGGAGTTCGTCATGGTCCTGCCCAACACCTCGCCCGGCGGCGCGCGCCTGTTGGCGGAGAAGCTGCGGCGCCTGGTGCAGGACCTGAACATTCGTCACGAGCTGCCGACACCGGCTTCGTCGCTGACCATCAGCATCGGCGTGGCGACCCTGATCCCCCAGGCCGGGCAGACTTGCCGTCAGCTCATCGAACTGGCCGACCAGGCGCTCTACAACGCCAAGCATGGTGGGCGCAACCAGGTGGCCATCGCCGGCTAAGCCAACGGGGAAGGGCGCCGGGCGGGCGGTGGCGATCTGTCGTAAACCTTTTTAGGGGCGACACAGTTCACGTATACTTGCCGGCTTTTCTACGCCCTTTACCCGTGAGAGATGCCCGCCATGGAAATCCAACCGATCCTCAACAGCATCAAGGACCTCTCCGACCGTACCCATTCGATTCGGGGGTATCTTTGACTACGATCTGAAACATGATCGTCTGATCGAAGTAAACCGCGAACTGGAAGACCCGGCGGTCTGGAACAAGCCCGAGTACGCCCAGAACCTGGGCCGCGAGCGCGCCATGCTGGCGCAGATCGTCGAGACCCTCGACGAGCTCACCGGCGGTCTGGCCGACTCCCGCGACCTGCTCGACATGGCAGTCGAGGAAAACGACGAAGGCGCCGTTGGCGACGTCGAAGCCGAAGTCCAGCGCCTGCGCGAAATCCTCGAGAAGCTCGAGTTCCGCCGCATGTTCAGCGGCGAGATGGACCCCAACAACGCCTACCTGGACATCCAGGCCGGCTCCGGCGGCACCGAGGCCCAGGACTGGGCCAACATGCTGCTGCGCATGTACCTGCGCTGGGCGGACAAGAACGGCTTCAGCGCCGAGATCGTCGAGCTGTCCGAGGGCGAAGTCGCCGGCATCAAGGGCGCCACCGTGCACATCAAGGGCGAATACGCCTTCGGCTGGCTGCGCACCGAGATCGGCGTGCACCGCCTGGTGCGCAAGAGCCCGTTCGACTCCGGCAACCGTCGGCACACCTCGTTCACCGCGGTATTCGTGTCGCCGGAAATCGACGACAACATCGAGATCGAGATCAACCCGGCCGACCTGCGCATCGACACCTACCGCTCCTCCGGCGCGGGCGGTCAGCACGTGAACACCACCGACTCCGCGGTGCGTATCACCCACGTGCCGACCAACACCGTGGTGGCGTGCCAGAACGAACGCTCCCAGCACGCCAACAAGGACACCGCCATGAAGATGCTGCGGGCCCGGTTGTACGAGCAGGAGATGCAGAAGCGCACCGCCGCCTCGCAGGCGCTGGAAGACACCAAGTCCGATATCGGCTGGGGTCACCAGATCCGTTCCTACGTGCTCGACCAGTCGCGCATCAAGGACCTGCGTACCGGCGTGGAACGCAGCGATTGCGACAAGGTGCTCGACGGCGACCTCAACGAATACCTGGAAGCCAGCCTGAAACAAGGCCTGTAACAGCATCCCTGCGGACGGGCCGCGTGGCCCGCTCCCGCCAGTAACCCCTATTGATCAAGACGCCAGGCAGATAGACGACCATGAGCGACCAACAACTCGACGCTACCGAACTGCAACAGGAAGAAAACAAGCTGATCGCCCAGCGCAAGGAAAAGCTTGCCGCCGTGCGTGAAGCCAAGGCCATCGCCTTCCCCAACGACTTCCGCCGCGAGAACTACTTCGCGGACCTGCAGAAGCAGTACGAAACCGCGACCAAGGAAGAGCTGGAAGCAGCTGCCATCCCGGTCAAGGTTGCCGGTCGCATCATGCTCAACCGCGGCTCCTTCATCGTCCTGCAGGACAGCAGCGGCCGTCTGCAGGTCTACGTGAACCGCAAGACCCTGCCCGAAGAGACTCTGGCCGAGATCAAGACCTGGGACCTGGGCGACATCATCGGTGCCGAAGGCACCCTGGCCCGCTCGGGCAAGGGCGACCTGTACGTCGAGATGACCAACGTGCGCCTGCTGACCAAGTCGCTGCGCCCGCTGCCGGACAAGCACCACGGCCTGACCGACACCGAGCAGCGCTACCGCCAGCGCTACGTCGACCTGATCGTCAACGAGGAAACCCGCCACACCTTCCGCGTGCGCTCGCAGGTCATCGCCCACATCCGTCGGTTCCTCTCCGATCGCGGCTTCCTCGAAGTGGAAACCCCGATGTTGCAGACCATCCCCGGCGGCGCGGCGGCCAAGCCCTTCGAAACCCACCACAACGCGTTGGACATGGCCATGTTCCTGCGTATCGCCCCGGAGCTGTACCTCAAGCGCCTGGTGGTCGGTGGCTTCGAGAAGGTCTTCGAGATCAACCGCAACTTCCGTAACGAAGGCGTTTCGACCCGTCACAATCCCGAGTTCACCATGCTCGAGTTCTACCAGGCCTACGCCGACTACGAAGACAACATGGACCTGACCGAGGAGCTGTTCCGCGAGCTGGCCCAGGCCGTGCTCGGCAGCACCGACGTGCCCTACGGCGACAAGGTCTTCCACTTCGGTGAACCGTTCGCCCGTCTGTCCGTGTTCGACGCCATCCTCAAGTACAACCCGGAACTCACCGCGGCTGACCTGACCGACCTGGAGAAGGCCCGCGCCATCGCCAAGAAAGCCGGCGCCAAGGTCCTCGGCCACGAAGGCCTGGGCAAGCTGCAGGTGATGATTTTCGAAGAGCTGGTCGAGCACAAGCTGGAGCAGCCGCACTTCATCACCCAGTACCCGTTCGAAGTGTCTCCGCTGGCCCGCCGCAACGACAACGACCCGAGCGTCACCGACCGCTTCGAGCTGTTCATCGGTGGCCGCGAGATCGCCAACGCCTACTCCGAGCTCAACGACGCCGAAGACCAGGCCGAGCGCTTCATGCTGCAGGTCAAGGAGAAGGACGCCGGTGACGACGAGGCGATGCACTACGACGCCGACTTCGTCAACGCGCTCGAATACGGCATGCCGCCCACCGCCGGTGAAGGCATCGGCATCGACCGACTGGTGATGCTGCTGACCAACTCGCCGTCGATCCGCGATGTCATCCTCTTCCCGCACATGCGCCCGCAGGCGTAAGCGCAGGAACAGGAGAGAAAGGCCGCCCTCGGGGCGGCCTTTTTCATTTCTGCGGCTGACAGATTCTCCAGGAACGAGCAAGCTCGCTCCTGGAGAATCGGACGGTATACCATCCGACGAAATGCACGCCTCCTGCCGTGGCTCGGCCACGCTGTGGCACGTCTCACTCCCAGGCCTGATTCCCAGCCGCCTGATCTGCCTCGAGGCCCGCTCTGTGCGCCGCTGTCGCAGCTGCAAGGCGGCAATTGTTTTCCCACAGAAAAGCTCGAACAATGAGCCATCAGGTCGCGCCGCCGGAGGTAATGCCAGTGACCCAAGTTTCCCCGCGAGACAGCGCCGCGCAAGTCGCCAGCGCCATCGCAGAAAGTGTCAAATACCAGGGCCGCAAGGCCAGCCGCCAGGGCAGCGAGCAACGCCGCCAGGCGATTCTCGACGCCGCGCTGCGGATCATCGTGCGCGATGGCGTCCGCGCTGTGCGCCACCGCGCCGTGGCCGCAGAGGCCGGTGTGCCGCTATCGGCCACCACTTACTACTTCAAGGACATCCAGGACCTCATCACCGACACCTTCGCGCTCTTCGTTGAACGCAGCGCCGAAGCGCTGTCGACCTTCTGGACCAGCGTGGAAGGCGACCTCCAGGCCATGGCTGCCGGCCTCGGGCAGGACGACCCGCAGGCGCGCCGGGAGCTGACCGCCAATATCGTCGAGCTGGCGATCCAGTACGTCATGGTCCAGCTAAACGAGCGCCGTGAGCACCTGCTGGCCGAACAGGCGTTCCGCCAGGAGGCGTTGCTCAACCCCAGCCTCAGCGATCTGGCGCAGCGCCATCGGCGGATTCTTTCCCTGGGCGTGGTGCATTTCTTCGAAGTGCTCGGTTCAAAGCAGCCCGAGCAGGATGCCCGGGTGTTGACGGCCATCATCCTGCAGATGGAGTATCAGGGCCTGCTGGACGGGGCTGACCACCTGCAGATCGAGGAAATGCGTGCCATCCTTAGCCGCTATCTCGACCTGGTGATGGGCCTGTAGCCCCGGCTGCTGCATTCCAACCCCGCCATCCGGCGGGGTTTTCGTGTCGGAATTCCGAGTGCCCGCGCCTGTCGCATGGGAAGGCATACGGATCTAAGGAGGACGTGATGAAAGTCTGGCGTGCACTGCTGCTGTTGAGCATCGGCCTGCTCAGTGGCTGTCTGGTGACGTTCAAGGACCCGATTCCGGCCAACGAGCCCGCGCCGGCTCACCTGCTGGGCCAGTGGTCGCGTGTGGACGAGTACGGCGAGGAGCAGTTCCTCGAAGTCACCCGCTCCGGCTCCAACCTCTACCGCGCTCTGAGCTACGTCGATAGCAAGGACAACACCGATAGCGTCGAGGACTTCGGCTTCACCGTCGCCCACCACGGCAAGCGCTGGTACCTGTCGGCCGGTTTGCCGAAAAGCATGGGCGGTAACTTCGCCCTGGCCGGCTTCGAGATCACCGACAAGGACGAACTGGTGATCTATAACCTGGATGTCGAGCACATCCTGCAGGACATGAAGGAAGGCACGCTCAAGGGCGAGAAGGTCGACACCGAACAGGGTGCCGGCGCGCTGGTGAGCAGCCAGTTGCCCGAGGTGATCGCCTACCTCAACGATCCGGCCAACTCCGACGTGTTCGTCGAAGCGCTGCGCTTTTCGCGCGTGACCCCGGGAGAAAAGCAATGACCCCACGGCGCAAGAGGTCCACGCCCAACGAGTACCAGCAGATCATCCGCGGCCTGTCCGACCGCATCGTCGAGGCGCAGACGCCGATCCGCGTGCTCGACGCCATCAAGTGGGACGACGGCATTCGCGACGATTTCCTCAAGGGCCGCGGCAAGCACGCGCCCAAGGTCGACCGCGCCTACTATGACGGCCGCCCGCTGTCCTTCGACAGCAGTGCGAAGAAGCAGGAATTCCAGAACATCGAGCGCGACATCACCCGCCACCTGGGCCAGTTCAACCCGGTCGGGCAGATCATGCGGCGCATGTGCAAGGAATACCGCATGGTCATCCGCATGCTCGAAGCGCGCGGCACCCAGGACTTTGGTCTGATCTCCCAAGAGCTCTACGGCTCGGCCTCCGACGCCTTTCATGCCGGCGACCCGACCCTGGCCGACCTGGGCCTGATGCTCTCGGACTACCTGAACAATATCGCCGATCGTGGCGACCTCAAGGACGAACCCAAGACCCTTACCGCCAGTGACGCGGTGAAGATGCTGCAGGAGCGCCTGAACAAGGTGTTCGACGGTAAGGAAGACACCATCCGCGTCTTCGAGTCCGACGGCATCGTCGCCGACGCCGCGGCTGGCGCCGACTACATCAAGGTGCGCGCCGACGCCATGTTCAACGAGCGCGACGTGCGCGCGCTGGAAGTCCACGAAGGCCTGGTGCACGTCGGCACCACGCTCAATGGCCTCAACCAGCCGATCTGCACCTTCCTCGCCAAGGGGCCGCCGTCCTCCACCGTGACCCAGGAAGGCCTGGCGATCCTGATGGAAGTGATCGCCTTCGCCTCCTACCCGACGCGCCTGCGCAAGCTCACCAACCGCACCCGCGCCATCCACATGGCCGAAGAGGGCGCAGACTTCCTCGAGGTGTTCCACTTCTACCGCGAGCAGAACTACAGCGTGGAGAGCAGCTACCAGAACGCCAGCCGCGTGTTCCGTGGCTCGACCCCGGTCGGCCTGCCGTTCACCAAGGACCTGTCGTACCTAAAGGGCTTCATCCTGATCTACAACTACATCCAGCTCGCCGTGCGCAAGGGCAAGCTGGAGCAGATCCCGCTGCTGTTCTGCGGCAAGGCCACCCTGGAAGACATGCGCACCCTGCGCCAGTTGGTGGACGAGGGCCTGGTAGTGCCGCCCAAGTACCTGCCGCCGCAGTTCCGCGATCTCAACGCGCTCTCGGCGTGGATGTGCTTCTCCAACTTCCTCAACCACCTCAGCCTCGACCGCATCGAGGCGGATTACGCCAATATCCTCTAACCAGTCGGTCACCGTGTAGGAGCGGGCCATGCCTGCGATCGCGCCCATGGGGCGCTCCTACAGGTCAGTTTCCAAGGATGACTTGCCGATGATCCGTTGCTTCAAGGCCGCCGCTCTCACGCTGCTTTTCACACTCGGCGGTTGCAGCTCCCTGCTGTTCTACCCCAGCGACGATGTCGCCATCACCCCGGCTCGGGCCAAGCTCGACTATCGCGACGTCACCCTGACCACTGCCGATGGCGTGAAGCTCGCCGGCTGGTGGCTGCCAGCGAAGGCGGGCGTTCCGGTGAAGGGCACCGTGCTGCACTTGCACGGCAACGGCGGCAACATGGCGTGGCACTTGGGCGGCGCTTACTGGCTGCCGGAGCAGGGCTACCAGGTGCTGATGGTGGATTACCGCGGCTACGGGCATTCCGAGGGTGAACCGAGCCTGCCGGCGATCTACCAGGATATCGATGCTGCCTTCGCCTGGCTGGACAAGGCGCCGGAAGTGCAGGGCAAGCCGGTGATCCTGCTCGGCCAGAGCCTGGGCGGCGCCATGGCCGTGCACTACCTGGGCCTGCACCCGGAGCGGCAGAAGCAATTGCACGCGGTGGTGCTCGATGGTGTTCCGGCCAGCTACCGCGACGTGGCGCGATACACGCTTTCCACCAGCTGGTTGACCTGGCCGCTGCAGGTTCCGTTGTCCTGGCTGGTGCCCGACGGCGACAGCGCGATCCGCTCCATGCCGCGACTTTCTGGCGCACCCGTGCTGCTCTTCCACAGCATCGACGATACCATTGTGCCCCTGGCCAACGGCCTGAACCTCTACAAGGCCAAGCAGCCGCCCAAGGTCTTCCAGCTGACGCGCGGCAACCACGTGGAAACCTTCGGCGAACCCGTGTGGCGCGAAGTGATGCTGCGCTTCCTCGACGATCCGCAGCACTTCACCGGTCTGCGTCGCCTGGCTGAAGTCCCGAACTATCCTTCTCCGGCGAAGCCGCAGGCATCGCAGGCAGACCCGAAACAACAAGGCAACCCATGAACGAGCGCAACCCGATCCCCTATATCCTCACCGTCATCGCCACCATCTTCGTCTCGGTCGGCACGCTCTGGTACTACGGCTACCTGCACTTCGCCAAGCCCGAGGACGCACTGGAGCTGACACAGTTCACCATGCTCAAAAGCATCCCCGGCCAGGACACCAAGCTCTCCCTGGACCCGGCCGACCAGCAAGCGCAGTGCATCGACGGCGTGCTGGTGATGTTCGACATGAGCCAGAAGGGGCTGACCGGCGTGCTGGTCGACGGCCGCAAGCGCGCCGTGCGCTGCATGGGCGAGCAGACCCCGCAAGAGGTCAAGTGACGGCGAGCCCGCCGTCGCAGGCCAAGGGAGCAAGCACCATGAGTCATCCCGAAATCCGCGTCTGGCAGGGCGATATCACCCGTCTCGATGTCGATGCCATCGTCAACGCTGCCAACAGCTCGCTGCTGGGTGGCGGGGGCGTCGACGGCGCCATCCACCGGGCTGCCGGACCGGACCTGGTCCACGCCTGCCGCCCGCTCGGTGGCTGCAAGACCGGCCAGGCGAAGCTCACCGCAGGCTTTCGCCTCCCGGCGCGCTTCGTCATCCACACCGTCGGGCCGGTCTGGCGCGGGGGTGAGCATGGCGAGCCGGAGCTGCTCGCCCAGTGCTACCGCAATAGCCTGCAATTGGCCGAGGACAAGGGCCTCGCCAGCGTCGCCTTTCCCGCTATCAGCACCGGCATCTACGGCTATCCCGCCGAGCCGGCGGCGCAGGTCGCAGTGGACGAGCTGCGTCGGCCACGCGGGGAGGGGAGTTCGTTGAGGGAACTGGTGCTGGTGCCATTCTCGGCGGAGATGGCGGAGCTCTACCTCCGCCTGCTCGCCTACGTACGGTAGGCCCGCAGGGGCTAAGGGAACTCCTGCGCGGCAATGGGTACGCGAGCCAACTCGCTCCTACGAAGAGCCACTTCGCAGGAGCGAGCCGTTGTGCTGGATCAGTAGGTGCCGCTTACCGAAGAGCGCGGCTGCACCGGGTTGGCATCGTTGGAGATGGTCACCTCGACGCGGCGGTTCATGGCGCGGCCGGCCGGGGTGGCATTACTCGATACCGGATACTCCTTGCCGTAGCCACGGGCGACGACGCGGTCGGGCGTCACGCCCTGGCTGAGCAGCGCCAGGCGGATGGCCTCGGCGCGGCGCTCGGACAGCCCCTGGTTGTAGGAGGACGAGCCGCTGCTGTCGGTGTAACCCTCGACTATGACCTTGCGCTCCGGGTTCTGCTGCAGGTAACCGGCCAGGTTCTGCACATTGCTCATCGCGCCGGGCTTGAGTTCGGCGCGGTCGAGATCGAACAGCACGTCACCGAAGGACACCATGGTCCCGCGCGAGGTCTGCTTGGCGTTCAGCTCGCCCTTGAGCTTGTTCAGCTGCGCGGTACGAGCATCGAGACGGGCCTGGGCGCGCTGGGCGGAGGTGTTCTTCAACTGATCCTCGGCGTCGCGCAGGGCCACGGTCTGGTTGGCCAGCTCGATGCGTTGCTGGGTCAGGTAGGCCAGTTGGTCCACTTCCTTCTGATTCGCGCCGTCACGGTAGGCTTGGTCGGCCTTGGCCAGCCAGTCGCCAGCGTCCTTGGTTTCCAGTGCGGCCTGCTGAGTGGCCTGGGGCTCGGCCTGCAGGGCCTGGAAGTCGCTACGGGCTTTCTCCAGGTTCGCGTTGGGCGGCGTCGAGCAGGCGGCCAGGGCCAGAGCGAGGGTCGAGATGGCGGGCAGTACGATGAGTTTGTTCATGTCGAAATTCCTTATATGACCGGGCGTGGGGGCGGGATCACTGGGCCTGCTGCAGGCCTTCCTGACGCAACTCCATCACGCCCTGCTGGGCGTCCTTCACCGCGTTCTGGGCCTTCACGGCCTGGGACTTGCGCTCGGCCACACGGGCGTCCCACTCGGCCTGCTGGGCCAGGTTGCGAGCCTGGTCGTATTCCTTGTCGTTCAGGGCGATGCGCGCCTGGGCGAGCTTGTCCTGGGCGTTCTTGGTTTCCACTGGCGCGAATTCCGGCCCGCCGTTGCTGACCGCAGCGTTCACCGCCGATTCGGTGACGGCCATCTGTTCGCTGGGCGGGTTACCGGCGCAGCCGGCCAGCAGCATCGCGCTGCCGAGGGCGAGCAGCCCCAGGCGCCAACTGCGCAGCGGGGCGCGGGTGGAAAGGGCAGGGACGGTTCGAGCGCTTTGAGATTTCAGTTCCATTGGGTGAATCCTCTGACGTTTGCTTAGGGTTTCCCTCGGCGTTTCGATTGCCGGCGGATGCGGGCGGCTCTCCCGCGCGGTTCTGCGCGATGTGGCTCATGCCTTGAGAGCAGCGGGCATCTATTTAGGGGACTAAGGGTTTTGCCAGGGGGTTCAAAAAAAATGCCCGCCGTGATGGCGGGCATTTTCAGCGAGCAGCGTCGATCAGACGCGATGACGCAACAACTGCAGGCCGTTGAACACCACCAGCAGGCTGGCGCCCATGTCGGCGAACACCGCCATCCACAAGGTGCCTTCGCCGGCCAAAGTGAGGGCGAGGAACACCGCCTTGATGCCCAGCGCCAGGGTGATGTTCTGGATCAGTACGCGATGGGTCTGGCGCGACAGGCGAATGAAGGACGGCAGCTTACGCAGGTCGTCGTCCATCAGCGCGACGCCGGCGGTTTCGATGGCCGTGTCGGTACCTGCCGCACCCATGGCGAAGCCGATGTCGGCGCGGGCCAGGGCCGGGGCGTCGTTGATGCCGTCGCCGACCATGCCGACGCGCTTGCCGCTTGCCTGGCGCTGCTTCACTTCGCGCAGCTTGTCCTCGGGCAGCAGGTTGCCCAGCGCCTGGTCGATGCCCACCTGGGCGCCGATGGCGTTGGCGGTGTGCGGGTTGTCGCCGGTCAGCATCAGTGTCTTCACGCCCAGTTGGTGCAACTGGGCGACGGCTTCGCGGCTGGTTTCCTTGACGCCATCGGCCACGGCGAACAGCGCCAGCGGGCCTTCGGTGTCGAGCAGCACGATGACCGTCTTGCCCTGTTGCTCGAGAGCGTCGAGGCGGGCTTCCAGCTCCTTCGAGCACAGCTCCAGTTCCTCCACCAGACGGTGGTTGCCCAGGTGGTAGGTGCGGCCGTCGATCTCGCCTTTCACGCCACGGCCGGGCAGGGCGGTCAGCTCGCCTACGCTATACAGCGCGATATTGTCGGCCTCGGCGGCCTGAGCCACGGCGTGGGATACCGGGTGATCCGAGCGGGCGGCAAGGCTGGCGGCCAGGGCGCGCACATCACCGGCGGCGCTTTCGCGCAGGGCGGTGAAGTCGGTCTGGCGCGGGCGGCCCTCGGTGAGGGTGCCGGTCTTGTCCAGGGCGATCCATTCCAGGGAACGGCCCATCTCCAGGAACACCCCGCCCTTGATCAGGATGCCCAGGCGCGCCGCCGCCGACAGGCCGCTGACGATGGTCACCGGGGTGGAGATCACCAGCGCGCAGGGGCAGGCGATCACCAGCAGCACCAACGCACGGTACACCCAGTCCAGCCAGGCGCCGCCGAAGAACAGCGGGGGCAGCAGCGCGGTGGCGATGGCAATGAGGAACACCACCGGGGTGTAGATGCGCGAGAACTGGTCGACGAAGCGCTGGGTCGGTGCGCGCGAGCCCTGGGCCTCTTCCACGGCGTGGATGATGCGCGCCAGGGTGCTGTCGTCGGCCACGCGGGTGACACGGTATTCCAGAGCGCTTTCGCCGTTGATGGTGCCGGCGAACAGGGTATCGCCGGCCTGCTTTTCCACTGGCAGGCTTTCACCGGTGATGGGTGCCTGGTTGACGCTGGAGCGGCCATCGAGCACCTCGCCGTCCAGTGCGATGCGCTCGCCGGGGCGCACCCGCACCCGCGCGCCGAGGGCGACGGACTTGGCGGGAACCTCCTGCCACTGCCCATCCACCTGCACCGTGGCCTGTTCCGGAGCCAGTTGCAGCAGGCCGCGAATGGCGTTGCGCGCGCGGTCCAGCGACTTGGCCTCGATCAATTCGGCGATAGCGAACAGCACCGCCACCATGGCCGCTTCCGGCCACTGGCCGATCAGCATGGCACCGGTCACGGCAATGCTCATCAGGGCGTTGATGTTGAGGTTGCGGTTCTTCAGGGCGATCCAGCCCTTGCGGTAGGTTGGCAGGCCGGCGCCGACAATCGCGGCGATGGCCAGTACTGCCACCAGCCAGTGCGGGCCGATGGCGAACCATTCGAAAAACTCCGCGCCCGCCGCTGCGACGCCGGCCAGAGCCAGTGGCCACCAGGGCTTCTGTTGGGCGGGCTGCGCCGAGACGGGGGCGTTTTCGTCTACCGGCTCGGCTTGCATACCGAGGGAGGCCACCAGCTTCTGCAGCGGCTCGGTACTGTCGAAGCGATGCTGCACGCGGAGCAGGCGCTGCATGAGGTTGAAGTCCAGGTCTTCCACGGCGGACACGCGACCCAGCGCATCGCGCAGCAGGCGTTCCTCGGTGGGGCAGTCCATGGCTTCGATGCGCAGACTCGTCCAGCGTAGCTCGCCGCTGGCCGAGCCGGCGGCGGCCGTGGCGGCACTTTCTGCGCGCGCACTGCGATCTTCGTCCTGATCATGGGAGTGATCGTGATCATGGCCGTGGTCATGCTTGTGCGGGGCAGGTTCGGCAGCCGGGGCGCGCAGCTGCGCGCCTTTGTCGCAGCCGCAGTAGTCGGCGGCGTCATGTTCACGGTCCTGTACAGGGCCGTGGATGGTCGGCCCCTGGCGATTGGCAGTCATGTCGTCCGTTCCTGTTTGACGAGTTGCTGCCGATTGCACACCCTGTAGCAACTACAGAGTCAAGCATCCGTTGGCGAGGAGTCGCACATGAAGATCGGTGAACTGGCGAAACTGACCGGCTGCCCGGTGGAAACCATCCGCTACTACGAGCGCGAAGGCCTGCTGCCCGCGCCGTCGCGCAGCGAGGGCAACTACCGGCAGTACGACGCCAGCCACGTCGAGCGGCTGTCGTTCATTCGCCATTGCCGTTCGCTGGACATGACCCAGGAGGAAATCCGCATCCTCCTCGGCCTGCGCGACCGCCCTGAATCCGACTGCGGCACCGCCAACCGGCTGATCGACGAGCACTTGCACCACGTCGAAGTGCGCATCGCCGAGTTGCAGTCGCTCAGCCAGCAACTGCGCGACCTGCGCGCGCAGTGCCAGGGAGAGGGCAGCAGCGAGGATTGCGGCATCCTGCGCGAGCTGGAGCAGCCGGCGGAGCCGTCGGTGATTCCGGAGGCCTGCGCGGAGGCGGGGCATTTGCATGTGCCCGGCGTTCACGGCCGGCATTGACCGCATCCGGTGGGACCGCGCTATGGGCCCGTTCCTACCGGATAGTTCTGTGCTCGGATCGGCCCTCACCCTAACCCTCTCCCAGAGGGAGAGGGGGACCGTTCGGTGCCGGATGAAACCACAGCGTCAGCCGGCACGATTTGCTCCCTCTCCCTGAGGGAGAGGGCTGGGGTGAGGGGGAAAGCACAAACACGGAACTACCAGTCGTAGGGCGCATAACGCGCCAGCGTTATCCGCCGATTGAGTAGCCGGCGGATAACCTGTTCCAGGTTATGCGCCCTACGAAAAACCAAACGCCCCGGCATCTGCCGGGGCGTTTGCATTCAGGAGTGCTCGGCCTCCGTCAGCTCATGCAGGTACTTGCGCGACAGTGCCAGGAAGCGCGGCGTAGGGCCGGTGTCCTCATAGATCGGGTCACCCTGTTCGTCCTGCGCCACTACCTTGGTCCCCTGCACGTAGGGGAAGCTCGCCTCCAGCTCTTCCAGCGCCGCACTGACCAGTTCACCCAGCAGCTCCTCGACGCTGCGCTTGGGGTACATGTCGTGCAGCGCGGCCAGACGCGCGGCCGTCTCGACGTCCAGCGGAATGCTGTACTGGTGGTTGGTCATGCGCCCCCTGGCGTTCTTTTCCCAATGGCGTACCAGCTCGCGGATTTTCATGTTCACCTCTAGGGTCGTTACGTGGCGGTCGGCCCTCGTGAGGTCGCCGCAGGTTTTCCCATCGATGGGGATAACTTTCAGCCTAGACGTTGTCCGAGCAGGATTGCGGGCGTTCGTCGAGCGCTTGCCTGCCGGCCCGGCCGGCGGCACTGTAAAACCCTGCGATGCCCTTTCTCTCTCTGATCCAGGAGACTGCGATGCCGGATATCGATGCGCGCCTGCGCGAGGACGTTCACCTGCTTGGCGAGCTGCTCGGGCGGACCATCCGTGCCCAGTACGGGCAGGGCTTCCTCGACAAGATCGAACTGATCCGCACCGGCGCCAAGGCTGCCCGGCGCGGCTCAGCCGAAGGCGCAAAACAGCTGACCGCGACCCTCGACGGCCTGGGCGAAGATGAACTGCTGCCGGTGGCGCGCGCCTTCAACCAGTTCCTCAACCTGGCCAACATCGCCGAGCAGTACCACCGCATACGCCGGCGCACACCCAAGGAGCCGGAGCCCTTCGAGAACCGTGTGCTGGCCGAACTGCTGGGCCGCCTGCGCAAGTCCGGCCTGGGCGCCGAGGGCCTGGCGCGCCAGGTGGCGGAGCTGGAAATCGAGCTGGTGCTCACCGCGCACCCCACCGAAGTGGCGCGCCGCACGCTGATCCAGAAGTACGACGCCATCGCTGCGCAACTGGCCGCCGGTGACCACTCCGACCTGCTGCCCGAGGAGCGCCAGGCGGTGCAGGAAAAACTCCAGCGCCTGATCGCCGAGGCCTGGCACACCGACGAGATCCGCCGCACCCGACCGACCCCGGTGGACGAGGCGAAATGGGGCTTCGCGGTGATCGAGCACTCCCTCTGGCACGCCTTGCCGGCCTTCCTCCGCCACGTTGATCGAACCCTGCAGGAAACCCTCGGCGAGCGCCTGCCCCTGAGCGCCGCGCCGATTCGCTTCGCCTCCTGGATGGGCGGCGACCGTGACGGCAACCCCAACGTCACCGCCGCCATCACTCGCGAGGTGTTGCTGCTGGCGCGCTGGATGGCGGCTGACCTCTATCTGCGTGACGTCGACAGCCTTGCCGCCGAACTCTCCATGCAGCAGGCCAGCGACGAGCTGCGCGCCGAAGTCGGCGACCTCGCCGAGCCCTACCGCGCACTGCTCAAGCAACTGCGCGAACGCCTGCGCGCTACCCGCGCCTGGGCCGAGCGTGCCATCCACACCGGTGAGGAGCCGGGCGCTGACGTGCTGCAGGACAACCGCGAACTGCTGGAGCCGCTGCTGCTCTGTTATCGCTCGCTGCAGGCCTGTGGCATGGGTGTGATCGCCGAGGGCGACCTGCTCGATACCTTGCGCCGAGCAGCCACTTTCGGGCTGTACCTGGCACGGCTGGATGTGCGCCAGGACTCCACGCGCCACGCCAAGGCGATGAGCGAAATCACCGAGTACCTGGGCCTGGGCAATTACGCCGAGTGGGACGAAAGCGTGCGCCAGGAATTTCTCCTGGAAGAACTCGCCAGCCGCCGGCCCTTGCTGCCGGCGAACTACGCTCCGACGCCCGAGACCGCCGAAGTCCTCGCCACCTGCCGCGTGGTGGCGCAGGCGCCGGCCGCCTCGCTGGGTTCTTACGTCATCTCCATGGCCGGGCAGCCGTCCGACGTGCTCGCCGTCCAGTTGCTGCTCAAGGAATGCGGGCTGGAGCGGCCGATGCGCGTGGTGCCGCTGTTCGAGACCCTGGATGACCTGGACAACGCCGGCCCCTGCATCGACCGCCTGCTCAGCCTGGACAGCTACCGCACCCGCCTGGCCGGACCGCAGGAAGTGATGATCGGCTACTCCGACTCGGCCAAGGACGCCGGGACCCTGGCTGCGGCCTGGGCACAGTACCGCGCGCAGGAGGCGCTGGTGGACATCTGTCGCAACCATGGCGTCGAGCTGCTGCTGTTCCATGGCCGCGGCGGCACCGTCGGGCGTGGCGGCGGTCCGGCCCATGCGGCGATCCTCTCGCAACCGCCGGGTTCGGTGGCCGGGCGCTTCCGCACCACCGAGCAGGGCGAGATGATCCGCTTCAAGTTCGGCCTGCCGGACATCGCCGAGCAGAACCTCAACCTCTACCTCGCCGCCGTGCTGGAGGCGACCCTGCAACCGCCACCGGTGCCCGAGCCGGCCTGGCGCGAGGAGATGGACCGCCTGGCCGCCGACGGCGTGCTCGCCTACCGCGCGGTGGTACGGGAGAACCCACAGTTCGTCGACTACTTCCGCGAGGCCACGCCGGAGCAGGAACTGGGCCGCCTGCCGCTGGGCAGCCGCCCGGCCAAGCGTCGCGAGGGCGGGGTGGAAAGCCTGCGGGCGATCCCCTGGATCTTCGCCTGGACCCAGACGCGCCTGATGCTGCCGGCCTGGCTGGGCTGGGAAGACGCCCTGTTCAAGGCCATCGAACGCGGCGAAGGCGCACTGCTGGGACGCATGCGCAAGGAGTGGCCGTTTTTCACCACGCGCATCGACATGCTGGAGATGGTACTGGCCAAGGCCGACCGGGAAATTGCCCAACTCTACGACGAGCGACTGGTGCAATCGGAACTGCGACCATTAGGTGCGCATTTACGCGACCTATTGTCGCAGTCGGTGCGAGTGGTGCTGGGGCTTACAGGGCAATCGCAGCTGCTCGCCCACGCCGCCGAGACGCGTGAATCCATCGGCGTGCGCAACACCTACCTGGACCCGCTGCACCTGCTCCAGGCCGAGCTGCTGGCGCGCTCGCGGCGCTGCACGGGCGACGCCTGCGGCGGTCTGGAGCAAGCCATGCTGGTGACGGTGGCGGGGATTGCAGCCGGGTTGCGAAATACCGGCTGAGGCACTACCACCCCCCACCAAAGGTGGATTGCCGAGCCGCCAGATGAGATTAATTTGATGGCTGATCCTGGGTGCGGAAACGGCCCGGGATCGGCGTGCGCAGTCCCCATGGCTGGCTTGTGTGGTGTGGGACCGCTGTGTATCGTGAGCAACCTTTCGGCGCACCTCTGCGCCATTCCAAGCATGATGAGATTGGCCCCACGAGGCGGATCCGTGATTTCGCTTAACAAGTATTAAGGAGCATATCGATGCGTGTGATTCTGCTCGGGGCGCCCGGTGCCGGCAAAGGTACCCAGGCTCGCTTCATCACTGAAAAGTTTGGCATTCCGCAGATTTCCACCGGCGACATGCTGCGTGCAGCGGTCAAGGCTGGCACCGAGCTCGGCCTGCAGGCCAAGAGCGTAATGGACGCCGGCGGCCTGGTATCCGATGACCTGATCATCAACCTGGTCAAGGAACGTATCGCCCAGCCCGACTGCGCCAAGGGCTTCCTGTTCGACGGCTTCCCGCGCACCATTCCCCAGGCCGAGGCCATGAAGGAAGCGGGCGTCTCCATCGATCACGTGGTCGAGATCGCCGTGGACGACGAGGAAATCGTCGGCCGCATCGCCGGTCGCCGCGTTCACCCGGCCTCGGGTCGCGTCTACCACGTCGAGCACAACCCGCCGAAAGTGGCTGGCAAGGACGATGAGACCGGCGAAGAGCTGATCCAGCGCGAAGACGACAAGGAAGCCACCGTGCGTCACCGCCTGTCGGTCTACCACTCGCAGACCAAGCCGCTGGTCGACTTCTACCAGAAGCTGGCGGATGCGCAGGGCACTCCGAAGTACACCCGCGTCGAGGGTGTCGGTTCGGTCGAGCAGATCACCTCCAAGGTGCTCGGCGCTCTGAACTGATCCATCGCCGTATCAGCCAAAGGCCCGCACACGCGGGCCTTTGGCGTTTATAATGCCCGCCCGTTTTTTATCGCCCTGTTCTCAACGTCCTATGGAAAACACCATGCCCACGCTGCTGGCCCTGGATACCTCGACCGAAGCCTGTTCCGTCGCCCTGCTGCATGACGGCCGCCGGTTCGTACGCCACGAGGTGATCCCGCGCCTGCATGCCCAGCGCCTGCTGCCCATGGTGCAGGACATCCTCGCTGAGGCCGGCATCGCGCTCTCCGCCGTCGACGCCATTGCCTTCGGTCGCGGCCCCGGCGCCTTCACCGGCGTGCGGATTGCCATCGGCGTGGTACAGGGCCTGGCGTTTGCGCTGCAGAAGCCGGTGCTGCCGATTTCCGACCTGTCGGTGCTGGCCCAGCGCGCCTACCGCGAGCACGGCGCAAGCCAGGTGGCAGCGGCCATCGATGCGCGCATGGACGAGGTGTACTGGGGGTGTTACCGCCTGGAGCAGGGCGAGATGCGTCTGGCCGGCGCCGAGGCAGTGCTGCCGCCGGAGCGCGTCGAGTTGCCGCGCGATGTCCAGGGCGAGTGGTTCGGCTCCGGCACTGGCTGGGGCTTCGAAGAACGCCTGGCAGTGAAGGTTGCCGCCTGCGACGCCAGCCTGCTGCCGCACTCCGAAGACCTGCTGACCCTGGCCGAATTCGCCTGGGCCCGCGGCGAAGCGGTTGACGCAGAGCAGGCCCAGCCGGTCTACCTGCGCGACAACGTGGCGACACCCAAGAAAGCCTGACCTGTGCCAATTGACCGCAGTTACGCGCGGTCGCTAGAGTGATGGGCATTCCCACCGAGTTTTCGCCATGCGTATCGACGGCTTTACCTCCACATCCCAGACAACGGAGCGCAGTTCCCGCACGGGCACTGCTGTCACGCCGTTTCGGGAAGTGCAGCGTGACGTCGAGAGCCGCCGCGAGCAGCCCGCGCCGACCTCGGCCAGCCAGGGGCTCGACTCGCAGTCGCAGACCCGTCGCGTGGAATCTTCCAGCGCCAGCAGCTACAACCTGCCGGCGACCCTGCGCGACAACCTCGACTACCAGCGCCCGCTGACCTCACGCGCGGCGCAGGCGCTCGCCAGCTACACCAGCACCGCCAGCATGGTCAGCCAATACGAAGGCCAGGAAGTCGTCGGTCTCGACCTCTACGCCTGATGCATTTGCCGTATTTCCTGGGCTGCCCTTCATGGAACGAGCCCGCCTGGCGCGGCAGTTTCTATCCCACCGACCTGCGTCCCGCCGAAACACTGTCCTTCTACTCCCAGGTGTTCAACGCCGTGGAAGGCAACACCACCTTCTACGCCCGTCCCAATGCCGACACCCTCGCGCGCTGGGCGCAAACCATGCCGGAGACCTTCCGCTTCTGCGCCAAGCTGCCGCGCGACATCAGTCACGAGGGCGATTTGCGCGGTCAGCTGGAAAACACCCGAGACTTTCTCGACCTGCTGGCGCCGCTGGGCCAGCGCGTGGCGCCGCTGTGGCTGCAGGTTTCCGCCAGCTTCGGCCCGGATCGCCTGGGCGAGCTGGCTACGTGGCTGGATGAGTTCTCCGAGCGGCGCATCGCCGTGGAAGTGCGCCACCCGGCGTTCTTCGCCAAGGGCGACGAGGAGCGGGCGCTGAACCGCCTGCTGCTGGACCGTGGCGTCGAACGCATCTGCCTGGACTCGCGGGCGTTGTTCGCCGTGCAGTCCGATGATCCGGCCGTGCTCCATGCCCAGTCGAAGAAGCCCAAGGTACCGGTGCGCCCGGCAGCCTTCAGCGACAGCCCGCAGGTGCGCTTCATCGGCGGGCCGGACCTGGACGCCAATCTCGTTCATCTCGCGCCCTGGATCGGCAAGGTCGCCGAGTGGATCGAACAGGGCCTGACGCCCTATGTCTTCCTTCATACCCCGGACAACCACCGCGCTGCCGAACAGGCGAAGCGCTTCCACGCCTTGCTGCGCGAGCGCCTGCCTGGGCTGCCAGCGCTGCTTGAGCCCAAGCCGGAAGTGGAACAGCTCGGCCTGCTCTGAGCCGCCAACTGTGCATGGCGTCATGCAGGCGAGGGGACTAACCTGCTCCTTCCCTCGTTTGGCAAGGAGTCCGCCATGACCAATCAACAGCAACGTGGTGACGCCTTCCGCGCGCTCCACCAGCGCGACGGCCTGTTCGTCCTGCCCAATCCCTGGGATGCCGGCTCGGCGAAGATGCTCGCCCACCTGGGCTTCGAAGCCTTGGCGACCACCAGTGCCGGTCTGGCTTTCGCCCTCGGCCGGCGCGACGCCGAAGGCGCGGTGAGCCGCGATGAAGCCTTGGCCAATGCGCGCGAGATCCTCGAGGCAACGCCCCTGCCGGTCGCTGCCGACCTGGAGAACGGCTACGGCGATGCAGCGGAAGACTGCGCTGAAACCATCCGTCTGGCTGCTGCTTGCGGGCTGGTTGGCGGTTCCATCGAAGACGCCACCGGCCGTCCGGATGCGCCGATTTATCCGCTGGAGTTGGCAGTCGAGCGCGTCGCTGCCGCCGTGCAGGCCGCCCGTGCGCTGCCGTTCACCTTCACCCTGGCGGCGCGGGCGGAGAACTTCCTGCACGGCCGCGTCGACCTGGACGACACCATTCGCCGCCTGGTGGCCTTCGCCGAAGCCGGAGCGGATGTGCTCTACGCGCCGGGCCTGAAGACCCGCGAGGAAATTGCCGCCGTGGTCAGCGCCGTAGCGCCGCGCCCAGTCAATGTGCTGGTGGGGTCGCCGGCGCTGCAGCTGAGCCTTGATGAGCTGGCTGAACTGGGGGTGAAGCGCGTCAGCGTCGGCTCCTGTCTGGCTCGGGCCGCTTACGGTGCCTTCTTCAGCGCCTCCGAGGCACTGGCCAAGGGCAATCTGAAGCCCATGCACGGCGCCATGCCATTCGACCGCATCAACGGATTGTTCCGGGGCTGACTCTTGCGCTGGTGGCTGCTCGGGTTGCTCGTTGCCTGCGCGGGCTTTGCTTTGGCGGTGCAGCAGCGATGGGTGGAGCTACCCAGTCGATGGAATCCCTGGGCACCACTGGACGTGCGCGACGAGCCGAATCTGCTAACCCGCTACAAGCTCTGGCGCCTGCGTGATGACGCCGAGCTGTGCCGGCTGGCGCTGCAAAGCTCCGACCTCAAGGCCCAGGCCATGGCCGACAGCGAACCCGTCGCTGGCTGCCCGTTGCACAACGTCTGGCGTGTACAGGCTGCCGGGGTGAAGCTGAGCAGCAGCTTCCTCGCCAGTTGCCCGCTGGCGGTGAGTTTTGCGCTGTTCGAGCGCCACTCCCTGCAACCGGCCGCACGAGAAGTCTACGGCCGGTCGGTATCGGCGGTTGAGCACCTGGGCAGCTTCGCCTGCCGCAATATCTATGGCCGCGCCGATGGCCGCCGCAGCCAGCACGCCACGGCCAATGCGCTGGACATCACCGCCTTCCGCCTGGCTGATGGCCGGCGCATCGTGGTGGCGACAGACTGGAGCGAGGATGGCGACGCCGCGCGCTTCCTGCGTACCGTGCGCGACCGCGCATGCGGCAACTTCGACGGCGTGCTCGGGCCGGACTACAACCGTGCGCACCACGATCACTTCCATCTCGACCTAGGCGGCTGGCAGGTCTGCCGTTGAGCCTGCCAGCTTCACGCTGCGGTAGAATCGCGGTTTTTCCCAGGATCCCCGTCATGATCGAAGTCCTCACACCGCCGCGCATCGTCGTCCAGGCGCTGGCTCCTGCCTGGCAGGCCGTAGCCGAGCAGTGGGCGCAGCGGCTCGGTCTGTCGATGGGCGAGGGCGATGCCGATTTCGCCCTGCAACTGGGTGATGACGGCTTGCAGCTGCTGCAGTTGGGGCCGGATTCGCCCGGCCCGGTGCGGGTGGATTTCCTCGAAGGGTCTGCTGCGCATCGCCGGCAGTTCGGCGGCGGCGCGGGGCAGATGATCGCCAAGGCCGTGGGGATCCAGCAGGGCGTGCGTCCCCACGTGCTGGACGCCACTGCCGGCCTGGGCAAGGACGCTTTTGTGCTGGCGACGCTGGGGTGCGAGATGGACCTGACCGAGCGCCAGCCGATCATCGCCGCGTTGCTGGAGGACGGCCTGGCCCGCGCGGCAGGGGATTTCGAGGTGGGCGCCATCGTCGCGCGCATGCGCCTGCTGCAGGGCAACTCCATCGAGCGCATGACCACTTGGGAAGGGGAGGCGCCGCAGGTGATCTACCTCGACCCGATGTTCCCTCACCGCGACAAGAGTGCGCTGGTGAAGAAGGAAATGCGCCTGTTCCGCCCGTTGGTGGGCGACGACCTCGACGCCCCGGCGCTGCTGCAAGCGGCGCTGAAATTGGCCAGCCACCGCGTGGTGGTCAAGCGCCCGCGCAAGGCGCCGATCATCGAGGGGCAGAAGCCCGGCTACAGCCTGGAAGGCAAGTCCAGCCGCTATGATATCTATCCGCTGAAAAGCCTGAAGGGCTGAGAGACGCGCCTGTCGGCGCGGTTCGCGGGCGTGGCCTGCTCCTACAAGGGAGCGCCAGGGTTCACTTGTGGGAGCGAGCTTGCTAGCGAACAAAGCCCCCGGCGGCTCTCACGCTGAGCGGGTTCGCGAGCAAACTCGCTCCTACGAAAAGCGCTCGATCAGGGCGCAAAGGCCTTGAGGAACAACGCCACCACTTCCTGCACATGCGCCTCGGATTCTTCCGGAGTAGGAGCGTTCTCGCAGCCGATCATCAGGCGGAAGTGCACGCAGCCCTGCACCAGCATCAGGAAATGCTCGGCGGCCCGGCGCGGGCAGTCCATCTTCATCTTGCCCTGCTGACGGGCTTGCTCCAGCAGGCGCTCCATCTGGTCCAGCACGCGCTGCGGGCCGGCCTCGAAGAACAGCTGCGAGAGGTGCGGGTTGCCCGCCCCCTGGGCCACCATCAACCGGCTCAGGGCAATCGCCTCGGGGCTGTTGATCAACTGGTTGAAGCCGCGGCCCAGGTTCAGCAGCAGACTTTCCAGCGGCGCATTGGCCGGCGGCTCGGCGAACAGCTCGGGCATCCGCTCGGCGCATTTGGACTGCACCGCCTCGACGAACAGCGTCTCCTTGTCCGTGAAGTGGCTGTAAACGGTGAGCTTGGACACCCCGGCCTCGGCGGCGATGGCCTCCATGCTACTGCCGTCATAGCCGTAGCGGACGAACAGCTCCTTGGCGGCTTCCAGAATGGCCTTGCGCTTGGCCGGATCCTTGGGGCGACCCGGTCCGTTCGATGAGTTCGTTGGTGACATGTCTTTACATTTCTAATACTGGACTGATGGGTTCTGTATTTTTACTATACCGGCGAGTATAAGAATTCCAACCGCATTTTGCGAAAGGTCACACATCATGTTCCGCCATGCTCTGTCTGTCGCGCTGCCTGCTGCCTTCATCCTTTCACTTTCCGCCTGCGGTAACGGCGAACCGCCTAAGCCCGCGGTGCGCCCTGCCATCGTTGTACAGCCTCTGCCGGCGCGGGATATCACCGAGGCCTATCCCGGTGAAGTGCATGCGCGCCATGAGCCGGAACTGGCCTTCCGTATCGGCGGAAAAGTCAGCAAGCGCCTGGTGGAAACGGGCGAACGGGTGAAGAAGGACCAGCCGCTGGCGGAACTCGATCCAGAAGACGTGCGCCTGCAGCTCGAGGCCACGCGTGCCCAGGTGGCCGCCGCTGAAGCCAACCTGCAGACGGTGCGCTCCGAATACGCCCGCTACAAGACCCTGCTGGAGCGCCAGCTGGTCAGCCAGTCGCAGTTCGACAACATCGAGAACACCTACCGCGCCGGCGAGGCGCGGGTTAAACAGATTCGCGCCGAGTACGACGTGGCCAGCAACCAGGCCGGCTACGCGGTATTGCGCTCGCCCCAGGACGGCGTGATCGCCACCCGTCGGGTGGAAGTGGGGCAGGTGGTTGCCGCCGGGCAGACCGTCTTCACCCTTGCTGCCGACGGCGACCGCGAAGTGCTGATCAGCTTCCCCGAGCATGCCTTCGAACGCTTCCGCGTCGGCGAGGCGGTGAGCGTCGAACTCTGGTCGCAGCGCGACAAGCGCTTCAGCGGCAAGATCCGCGAGCTGTCGCCGGCGGCCGATCCGCAGTCGCGCACCTTTGCCGCGCGGGTGGCTTTCGACGATGCCAAGGTTCCGGCCGAGCTGGGTCAGAGCGCCCGCGTCTACATCCATGCCGAGGGCACCGTACCGCTCGCCGTGCCGCTCGCTGCGCTGACGTCCGAAGCCGGCCAGCCGTTCGTCTGGGTAGTCGATCCGAAAACTTCCACCCTGCATCGCCGCCCGGTGCGCATCGGCCCTTACGCCGAGGATCGCGTGCCGGTGCTCGAAGGCCTGAAGGATGGCGACTGGGTGGTGGCAGCGGGCGTGCAGGTGCTGCGTGAAGGTCAGGAGGTACGGCCGGTCGACCGGGAGAACCGGTCGGTCAAGCTGGTGGCGAAGGAGTAACGCCCGATGCAATTCAACCTTTCCGCCTGGGCGCTGCAGAACCGCTCCATCGTCCTGTACCTCATGCTCCTGCTGGGCATAGTCGGGACGCTGTCCTACTCCAAACTGGGGCAGAGCGAAGACCCGCCGTTCACCTTCAAGGCCATGGTGGTTAAGACCAACTGGCCCGGCGCGACCGCCGAGGAAGTCTCGCGCCAGGTCACCGAGCGCATCGAGAAGAAGTTGATGGAGACCGGCGACTTCGACCGCATCGTCTCCTTTTCCCGCCCCGGTGAATCCCAGGTGACCTTCGTCGCCCGCGAGGACTTCCATTCCCGCGACATTCCCGAGCTCTGGTACCAGATCCGCAAGAAGGTCAACGACATCCGTTACACCTTGCCGCAGGGCATCCAGGGGCCCTTCTTCAACGACGAGTTCGGCACCACCTTCGGCAACATCTACGCGCTGTCGGGCAAGGGCTTCGACTACGCGGTGCTCAAGGACTACGCCGACCGCCTGCAACTGCAATTGCAGCGGATCAAGGACGTCGGCAAGGTCGAGCTGGTAGGCCTGCAGGACGAGAAAATCTGGATCGACCTGTCCAATACCAAGCTCGCCACCCTTGGCCTGCCGCTGGCGGCTGTGCAGAAGGCGCTGGAAGAACAGAACGCGGTGACCGCCACCGGCTTCTTCGAGACCGCGACCGACCGCGTGCAACTGCGCGTCTCCGGTCGCTTCGACTCGGTGGAGGACATCCGCTCCTTCCCGATCCGCGTCGGCGATCGCACCTTCCGCATCGGCGACGTCGCCGAGGTCCATCGCGGCTTCAACGATCCGCCCGCTCCGCGCATGCGCTTCATGGGCGAGGACGCCATCGGCATCGCCGTGGCCATGAAGGACGGCGGCGACATCCTGGTGCTGGGCCAGAAGCTCGACGCCGAGTTCGAACGCTTACAGCAGACGCTGCCGGCGGGCATGGAGCTGCGCAAGGTGTCCGACCAGCCGGCCGCCGTGCGTGAAGGCGTGGGCGAGTTCGTCCGAGTGCTGGCCGAGGCGCTGATCATCGTGCTGCTGGTGAGCTTCTTCTCCCTAGGCCTGCGCACCGGCCTGGTGGTGGCGCTGTCGATCCCGCTGGTGCTGGCGATGACCTTCGCCTGCATGTACTACTTCGGCATCGGCCTGCACAAGATTTCCCTCGGCGCGCTGGTGCTTGCGCTGGGGCTGCTGGTCGACGACGCGATCATCGCCGTAGAGATGATGGCGGTGAAGATGGAGCAGGGCTACGACCGGTTCAAGGCGGCGAGCTACGCCTGGACCAGCACGGCCTTCCCGATGCTCACCGGTACGCTGGTCACCGCCGCGGGCTTCCTGCCCATCGCCACCGCGCAGTCGGGAACCGGCGAATACACCCGCTCGCTATTCCAGGTGGTGACTATCGCGTTGCTGGTTTCGTGGATCGCCGCCGTGGTCTTCGTGCCCTACCTGGGCGAGAAGCTGCTGCCCGACCTCGCCAAGCGCCACGCGGAAAAACACGGCGGCAGTGACAAGGGCCATGACCCGTATTCGACGCCGTTCTACCAGCGCTTCCGCCGTGTGGTGGAGTGGTGCGTGCGCTATCGCAAGACGGTGATCCTTCTCACCGTGGCAGCCTTCATCGGTTCGATCATGCTGTTCCGCCTGGTGCCGCAGCAGTTCTTTCCGCCGTCGGCCCGCCTGGAACTGCTGGTGGACCTGAAGCTGGCCGAAGGTGATTCGTTGAGCGCCACCACTGAGCAGGTCAATCGCCTGGAGAAAATGCTCGCCGAGCATCCCGGTATCGACAACTACGTGGCCTATGTCGGCACCGGTTCGCCGCGCTTCTACCTGCCGCTCGACCAGCAACTGCCGGCGGCGAGCTTCGCGCAGTTCGTGGTGTTGGCGAAGAGCCTGGAATCCCGCGAGGAGATTCGTCAGTGGCTGATCAAGCACATGAACGAAGACTTCCCTACCCTGCGCACCCGTATCAGCCGCCTGGAGAACGGGCCGCCGGTGGGCTACCCGGTGCAGTTCCGTGTCTCCGGCGAGCACATTCCGGAAGTCCGAGAACTGGCGCGCAAGGTCGCCGACAAGATGCGCGAGAACCCCCACGTGGTGAACGTGCACCTGGACTGGGAAGAGCCGAGCAAGGCGATCTTCCTCGACATCGACCAGGAACGCGCCCGCGCCCTGGGCGTGAGCACTTCGGACATCTCGCAGTTCCTGCAGAGCTCGCTGACCGGATCCACCGTCAGCTACTACCGCGAGGACAACGAGCTGATCGAAATCCTCCTGCGTGGCGACGAGCGTGGCCGGCATGACCTGTCGCAACTGCCCAGCCTGTCGATGCAGACCAGCAGCGGCCGCAGCGTGGCGCTGTCGCAGGTAGCGACCCTGGAGTACGGCTTCGAGGAAGGCATCATCTGGCGACGCAACCGCCTGCCCACCGTGACCATCCGTGCCGACATCTACGACGACTCGCTGCCAGCGACCCTGGTGAAGCAGATATCGCCGACGCTGGACCCGATCCGCGCCGAGCTGCCCGACGGCTACCTGCTTGACGTCGGCGGCACCGTGGAGGATTCGGCCAAGGGGCAGAACTCGGTGAACGCCGGTGTGCCGCTGTTCATCGTGGTGGTGCTCAGTTTGCTGATGATCCAGCTGCGCAGCTTCTCGCGGATGATCATGGTGTTCCTCACCGCGCCCCTGGGCCTGATCGGCGTGACCCTGTTCCTGCTGGTGTTCCAGAAGCCCTTCGGCTTCGTCGCCATGCTCGGCACCATCGCCCTGGCGGGGATGATCATGCGCAACTCAGTGATCCTAGTGGACCAGATCGAACAGGACCGCGCCCACGGCCTGGACACCTGGCACGCGATCATCGAGGCCACGGTGCGACGCTTCCGTCCCATCGTGCTGACCGCCCTGGCCGCCGTGCTGGCGATGATCCCGCTGTCGCGCAGCGTGTTCTTCGGGCCGATGGCGGTGGCGATCATGGGCGGCCTGATCGTCGCCACGGCACTGACCCTGCTGTTCCTGCCGGCGCTTTACGCGGCGTGGTTCAGGGTGAAGAAGGAGGTCTAGCTTCAGGACCTTCCTGTAGGAGCCGGCCATGCCCGCGAATCGCGCGCATGGCGCGCTCCTACAGGTCGAATCCAATATCTAACATCGACGTAGGGCGAATAACGCGCAGCGTTATCCGCCGTCCGATGCTCTGAGACGAGTAACCCGACAGACGCGAACCCTTCGACCTGTCACCCTCACTGTCCTTTCCTGGGCACGATTCTCAAGCCCGGATCACTCCGTCAGGCTCGGGACATTCATTCGGGAACCGCCTGACTCATCAACGGCGTTGCGGTCCTACAAAGCCACTGCTTAGCGTTCTCTCCGCCACGGAACAGCCGTGGTCAGGTGTGGAAGCCTGTGAGCTTTAAGCATTCGCCATAGCAGGGAATGGCCCGGCCTTTTCAAAGGCCGGGCCGACTCTGGCTGTCCATGGCGGACCGTGCGAGGCGGGCTTCGGCCCGGCCGGTCTTTGGCTTAAAGCTCCCGGTTTTCCACCCTTGCACGGTCCGCCTCCCTTTCCGGGATGGCGGCTTTCCAGCTGTAGCCAACTGAGCTGTACAGGGAGAGACCGCATGAACCCTTCGACGATGTTCCCAGCCGACAACGGCCTGAGCTTCCACACCTTCCAGCGCTACGATCGCCCGTTGCGCGGTCTGATGATTGATCGGCAGGCCTGGTTCTCCGCCCGCGACCTCGCGCGCCTGACCAATACCCACTTCGCCGCCCGCGTACCGCGCAAGCTCGACGCCGACCAGTACCGCTGGGTACGGCTCGAAGGCGGGAAAGAGGACGAGCTACTGGTCAGCGAAAGCGGCCTCTACACCCTGCTGCTGGTGTACTTCTACCATCCGGAAAACCGCAACCTGCGCCAGTGGCTGAGCAACGAAGTCGTGCCGGCCCTGCGTGACGCGCAGTTGCCACCGGGGTTCGTCCCCCGCCACGCCGTGCGCGAGGTGCAGGGTTACCCGCTGGCGGTACTGGAGTGGCAAGGCGGCGTCTGGCTGCGCTTCGGCGATGCCGCCTGCTTGCTGGGCTGAGAGACGGACGTAGCCATCACGGCGGATAACCCGTTCCGGGTTATGCGCCCTACGGAAAGGGGAACTCTTCGTAGGATGGTGTGGAGCGAAGCGATACCCATCGCTTACGACCCGGCGCGCTGTTACAGGGGAGAGATAAGCAGGCACGAAAAAGCCCGGCAGTTGCCGGGCTTTCCCTTGTCTCGTTCGGATCGAAGTCAGAGCACCCCGAACACCTTCTTCGCCAGCCCGGTGGCCGCTGCAGTCGGGTTCTGGCGGATGGTTTTTTCCTGCTCGGCGATGAGCTTGAACAGGCCGTCCAGCGCTTCTTCGGTCACGTAGTTCTCGATGTTCGCGTTCTTCGCATCGACCACGCCGAAGGCGGCGGCCTGGCTGGCGAAGGCGTTGTACTGCTTGGCCACGCCAACCTGGTCGGTGGCCTGCTTGATGATCGGCAGGAACTTGGCGCGCAGTTGATCGCGACTGCTGCGGTTCAGGTAGTCGGTGGCGGAGTGCTCGCCGCCCTGGAGGATGCCCTTGGCGTCGGTCACGCTCATCTTCTTCACCGCATCGACCAGCAGCGCCTGTGCTTGCGGCATGGCGGCCTCGGCTGCCTTGTTCATGCTCGCCTCGAGCTGGTCGACCTGGGCCCCCATGCCGAACTGCTTCATGGTCTTGGCGGCCTTGCCCAGCTTGCCGGGCAGCTCGATGCGCACGGCGGGGTCATTGCTGAAACCGCCGGGCTGGCTGAGCTGCTTCACGGCCACCTGTGCACCCTGGGTCAGCGCATCCTTCAGGCCGCCGGTGGCGTCGCTCTGGCTGAGGTCGGAGAGGGACAGGGCGAAGGCATTGACGGACAGCAGGGCGCCGGCCAGCAGAACGGGGAATCGCAGCATCGGTACTTCCTTGGCGAAACCCGGCGGTTTGCGAACCGCCGAGGTGGAGAATGGAGGGGGGAGATTAACGGAGGATGGCCGCCGGGGAAAACCCGGCGGCGCGGTGAATCAGCGCACGGGGTCGACGCGGACGCGCAGCGGCTGCGGATCGCTGCCATCGAGTTTCACGCTGTGGCGCTCGGTGGTGATGAACAGCAGGCGGCCGCTGTCCTCGATACGCGCGCTGACGGCGCAGGTGTGGCCCGGTTTGACCTGGTTGCGGTCGTAATCCAGATGGAACGCCAGCGGCACCTGACGCCCGGACTCCAGTTGCTGCTGGGCCAGATCGACCGCCGGGGCATCGGCCAGCGATACGTCCTGCAGGCTGACGGTGACCTGGGCGGTAGGCGGCAGGGCGATGCGTTGCAGGTAGAAGACTTCGCCATCCAGCGACGCCTTGTCGCCGGAGAAGTTGGAACTACAGGCGGTGAGCAGGCCGGTCATCAGCAGCAGGGGAAGGGTTTTCTTCATGGAGCTCTCCTTTGAACCAAGGGGCGTCAGACCATTGTGGGGGACTTCGGTTTCCGCGCCATGATCCAAGTGAGCGTCGAGTTATTTCACGATACGTCCGAAGAGGTTCTGGAACATCGTCTGGTCGCGCCCGTCCGTGAGGTCATACAACGAGTAGTAGTGGTTGAGCCTTGCGCCGCCATCGCGGGTCAGCGGGTCCCAGGAGAGATTGGCGCGGCGCATGGTGGAGCTGCTCATCAGCTCATCGAAGGGGATCGATACGTACATGCCCTTGTCGAAGCTGCCTTCGCCGTATTCGTCTTTGCTGGCGGTGGTCAGTGTCACCCAGGCGCCGAAGCGGACGCCGTTGCGGAACTGCCGTGAAAGGTCCAGGGTGCCACCCCAGTCCCGTGCCAGATAGCGGCCGGCGCTTGCGGTGGCGAGGATGTCTTCGAAGCCGGTCTGCCAGTAGAGGGTGACGAAGCCGGTCGCCGTCTGGTAGTCACGCAAGCCCAAGTGCTGGTCGAAATCGCGCTGGCGCACCAGGTCAAGGTTGGCGCCCAGCGCCCAGTCCTGATTCATTGGGCGGTACAGCAATTCGCCGCCAGCGCCGGCGTACATGCTTTCCAGGTAGCCGCCGTAGACCATGCCGTAGAGGTCCTGGTCCAGCCGTGCGGTCTTGTTCAGCTGGAAGGTCGGCAGGGTGACGTTGGAGGTCGTCATGTACTGACGGATGTCCGTGCGCACTCGCGGCAGCCCGCTGGGGGCGTCGTACTTGAAGTCGTCGTAGTTGTTGATCAGGTTGACGCTGAGCAGGCCGTTCGCCCACAGGCTCGGCGTGAAGCGGTATTCGCTGTCGAGATCGGCGGTGAATTGGTAGAGGAGGAAGTTGTCCGGCCCGCCGATGCTCTGGTTGTAGCCCAGGCCGACGTTGTAGCTGAACGGGTCGGGTTGCTGTGCGTAGAGCAACTCTTCCTGCTGCGGCAGCGGTACGTTCTGTTCGGTGCTGCGGCGCAGGTCTTCCAGCGGGCGTTCCTGGTTGGCCACGTCACGGAATACTTTGCGCGGTACGCTGGTTTCGACCATGGGCTGGCCGTAGCGGGTATCGACGACGGTGAACCACTGGACATCGTCATCGGCGCTGTTGTCGAGGATGCGCGCGGTACGGCCGACGGCTTCGGGCGGGTAGAGGTAGCGGGTCTGCTCGCCATAGACCACCACTTCGCTGTTCTTGCGGGTGATGCGTTCGACCTTGTAGCCGGCATTTTCCTCAACGCGGCGGGAGACGTCTGCCCAATCCGCCGAGCTGGTACCGGGCTCGGGCGTGCGCTCCACCAGGGGTTCGGGGGCCGGGTCGCTGACCTTGGCCGGTGCCGTGCGTGTGGCGAAGTTGGTGTGCAAGGTGATGCCGAACATTGCCGTGTTGCCGCGCTCGAAGGCGGCAGTCAGGTCGATCGCGTCGTTGGCCTTGAAAACCATGCCGATGTTGAAGGGCGAACTCTGCTTCTGGTTGTTGTTCAGCGGTTCGTGCTGGTAGTCGTTGCCGTCGTATTCCAGCTTGAGCGAGAGCGGCTCCCAGGGGGTTTGCCAGTTGATGCCGCCGAAGGGGGAGGGGCGGCCGCGGAAGTAGCTGTTGGAGCTCAGCTCTCCCGTGCCCTCGGAAGTAGGCCGCGTGTTGAATCTGTCATCGATCCACCCCAGCGGATTATCCAGTTCGCCACGGTTGCCGATGTAACCCCAGGCCAGCCCAAGACTGAAATCCAGATCACCCACACGCTTGTTCCCCACGAGATACTCGCTGGAGAACAATCCAGTGCCGCCAACGTCGCGCCCGCCCAAGGCGATTTCCGGTACCCAGCGACTTTCCTGCAGGAGACGGAATTTGACGTCGAAGGCCTTGTCCTTGTAGCTCTGGTCGCCGCTCTCGTCTGCCACTCCGTATTTGCGGTTGCTGATCGACGTATAGCGGAAGGTGCCTTCCATCCAGTCGAACGGCTGCAACGAGAAGCTGTAGCGTGAGTAGGGATCGGTGCGGCTGGCGTTGATGCTGATTTCCCCGGCCGGCAACATGCGTGCAGTGGGTGTTTGCAGCAGCCCGACGCCGCCGAAATCATTCTGGGTATAGCGGGGTTCGGCGCTCGCCAGGCTGGCAACGACCAGCAGGGGGTAAAGACCGTAGCGAAGGTTCATGGTGCGTCCGCCGGCAAGGGCTGGGTGGCGAGAAATTCGGCCAGCTCGCGGTTCAGGTCCGGGGCGATGGCATTGATATCGCTGGCGTTCAGTGGAACCAGCAACACGGCACCGGGAGCCGGTGGAACCGCTTCTTCACGGTTCCACAGGGCAATGCCCAGGCGCGTCACCTGGCCGTCGGGCTGGATCAGGTAGAGGTAGTCCGGGTCTGCGTCGGCCAATGCGGGGCACTGTTGTGCGTAGCGATAGGCCTGCTGCAACGGAACGAATGGGAGTGCGCAGTCCTGCGATACCGCGCCGACGATGCGAACGTAGTCCGGGCGTGGCGGGAAGATCAGGCGGTCGCCGCCCTGCAGCTTCGGTGAGTGCGCCATGTTCAGTTCGACGGCCAGTGGGTCCAGCGGGTAGATCTTTCGACCGGTCACCGGAAGTGCGCTTACCTGCTCGTTCAACTGCCGCGCGGCGTTCGCCAGGCTGGGGTTGTCCTGCAGTCGGGCCAGACGTTGCAACTGGATCAGATCAAACAGGATGCCGGCCTTCAGCCGCTGTTGCTCCTGCTTCAGGCTTTGACGTTGCCAGGATGCACCGAGCCAGTAACCGAGAGGGTCCACCTGCAACTGCCCGAGCAACTGCCCCAGGCGCAGGCCTTCGGCGATCTGCTTTTCCCCGGGGGAGGGCAGGGAGCCCAGTACTTCGATACGGGTAGCGGCGAGGAGCGAGGTGCTGGCCAGGAAGCAGGCGGCCAGGCAGGAGAGTCGAGCGAACTTCATGGTTGCCCCCGGAGTGGGCGCAGTTGGGTGATGGTGACGTTCAAGCCCGGTGCTACCTGCTGCTGGCTCTGCAGGATGAAACCGTCCTTGGGATCGACCCAGTAGCGATTGGTCGACGACATTCCGTCGATAGGCGCACTCAACTGCTCGTCGATGCGCAGGAGAGCCAGGTCTTGATCGAGAACTCGTACGGTCTCGGTGCCGCTGTGGGAGAGGTGGCCTTTGACAAGGACGCCCAGCTGATAATCAGGTCCGAGATCGATCGTGCGTTGGCTCTGCTGGCCGTCTGTGATCTGGTGCAACCCCCGATGGAAGGGCGAATCTGCGCTGAGCCTTGTGCTCAACAGGTCATTCGGGAAGCCCAGGGTGCGCACCACGATGCCATCCTGCAGCAGCAGAAATTGGCCTGAAGAAGTGCGCCAGTACTGCAGGTCGCCCTGGATGCGTACCAGAGCCATCACCGCCGAGCCATACACGGTGGTGACCTGGATCTGGTAATAGGGCAGGGCTTCGACCTGAGCGCGGGTCAGCTCCAGCGGCGCTGGGCGGCTGAGGCTGGCGCCGAGGGTGTTCAGGGAACCTTGCATCAGGGGATTGCAGGCGCACAGCGAGGTGGCCAGAGAGGCCAGCAGCGGCAAGCGAAGGGCGTTCATGGCTGGAGGTCAGTTGTTGTTTGTGAGGTTGCGCTGCACGGTTGAACCGGTGCCCAGGATGCCGGCGGACGGCACTAACTGGCTGATCAGGCGGTTCCAGCGCGTCACGCCGGCCGGGCCAACGTAGACCACGTCCTGCGGCTGTAGCTGGAACTGCTGGGCCAGGATGAACGCGGTGGGCGAGTTGGCGTCGAGCTGGAAGACCGTGGCGCGTTCCTGTTCGAGGTTCTCGACTCCGCGGATGACATAGACCGCCTTGCCGCTGGCCGTGGTCTGGTTCAGGCCGCCGACACTGCCCAGCGCATCGGCCAGGTTCATGTCGCGGGTCTTGAAGTTCAGCGCGCGCGGGGCGTTGACCTCGCCCATCAGGTAGACCTTCTTGCGGTCGTTGTAGGGCAGATAGATGCGGTCGCCGTCCTTCAGGTAAAGGCCGTACAGGTCGGAGCCCTGCGCTGTATTCAGGGCATCCAGGTTCAAGGGGTAGACCTGGTTGTCGCGCTGTAGGGTCAGGCCGGAGAGGTCGGCATTGACGGTGTCGAGCTGGGCGGCACCGATGGCTTCCATCAGGGTCAGCGGAGTCGTGGTGATCGCTTGTGGCCCGGCCTTGATGAAGGCGCCATTGAGCAGCACGCGCTGGCTGGCGAAGCGCAGGATGGCGATATCGACCTGCGGCTCTTCCACATAGGCCGAGAGCGCCAGGCTGATGGTCTTGCGGACGTCTTCGATGGTGTGACCGGCGACCTGCAAGGTGCCAATGTAGGGGTAGAACAGCGTGCCGTCGGGCCGGACCAGTCGCCCGTTGGCGTCGGTCTGTTGTTGCTGGCCAGCCGGAGAGGTGAGCTCGGGGTGGTCCCACACGGTGATGTAAAGCAGGTCACCGGCGCCGATCTGATAGCTCTCGGGGTGGAAGCTGGTCAGCTCCGTCGGGATCGACTCCGTTCTTTGCGTCGCGGCTTCGACCGTGAGCAGTTTGGGAGTGATCTGCACCAGTTGGACGCGGCTGGATTCAGCCGAATCTTCCTGCGTCAGTCGCCCTGTATCCAGGTACTGGCCGGGGGAGAACATGCAGCCTTGCAAGGCGAGGGCGGTAAGGATAGCGACGGACAATGGACGAATCATGACGAAGCCAGGATAGGAAATGGAATGGACAGTGAGGCTTCCTCAGCGGCGTTTGGCAGCGGGAGCCTGGGAGGTGGCGCAGGTTAGCAACCGACTTGGAAGGTGGCTGTCAGAAAAGAGAGACGCTGGTGAAGGGGATATCTGGTTAAGGCGTGCTGGTGGCGGTTCAGTAGGCGTTCTGGTGAACGAAGCCCTTGAACAAGGTCAGGAAGACGATCTTCAGGTCCCACCAGAGTGACCAGTTATTGATGTAGGCGAGGTCGAACTCGACCCGCTTTTGCATCTTCTCCAGCGTGTCGGTCTCCCCGCGCCAGCCATTCACCTGCGCCCACCCGGTGATGCCCGGCTTGACCTTGTGACGCAGCATGTAACTGCTGATCTGCCCGCGGTATTCCTCGTTGTGGGCGATTGCATGGGGGCGTGGACCAACGATGGACATGTCGCCGAGCAGCACGTTGATGAACTGCGGCAACTCATCCAGCGACGTGCGGCGCAGGAAGGCGCCGACCGGGGTGATGCGGCTGTCATTACGGGTGGCCTGTGTGACCTTCGCACCGTTTTCCATCACCCGCATGCTGCGGAACTTCCAGACTTCGATGGAGCGGCCATCGATGCCATAGCGCTTCTGCTTGAAGAACACTGAGCCCGGCGAGGTGAACTTCACCGCCGCAGAGATCAGCAGCATCGGTACGGCGATCAGGCAGAGGATCAGTGTGGACAGCACGATATCTTCCAGGCGCTTCACCAGCGCGCCAGCGCCAACCATGGGGCTGTCGAAGATGCTGATGGTGGGGATGCCGTCGATGTTCTGTGCGCGGGCGTGGAGCAGGTCGAAGACGAAAACATCGGGCACGATGTGCACGGATACGGTGGTATCGCTCAATTGCCTGACCAGCCACTTGATGCGCTCTTCGCTGCGCATAGGCAGGGTGATGTAGACGCGATCCAGTTTGCCGGCGCGCGCTTGCTCGACCAGCTTCTCCATATCACCGGAAATGGGGAGCTGGACCTTTCCCTTGCCCAGGCTGACCGGCTCATAGCGAACATCATCGTAGAAGCCGGCAAGTTCCAAGCCCATCCACGGAGCGCTGGCAATGTTACTGGCCAGGCGTTGCCCCAGCGCGCCGGCCCCGGCAATGGCGATCGAGCGGGTATTGAAACCGCGACGTCGCAGCGCATGCAGGCCGGAGCGCAGCACCATGCGATAGCCACCGAGGCTGATCAGTACCAGAGAAAACCATTGAACCTGACCTTTTGCATCGAGCAGGGTGATTTCAGGAATCAGATAATCCGCGACAGCCACTCCCGCGAAGCTGACTGCCCAGATGCCGGCTACCTTGCGTAGTTCTTCGCGCGTTCGCTCACCTCGCCAGGAGGTGTACAGCTGACCGAAGTCGCTGAGCAGATAGAAGATAACCAGGGCAAACAGCGTTGCGATGACCGCTGAATAGTCCCAGTGGTCTTTGTTGGCAATGAGCACCAGTTCCATACTGAAGCAGATGACACAAAGATCGAGCAGCTTCTGCAGGACGGAGATAGTGGCTTGATGGGGGCGGAGAATTCCACGGTCCAAGGTGTTCATCGAGTGAGTCTCTAGGACAATTGGTTCAGACAGTGAGGCGCAGGGTGCGGGCGTAGAACGCGGAGAGCTCTCGGGCGAATCTGTCGGGCGCGAAGTGCTGGCGCACAAAGTCGCGCAGTTCCTCGGGGGATCGAGTCGTCCCCGTCGAGAGGGCGCTTTTGATATGCCTTATCATCGTTTCCTCGCTGGAAAGGTCCGCTACCAGTCCCACGGGGGCGACGATTTCCGGTAACGAGCCAGTCTGATTGACCAGTACCGGAGTGCCTTTGGCGAGGGACTCGATGGCGACCAGACCGAAGCCTTCCCAGCGAGACGGCATGATTGTTAGCGTTGCTCGTTCATAGAGTTCGGACAGGGAGTTCTTGTCCTGCCATCCCAGGAAGCGAACATTGTCGGTAGCGGCGTATTCACGGCCTTCCAGTACTGCCGAGCCGGCGACCAGGAGCTGGACACCCTTGAGAGATGGACTATTGAACGCGCGGTAGAGGAGGTCGAATCCCTTCTGGCGGTCCAGTCGGCCGACGAACAGGACCGTACTGTCCAGTTTGCGACCTTGCCAAGCTGGTTCGGACAGGTAATGCGGATCGACCGGGTTGTAGATGATCGCCTGATTGGCATTGGGGATGAACGACGCTCGTTTCTGCTCGGTCCTGGAAATATGAATGATGCCGTCGGAAAGCATTCCGGTAAGGAGGTCCAGAAACCTGCTAGCCAGGTTCTCCATGCGCGAGGTTTCGCGCAGGAATGACCAGCCATGAGCGCAATAGATCGCCGGGGGACTCTTCAGCAGCATCAGTCGCCGCAATACGAAGCTGTAGCCGGCCAGCGAACTGTGCAGGTGAATCAGATCAAAGCGATCCTGTTTGAGTGTCTTACTAAGTGCCTGGAAAAGATGAGTTGCCCGGCTGAGGCGCCCGCCCCCCTTGAACAGCTGGAGCTTCGAGCTGTCTATGGCGATGCACTCGCGCTGGCTGCCTGGGATCAGATACCGATTTTCGTGGGGCGATGTCTTGTCCAGTGTTTCCAGGTAGGTGGCAACACCACCCTGGATGGTCTCTGCAACGTGGAGGATTTTAAAGGTTCGGAGGGAAAGTTTGTTCATGGCGGCGTGACAGGGATAGTTTCAGGAATGCGAGAAATCCGAAGCAGGCGAAACTTGGTACGAAGAGCAGTGCCGAGTCGCTCAAGGATGCGAACAGATAGATCAGTACGCCTGCATTTAACGCGCGCAGTTCGGGGCGGAGCCGAAGACTGAATGGGCTCGGATTGCCGATCAGCAACGGCGAGATGAAGAAAAGTACAAAGCAGACCAGGCCTATCAGGCCGAAGTCGTAATAGATCGACAGATAAGGAATTTCAGTGATGGCGGATATGGGCTCCTGAGGCATGAGCCGGAACTCATTGAGCATCCAGAAGAACTGATCACGATTGCCCAGAGATCTATCCATCAGGAAACGATCGCCGCCGAGGTAGTTGGCGGAGAGGAATATGGCGGCTGTGACGCAGACAAAGAGGCTTGCGACCAGGGCTATGAGCCGGCGAAGTGTGAGCCCTTGCCCGAATGTCATTAGCAAGGCAAGGATGGTGAGCAACCACACAGTGCGCGATAGGGTGAGGATCATGCTGGCGATCAGTATCACCTTGAAGATCGATCGCTGTTCTAGACGGAAATACAGCGGAGTAAGCATGGCCATGCAAAGGCCATAGATGTTTCCGTTGTTGTAGGTGGAGACCAGCTTGAATAGTTCTCCTCGCTGGTTATTGCGCTGCCATACGGAAAGCACATCATCGCCGCCCCCAGTCGTCAGATAGGGAATATTGAGATAGTCGCCGGTCAGCACTGCGTGCAGAAAAGAGATAATTCCGAACACCGCGACCATTCGAATGCAGAGTGTCAGTGTTCGAAAGATGGTTGCTTGGGTCCGTTCGTCGTAAAGCAGAGACAGCAGGTAGAAGAAGGTCGGTATCAGGATGAACACGAACATATGTCCACCCAGATAACCGACGTTCTCGTGGCCGATTATCAACTCCGTTGCAACCCAGATTGCCCAGAAGGGCACAATTGCCAAAGTGCAGCGTGATAGCGGTCCGATTTGTCGCACGGGCGTGCTCAGCCGAAGCATCAGCAGGATCGGGGTGATCAGCAGGACGATCAGGTAAAGGCTGTAGATCGGTGTGCTTCCTACATAGAAGCCACTTTTGGGAAGTGCCACGAGGAATATGACGACGATGCAGCAGAGCATCCGGGAGAGTTGCGTGGGCATGTTCGGAGATCAGCTTGCCTGAAGCTTCTTCCAGCCTTGCAAGAATGCTCCACCGGTGAGGGCCGCTCCAGTCAGTGCCTGGAATGCGAGATACTCTGCTTCATGCTGGAACAGGATGGCGAGGAGCAGCAGGAGCATTCCGATTCCGGAGAGGTTGTAGACGGACAGCAGCCACATGGCCACCTTGCCTGAGCCGGTGTCCCCAGATCCGTCTCGGCGTCCCCCCGAGAGTACGTTGACCTTGTTCAGAATCAATCGGGAAAAGAGCGAAAAAATGCTGGCCAGTGCGCCCAGTACCAGGCTTTCCATATTTCCCGAGCCGTAGCCAATTGCCAGGTAGAGACCCGCAGTAATGGTGTAGCCGCCCATGGCGTCGAGGAATTCTCCTCGGTTGGAGCCGGTACGCGTAAATCGGGCAATGTTGCCGTCCACGCAGTCGAGTATGAGCCACATCATCACGAGTCCACCGACCAGCCAGGCCGATGACGCCATTGCCGCTGCGGCGATGGAGAGCAGGGCAAAAACGATGGAGGCGGCAGACGCCGTATTTGCGCCCAGGCCTAGGGCGATGAAGAGGGCGGTGACGGGGTAGGATAGTGGCCTGGCACAGAAATAGGCCGCCGGATTCCCCCAGCGATCATATTGGCTCTTGTCCCGTGGCATGGACTGTTTGATTTCAGTAATGGTCGGCATGGCTATCGATAGCGATTGGTTGAGGAATGGATTTCCGGCAACTCAGGAGTGCGCGGATGCGCAGCACAAGCACCAGAAGTTCGGTTGCCAAGATTGTCAGGGCGACGTTGCGGGCGTTGATCTGGTCGAAAACATAGAGGCATGCCAGCACGAAGATGTTGGCAATCGAGGCGTGCACGACCGTGCGGTTGGCGTGGTCCAGACGATCCAGAGCGGCAAAGGCGGGATATCCGAACGCGGCGGCAAGATAACTCGCCACCATGGCGGCGAGCATGATGATGAAAGTGCTCCTGGCTTCGATGAAGTCATCGCCCAGGGCTTTTTGCAGTATTTCTCCGGAAAAGGCTGCAAGCAGACCAGCCAGCATGGCGAGTGCCGAGGCGGAGCCCAGAGTCACCAGCAGGAATACCCGCCAGTTGCGATGCTTGGCCATGAATGGATAGAGCACCTGGTTCACCGGCAGGGCAGAACCAATCCGATAGACCTGCTGGCAGGCATAGAACTGTGCTGCCTGGACCTGCCCGGATAGGCCGACGACAGTCGTGGCTGCCGAGGTGTAGGTCGCCACGGCGATTCGTGAAGTGAAGAAAGGCAGCGCTGTGCGAAACTCCTGCGCGACCTCGTGTACTCGTGGCCTGAGCACACGAAAGTTGCAACGGTATATCTGGTGGATTGAAAGTCCTGCCGCAGCCAGTTGGGCGAGTCCCCAACCGAGAATCACTAGCCACGCGTCGCCGCCATCGTGGACGAACAACAGCACGATCGACAGGTAAAGAGCTTTGGTCGAAAGGTTGTAGAAGGTGATGACCTTCATGCGTTCCAGCCCGATAAACAGCCAGTTGGCTTGATAAGCCTGGCCCGCGATGGCGAGGAGGCCCAGGGCGAAGAGCGGAGTATCCTGGCGGTATGCAGGAATCAGCATCGGGACCAGCATGCTGATCAACGACGCTCCAGCAACGAGTGGCAGCTTGCCCAGGAATACCGCGCCCAGCAGTCGGCCAATCAGCTGAGGTTCTTCACGATGGCAAGCGATCTTGTAGGTGCTCGAGAGGCCGTAGCCGAAGTCGGTGATGATCAGCGACAACTGGCTGAGGGAGAGCACCATGGCGACCGAGCCGAAACTGGCGATGCCCAGTCGCTGGGTAAGGATCGGCAACAAAAGCAACGGCAGGAAATTGGCCAGCTGCGTCAGGCTGGCAGCGAGCGTGTTTGCTGCCAGCGGGTGGGTGACAAGCCGAGTGATCGATCTCATGGGAATCAGCGCAGGCGCTCGATGATCGATGAGATGGTGTCGAGCGAAGCCTTCAGGTCTGAGAGATGAGACTTGTCGAAGTAGCCCAGGCTTTGTTTGATCTGCGTGCTGGAGATGCCTTCGGTGCGAGGCAGGTAAACGACCTTGCACAGCGAACTCAGGTGATCGAACTTCCCTTCCCAGTCGTGTCCCATGCCGAGAATCGACGCGTCGTAGGTCACGATATCCTGTGCTTTCTGAGCCCAGTCAGTTTCTGGAATCGCCAGGTCGACGAACTTGATTGACTGTACGATTTCTATTCGATCGGCGAACGGAATGATGGTCTTCTTGCCCTTGCCGGCGTTGAACTCGTCGGTGGAAACGCCAACGATCAATCTATCGCCCAAGGCTTTCAGGCGGGTCAGCAGTTTCAGGTGGCCGTGGTGGAAAAGATCGAAGGTGCCATAAGTCAGAACGGTCGTTTTCATAGAGCATAGAGTTCGTGGCGCGTGCTTCAACATCAAGGCGTCGGCACGCTACCGCCCCAGGATTTTTGGTTGATTTCCTGAGAACGCGGATGCGGGTTGTTGTTATCGGCCACCAGGGCCGAGTTGCTGGCGTTGCGGGTTATCGCGTGCTGGTTCTAACTGTGGCGTGCGAGCCGCTGGATGTGGGTGACTGGCACGCTGACACGTGAATCTCTTTGCAGCAGATTGAGCAGCAGGATCACTCGCTCGGTACCGTCCCGGGCTTCGAATATCGCCTCTACTCCGACGGATTCTGAAGTGCTGATTCGAACTCGGTCCCCTGGCTGAAGCAGCCGGATCACGGCGGAGGTGTGTGATCGCACTCCTGCTATGACCGACTGCGGGACGGGCAGTGGTTCGTTGTCAAAGCGAACCATCTGGCTGACACCTCGAGTGGAGCGAATCGGCATCCAGTTGTCCTGCAGCGTGTCGAGCTCAATGAATAGGTAGCCAGGAAACAGTGGTTCCGATCGGAGCTGGAGGGTTCCCTGGCTGATCCGCTCGACCTGGCGCATTGGCAATAGGCACTCGTAGTGCTGTTGTTGCAGATTGGCCAGTGCGCGCAGGTCTTGCCTGGGTTTGCATTGCACGAGGTACCAGCGCTTTTCTGTGACTGTTTGCATAGATTCGCTCCGGAATGCCCAGCTGGTGTCAGCTGTTTCCCGACAGGTATTCATACTGGTAGTTGGCATACGCCCCGTTGCCGTAGTAGTCCGAGGCTCGTCGCTCGACGCCGTTGAAAATCGCCCCCTTGAGTTCGATACCGTTCTGCTCGAAGCGGCGAATCGTCAGTTCGATTTCCCGTGGGGCGTTCTTGCCGAAGCGGGTGACGATCAGACTGGTGCCAGCTTGCCGGCCGACGATGGCAGCATCGGTAACGGCGAGCAGAGGGGGGGTGTCGAGGATTACCAGGTCGAATTTGGTGCTGGCCCGCTCCAGCAGGTCGGTGAAGTTGGGGTGCATCAGCAGTTCCGACGGATTCGGCGGGATCTGCCCGCGAGAGATGAAGCTGAGGTTCTCCACATCAGTGGCCCGGACTGCCTGCTCGAAGGTGCAACGATGGATGAGCAGGTCGGAAAGGCCCTGCTTGTCATCGGTGCCGAAGACTTTGTGCAGGTAGCCCTTGCGCATGTCGACATCGATCAGCAGTACGCGCTGGCCCGCCTGGGCAATCACGGCGGCCAGGTTGGAGCTCACGAAGGATTTGCCTACTGCGGGGCTAGGGCCGGAGATCATCAGGCGATTGTCGCCAGACTCCAGCATGGCGAAGTGCAAGCTGGTGCGCAGGCTACGCAGGGATTCGATGGCGAGGTCGGTTGGATGGCCGGACGCCAGCAGTGGAGCCGGGGTGATGGTGGCTTTACGATTCCCGTTCTTCTTGTTGCGTTCTTGCTCTTCCGATTTCTGCAGTTCGCTGTAGGGAATGGAGGCGTAGACCGGCAGGCCAAGTTGTTCAATCGCCGTCGGGTTTTCGATTCCGCGATTCAGGCTCTTGCGCAGCAGTGCCAAAGCGATGGAAAAGAACAGGCCGAGCAGCGTGGCGATGGCAACGATCAGTGGCTGCTTCGGTTTAACCGGTTTGGTGATATCGACGTCGGCAGGGTCGATGATGCGCACGTTGCCGACGGCACCGGCGCGCATGACGTCGAGTTCCTGGGCCTTGTTCAGCATCTGCGTATAGATGGCGGTGCTGACCTGCACGTCGCGGGTCAGGCGCAGCAGGTCCTGTTGTGTTTCCGGCAGGGCCTCCACGCGCTTGGCGAGGCCGGACTGCTTGCTGGTGAGTTCGCCGATCTGCCGCATCAGGGCCTGGTAGGCCGGGTGCTGGCGGGTGAACTTGTGATCCATCTCGGCTTGCTGGAGTTTGAGCTGGGAGATATTGGTGTCCAGGGCGACAATCTGGTCCAGCAGTGCCTTGGTTTCCAGGCTGATGTCGGCTGATTTGGCGCGGGATTGGTAACCGCTGAGGGCGTTTTCTGATTGCTCCAGGTCCTTGCGCACTTCCGGCAGTTGCCCGCGCAGGAAGTCCAGGCTGGAGGCAGCTTCGGCAGAAGCGCGTTCGACATTCTGCAGGACATACTGCTGGCTGATGGCATTGAGGACGGTAAGCGCCTGATCGGGTTGTTCGTCATCCAGCGACAGGGTGAGGATGCCGGACTCCTTGCCGGTTTCGCTGGCGTTGAGTGCCAGCTGGTAATCAAGGATGGCGCTCAGCCGGCGTTCGCGAATGACGGTAAAGCGCGTGCCAGGGTTGGCGTTCAGCACTTCCACCTGGATCTTCACGCCGTTTCGCTCAGCGGGTTGGCCAACCTCGCCTTTCACCAGTACGTTGTCGTCTTTGTCGAGCAGCGTGAACTGGCCTTTTTCGCCGGCGATGAGCTTCAGCTCTTTCTCGAGCAACGCAGTGGGAACTTCGAGCTGGAAGATCTTCAGTGTCTCCCCGCCCCAGGCGAAACGGCTCATGCCCAGCAGGGGCGAGGCAATCTCTCCTGGCTGTTCCGGAGCGTAGATGCGATGAAGGAAGTTGCCGATCACCGGGAAAAGCGAGGGCTGGATTTCGATATCCAGCTTGAGTGCATCCACGGCCTTGCCGATCACCGTCCGCGAAGTCAGCAACTGGATTTCAGTAACGGCCTGTGACTGTGCTCCCAGCAGGTCGCTCATATCCGAAAGTCCGGGAATACCGGGCTTTTTCTGCTCGACCTGGAGAGTGGCGGTCGCGCGATAGACGGGAGCAGCCAGCAGGGCATAGGCCACACCCACAACCATGAAGCCGGCGGTGATGCCTGCGATCAGCCATTTGTGATCGAGCAGGGTGCCGAACAGGGCGAGCAGGTCGATTTCGTCGTCATCGCTGACGGCCGGCGGAAGAGCGGGCGTTTGAGGGTATTGCATGAGAGGCTTCTTGAAGTAATCAGCGTTGAGGTTGAAGACGTCGTGACCAGGCGACAGCGCCTTCCTCGATCAGGGCGTAGGCATGCTCGAAAGCTGCCGTTCCGCGCTTGTAGGGATCGGGGATTTCCCGCTCGCTCTGCCATTTGCCGAGCAGGAAGGTCTTGCCACGCGAGACGGGCGATAACCGGATGACGTCCTGCAGATGGCGACGCTCCATGACCAGCACGAGGTCGGAGGCCTGCAGGATCTGCGGTGTCAGTTGCCGTGCCTGATGTTCGTGGGGCTGTTGGCCGTGACGCTGCAGGGTTTCGAGAGCGTTCCGTTCGAACGGGTGACCGACCACCGCGGTGAGGCCTGCAGAGCTGACCCGGATGCCGGTACCGGCGAGATGTTGCTGGAGCAGATGCTCGCCTGTCGGGCTGCGGCAGATGTTTCCTGCGCAGATAACCAGTACGTTCTTGAACACGCTGACCACCGCTGCATTGATTGGCGCTACCTATGGGCCGCGAAAATTAATCTTCGCGCCGAGGCGATTCAATGCGTGCCTCCCCCGTTTCGGGGGTTTAGGAATTCTCTGAGGAGGGTTAAAGGGAATCCCTTCAAATAGTCGATGAGGGCGGAGAATTCTGGTGGCGCAATGCCGTCTCCGATTGCTGATCGATGATCAGCTTCTGCCGTCGGATCGAGCAGTGGCAGGAGCGAAGGAAGGGATGAAGTCGGCCTGGCTGGGGGGGCACTCGGCCCGCCCGCCAGGGCAGGCCTCGATGTCAGCCTGCGGCGAGCTGTTTGGCGGAGTGCTGCGGGGTGAAGCGGGAGTAGAGGTGTTCCAGCGAAGACTGCAGCTGTTCGCCAGAGTGCAGGCGCTGAATGTTCTGGCTATTGCGTGCCAGCTCAGCCAGGGCAGTCGGGTCGCCCTTGGAGAAGGCGATGACTTGCCGCTGTGCTTCCGACAGGTCCTGGGCGGTGGACAGGCCTTCTGCAACGAAGGGGCCGATGCGTCGGAGTGCGATGGGGAGGTCGAGCTTCGCCGCTTCGAGCACCGAGATGGGGAAGCCATCCCAGGCCGCTGTGTGAAAGTACAGGTCGAGCCCTTTCATGTGGGCGATGACCTCGCCGCGTGTGCGCCACCCGGTCACTTCGATACCGGCTTGGACCATCTCCGCCATGACTTGGGCGTCCCCGCCACCTATCCACTTGAAGTGGGCAACGTCCGCGCAGCTTTCCGCCAGTGCACGGAAGTACTCGTGGCCCTTCTGCCGGCTGATGCGCCCGACCATGCCGACTACGGGTTTGCTGGTGAGGCTGTGCACGGCCGGCACTTCCGGCAGGTCGTCGCAGACATTCACCAGTCCCAGGGTATGCGTCGGTTCGATCAGTTCCCCGGCGATGCGCTGCTCGTCCAGGCCGCAGCCGGCAATCACCGCCGTCCGCTTCGCCAGCAGCGATTCGATGGTGCGGTAGGCCTTGAGCATCATCGGATGGTCGCCACGCAGGAAGGCAAACCCGTGCGGGGTGTAGACGATCTTTTGCGCGGGAATGAAGGGCAGGGCGCGGATCAGTGCGCCGGCATAGGTGCTGTGCAGGTGGATGACATCCGGCTGCACACGATCGATGTACGGCTTTATTCGGGCGAGGCTGGAAAGACGGCGAGGCACCAGTTCCATATGCTTGAACAGGCCCTGGCTTTCCTCGCCTGTGGTGTCGCCTTTGCGCACCGAGGCCAGCAGGTAGTGCTCATGCTGCTGGGAGTTGAGGATGTAGGAGTTGATGGCCGAGGTGACGCCGCCGCCGAAGGACTCGGTGATGTGCAGGATCTTCATAAAGCGATGTAGGCCCCTGGAAAATTACTTGTCGTAACTGGGAGACCAAACAGCTGAATATGGTCTTGCTGGGCTAGAGCGTAGCCTTTTTCAGCATGGCTTTGTAAGGTTTTCTGACGCTTTTGTCGGAAGAAAAATATTCCGCCAAATTATCGGCGAATTCGCAGGCGGTCGCCCCAGGGGGTGACTGCGGATTCGATCAGCGCGTAAGCGCGCTCGAAGGCTTCCGGGCCTTTGCGATAAGGGTCCGGAATTTCCTGGTCGGTCTGCCATTTACCCAGCAGGAAGGTCTTGCCACGAGCCTCGGGGGCCAAGCGGATCACGCTCTGGATCTGCGATTGCTCCATCACCAGGACGAGGTTGGCCTCGTGGACCATTTCGGCGGTGAGTTGGCGGGCGCGATGCGGTTGGGGATGGTGGCCGTGACGGCGGAGGATGGCGAGGGCGGTGTTGTCGATTGAGTGGCCGACCAGGGCGCTGAGCCCGGCGGAGGCTACGGCGATGTCGCTGTCCTGCAGGGATTCGCGCAGCAGGTGTTCGGCGATGGGGCTGCGGCAGATGTTGCCGACGCAGACGATCAGAATCCTGTTGAACACGGGGAGCGTCCCTGACCGCGACCGATGGTTGATCGTCAGAAATCTATCGGTCGCGGTGCAGGGGCGTCAAGCCACCGGCAGGGAGGGCGGATCAGCCCTGGCTGGTCGTCGGGGGCTCGACGGAGGCGCTTTCTTCCTGAGGCGGCCGTTCCAGGGCTACCTGGCGGATGGACAGTCGAATCTCCGCTGGTAGCACGCGCTTGGCGGCGCCTTCGGCCAGTTCGCCGAGCAACTCGTGGTAGCTCAACTTGCCGTTCTCGTCCTTGCGCAGCACGCCTTCGTCCAGCAGGGTCTGGATGAAGTGGCGGAACAGGCTCTTGTCGAAGAATTCCGGGGCGTTGAGGCCGTGGAGGACCGATAGGCGCTGGGCCATTACGGTGCAGAGATTTTCCAGTTCCTCGGCGGTGAGCTGCTTTTGTCCGGCATTGAGCACCAGGGATATGGACATATAAAAGCGCTGCAGGGTCTGCGCGATGGCGCGGGCCAGCAGGGTCAGCAGCACATACTGGCGCGAGCTGGGCGGCGGGCGGATGAAGGTGTCATTCTCCTGCTTGAGCAGTTCGCTGGCGACCATGGCCTGCAGCCACTGATCGACCACTGTATCCAGCTCGTCCAGGCTCCAGCGGATGAACAGTTCGGCCTGCAGGTACGGGTACAGCGCGCGGGTGTAGCGCAGCAGCTGCTCGCGGCTGATCCGTCCGCTGTTCTGGAAGAAGCTGGCGATCAGCGCCGGCAGGGCGAAGATGTGCAGCACGTTGTTGCGGTAGTAGGTCATCAGCACCGCGTTCTGCTCGTCGAGGTAGCAGATGCGGCCGAGGGCGTCCTTCTGCTCGCTGAGCAGGTTCATGCTCTTCACGTACTCGATCAGCTGGTGGCCGTCGCCGTCGGGCAGCGTGGCGCTGGGCGAGTAGGGCACCTTGCGCAGCAGCTCGAGGTAGAGGTCGATCACCCGCGCCAGGGCGGTCTCGTCCAGCGCCAGGCGGGTGGTGGAGAGCAGCGCCAGGGCGACGAGGTTCACCGGGTTGATCGCCGCTGCGTCGTTGAGGTGGCGGGCAACGTCGCGAGCCAGGTGGTTGGTGGTTTCCGAGAGCCAGGCCGGGCGGTATTCCGGGCCCAGCTCCTGCTGACGCCAGTCGGGCTGCTGTTGGTCGAGGAAGGCGTCTAGGTGGATAGGCTCGCCGAAGTTTACCCAGACTTGGCCGAAGCGCTGCTTCAGCGCGCCGATAACCTTGAAGATGTCGAAGATCGATTCCTTTTTCTTCGCTGCGCCGCGCAGCTCGCCCAGGTAGGTGCGGCCTTCGAGCACGCGCTCGTAGCCGATGTACACGGGGACGAAGACGATGGGCCGGCGCGAGTCGCGCAGGAAGCTGCGCAGGGTGATCGCCAGCATCCCGGTGCGCGGGTGCAGCATGCGCCCGGTGCGGGAGCGGCCGCCTTCGACGAAGTACTCGGTCGAGAAACCACGGCTGAACAGGGTGTGCAGGTATTCGTTGAACACCGCGGTGTAGAGCTGGTTGCCCTTGAAGCTGCGGCGCATGAAGAAGGCGCCACCACGGCGCAGGATTGAGCCCACCACCGGCATGTTGAGGTTGATGCCGGCGGCGATGTGCGGCGGGGTCAGGCCGTTGCGGAACAGCAGGTAGGACAGCAGCAGGTAGTCGATGTGGCTGCGGTGGCAGGGCACGTAGACGATCTCGTGGCCCTGGGCGACTTCCTGCACGCGCTCGATGTGGTTGACCTTCACTCCCTCGTAGAGCTTGTTCCAGAACCAGGTCAGGGTCACTTCAAGGAAGCGGATCACCGGGTAGGAAACATCGGCGGCGATCTCGTTGGCGTAGCGCAGGGCAGCGGCCTCGGCCTTGTCCTGGGAGATCTTCTGGGTCTCGCACTCTTCCTGGATTGCCTGGCGCACCAGCGGTGCGCGCAGCAGGCCCTTGACCAGGGTGCGGCGGTGGGAGAGGTCCGGGCCGATCACGGCGGTTTTCTGGTTGCGGAAGTGCACGCGCAGGATGCGCTGGACCATGCGCAGGGTGCGCTCATGGCCCTTGCCCTGTTCCACCAGTTCGCGCAGGTGGATGGGCGCGGAGAACTGCACGCGGGTCTTGCGGCCGAGGATCAAAATACGCGCCAGTTTACGCAGGCGTCCGGTGACGGCCCAGTTGTCAGCGAACAGCAACTTCCAGGCGCTCTTCTCGCTGTCCGGGGATTGGCCCCAGAACACGCTGACCGGAACGATCTGCGCATCGTCGATGCCGTTCTGGCCAATGGCGCCGAGCATGCGTACCAACGCTGGCGGCGCGCCGCGCTTGTCCTGGCGGCCGAGCCAGTCAGGCTCGGGTGTCAGGTAGAAGAAGGCCGCCGGCTCGATGGATTCACCCACTGCCACCGGCATCACCGGACGCGGCAGGCCGGCCTTGCGGCACTCGGTATCGACCACGGCAAGGTCGGTCACCGAGGGCTGCTGCAGGACGTAGAGGACCGGTTTGCTGCGGTCGATCTTCAGGCTGAAGGCCGACTGGTTGATGGTTTCCGAGCGCACCCAGAGGTACAGCAGGCGGCGCAGGGCACCAAAACCGAAGCGGCGGAACGGGTAACGAGGCATACAGGCCCTATGGCTGGCGTAGGTAAAACGAGCGATTGCTCAGGCCGGCTAGTTTGCCGGATTAGGCCCTCGCCAGCAAAGTCGCGAGCGCTTGGTCGGCGTGGGCAGACACCCCGTGGACTGAGGCTATCCTGCCATTTAGGGGATGACATTCTATGGAGGTTCCGCGATGCGTACGTTCACCTGGGGATGCCTGCTCGCCTTGTCGGTCGTGCTGCCCGCCGCGGCCCAGACTGTCGTCCCGCTCAAGGGCCAGAGCAGCCAGCAGATGCAGCAGGACATGAGCGAGTGCAACAGCGTTGCCGCCAATGCGGCCAGCAGCGCGACCAGCAACTCGGACCCGAAAGTCGGCGGGCGGGTTCGCGGCGCAGCCAAGGGCGCGGCAGCGGGTGCGGTCGCCGCCGAAGTTCGCGGGCAGCAACATGAGGAGTTGTATGACCGGGCGAGTGACGACGCCAAGCAGCAGTACCGGCAGAACCGCGCGGGCGAGGTGACGGCGGCGGGAGCTGCGGTGGGCGCTTCGCGCCAGCGCCAGGATCGTCGGCAGGACCGTCGCGCGCAGGGCGAGGCGCAGAGCTCGGCCAGTGCTAGTGCTTACAGCGGTTGCCTTCAGGGACGGGGTTATCAGGTCAGCCCCTGAGCGTGCGAGTCCCTTGATGGTGCACGACTGACCACGCTTGAGGTGCGGTCAGGGCTGTTTCATGTCCGCTGTTCATTGAACTCAATGGATTGGCGGACTGCCAATTCAGCAGACAGATGATTGGGCATATTGCCGCGGCAGAAACTGCAGGGCGCATTCCGACTGCCTCCGAAAGACATTTCCCAATACCGCTGAAAACGGATGAACGGGAACGAAACTACCCGCCGTAAATACGCGAAAGTGCGAAAGGGTCCACGTTCGAAACACTTTCGTTACGCAGGGTAACGAGCACCAAAATGGCTCTGCAGGCCCCGAAAAATGGCACTTTGGCCTGATTGGTCATAGGGGCGGGGAGTTGATGAAAAAGTGCTTTTCAGCTGTAACTTTTGATTTATATACTCGGGAGCGCTGTCGCCCTTGGGCGTTATTCGAATTACCTTCCTACGTGCCTTTCGGCGCGGGTTGGATGATAAGGAAAGCGTTCAGCCGGCGACTGCCGAAGTCCTCATTCCCGGGGGCCATCCAAAAATAATAGGCAAGTTGGAGAGTGTGGTAATGGCTGATCGTGAGGTCGGAACCGTCAAGTGGTTCAATGACGCCAAAGGTTATGGATTCATTCAACGCGATAGCGGTCCGGACGTTTTCGTTCACTACCGTGCCATTCGTGGCGACGGTCACCGCTCCCTGGTCGAAGGCCAGAAAGTGGAGTTCTCGGTGATCCAGGGTCAGAAAGGCCTCCAGGCAGAAGACGTGTCGAAGGTCTGAGCCCCCGAAATCAAAGGCCCGTCCAATGGACGGGCCTTTGATTTTCACTCTCTGCCGGCACGGTTTCAGCCCGTGCGCCAGGTAATCTCTTCGACGCCCGCGGCGGTCACTTTCAGCCAGCGGTCGGCGTCTTCCTCGCCCTGATCCTCGCTCCAGCTACCCGGTGCGCAGCGCACCTCCACTTCCAGAGCGGCGCAGGCATCGCGGGCGCAGGCGACATCGTCGTCCCACGGGGTCTTGTCGCTGTCCAGGAACAGGCTGTTCCACTTGCCCACGGCCTTGGGCAGCCAGGTGGCGGGAATGCTGCCGGCGGTGCACTTGAAGGTCTCACCCTGGGCGCGCCATTCGGAGCAGGGGCCAAGGGCCTTCTCCAGCCAGGCGCCGACGGCGGCCTGGTCGGCATCCTTGATGTAGATCTCGATATCCGGTTGGCGCATGGCATCCTCGTCAGGGTTCTTGGCGTTCCAGCCAATCGTAGCGTACCGCGATCGTCACCTCGAAGGGCTCGGCAAGGATACGCTCGCGCCGCTCGGGGTTGACCCGCCAGCCGTGGGGCGTCATCGCCAGCAGGTGCTCGCGGGCTTCGCGGGTGTGCAGCGGCAGCTTGAAGCTCAGTTGTTCGGTGTGCGCCAGTTTCAGCTCTTCGGGCAGGTCGGCGAGGTGCTTGTCCTCGACGTACTCGCGAACTTCGTCGTACAGGCGCTGGCGCAGTTCCAGCAGGTGGTCGCGCGCCGGGCCCAGGCGCAGCACGCCGCCGCCGGGAGTGAGCAGGCGAGCCGCTTCCTTCCAGTCGATCGGGCTGAACACGCTGGCCAGCAACTGGCAGGAAGCATCGGCGAGCGGCACACGGGCCATGCTGGCGACCATCCAGGTCAGCTGCGGAGCGCGCTTGCAGGCGCGTTTGACGGCCTCGCGGGAGATATCCAGCGCATAGCCGTCGGCGTCGGGCAGGGCCTCACCGAGTTGTGCGGTGTAATAGCCCTCGCCACAGCCTATATCCAGCCAGCGCCCTGGAGCGCGCTCGACGGCCAGTTCGGCCAGGCGCTTGGCCAGCGGAGCATAGTGGCCGGCGCCGAGGAAGTGCCGTCGCGCCTCGACCATGGCGGCGTTGTCGCCCGGGTCGAGGCTCTTCTTGTGCTGCACTGGCAGCAGGTTCAGGTAACCCTGGCGGGCGCGGTCGAAGCGGTGGCCGGCGGAGCAGGCGACGCCGTTGTCGACTTCAGTCAGCGCCTCGCGGCACAGCGGACAGATCAGCATCACTTCGTCACCGGCGCAGGCACCAGCGGCTGCGGCAGGTCATTGCGCAGCACGGTGGGCAGGGAGCGACGACGTTGGGCAATCTGATAAACGCGCAGGGAATAGCGACGCTCTGCGGCTGGCGCGGGCGGCGGGGTATCGGGCTGTACGGCGCCCAGGCAGAAGCCTTTGTTCGGTCCACTCATGCCAGCAGTCGCACCAGGGTCTGGTAATAGATTTCGGTCAGCACATCGAGGTCGCTGGCCAGCACGCGTTCGTCCACCTGGTGAATGGTGGCGTTCACCGGGCCGAGTTCGACCACCTGGGTACCCATGGTGGCGATGAAGCGGCCGTCGGAGGTGCCGCCGGAGGTCGACGGTGTGGTCTCGCGGCCGGTGACCGCGCGGATCGCCGCCGCCACGCCATCGAGCAGCTCACCCGGTTGGGTGAGGAACGGCAGGCCGGACAGTGCCCAGTCGATGTGCCAGTCCAGGCCGTGCTTGTCGAGGATCGCCGCGACGCGTTGCTGCAGGCCTTCGACGGTGGATTCGGTGGAGAAGCGGAAGTTGAAGATCACCTTCAGCTCGCCGGGGATGACGTTGGTCGCGCCGGTGCCGCCATTGATATTGGAGATCTGGAAGCTGGTCGGCGGGAAATAGTCGTTGCCGTTGTCCCAGTGCTCGGCGGCCAGTTCGGCCAGGGCCGGGGCGGCGAGGTGGATCGGGTTCTTCGCCAGGTGCGGGTAGGCCACGTGGCCTTGCTTGCCGCGCACGCTGAGGGTGGCGCCGAGGGAGCCGCGACGACCGTTCTTGACGATGTCGCCGACTAGGGTGGTGCTCGACGGTTCGCCGACGATGCACCAGTCCAGGCGCTCGTTGCGCGCCTTCAGGCGTTCGACCACGGCTTTGGTGCCGTGATGGGCCGGGCCTTCCTCGTCGCTGGTGATCAGGTAGGCGATGCTACCGCGATGGTCCGGGTGGTCGGCGACGAAGCGCTCGGTGGCGATGATCATCGACGCCAGGCTGCCTTTCATGTCAGCCGCGCCACGGCCGCAGAGCATGCCGTCGGCGTCGATCAGAGCGTCGAACGGCTGGTGCTGCCAGGCCTGCTCGGGGCCGGTGGGGACTACGTCGGTGTGGCCGGCGAAGCACAGCACCGGGCCGTTGGCGCCGTCGCGCCCCTGGCGCAGGGCCCAGAAGTTATCCACATCCTCGATGCGCATGGGCTCCAGGGCAAAACCGCAGGCGTCCAGGCGCTGCATCATCATCTGCTGGCAGTCGGCATCGACCGGTGTGACGGAGGGACGGCGAATCAGCTCGCAGGCGAGGGCCAGTGTCGGCGAGAGGGACATTGAGGGCATCCTGGGGTGGAACGGAAAAAGGCGCCCATCTTAAAGCAAAAACGCCGGCGCATGGCCGGCGTTCTTGGTTACGGATGGGCGGTCAGGCCGCTGGTGTCGCCGGGCTGGCTACCGGCGCTTCCTGGGCCTTGGGCGCCGCGGACAGCATCGCCATCACCAGAGCGGCGAGGTAGGGCAGCGACTGCACCAGCAGCATGGCGACCCAGAACATCATGTCGCGGCTCGGCACGCCCTGCACCAGCACGATGCCCAGCGCTGCGCCCCACAGCAGCAGCATGATGAATACCTCCTCACGGGCTTCGGCCAGTGCGACCAGCAGGCCGTGGTTGGAGGCCATCTTCGGCGTGCGGAAGAACGGGATGGTCTTGGTGAACGTCCCGTAGAGCACCGCCTTGGCGATGGTATGGGACAGCGCAAGGCCGGCCACGGCTGCCTGGAACGAGCGCAGCAGGTTCACGCCCACCGCGCGGCGGTAGAGGAACATGATCTTGCCGAACTTGAAGAAGAACAGCGCCAGTGGCGGGATGGCGAAGATCAGCAGCGGCGGGTCGACCCGCTTGGGCACGATGATCATCGCCGAGGACCAGAGCAGCGCGCCGACGGTGAAGTAAATGTTCATGCCATCGGCGATCCACGGCAGCCAGCCGGCGATGAAGTGGTAGCGCTGGCCGAGGGTGAGCTTGCTGTCCTTGCCCTGGAACAGCGCGCGGGCGTGGCCCTTCATGATCTGGATGGCGCCGTAGGCCCAGCGGAAGCGCTGCTTCTTGTAGTCGATGAAGGTGTCAGGCATCACGCCCTTGCCGAAGCTCTGGTGCGAGTAGGCGGCCGAGTAGCCTTTCTCGAACACTCGCAGACCCAGTTCGGCGTCCTCACAGATGGTCCAGTCGGCCCATTTCAGCTCGTCCATCACGGTGCGGCGGATCATGGTCATGGTGCCGTGCTGGATGATCGCGTCGCGGTCGTTGCGGGTAACCATGCCAATGTGGAAGAAGCCCTTGTACTCGGCGTAGCAGAGCTTCTTGAAGAGGTTTTCCTCGCCGTCGTGGTAGTCCTGCGGAGACTGCACCACGGCGATCTTCGGATCGCTGAAGTGCGGCACCATCTGCTTGAGCCAGTTCGGCTCGACGCAGTAGTCGGCGTCGATCACTGCGACGACTTCGACGTCCGGTGCGGTGTGCGGCAGGATGTAGTTCAGCGCGCCACCCTTGAAGCCGGCCAGCGGCGCGACGTGGAAGAAGCGGAAGCGCGGGCCGAGCACTTCGCAGTAGTCGCGCACCGGTTCCCAGACGGCCGGGTCCTTGGTGTTGTTGTCGATGATCAGGACTTCGAAGTCCGGATAGTCGAGCCTGGACAGCGCATCCAGGGTCTTCTTCATCATCTCCGGCGGTTCGTTGTAGCAGGGTACGTGCACCGAGACCTTGGGCCGGTAGCCGGTATCGGCGAGCACCGGATCGAACGGCCGGCGGCGCTTGCGTACCCAGACGGTCTCGGCCAGTTCGTGGGCTTCGGTGAGCAGGACGATGAACACGCCCAGTGCTCCAATGCCCAGCAGGCCGCCGACGGTCATGCTGAACCAGGTGCTGTACTGCTGGCTGTAGTCGTAGGCGATCCACACCAGCACCGAGCCGCCGGCGAAGGCGACCACGGTGAGGAAGGTCCGCCCGCGCTGGCGCAGGGCGCTGCCGTCGATCATCAGCAGGGTCAAGGCGAGCAGCGCCATCACCACCGAGGCGACCGCCAGGGCGCGCCACTGCGGAATGTTCACCACCGGCCCGTCGAAGTTGAACTTCGGTTGGCGCTGGGCGTTGTAGACGCCCCAGTAGGCGCCCACCGAGCCCTCGTCGCCGACTTTCCACGGCTGGTCGAAGGCCTCGACGACGAAGTAGTTGTAGCCGCGCTTGTTCAGTGCGTTGGTCAGCGTGCGCAGATAGATGGCCTGGTCCGCCTGGGTGGCGTCGGCGCCGCCGCGCATGCGGCCGTTGCTCGGCCAGCCGACTTCGGCCAGCAGCAGCGGCTTGCGCGGGAACTTGGCGCGCAGCTCCTTGGCGCGTTCGAGGACGAACGGGATGGCATCGTTCATCGCCGTGTATTCCCAGTAGGGCAGCACGTGGGCGGCGATCAGGTCGACGTGCTTGGCCATCTCCGGGTACTTCTCGTAGATGTGCCACTGCTCGGCGGTGGTCACCGGCACTTTCACCGCCTTGCGCACGCGGTCCAGGTAGGCCGTCAGTTGCTCGACCGTGACCTCGCGGCGGAACAGCGCTTCGTTGCCGACTATCACCCGCACCACGCTGCGCGAGTTGTTGGCGATCTCGATGCCGCGCTCGATCTCGGCTTCGTTCTCCGCTTCGTCCGGGCCGATCCAGATACCGAGGCTGACGCGCATGCCCAGCTCTTCGGCCAGGCGCGGGATATCCGCCAGCGAACCCTTCACCGAGTAGGTGCGGATGTTGTCGGTGCTCTTGGAGACCAGTTCCAGGTCCGAGCGGATCTCGTCGTCGCTGGGGAACTGGTTCTTCTGCGGATTCTGGTTCAGGCGGAAGGGCGAGAAGGAGAATCCGGAAATGCTTTCCGGCCAGTCGGGAACGCTGACGGGACGGTTATAGAGGGCCCAGAAGCCGGTGAAGAGTGCCGCGAGGGCAACGAACACCACCAGGTTGAGGCCGAACTTGCGTGCAGGCATGGTGCGATCGGGTTCCAAAGGGTGGAACGGGGAGGGGCCGGGACAATCTCTGTACGGGATAGCTCGGTCGGGGCGCATCCTACCCCGCACTCCGGGGGCTGTACAGGTTGCCGGCACCTTCCGCCGCATGGGCGTTCGTGGGCATTTTCCGACAGTTTAGAATGTGTGGCAGGCGCGTGACTGAGACTGCGGCAATTGGGCTTTGTTGCAGGCAGGCCCAGGCTGATTGTTATGGGAGCCCGGTCGTTACAGTAGGCCGGTCGTTATAGAATGCCGGCCGTTTCGAGATGAGGTGTGGGCGATGCAACTGGATGAACAGCGTTTCGGCGGAATCGCGCGGCTTTACGGCCGTGAGGGCCTGGAGCGGCTGGCGACCAGCCATGTCGCGGTGGTCGGGATCGGCGGCGTTGGCTCCTGGGCGGCCGAAGCCCTGGCGCGCAGCGGCGTGGGCGAGATTTCGCTGTTCGACCTGGACGACGTCTGCGTCACCAACACCAACCGCCAGGTGCATGCCATCCAGGGCGCCGTGGGCAAGCCCAAGGTCGAGGTGATGGCCGAGCGCCTGAAGGCCATCAACCCAGGCATCGTCGTACACGCTGTAGCCGATTTCGTTACCCGCGAGACCATGGCGGACTACATCACCCCCGAACTGGACTGCGTGATCGACTGCATCGACAGCGTCGCCGCCAAGGCCGCGCTGATCGCCTGGTGCAAGCGCCGCAAGCTGCAGATCATCACCACCGGTGGCGCGGGCGGCCAGGTGGACCCGACGCAGATCCAGGTCGCCGACCTGAACAAGACCTTCAACGACCCGCTGGCTGCCAAGGTCCGCTCGACGCTGCGCCGTGACTACAACTTCTCGCGCACGCCCGGTCGGCATTACAGCGTCCAGTGCGTGTTCTCCACCGAGCAGCTGCGCTATCCCAAGCCGGACGGCACTGTGTGCCAGTCCAAGAGTTTCGTTGGCGAGGGGGTGAAGCTGGACTGCGCCGGCGGCTTCGGCGCGGTGATGATGGTCACCGCGACCTTCGGCATGGTCGCGGCCGCGCGGGCCGTGGACAAGATCGTCGCTGGTGCGCGGCGGCCTTCGGAGCGCGTTGCGGAATAGAGCTATCTGTAGGAGCGAGCTTGCTCGCGAACGGGTTTCCCGGCAGCTACGGAATCAAGCGATTCGCGAGCAAGCTCGCTCCTACAAATCTCCGATCAGTTCCTGCATCCGTTTCAGCACGGCATTCAGGCCGTTGCTGCGCGACGGCGACAGTTGCCGGCCCAGCCCCAGTTGTTCGAACCAGCCCGGCAGATCAATGGTGGACAGCTCGTCCACCGGCAAGCCCTCCACCCGCACCAGCAGCAAGGCCAGCAGCCCGCGCAGCAGGCGCGCATCGCTGTAGGCGCGGAAGTGCCAGCGCTCGTCACGACGATCCGCCACCAGCCAGACGTTGCTTTCGCAGCCCTGCACGCGCTGCTCGTTGCCCAGTTCGGCTTCGCTCAGCGGCTCCAGGCGTTCGCCCCACTGCATCAGCAGGCGGGCGCGTTGTTCCCAGCCCAGCAGGGCGGTGAAGGCCTCCAGCGCCTCGGCGGCAGCGACGGGGAGGCTCATCGCAGCAGTTCCAGGGCGCTGTCCAGCGCGCCGAAGAAACGCTCGATATCCGTACCGTCGTTATACAGGCCGAGGGAGACGCGTAGGGCGCCCGCGACATCCAGGGTCTTCATCAACGGCATGGCGCAGTGGTGCCCGGCGCGCACGGCGATGCCCTGCTCGGTGAGCAGGTGGCCGAGGTCGGAGACGTGCACACCCTCGACCACGAAGCTGGCCAGCGCCACTTCCGGGGCGCCCAGCACGCGCACCCCGTCACGGGCGCGCAGGCCGGCCAGCAGGCGGGCATGGAGGAAGTCCTCGTGGGCGCTGACTTCGGCGCTGTCCTGCGCGGCCAGCCATTCCAGCGTGGCGCCCAGGGCGATCACCGGGCCGATAGGCGGGGTGCCGGCCTCGAAGCCCATGGGTGCGCTGTGGAACTGCGAGTCGAAGTAGTCCGCCACACGCACCATTTCGCCGCCGAACTGCCAGTGCGCCAGGCGCTCCAGCGCTTCCGGGCGACCCCAGAGCAGGCCGAGGCCTTCCGGGCCGTAGAGCTTGTGGCTGGAGCAGACGTAGAAGTCGCAGCCCAGCGCCGACAGGTTGTGCCGGCCGTGGACCACGCCCTGGGCGCCATCGACCACGCTTAATGCACCGTACTGGCGGGCCATCTGCAGCAGTTCCGGCAGCGGCTGCCAGGTGCCGAGCACGTTGGACAACTGGCTGACAGCGAGCAGGCGGGTGCGCGGGCAGATCAGGCTGGCGGCGCGGTTCAGATCAATGCGGCCGTCGGTGTCCAGCGGCAGGACCACCAGCTTCAGGCCACGGCGCTGCGCCAGTTGCTGCCAGGGCAGCAGGTTGGCGTGGTGTTCCAGCGCGCTGACGACGATCTCGTCGCCCGCCTGGAACCGGCCTTCCAGCCCGTACGCCAGCAGGTTCAGCGCTTCGGTGGCGCCGCGGGTGAAGATGATCTGCGCCGGGCTGCCGCCATTGAGCCAGTTGGCGGCCAGCGTGCGGGTCGCCTCGAAGGCTCGGGTGGCGCGCTCGCCGGGCAAGTGCTGGGCGCGGTGCACATTGGCAGCGCCGCTGACGTAGTAGCCGGCGAGGGCGTCGATCATGGCGCGCGGTTTCTGCGCGGTGGCGGCGCTGTCGAGGTAGGTCTGGCCTTCGGCCTCGAAGGCGGCGAGGGCCGGGAAGTCGGTGCGCCAGGGCGAGGGAATGGACATGGGCGTGCGGCCGGTTGTGGAGAATGGAAAACGGGGGCCGCAGCCCCCGCTTCTCAAAGCTTAGTGCGTACCCCGCGCGAGCGGGGCGCCCAGCTTAGTTGTGCGCGTGCAGCGCCTCGTTCAGCTCGATGGCAGTCTTGTTGGTCTTGCACTCGACTGCGCCGGTCTGGGAGTTGCGACGGAACAGCAGGTCAGCCTGGCCGGCCAGGTCGCGGCCCTTGACCACTTTCACGAGGTTGTTCTGGTCGTCCAGCACGGCGATCTTGGTGCCGGCGGTGACGTACAGGCCCGCCTCGACGATGTTGCGGTCGCCCAGCGGAATGCCGATGCCGGCGTTGGCGCCGATCAGGCAGCCCTCGCCGACGCTGATGACGATGTTGCCGCCGCCGGACAGGGTGCCCATGGTGGAGCAGCCGCCGCCCAGGTCCGAACCCTTGCCGACGAACACGCCAGCGGAGACGCGGCCTTCGATCATGCCCGGGCCTTCGGTGCCGCCGTTGAAATTGACGAAGCCTTCGTGCATCACGGTGGTGCCTTCACCGACGTAGGCGCCCAGGCGCACGCGGGCGGTGTCGGCGATACGCACGCCGGCCGGGACCACGTAGTCGGTCATCTTCGGGAATTTGTCGACGGAGAAGACTTCCAGCAGCTTGCCCTTCAGGCGCGCTTCCAGTTGCAGCTCGGCCAGTTCGGCCAGGTCGACGGCGCCCTGGTTGGTCCAGGCGACGTTGGGCAGCAGCGGGAAGATGCCGGTCAGGTTCAGGCCGTGGGGCTTGACCAGACGGTGCGACAGCAGGTGCAGCTTCAGGTACGCCTCCGGGGTGGAGCTGGGGGCGGCGTCTTCGGCCAGCAGGGTGGCGACCAGCGGCTTCTGGCTCTCGGCCAGGCGGTTGAGCAGGGCGGCCTGGGCGGCGTCGACGGTCTCGACGGCGTCGGCCAGCTGGTAGGCCTGGTGAGCGGTGAAGGCGATCGCCTGGTTGCCGCCTTCGTAGGCCAGCAGTGGGGCGATGGCAGCGACCAGTTCGGCGCTGGGGTTCAGCAGCGGCTGCGCGTAGAAGACTTCCAGCCAGTTGCCCTGGCGGTTCTGGGTGCCGACACCGAAAGCGATGCTGAACAGGGATTTCGACATTTGGGTATTTCCTTGCAAAGAGGTTCTTGGCGAATGAAGTCGGTCAGGCCGGACGGCGGCTGAGCAGCAGGCCCAGCCCGGCGCTGCCCAGCAGCGCGGCACAACCACGGTTGAACAGGCGCCGGGCGCGTGCGCCGGCGAGCAGCTTGCCGAGGCGGACCCCGGCGAGCCCGTAAAGGGCGATGGCCAGCCATTCCAGAAGCAGGAAGGCTGCGCCGAGTTGGGCGAATTGGGCGCCCACGGCCTGACGCGGATCGACGAACTGCGGCAGGAAAGCGGTGAAGATGAGGATTGCCTTGGGATTACCGGCGGCCACCCAGAACTCCTGGCGAGCCAGGCGCCACAGGCTGGTGGCGGGAGCCGGGGTGCCGTCCACCGACAGGTTCGCCGTCGGGGCGCGCCACAGCTGTACAGCGAGCCACAACAGGTAACCGGCGCCCACCAGCTTGATCGCCAGGAACAGCCAGGCCGAAGCCTGCAGCACCAGCGCCAGGCCGGAAGCGGCTAGGGCCAGCATTCCGGCGAAGGCGACCAGCCGGCCGCCGCCCGCAACGGTGGCGCGCAGCAGGCCGAAGCGTGCGGCATTGTTCAGCGACAGCAGGTTGTTCGGTCCCGGCGCCATATTCAGGGCGAAGCAGGCGGGGAGGAACAGGGCCCAGGCGATGCTCATCGTGGCGTTGCTCAGGCCAGTGCGGCGGCGTAGGCGTCGGGCTTGAAGCCGACCAGGGTACGGTCACCCAGGTCGAGCACCGGACGCTTGATCATCGACGGCTGGGCGACCATCAGTTCGATGGCCTTGTCCTGGTCGAGGTCGGCCTTCTGCGCGTCGTCGAGCTTGCGGAAGGTGGTGCCGGCGCGGTTCAGGACGGTTTCCCAGCCATGTTCGGTGCACCACTGGCGCAGGTGTTCGCGGTCGATGCCGCTACTCTTGTAGTCGTGGAAGGCGTAGTCGACGCCATGCTCTTCCAGCCACACGCGGGCTTTCTTCATGGTGTCGCAAGCCTTAATTCCATACAGCGTCCGCTCACTCACGGGGCGCTACTCCTTTTCGATGCTTTTTTCAGGCGCGGGATTATGCCATTTCCGCAGCGCTTGCGGGACGCCGCCGGGAGGTCGGTCGTTTGCAACAGTTTTTTGCCCATTGCGGGGCTGATCCGCCGCTCATCGGGTGCTTCAATGGAGAGCTGTGCTGGGAGTTCGTCGATGCAAACCGTTTACACCGTACTCATCCTGCTGCTGGTCGTGGGGGGAACCCGGCTCGCGGCGCAGTTGATCCCGCTGCCGCTGCCGCTGATCCAGATCGCCGCCGGCGCGATGTTGGCCTGGCCAAGCCTTGGGCTGCACGTCGGCCTGGACCCGGAACTGTTCATGTTCCTGTTCATCCCGCCGCTGCTGTTTGCCGATGGCTGGCGCATGCCCAAGGGCGAGTTCTGGAAGATGCGCTGGCCGATCCTCACCCTGGCCTTCGCCCTGGTGCTGTTCACCGTGGTCGGCGGCGGCGTGTTCATCCACCTGCTGATCCCCGAGGTTCCCTGGGCCGCGGCATTCGCGCTGGCGGCGGTGCTGTCGCCCACCGATGCGCTGGCAGTCTCGGCCATCGCCCAGAATCGCCTGCCCAGGCGCCTGATGCATGTGCTGCAGGGCGAGGCGCTGATGAACGACGCTTCCGGCCTGGTGGCGTTCAAGTTCGCCATCGCCGCCGCCCTGACCGGCACCTTCTCGCTGATGGATGCCAGCCTGAGCTTCCTGCTGGTGGCAGTCGGCGGCCTCGCCAGTGGTGTTTTTCTCAGCTGGCTGCTAGGGCGCATCCGCGCCTGGATGATCCGCCGCGGCTGGGATGATCCGGCTACCCACGTGGTGCTGATGCTGCTGTTGCCCTTCGCCTGCTACATGATCGCCGAGGAGCTGGGCGTCTCCGGCATTCTCGCGGCGGTGGCGGCGGGCATGATGCAGAGCTGGGTCGACCTGCTACCCCGGCAGACCAACACCCGCCTGCTCAACCGCAGCGTCTGGTCGATGTTGGAGTTCACCTTCAACGGCGTGGTGTTCCTGCTGCTGGGGTTGCAGCTGCCGGACATCCTCAAATCCGTCGCTCATCACGCCGACGATGTGATGTGGCGCTCTTCGCTGCTGCTGTTCTACGTGCTGGCGGTGTACGCGGTGCTGTTGCTGCTGCGCTTCGGTTGGGTCTGGTGCTACTGGAAGGTCTCCGTGCGCTTCGAGCAGTGGTGGGGCATCGAGCTGGGCGGCAAACCGGGCGAGCCGGTGCTGCGGCTGTCGGCCATCTCGGCGCTGGGCGGCGTGCGTGGGGCGGTGACCTTGGCGGGCGTGCTCTCGGTGCCCCTGTTGCTGCTTGATGGCACGGCCTTCCCGCAGCGCGACCTGATCATCTTCATCGCCGCCGGGGTGATCCTGGTGTCCCTGCTTTCGGCGACCATCGGCCTGCCCATTCTCCTGCGCGGCCTGCCGGTACGCAGCAACGACCAGCGCGAGCTGGAGGTCCAGGCGGTCTGGCGCAAGACGGCAGCGGCGGCCATTCACATGCTGGAAGGGGAGGAAATGGCCGCCAGCGAAGGAGGCGGCGATGCCGATGAGACGGCGCGGCTGGCAGAGATGAAGGCCAAGCTGATGGCCGAGTACCGCCACGAGCTGGACCCGGCGCCGGACAGCAAGGAAGCCCGTGAGCGTGCTCGTGCCCTGGAGCTGGCCGACCAGGCGCTACGCATCAAAGCGCTGCGCGCGCAGCGGCTGGAGCTGTATCGGATGCGCCGCGAACACGAGATCGACGACGAGACCATGCGCGAGGTGCTGGGCGAACTGGATAACCAGGAGGCCTGGGTGACCAGCAAGGCAGGGCGCTGGGTGTGACGAGCTCTTCATAGGGGCGAGCTTGCTCGCGAAACCAGTTACCCGACGGATTCGGAGCTGGGCGGTTCGCGAGCAATAACGATGGCGTCCCCCTCGCTCCTACAAGGATTGTTCAGGTTGCAGGGCGGAGAACCTGGACCGCGGATAACGCTGCCGCGTTATCCGGCCTACCAGTGCAGAGGGTTAGAGGCTCTGCACGTACTGCTTGATGCGCTCGGCCGCTTCCACGCATTCGGCCAGCGGAGCCACCAGCGCCATGCGCACGCGGTTGGCGCCGGGGTTCTCGCCGTTCACTTCGCGAGACAGGTAGGAGCCTGGCACCACGGTGACGTGCTGCTGGTCGAACAGGCCACGGCAGAACTCGGTATCGGCCACCGGGGTTTTCGCCCACAGGTAGAAGCTCCCGTCCGGGCGCTGCACGTCGAGCACGCCGCCGAGGATGTCCAGCACGGCATCGAACTTCTCGCGGTACAGGTCGCGGTTGGCGCGTACATGGTCCTCGTCCTTCCAGGCCGCGACGCTGGCCAGCTGGGTCTGAACCGGCATGGCGCAGCCGTGGTAGGTGCGGTAGAGGAGGAATTTCTTCAGCACCTCGGCGTCACCGGCGACGAAGCCTGAACGCAGGCCCGGCAGGTTGGAGCGCTTGGACAGACTGTGGAACACCACGCAGCGCGCAAAGTCCGAGCGGCCCAGTTCGGCGCAGGCGGTCAGCAGGCCGGCCGGCGGGTTCTGTTCGTCGAAGTACAACTCGCTGTAGCACTCGTCGGCGGCGATCACGAAGTCGTGCTCGTCGGCCAGGGCGATCAGTTTCTTCAGGGTTTCCAGCGGGACCAGCGCGCCCGTGGGGTTGCCCGGCGAGCAGAGGAAAAGAATCTCGCAGCGCGCCCAGACGTCCGCCGGAACGGCGTCGAAGTCCGGGTTGAAGCCGTTATCTTCCAGGCACGGCAGGTAGTGCGGCTCGGCGCCGGCCAGCAGGGCTGCGCCCTCGTAGATCTGGTAGAACGGGTTCGGACTGATTACCAGGCCCTTGGCATTGCGGTCCACTACGGTCTGGGTGAAGGCGAACAGCGCCTCACGGGTGCCGTTCACCGGCAGCACGTGGCGCGCGGCGTCCAGCCAGCCGGCTGGCACCTTGAAGCGGCGCTCGCACCAGGCGGCGATGGCTTCGCGCAGGGCGGGGATGCCCAGCGTGGTCGGGTAGACAGCCAACTGGTCGAGGTTGTCGGCCAGGGCCTTGGCCACGAAGTCGGGCGAGCGGTGCTTGGGTTCGCCGATGGACAGCGCGATGGGCTTGAGTTCCGCCGGCGGCTGGGCGCCGGCCAGCAGTGCGCGGAGCTTCTCGAAGGGGTAGGGCTGGAGCGAGTCAAGGGCAGGGTTCATGGCAAGGCTCTTTCTTTCTGAATGCTGACTAGATACTGATGCGCACCGGCATGCTCGGCTGGCCGCCGTCGGAGAGGATGTCCACCAGGGCGGTCTGGATGCGCTTGCACAGCTCCGGGTCCGACAGCGGCTGGTTGTGCGCGTCGGTGACGAAGAACACGTCCTCCACGCGCTCGCCCAGGGTGGCGATCTTGGCGTTCTGCACCGACAGGTCGAAGTCCAGGAACAGCCCGCCGATGCGCGCCAGCAGGCCGGGGCGGTCCGGTGCGGTCACCTCCAGCACGCTGACCTGACGGGCCGCGTCGGTGGAAATGGTCACCTGCGGATTGAAGGCGAAGTGCTTCAGCTGGCGCGGGACGCGGCGCTGGATGATGGTCGGGTACTCGTCCGGGTCCTTCAGGGCATTGACCAGACCCTCGCGAATTTCCTCGACCCGGCTGGGATTGTTGCCGATCGAGCCGCCATCGGCATCGAGCACAATGTAGGTGTCGAGGGTGAACAGGCTGGTGGAAGTGATGATCCGCGCATCCTGAATGTTCAGGTTGAGCTGGTCCATCGCCGCCACGGTCACGGCGAAGAAGTCGTGCTGGTCGCCGGCATAAATGAAAATCTGCGTGCCGCCCTCGAACTCGCGCTGCGCGGTTTCCTTGATCAGCACCAGCGGGGTGCCGTCGTCCGGATGCTGGAGGATGGCTTCGGTGTGCCAGGCGACGTCCGCCGCGCTGTGGCGCAGGAAGTAATCGTCGCCCAGCTGGCTCCAGAGCTGCTCGGCGTCGTCCTGGTCGATGCCGCCGCGCACCAGGATGTCGATGGCCGCGCTCTGCGTCTGGCGGATCTGCTCCTCGCGGTCCACCGGGTTCTCCAGGCCGCGGCGCAGCGCGCGCTTGGTCTCGGTGTAGAGCTGGCGCAGCAGGCTGGCGCGCCAGGAGTTCCACAGCGTCGGGTTGGTGGCGTTGATGTCGGCCACGGTGAGCACGTAGAGGTAGTCCAGGTAGGTCTGGTTGCCCATCAACTGGGCGAAGTCGTAGATCACCTGTGGATCGGACAGGTCCTTGCGCTGGGCCGTGGTGGACATGATCAGGTGGTTCTGCACCAGCCAGGACACCAGGTTGGTGTCCCACGGCGGCAACTGGTGGCGCTGGCAGAAGTGCTCGGCGTCCACCGCGCCCAGTTCCGAGTGGTCGCCGCCGCGGCCCTTGGCGATGTCGTGGTAGAGGCCGGCGATGTAGATCAGCTCCGGCTTGGGCAGGCGCTCCATGATCTTGCTGGCCAGCTGGTACTTCTCGGCCATGTCCGGGCGGCGCAGCTTGCGCAGGTGCTTGATCAGGTTGAGGGTGTGCGCGTCGACTGTATAGATGTGGAACAGATCGTGCTGCATCTGCCCGACGATCAAGCCGAATTCCGGCAGGTAGCGGCCGAGGATGCCGTAGCGGTTCATTCGCCGCAGGTTGCGGTGGATGCCTTCCTGACACTTGAACAGCTCGATGAACAGGCTGGTGTTGCGGATGTCGTGGCGGAAGTCGTCGTCGATCAGGTGACGGCTGTCGCGCAGCAGGCGAATGGTGTCGGCGCGCACGCCCTTGATCTCCGGGTGCTGGGCCAGCAGCACGAAGATTTCCAGCAGGGCGAACGGGGTGCGCTTGAAGACGTTGGCGTGGGTGACCTCCAGATAGCCGTCGCGCAACTGGAAGCGGCTGTTGAGCGACTGGATCTGGCCGTTCTCGCCGGCCCGCAGGATCACTTCCTCGAAGTGCTGGGTGATCAGGTCGTTCAGCTCGGAAACGGCCATCACCACCCGGTAGTACTTCTGCATGAAGCGCTCGACCGCCAGCTTGGCGTCGTTGCCTTCATAGCCGAGCAGCCCGGCGATGCGCCGCTGGTGGTCGAACAGCAGGCGGTCTTCGGCGCGGCCGGCGAGCATGTGCAGGGCATAGCGGACTTTCCAGAGGAATTCTTGGCTGGAGGCCAGCACCGCGCATTCGCTCTCCACCAGGAAGCCTTCGCGGACCAGGGCATGCAGGTTGAGGCTGCCGAAGTGGCGGCGGGCGACCCAGAGCAGGGTCTGGATGTCGCGCAGGCCGCCGGGCGACCCCTTTACGTTGGGTTCGAGGTTGTATTCGGTGTCATTGTATTTGGTGTGGCGGTGAATCTGTTCCTTGCGCTTGGCGAGGTAGAACTGTCCGCTGGGCCACATCTGCTTCGTGCTGGTGGCTTCGAGCATGCGCAGGCGCAGGCTGTCCGGGCCGGAGATGGTCCGGCACTCCATCAGGTTGGTGGCTACGGTGAGGTCTGCGCGCGCTTCCTCGGCGCACTCGGCCACCGAGCGCACGCTCTGGCCGACTTCCAGGCCGATGTCCCAGAGCAGGGTGAGGAAGCCCTCGATGGGCTCGCGGAAGCTTTCCTGGTCCTCGCTGTCGAGCAGGATCAGCAGGTCGATGTCCGAATGCGGGTGCAGTTCGCCGCGCCCGTAGCCGCCCACGGCGACCAGCGCGATGTCGGCGTCGTCGCCCCAGTCGAAGCGATTCCAAGCCTGCTGCAGGATCTGGTCGACGAACCAGGCGCGGTCCTCGATCAGTCGGCGGATGTCGCGGCCGCCATTGAAGCGGGCGTCGAGCACCTCGTTGGCCTGACGAATGGCCTTCTTGAAGGCGGCGATGGGGCTGGATTTGAGGGCCAGTTCCGCCTGGAACTGCCCACGGTCGAACAACTCGGGATCCACCTGCGGCATGGCGGCCTTCCTGATCAATGGCTTAGGGGAGGGCAGGGGCAAGAGGGCAACCGGGCCTGTGCGCATGGCGCCAGGCCCGATGGCTGTGCCGGGCCGGGATGTATGTTCTACCCAGCCGTCGGCGAGATTGCAAACCGCACAAAATCTGCTGCGCGTCGGCATAGCTGCGTTAAAAACAGGCGAGGACTGCTCATTTACAGCACGTAAACTCCGCGTCCTCGCCTGTTTTTGCCTTGTTCTGCTCTAGCTCGCAAGATTTTGAACAATCATTCAGGCTGAGGTGCGCGGGAAGCTTTCGTCGTTACGCAGGGTCAGGATCTCGTAGCCGTCGGCGGTGACCAGCACGGTGTGCTCCCACTGCGCGGACAGCTTGCGGTCCTTGGTGATGGCGGTCCAGCCGTCGCCCAGCAGGCGGGTTTCCGGTCGGCCCTGGTTGATCATCGGCTCGATGGTGAAGATCATGCCTTCCTTGAGTTCCAGGCCGGTGCCGGCGCGGCCGTAGTGCAGCACCTGCGGCTCCTCGTGGAATACCTGGCCGATGCCGTGGCCGCAGTACTCGCGCACCACGGAGAAGCCGTTCTTCTCGGCGTACTTCTGGATCACTTCGCCGATGTCGCCCAGGCGCGCGCCGGGCTTGACTACGTCGATGCCCTTGTACATGCATTCCTGGGTGACCTGGCACAGGCGGTCAGCCCATTCCGGGGTCTTGCCGACGGAGAACATCTTGCTGGTGTCGCCGTGGTAGCCGTCCTTGATCACGGTGACGTCGATATTGACGATGTCACCTTCCTTGAGCGGCTTCTCGTTGGGGATGCCGTGGCACACCACGTGGTTGATCGAGGTGCAGATGGATTTGGGGAAGCCCTTGTAGTTCAGCGGCGCGGGAATGGCCTTCTGCACGTTGACGATGTAGTCGTGGCAGATACGGTCCAGTTCGTCGGTGGTGACGCCGGGCTTGACGTGTTCGCCGATCATTTCCAGCACTTCGGCGGCCAGACGGCCGGCGACGCGCATTTTCTCGATGTCTTCGGGCGTCTTGATGGTGACGGTCATGCGACTTCTCTTCAGGCGCTGCGTACGCGCGGGTAAATGAGAGGAATACGCAAGTCTATCAGATTCGGCGCCTTTCTATTAAGCGTAGGTGGCCGAGGGTGCTGCCCAGGCGAGGCGGCGGTGAAAGTGCCAGGCGTCCTCTCGGGTTTTGTTCTGGCCGAGGTTGTGGTATAAAGCGCCCCGCTCTGAAGGCTACGGCCATTTCGGAGCATTAACCCACACATGCATCGACACGATGGCCTGGGTGCCTTTCGACACAGTCGGAGGGTTGGCCGTTGGGATGCATGGAGGCCTAACCCGACTTATCGAGGAACTATCATGTCCCAAGTCAATATGCGCGATATGCTGAAGGCCGGTGTGCACTTCGGCCACCAGACCCGTTACTGGAACCCGAAAATGGGCAAGTTCATTTTCGGCGCGCGTAACAAGATCCACATCATCAACCTCGAAAAAACCCTGCCGATGTTCAACGAGGCCCTGACCTTCGTTGAGCGCCTGGCCCAGGGCAAGAACAAGATCCTGTTCGTCGGCACCAAGCGTTCTGCCGGCAAGATCGTTCGCGAAGAAGCTGCCCGTTGCGGCATGCCGTACGTCGACCACCGTTGGCTGGGCGGCATGCTCACCAACTACAAGACCATCCGTCAGTCGATCAAGCGTCTGCGCGAGCTGGAAGTGCAGTCCCAGGACGGCACCTTCGCCAAACTGACCAAGAAAGAAGCTCTGATGCGCTCCCGCGATCTGGAAAAACTGGATCGCAGCCTGGGTGGCATCAAGGACATGGGCGGCCTGCCGGACGCTCTGTTCGTGATCGACGTTGACCACGAGCGCATTGCTATTACCGAAGCCAACAAGCTGGGCATCCCGGTTATCGGCATCGTCGATACCAACAGCAGCCCGGAAGGCGTTGACTATGTTATCCCGGGTAACGACGACGCCATCCGCGCCGTGCAGCTGTACCTGGGCTCGATGGCTGAAGCCGTCCTGCGCGGCAAGAATGCCGGCGGCGTGACTGCTGACGAGTTCGTCGAAGAAGCACCGGCCGAATCCGCCGAAGGCTGATTCCAGGACGTCCAGACGTCCTACGGTGAGCAGGAAGGGGGCTAGGCCCCCTTTTTGCCACCCTGAGAATTCCGCCCGGGTATCCGGGCGATCTGGTTTTGAGAACAACTCAAGAGGATTTCGAAATGGCAGAAATTACTGCAGCATTGGTCAAGGAACTGCGTGAGCGTACCGGCCAGGGCATGATGGAGTGCAAGAAGGCACTGGTAGCCGCCGAAGGCGATATCGAGAAGGCCATCGACGACATGCGCGCGTCGGGCGCCATCAAGGCTGCCAAGAAGGCTGGCAACATCGCCGCCGAAGGCGCCATCGCCGCCAAAGTGGCTGACGACGGCAAATCGGCCACCATCATCGAAGTCAACTCGCAGACCGACTTCCTGGCTCTGCAGGACGACTTCAAGAACTTCGTCGCTGCCAGCCTGGACAAGGCTGTTACCCAGAAGCTGACCGATGCTGCTCCGCTGATCGCGGAACAAGAGCCGGCCCGTGAAGCCCTGGTTGCCAAGTGCGGCGAGAACGTCAACATCCGTCGCCTGGCTCGCACCGAAGGCGAAGTGGTTGGCGCCTACCTGCACGGCCACCGCATCGGCGTTCTGGTCACCCTGAAGGGCGGCAACGCTGAGCTGGCTCGCGACATCGCCATGCACGTTGCTGCCAGCAACCCGCAGTTCCTCGATCCGTCGCAGGTTTCCGAAGAAGCCGTCGCCAAAGAGAAGGAAATCTTCCTCGCTCTGAACGCCGACAAAATCGCTGGCAAGCCGGAAAACATCGTCGAGAATATGGTCAAAGGCCGTATCTCGAAGTTCCTGGCCGAAGCCAGCCTGGTCGAGCAAGCGTTCGTCAAGGATCCGGAAGTCAAGGTCGGTGACCTGGCCAAGAAAGCCGGCGCTGAAATCGTTTCCTTCGTTCGCTTCGAAGTAGGCGAAGGCATCGAGAAAGTCGAAGCTGACTTTGCTGCTGAGGTTGCTGCTCAAGTAGCCGCTTCCAAGCAGTAATAGACAGTCTCACGACTGTCGCCCCGCAAGAGGCTGCCCGCTAACGCGCGCGGCCTCTTTGCCAAACTGGGGAAACCAAAAGGGGCGGTTTCCACGGCGCGGGCCCGCAAGGCGGGTTTAAGAGCGCCGTAAGGCTGGCTGGTCCAAGCTTTCCGCCAAGCGCCCGCAAGGCGCACAGCATTCAATCGCCGCAGGAGAAAAAGGTCATGGCTCAGCAGCTGAGCGCTCGTCAACCTCGCTATAAACGCATTCTTCTAAAACTGAGCGGCGAAGCCCTGATGGGCTCCGAGGAGTTCGGCATCGATCCAAAGGTGCTGGACCGCATGGCGCTGGAAATCGGCCAGCTCGTCGGTATCGGCGTGCAGGTCGGCCTGGTGATCGGTGGTGGCAACCTGTTCCGTGGTGCGGCGCTGTCCGCGGCCGGCATGGATCGCGTCACCGGCGACCACATGGGCATGCTCGCCACCGTGATGAACGGCCTGGCCATGCGTGACGCCCTGGAGCGCTCCAACATCACCGCCATCGTCATGTCGGCCATTTCCATGGTCGGCGTGACCGATCACTACGACCGCCGCAAGGCCATGCGCCACCTGAAGAGTGGCGAAGTGGTGATCTTCTCTGCCGGTACCGGCAATCCGTTCTTCACCACCGATTCCGCCGCCTGCCTGCGCGCCATCGAAATAGATGCTGACGTAGTACTCAAGGCGACCAAGGTGGACGGCGTGTACACTGCCGACCCGTTCAAGGACCCGAATGCCGAGAAATTCGAACGTCTGACGTACGATGAAGTGCTCGATCGCAAGCTGGGTGTGATGGACCTCACCGCCATCTGCCTGTGCCGGGACCAGAAAATGCCGCTGCGCGTGTTCAACATGAACAAGCCCGGCGCGCTGCTGAATATTGTTGTAGGTGGTGCTGAAGGCACCCTGATCGAGGAGGATTGAGATGATCAACGAGATCAAGAAGGAAGCGCAGGATCGTATGGGCAAAACCCTGGAAGCCCTGGGCCATGCCTTCGCCAAGATTCGTACCGGCCGTGCGCACCCGAGCATCCTGGATAGCGTAATGGTGTCCTACTACGGTTCCGACACTCCGCTGCGCCAAGTGGCCAACGTCACCGTGGAAGACTCCCGCACTCTGGCCCTCAGCGTGTTCGACAAGAGCATGATCCAGGCGGTCGAGAAGGCCATCATGACCTCCGACCTGGGCCTGAACCCGGCGACTGCCGGTACCACCATTCGTGTACCGATGCCGGCCCTGACCGAGGAAACCCGCAAGGGCTTTACCAAGCAGGCTCGCGCCGAGGCCGAGCAAGCCCGCGTTTCCGTGCGTAATATCCGTCGCGACGCCCTGGCTCAGCTGAAGGACCTGCAGAAAGAGAAAGAAATCAGCGAAGACGAAGAGCGTCGCGCTGGTGACGATGTGCAGAAGATCACCGACAAGTTCGTCGCCGAGATCGAAAAGGCCCTCGAGGCCAAGGAAGCGGACCTGATGGCCGTCTGACGGCCGGGCTCTCGTCATGGAAAAGACCAAGCAGGTGACGCCCGTGCCCCGGCACGTGGCGATCATCATGGACGGCAACAATCGCTGGGCGAAAAAGCGTCTGATGCCCGGTGTGGCCGGGCACAAGGCTGGCGTGGATGCCGTTCGTGCGGTGATCAAGACCTGCGCCGAGGCAGGCGTCGAAGTGCTGACGCTGTTCGCATTCTCCAGTGAGAACTGGCAGCGCCCGGCAGATGAGGTTGGTGCGCTGATGGAGCTGTTCCTCATGGCCTTGCGCCGTGAGGTGCGCAAGCTCAGTGCCAACGGCATCCGCTTGCGCATCATTGGTGACCGCAGCCGCTTCGCTCCCGAATTGCAGGCGGCGATGCGCGAGGCAGAGGCACTGACCGCCAAAGGCGGCAGCATGCTGTTGCAGGTGGCAGCGAACTACGGCGGCCAGTGGGATATCACCCAGGCTGCCCAGCGTCTCGCCCGTGAAGTACAGGCCGGCCATCTGGCGGCAGAGGAAATCACCCCGGAGCTGATCCAGGGCTGCCTCTCCACCGGTGACCAGCCGCTGCCCGACCTGTGCATCCGCACCGGTGGCGAGCACCGCATCAGCAACTTCCTTCTCTGGCAGCTGGCCTATGCCGAGCTGTATTTCTCCGATCTCTACTGGCCCGACTTCAAGCACGAAGCCATGCAGGCTGCGTTGCAGGACTATGCCTCTCGTCAGCGCCGCTTCGGCAAGACCAGCGAGCAGGTCGAGGCCGAGGCACCCCCGTCATGTTGAAACAACGAATCATCACGGCGCTGATCCTGTTGCCGATCGCGCTGGGTGGTTTCTTCCTGCTCGATGGTGCGGCGTTCTCGCTGTTCATCGGTCTGGTAGTCAGCCTCGGTGCCTGGGAATGGGCACGTCTGGCCGGTTACAACGAACAGTCCGCCCGCGTTGGTTACGCCGCCGTCGTCGCTGCGCTGATGCTGGTACTGGCCTGGCTGCCGCAACTGGCAGGTGCGGTGCTCGTGCTGGCTCTGCTCTGGTGGGTCCTTGCCATCGTCATGGTGCTGACCTATCCGGATAGCGCGTCGAGCTGGGGTGGGCGCTGGCGCCGCCTGCTGATCGGCCTGTTGATCCTGCTGCCGGCCTGGCAGGGGCTGGTCCTGCTCAAGCAGTGGCCGCTGTCCAACTGGCTGATCGTTGCCGTGATGGTGCTGGTCTGGGCTGCCGACATCGGCGCCTACTTCTCCGGCAAGGCCTTCGGCAAGCGCAAGCTCGCCCCGCGCGTCAGCCCGGGCAAGAGCTGGGAAGGCTTCTTCGGCGGCATGGCGCTGTGCCTGGCGATCACCGTCGCCGTCTCCATCTACCGCGATTGGACTGTCCGTGAGCTGCTCCTGGCGTTGCCATGCGCGGCCATCGTGGTGGCCCTGTCGGTCATTGGTGACCTGACCGAAAGCATGTTCAAGCGCCAGTCCGGCCTCAAGGACAGCAGCAACCTGCTGCCGGGGCATGGTGGCGTGCTGGACCGCATCGACAGCCTGACTGCAGCCATCCCGGTGTTCACCGCGTTGCTTTGGGCCGTGGGTTGGGGGACGCCGTGAGTCATCCGCAGTGGATCACCGTGCTGGGGGCGACCGGTTCGATCGGCCTCAGCACCCTCGACGTCATCGCGCGTCACCCTGATCGATATCGCGCCTTTGCGCTCAGCGGCTTTTCCCGGCTGGCTGAGCTTGAGTCGCTTTGCCTGCGTCATCGACCGCGGTTTGTCGTAGTGCCGGAGACAGAGCAGGCGCGTGCGCTGCAGGATCGCCTGAGTTCCGCGGGCCTCGAAGCCTGGGTGCTGGTCGGCGAGGCTGGCCTTTGCGAGATTTCCGCCCATCCCGAAGTGGACGCGGTGATGGCGGCCATTGTCGGTGCTGCTGGTCTGAAGCCTACTCTGGCAGCCGTAGAGACTGGCAAACGAGTCTTGCTTGCCAATAAAGAGGCGCTGGTGATGTCCGGCGCACTGTTCATGAATGCCGTGCGAGCCAGCGGCGCCGTGCTGCTGCCCATCGACAGTGAGCACAATGCGATCTTCCAGTGCATGCCGGCGGACTACGCCCGGGGCCTGGGGGAGGTCGGCGTTCGGCGCATCCTCCTGACCGCCTCGGGCGGCCCGTTCCGTGAAACCCCGCTGGAGCAACTGGCCCAGGTTTCGCCGGAGCAGGCCTGCGCACACCCTAATTGGTCGATGGGGCGAAAGATTTCCGTCGATTCGGCCAGCATGATGAATAAAGGTCTGGAGCTGATCGAGGCCTGCTGGCTGTTCGACGCGGCGCCGTCAAAGGTCGAGGTGGTGATTCACCCGCAAAGCGTTATCCACTCCCTGGTGGACTACGTCGACGGCTCGGTACTGGCGCAGTTGGGAAATCCGGATATGCGGACCCCTATTGCCCATGCCCTTGCCTGGCCGCAGCGGATCGATTCCGGCGTTTCGCCGCTTGACCTGTTCTCCATCGCCCGGCTGGACTTCAGTGCGCCCGATGAGCGGCGTTTCCCCTGCTTGCGCCTGGCGCGCCAGGCAGCCGAAGCGGGCGGCAGCGTGCCAGCGATGCTCAATGCAGCGAACGAGGTGGCCGTCGCGGCGTTCCTCGAGCAGCGCATCCGCTTCACGGATATCCCGGTTATCATCGACGAAGTGCTGAACCGCGAGGCACGCACGCCGGTCGAATCGCTCGATGCGGTGCTGGCGGCCGATCAGCGCGCACGCGGCGCTGCACAGGCGTGGTTGCAGGAACGCGGGCATTGAGCCCGAGGAGGTAGCGATGAGTGCCCTTTATATGGTGGTGGGACTGATTGTCGCCCTGGGCGTACTGGTCACCTTCCACGAGTTCGGACACTTCTGGGTTGCCCGCCGCTGCGGGGTCAAGGTCCTGCGTTTCTCCGTTGGCTTCGGCACGCCTCTGGTGCGCTGGCACGACCGCCACGGCACCGAGTTTGTCGTCGCTGCCATTCCCCTGGGCGGCTACGTGAAGATGCTCGATGAGCGGGAAGGTGATGTTCCCGCCGAGCTGCTCGACCGCGCCTTCAATCGCAAAACCGTATTCCAGCGCATCGCCATCGTGGCGGCGGGGCCGATCGCCAACTTCCTGCTGGCCATCCTGTTCTTCTGGGTCCTGGCCATGTTGGGCAGCCAGCAGATCAAGCCGATCATCGGCTCCGTGGTAGCGAACAGTCCCGCGGCGACCGCCGGCCTGGCGTCCGGTCAGGAGGTCGTGGCGGTGGATGGGGAGGCCGTTGACGGCTGGAGCGGCGTCAACCTGCAGTTGGTGCGCCGTCTCGGTGAAACCGGCGAGGTGAGCGTTTCGGTGCTGGAGCAAGGTTCGAGCGCTCCGGCCGTGCACCAGGTGCACATCAGCTCCTGGCTGAAGAGCGAAGATAATCCCGATCCCATCGGTGGTCTGGGCATTCAGCCATGGCGACCCGCTGTCGCACCGGTAATCGCCGAACTGGACGAAAAAGGACCTGCCAAGGCTGCCGGTCTGCAGATTGGTGACCGGCTCGTCAGTCTGGATGGCCAGTCGGTCACGGATTGGCAGGAAGTGGTCTCGCGTGTCCGCGCCATGCCTGAAGGTAAGGTGACGCTGGGCATCGAGCGCGCAGGCCAGCGCGAGGAGCTTGCCCTGACCTTGGCGGCCAAAGGCGAGGGTAAGGCCCGTACCGGCTACTTGGGCGCGGGTGTTGCGGGTGGCCAGTGGCCTCCGGAAATGCTCCGCGAAGTGAGCTATGGGCCGGTGGCAGCGGTGGGGCAGGCGCTCTCCCGAACCTGGTCCATGAGCCTGCTAACTCTGGATTCTCTAAAGAAAATGGTGCTCGGGCAGCTCTCGGTAAAAAACTTGAGCGGGCCGATAACCATTGCTAAAGTGGCGGGCGCTTCAGCCCAGTCCGGCGTAGGGGATTTTCTGCATTTCCTCGCCTATCTGAGCATCAGCTTGGGGGTTCTCAACCTGTTGCCGATTCCCGTCCTCGATGGCGGGCATCTGCTGTTCTACATGGTCGAGTGGGTGCGAGGTCGCCCACTGTCGGAGCGGGTCCAGGCTTGGGGGATGCAGATTGGCATCAGCCTGGTAGTCGGGGTCATGTTGTTGGCCCTGGTCAACGATCTGAGTCGACTGTAACCGCCCGTTGGTTTTCGGATCTGCCGCCCTTTGCGGCAGATTCTCTATTTGTCAGTTGGAATAAAAGGACTCCATGAAACGCTTTCTGCTTCCCGCGGCCCTTTCCGCGCTGATGATCGCCCAGGTTCACGCCGAGTCCTTCACTGTTTCCGATATCCGGGTCAACGGCCTGCAGCGCGTGTCTGCCGGCAGCGTGTTCGCGGCGTTGCCGCTGAACGTGGGCGAGCAGATCGACGATCGCCGCCTGGTCGAAGCGACCCGCTCGCTGTTCAAGACCGGCTTCTTCCAGGATATCCAGCTCAGCCGTGATGGCAATGTGCTGATCGTCAACGTGGTCGAGCGTCCGTCCATCTCCAGCATCGAGATCGAGGGCAACAAGGCCATCACCACCGAAGATCTGATGAAAGGTCTGAAGCAGTCCGGCCTCTCTGAGGGCGAAATCTTCCAGCGTGCGACCCTCGAAGGCGTTCGCAACGAGTTGCAGCGCCAGTACGTGGCGCAGGGCCGCTACTCCGCCGAGATCGAGACCGAAGTGGTGCCGCAGCCGCGCAACCGCGTCGCGCTGAAGATCAACATCAACGAAGGCACCGTGGCGGCCATTGCCCATGTCAACGTGGTGGGCAACACCGTCTTCTCCGAAGAAGACCTGACTGACCTGTTCGAGCTGAAGACCACCAATTGGCTGTCCTTCTTCAAGAACGACGACAAGTACTCCCGCGAGAAGCTCTCCGGCGACTTGGAACGTCTGCGTTCCTACTACCTGGACCGCGGCTACATCCACATGGATATCGCCTCCACCCAGGTGTCCATCACTCCGGACAAGAAGCACGTCTACATCACCGTCAACGTCAACGAAGGCGAAAAGTACACCGTCAGCGACGTGAAACTCTCCGGCGACCTGAAGGTGCCGGAAGATGAAGTGAAGAAACTGCTGCTGGTGAAGAAAGGCCAGGTGTTCTCCCGCAAGGTGATGACAACCACTTCGGACCTTATCACTCGTCGCCTGGGTAACGAGGGTTATACCTTCGCCAACGTCAACGGTGTTCCCGAGCCGAACGACGAGAACAAGACCGTATCGATCACCTACGTGGTCGATCCGGGCAAGCGTGCCTACGTCAACCGCATCAACTTCCGTGGTAACACCAAGACTGAGGACGAAGTACTCCGTCGCGAGATGCGCCAGATGGAAGGCGGCTGGGCTTCGACCTACCTTATCGACCAATCCAAGCAGCGCCTCGAGCGCCTGGGTTACTTCAAGGAAGTCAACGTTGAGACCCCGGCAGTTCCGGGCACCGACGACCAGGTCGACGTCAACTACAGCGTGGAAGAGCAGCCGTCCGGGTCGATCACCGCGAGTGTGGGCTTCGCTCAGAGCGCCGGTCTGATCCTTGGCGGCTCGATCAGCCAGAACAACTTCCTGGGTACCGGTAACAAGGTCAGCATCGGCCTGACCAAGTCCGACTACCAGACCCGCTATAACTTCGGCTTCGTCGACCCCTACTGGACCGTCGACGGCGTGAGCCTGGGCTACAACGCCTTCTACCGCAAGACTGACTACGACAAGCTCGATGTCGACGTATCCAGCTACTCGGTGAACAGCCTGGGGGCTGGGGTCAGCATCGGCTACCCGATCAGCGAGACATCGCGCCTGACATACGGCCTGACCGTACAACGCGACGAAATCGACACCGGTGCATATACCGTCGACGAGATCTTCGACTTCATCGAGAAGGAAGGCGACAGCTTCACCAACTTCAAGGCGTCCATCGGCTGGTCCGAGTCGACCCTGAACAAGGGCGTGCTGGCGAACCGTGGTCACTCCCAGAGCCTGGTGCTGGAATCCACCATTCCGGGCAGCGACCTGTCGTTCTACAAGCTCGACTACCGTGGCCAGATCTTCGCCCCGCTCACCGAGACCTACACCATGCGCTTCCATACCGAGCTCGGTTACGGCGGCGCCTACGGCGACACTGATCGTCTGCCGTTCTACGAGAACTACTACGCGGGTGGCTTCAACTCGGTGCGCGGCTTCAAGGACAGTACCCTGGGGCCGCGCAGTACGCCGAGCAAGGCGCGCAGCAACGGCGACGGTCCTGATGCGGACGGCCGCTACACCGACCCGGATCAGGATCCGCAGGCCTTCGGTGGTAACATTCTGATCACCGGCGGCGCCGAACTTCTGTTCCCGCTGCCCTTCGTGAAGGACCAGCGTCAACTGCGTACCGTGCTGTTCTACGACATCGGTAACGTGTTCGACACTGATTGCCCGATCTCCACTACCCAAGGTTGTGACGGCGTCAAGTTCCAGGACATGGCCATGTCCGCGGGTGTAGGTCTGACCTGGATCACCGCACTGGGCCCGCTGAGTTTCAGCCTGGCTACTCCGATCAAGAAACCGGATAACGCCGAAACCCAGATCTTCCAGTTCTCCCTGGGACAGACCTTCTAATTGGCCGTATCGTTGTAATGACAACCATGCTTTGTGCAGGAGTGCATTGTGCGTAAGTTGACCCAGTTCGTCCTGATCACCGCCGCCCTGGCAGCGAGCCCCGCGTTCGCCGACATGAAGATCGCGGTGCTCAACTATCAGATGGCACTCCTCGAGTCCGATTCGGCCAAGCAGTACGCCGTCGACGCCGAGAAGAAGTTCGGTCCCCAACTGACCAAGCTCAAGGCCCTTGAAACCGACGCCAAGGCCCTACAGGACAAGCTGGTCAACGGTGGTAGCAAGATGTCCAACGCCGAGCGTGAAAAGGCCGAGGGCGACTTCAAGCAGAAGGCTCGTGACTTCCAGTTCCAGTCCAAGGAGCTGAACGAAGCCAAGGCCGTTGCTGACCGCGATATGCTGAAGAAGCTGAAGCCGAAGCTGGACCAGGCTGTCGAGGAAACCATCAAGAAAGGTGGTTATGACCTCGTGGTCGAGCGTGGTGCCGTGGTCGACGTCAAGCCGCAGTACGACATCACCCGCCAAGTCATCGAGCGCATGAACCAACTGCGCTGATGATGACTGAGCTGTCCTTTACCCTCGCCGAACTGGCTGCGCAACTCGATGCCGAGTTGCGCGGCGATCCCGCTCAGGTGATCAGCGGGCTGGCTACCCTGCAGGATGCAGGCGCCGGTCAGTTGAGCTTCCTGGCCAATCCGCAGTACCGCAAGTTCCTCGAAGGCAGCAAAGCCAGCGCAATCCTGCTGACTGCCGCTGATGCCGAAGGCTTTACCGGCAATGCGCTGATCGTCCCCAATCCCTACCTGGCCTACGCCGGACTGTCCCACCAGTTCGACCGCAAGCCCAAGGCGCCGGTCGGCATTCATCCCACCGCGGTGGTCGATGAAGGCGCGCAGGTCGACGCGAGCGCCAGTGTCGGGCCTTATGCCGTGATCGAGGCCGGTGCGCAGATCGGTGCCAACGTCACCATCGGTGCCCACTGCTTCGTCGGTGCGCGCAGCGTGGTTGGCGACGGTGGTTGGCTTGCGCCGCGCGTGACGCTCTACCACGACGTGCGCATTGGCAAGCGCGTGGTGATCCAGTCCGGCGCCGTGCTGGGTGGTGAGGGCTTCGGCTTCGCCAACCACAAGGGCATCTGGCAGAAGATTGCCCAGATTGGCGGCGTGACCCTGGGTGACGACGTCGAGATCGGCGCCAACACCACCATCGACCGTGGTGCGCTGTCCGATACCCTGGTGGGCAATGGCGTGAAGCTGGACAACCAGATCATGATCGCCCACAACGTGCAGATCGGTGATCACACTGCCATGGCCGGTTGCTGCGGGATTTCCGGCAGCGCCAAGATCGGCAAGCACTGCATGCTTGCCGGCGGTGTTGGCCTGGTTGGCCATATCGAGATTTGTGACAACGTCTTCGTCACCGGGATGACCATGGTGACCCGTTCGATCACCGAACCGGGCTCCTACTCGTCCGGTACCGCCATGCAGCCTGCGGCTGAATGGAAGAAGAGTGCCGCGCGCATTCGTCAGCTGGATGACATGGCCCGTCGTCTGCAGCAGCTGGAAAAGCGCGTGGCCGCCGTGACCCCAAGTGGAGACGCTCCATCAGATGCGTGATCCACGCATTTTATGGCGTTTCCCTTTTCTGAACAGGCTCCCCTGAACATGATGGACATCAACGAGATTCGCGAATACCTGCCTCATCGCTACCCCTTCCTGCTGGTGGATCGGGTGGTCGAGCTGGACATCGAAGGCAAGCGCATTCGCGCCTACAAGAATGTCAGCATCAACGAGCCGTTCTTCAATGGCCACTTTCCCCAGCATCCGATCATGCCGGGCGTGCTGATCATCGAGGCCATGGCCCAGGCTGCCGGCATCCTCGGTTTCAAGATGCTCGACGTGAAGCCGGCTGACGGTACCCTGTATTACTTCGTTGGCTCCGACAAGCTGCGCTTCCGCCAGCCGGTGCTGCCGGGCGACCAGCTGCAGCTCAACGCCCAGTTCCTGAGCGTCAAGCGCGGCATCTGGAAGTTCGATTGCCATGCCACCGTCGATGACAAGCCGGTATGCTCGGCCGAAATCATCTGTGCGGAACGCAAACTATGAGTTTGATCGATCCTCGCGCCATCATCGACCCGCGCGCAAAGCTGGCTGACGACGTAGAAGTGGGCCCCTGGTCCATGGTCGGGCCAGATGTGGAGATCGGCGAAGGTACGGTGATCGGTCCGCACGTGGTGGTCAAAGGCCCCACGAAGATCGGTAAGAACAATCGGATTTTCCAGTTCTCCAGCGTGGGTGAAGATACCCCCGACTTGAAGTACAAGGGCGAACCGACTCGCCTGGTGATCGGCGACAACAATGTGATCCGCGAGGGTGTAACCATTCATCGCGGCACCATCCAGGATCGCTCGGAAACCACCATTGGTGACCACAACCTGCTCATGGCCTATGTGCACATCGGCCATGACAGTGTGATCGGCAACCATTGCATCCTCGTGAACAACACCGCGTTGGCGGGGCATGTTCACGTGGACGACTGGGCGATCCTTTCCGGCTACACCCTGGTGCATCAGTTCTGCCGCATCGGCGCCCACGCCTTCTCCGGCATGGGTACCACTATCGGCAAGGACGTCCCGGCCTATGTCACGGTCTTCGGCAACCCCGCCGAGGCCCGCAGCATGAACTTCGAGGGCCTGCGCCGTCGTGGTTTCAGCGCTGAGTCGATTCAGGCTCTGCGCCGGGCCTACAAGGTGGTCTACCGCCAGGGCCTGACGGTGGACGAGGCGCTGGCCGAGCTGGCTGAAGTCTCCGCGCAGTTCCCGGAAGTCGCGGTGTTCCGTGACTCCATCCAGAGCTCCACCCGCGGCATCACCCGCTGACCATGCAACCGACCGCACGCAAGCTGCGCGTCGCCCTGGTCGCGGGCGAGGCGTCCGGCGATATCCTCGGCTCCGGCCTCATGCAGGCGCTCAAGCAGCGTCACCCCGACATCGAGTTCATCGGTGTCGGCGGTCCGCGCACGCAGGCCGAAGGGCTGCAATCGCATTTCCCAATGGAACGCCTGGCTGTCATGGGCTTGGTCGAGGTACTTGGCCGCCTGCGCGAGCTGCTGCGTCGACGCAAGGACTTGGTGAAGATGCTGATCGCTGCCAAGCCGGACGTCTTCATTGGCATCGATGCGCCGGATTTCAATCTGACGCTCGAGTTGAAGCTGCGCCGCGCAGGCATTCGCACGGTGCACTACGTCAGCCCCTCCGTCTGGGCTTGGCGGCAGAAGCGTGTGCTGAAGATCAAGCAAGCCTGCGACCTGATGCTCGCGCTTTTTCCCTTCGAGGCGCGTTTCTACGAAGAGCATGCGGTGCCGGTGCGTTTCGTCGGCCACCCGCTGGCCAACACCATTCCGCTGGAAGCCGACCGCGCCGGTGCGCGCGAGCGCCTCGGTCTGCCGCATGACGCCAGCGTCGTCGCGCTCCTGCCTGGCAGCCGGGGAGGGGAGGTTGGCAAGCTCGGCGCGCTGTTCCTCGATACCGCCCAGCGCCTGCTTCAGGATCGCCCCGGCCTGCGCTTCGTGTTGCCTTGCGCGAGCCCCGAACGCCGCGTGCAGCTCGAAACGATGCTCGCGGGTCGCGATCTGCCGGTGCAATTGCTCGACGGTGCCTCCCACGAGGCGCTCGCCGCCTGCGACGCCGTACTCATTGCCTCCGGTACCGCCACGCTGGAAGCGCTGCTGTACAAGCGGCCAATGGTCGTCGCCTACAAGGTGGCGCCCATGACCTACCGCATCCTCAAGCGGCTGGTGAAGAGTCCGTACATTTCCTTGCCGAACCTGCTGGCCGGACGCCTGCTGGTGCCGGAACTGATCCAGGACGCGGCGACTCCCGAGGCGCTGGCCACTACCTTGTTGCCCCTGCTCGACGACGGCAGCGTGCAGACTGAACCCTTCGATGCCATCCATCGCGCGCTGCGCCAGGATGCATCCGCGCAGGCCGCCGAGGCGGTGCTCGCCTTGGTGGAGAAACGCTGATGCAGATGGGTCTGGACTTCACCCTGGTGGAAGAGCTGGTTGCCGGCGTCGACGAAGTCGGTCGTGGTCCGCTCTGCGGTCCCGTGGTAACCGCGGCGGTCATCCTCGATCCGGCTCGGCCGATCAAGGGTCTCAACGACTCGAAGAAACTCAGCGAGGCCCGCCGCGAGGCGCTGTTCGACGAGATTCGCGAGAAGGCCCTGGCTTGGTGCATCGCCCGTGCCGAGGTGCATGAGATCGACCAGCTGAACATCCTTCACGCCACCATGCTGGCCATGCAGCGTGCGGTGGAAGGTCTCAGCGTCACGCCGAGACTGGCTCTGATCGACGGCAACCGCTGCCCGAAGCTGAAGGTACCTTCTGCGCCGGTCGTGCAGGGCGACGCCAAGGTGCCAGCTATCGCCGCTGCTTCGATCCTGGCCAAGGTCAGCCGCGACCGCGAGATGCAGGAAATTGAAGCGCAGTACCCCGGCTACGGCATCGGGGGCCATAAGGGCTACCCGACGCCTGTGCACCTGGAGGCGCTCAAGCGTCTGGGCCCGACGCCCATCCACCGTCGTTCCTTCGGGCCGGTGCGCGCGTTGCTGGAAAACCCCGCCGGTATCCTGTAACACCCTGTTATTACTCTGGAATTCCTCGCGGCCAGGGTCTCGACGGTGACTTCAATCACCCGGCGCGACGGCTGGCCCATTGATCCCTGTAGCTTTGCGGACAGCCCCGGTACAATCCGGGGCTTGCCGTTTTTCGCGTTTGCCAAGGACCACCATGACCGCCACCTTCGTTCACCTGCGTCTGCACACCGAATTCTCCCTGGTCGACGGCCTGGTACGGGTCAAGCCGCTGATCAAGGCGGTCGGCGGGGCGGGTATGCCGGCGGTGGCGGTGACCGACCTGAGCAACATGTGCTCGCTGGTGAAGTTCTACAAGACGGCCATGGGCGGCGGCATCAAGCCGATCTGCGGCGCTGACATCTGGCTGGCCAACCGTGACGAGGACGGCCCGCTCACTCGCCTGACCCTGCTGGCGATGAACGCCAAGGGCTACCGCAACCTGACCGAGCTGATTTCCCGCGGCTGGCAGGAAGGTCAGCGCAATGGCGAGATCATCATCGAGCGGCAGTGGGTGAAGGAGGCCGCCGAGGGCCTGATCGCGCTGTCCGGTTCCAAGGAAGGCGAGATCGGCATGGCGCTGCTGGAGGGCGACGACGCCCTTGCGGATTCCCTGTTGGCCGAGTGGCTGGAGGTCTTCCCGGATCGCTTCTACCTGGACATCCAGCGCACCGGTCGTGTGAACGACGAAGAGCACGTGCATGCCGCCGTGGCCCTGTCCGAGCGCAGCGGTGCACCGCTGGTGGCGACCAACGACGTGCGCTTCGTCAAGCAGGAAGACTTCGAAGCCCATGAAACTCGGGTGTGCATCGGCGAAGGTCGCGCCTTGGATGACCCGCGCCGGTCGCGCAGCTATTCCGACCAGCAGTATCTGAAAAGTCCGGAGGAAATGGCTGAGCTGTTCAGCGATATCCCCGAGGCTCTGGAAAACACTGTCGAGATCGCCAAGCGCTGCAACATCGACGTGCAACTGGGCAAGTACTTCCTGCCCAACTTCCCGATCCCCTACGACGACATGGACATCAACCAGTACCTGCGCCATGTTTCGTATGAGGGCCTGGAAGAGCGCCTGGCGGTGCTCTGGCCGAAGGAAACCACGCCCAATTACGAAGAGAAGCGGCAGATCTACGTCGATCGTCTGGAGTTCGAGCTGGGCACCATCATCCAGATGGGCTTCCCCGGCTACTTCCTGATCGTGATGGACTTCATCAAGTGGGCCAAGAACAACGGCGTGCCGGTCGGTCCGGGCCGGGGCTCGGGTGCCGGCTCGCTGGTCGCCTACGTGCTGAAGATCACCGACCTCGACCCGCTGGCCTATGACCTGCTGTTCGAACGTTTCTTGAACCCCGAACGTATTTCCATGCCCGACTTCGACGTCGACTTCTGCATGGAGGGCCGCGACCGGGTGATCGACTACGTGGCCGGTGCCTATGGCCGCAACGCGGTCAGCCAGATCATCACCTTCGGCTCGATGGCGGCGAAGGCGGTGGTGCGCGACGTCGCGCGGGTGCAGGGCAAGTCCTACGGCCTGGCCGACAAGCTGTCGAAGATGATCCCCTTCGAAGTGGGCATGACCCTGGAAAAGGCCTTCGAGCAGGAGGAGATGCTTCGCGATTTCCTCAAGTCAGACGATGAAGCCCAGGAGATCTGGGACATGGCGCTCAAGCTCGAAGGCGTCACCCGTGGTACCGGCAAGCACGCCGGTGGCGTGGTGATCGCGCCGACCAAGCTGACCGACTTCGCCCCCATCGCCTGTGACGAAGAGGGCGCCGGCCTGGTGACCCAGTTCGACAAGGACGACGTGGAAGCCGCCGGCCTGGTGAAGTTCGACTTCCTCGGCCTGCGTACCCTGACCATCATCAAGTGGGCGATGGAGATCATCCACCGCATCCAGAAAAAGGCTGGCGAGACCGATCTGGTCGATATCGACCGCATCCCGCTGGACGACAAGAAGACCTACGACCTGCTGCAGAAGGCAGAAACCACTGCGGTCTTCCAGCTTGAATCGCGCGGCATGAAGGAGCTGATCAAGAAGCTCAAGCCGGACTGCCTGGAAGACCTCATCGCACTGGTGGCGCTGTTCCGTCCCGGTCCGCTGCAGTCGGGCATGGTGGACGACTTCATCAACCGTAAGCACGGTCGGGAAGAAATCTCCTATCCGCACCCGGATTACCAGTACGCCGGCCTCGAGCCCGTGCTCAAGCCCACCTACGGCATCATCCTGTACCAGGAGCAGGTGATGCAGATTGCCCAGGTGATGGCGGGCTACAGCCTCGGCGGCGCGGACATGCTGCGTCGCGCCATGGGCAAGAAGAAGCCCGAGGAAATGGCCAAGCAACGCGGTGGCTTCATCGAAGGTTGTGCCAGCAACGGCATCGACGCCAACCTGGCGGGCAACATTTTCGACCTGGTGGAAAAGTTCGCCGGCTACGGCTTCAACAAGTCGCACTCGGCCGCCTACGGCCTGGTGTCGTACCAGACCGCCTGGTTGAAGACCCACTGGAAAGCCCCGTTCATGGCCGCGGTTCTTACCGCGGATATGCAAAACACCGACAAGGTGGTGACGCTCATCGAAGAGTGCCGCCACATGAAGCTGCGCATCCTGGCGCCGGATGTGAACAACTCCGAGTTCCGCTTCACCGTCGACGAGGACAACCAGATCGTCTACGGCCTGGGCGCGATCAAGGGCGTCGGCGAAGGTCCGGTGGAAGCCATCACCGAGTGCCGCAACGAAGGCGGGCCGTTCAAGAACCTGTTCGACTTCTGCGACCGTATCGACCTCAAGCGCGTCAACAAGCGCACCCTCGAAGCGCTGATCCGCGCCGGTGCCCTGGATCGTCTTGGCCCGCACTTCCATGAAGAGCAGAAGGCCTACCACGCCCACGTCGACATCAACCGCGCCGTATTGCTGGCGTCCATGGAAGAAGCCGTGAAAGCCGCCGAGCAGACCTCGCGCAGCAATGACAGCGGCCACATGGACCTGTTCGGCGGTGTGTTCGCCGAGCCCGAGGCCGATGTCTACGCCAACCACCGCAAGGTCAAGGAGCTCAACCTCAAGGAGCGCCTGAAGGGCGAGAAGGACACCCTCGGCCTTTACCTGACCGGTCACCCGATCGACGAGTACGAAGGCGAGGTGCGACGTTTTGCCCGCCAGCGCATCGTCGAACTGAAGCCCGCGCGCGACACCCAGACTGTTGCCGGCCTGATCGTCAACCTGCGGGTGATGAAGAACAAGCGCGGCGACAAGATGGGCTTCGTAACCCTGGACGACCGCTCCGGCCGCATCGAAGCCTCGCTGTTCGCCGAAGCCTTCGCCGCCAACCAGGCGCTGCTGCAGACCGATGCGCTGGTGGTGATCGAGGGCGAAGTCAGCCAGGACGATTTCTCCGGCGGCCTGCGCCTGCGCGCCAAGCGCGTGATGGGCCTGGAAGAGGCGCGCACCTCGCTGGCGGAAAGCCTGCGCGTGCGCGTGCATGCCGATGCGCTGAAGGGCGACCGTCTGCGCTGGTTGGCTGACCTGTGCACCCGTCATCGTGGCAGTTGCCCGGTCACTGTCGACTACAGTGGCGAGCAGGCGCGCGCCCTGTTGCAATTCGGCGAGCAGTGGCGGATCGACCCCGCAGACAACCTGATTCAAGCGTTGCGTGACCAGTTCGGCCGCGACAACGTCTTCCTGAACTACCGCTAGCGTGAGCGGTGGCCGAAGGCCGCCCGCCCGCCAGTCTCGACCCTCGGCGCCCGATACCGTAAGGTAGGGCGCCTACGGACCAGGCCCAGCCGCCAACAGAACGACGGATAGCCCATGAACCCGAATTTTCTCGATTTCGAACAGCCCATTGCCGACCTGCACGCCAAGATCGAAGAGCTGCGGTTGGTCGGTAACGACAACGCCCTGAACATCACCGACGAAATCTCCCGTCTGCAGGAGAAGAGCAAGGCGCTGACCGAGAACATCTTCGGCAACCTGTCCAGCTGGCAGATCGCCCAGCTCGCGCGCCATCCGCGTCGCCCCTACACCCTGGATTACATCGAGCACATCTTTACCGAGTTCGAAGAGCTGCACGGGGACCGTCACTTCTCCGATGACGCTGCGATTGTCGGCGGCGTCGCCCGCTTGGAAGACCAGCCGGTGATGATCATCGGCCACCAGAAGGGTCGTGAAGTGCGCGAGAAGGTTCGCCGCAACTTCGGCATGCCGCGGCCGGAAGGCTATCGCAAGGCCTGCCGCCTGATGGAAATGGCCGAACGCTTCAAGATGCCGATCCTGACGTTCATCGACACTCCCGGCGCCTACCCGGGCATCGACGCCGAAGAGCGCGGCCAGAGTGAGGCCATCGCCTGGAACCTGCGCGTCATGGCACGTCTGAAAACCCCGATCATCGCCACCGTGATCGGCGAAGGCGGCTCCGGCGGCGCCCTGGCCATCGGTGTGTGCGATCAGCTGAACATGCTGCAGTACTCCACCTACGCGGTGATCTCGCCCGAAGGTTGCGCCTCGATCCTCTGGCGTACTGCCGAGAAGGCGCCGGAAGCGGCCGAAGCCATGGGTATTACCGCCAACCGTCTGAAGGACCTGGGTATCGTCGACAACGTCATCCCCGAGCCGCTGGGCAGCGCCCACCGCGACCCGGCTGCCATGGCCGAGACCATCCGCACGTCCCTGCTCGGCCAGCTCGATACGCTGAACCAACTGAGCACCGAAGAGCTCCTCGCGCGTCGCTACGAGCGCCTGATGAGCTACGGCGTCGCCTGATCGACACCTTCGGCGCAGCGCGGGTGACGAGGTATCCTTGCCTCGTCCCCGACCCTGCCGATCTGCGCCATGTCTGCTGATTTTCCATCCCGACTGCTGACTTTTCTCGCGCCCTGGCGCAACGCACCGACGTGGCGTGTCGCCTTGTCCGGCGGGCTGGATTCCACCGTTCTCCTGCATCTTCTGGCGCAACTCGCTGCCCGCGAGGCCTTGCCGCCCATCTCTGTCATTCATGTACACCACGGCCTGCAGGCTGCCGCTGATGCGTGGCCGGAACATTGCCAGCGTTTCTGCGACTCCCTTGGTGTGCCGATGCAGGTGGCGCGGGTTCAAGTCGATATCGGCGCCAGCCGCGAGCGCGCGGCGCGCGAGGCGCGGTACGCGGCTTTCGCTGCGGCGCTGGGGGAGGGCGAATGCCTGCTGACCGGCCAGCACCGTGACGATCAGGCGGAAACCGTTCTGTTCCGGCTGTTTCGTGGTGCCGGTGTGCGCGGTTTGTCCGGTATGGCGGCCAGTCGTCCGCTCGGCGCTGGAATGCTGCTGCGTCCGCTGCTGGGGTTCAATCGCGCGGAGCTGGAGCGGTACGCCCGCAGCCATGGGCTGAGTTGGGTAGAGGACCCGTCCAATGTCAGCGACGAATACGATCGCAATTACCTGCGCAACAGGGTGTTGCCGGGCATTGTCCAGCGCTGGCCCTCGGCCGTCGAAACCATTGCCCGCAGCGCGGATCACCTGGCGGAAGCCGACGGGCTGCTGGGGGAGTTGGCGCAGAACGACCTGGTTTCCGCCGGGGCGCGCAACGAATACATCGGTATGCAATTGCCCTCGCTGGCCATCGCCGCATTGGTGGAGCTGAGCGAACCTCGCCAGCGCAATGCGTTGCGCCATTGGCTTTCACCTCTGGCACGCTTGCCTGACAGCGTTCACTGGGCCGGCTGGCGAGATCTGCGCGACGCCCGCGAGGACGCTGAGCCGATCTGGCGCCTCGCCGATGGCGAACTGCGCCGTGCTCATGGGCGGCTCTGGTGGTTGGCCAATCCCTGGCTCGGTTTCGTGCCAGCGAATAAGGCTTGGCGCGATCCGTCGCAACCGCTTTCGCTACCGGAGAATGGCTCGCTGCGTTTCGAGGGCGAACCGCCGGACGGGCCCCTGGAGGTTCGCTACCGGCAGGGCGGGGAGGTCATGCTGCTGGCCGGTCGAGGCTCCCGCGATCTCAAGCGCTTGCTCAACGAAGCGGCCATTCCGGTCTTCCTGCGCGCTCGTTTGCCGCTGCTCTGGCGAGCCGACGAACTGCTTGGCGTGGCCCTGCTGCCGGACCTGCGGGGAGAGGCAGGGCAGGGCTGGACTCTGCGCTGGACACCTCCGACGAATGACTCGGGTTTGAGCTGATAGCGGCTTTCCGGTAGACTACGCTCCCGTCTTGTACAGCTCCTGTTGATTCGCCCGCGAATCAGTGGGAGTTCGCTATTTTCACGACGAAGTCGTGAGCCGGGTCTTGTACCCGACACCTTCGCTTCCCCGGCGGCCGAGCCGCCTAAACGCTGACATTCAGGGCTTTTCATGACGCGCTACATCTTCGTCACGGGTGGTGTTGTTTCTTCATTGGGGAAAGGCATCGCCTCGGCTTCCTTGGCTGCCATTCTGGAAGCGCGTGGCCTGAAGATCACGATGCTCAAGCTGGACCCCTACATCAACGTCGATCCGGGCACCATGAGCCCGTTCCAGCACGGTGAGGTGTTCGTCACCCACGACGGTGCCGAGACCGACCTCGATCTGGGCCACTACGAGCGTTTCGTTCGTACCACGATGACCCAGAACAACAACTTCACCACCGGTCGCGTCTACATGGACGTGCTGCGCAAGGAGCGCCGTGGTGACTATCTGGGCGCCACCGTACAGGTGATCCCGCACATCACCGACGAGATCAAGCGTCGCATCATCAAGGGCGCCGGCGATGCCGACGTTGCCCTGGTTGAAGTCGGCGGCACCGTCGGTGATATCGAGTCGCAACCCTTCCTCGAGGCCATCCGCCAGCTGCGCGTGGAGATCGGTTCGCGCCGCGCCATGCTGATGCACCTGACGCTGGTCCCGTACATCGCCACCGCTGGCGAGACCAAGACAAAGCCGACCCAGCACTCGGTCAAGGAACTTCGCTCCATCGGCCTGCAGCCGGACATCCTGGTCTGCCGCTCCGATCACCCGGTGGATATTTCCTCCCGACGCAAGATCGCCCTCTTCACCAACGTGGAAGAGCGCGCGGTCATTTCGCTGGAAGACGTCGATACCATCTATCGCATTCCGTCCGTGCTGCATGCCCAGGGCGTTGACGATTTCGTCGTCGAGCGCTTCGGCCTGGAGTGCGGCCCGGCCGATCTGTCCGAGTGGGACCGCGTGGTCGACGCCAAGCTCAACCCCGAGCGTGAAGTCACCATCGCCATGGTCGGCAAGTACATGGAACTGCTCGATGCCTACAAGTCGCTGATCGAAGCCATGACCCATGCCGGCATCCAGAGCCGCACCAAGGTCAACCTGCGCTACATCGACTCCGAGGACATCGAGCAGCAGGGCACCAGCCTGCTCGAAGGCGCCGACGCCATCCTTGTTCCGGGCGGCTTCGGCCTGCGCGGCGTGGAAGGCAAGATCACCGCCGTCCAGTACGCCCGTGAGAACAAGATTCCGTACCTGGGCATCTGCCTGGGCATGCAGGTGGCCGTCATCGAATACGCCCGCAACGTGCTGGGCTGGACCGATGCCAACTCCACCGAGTTCGACAAGTCCAGCGGCCACCCGGTCGTCGGCCTGATCACCGAATGGCAGGACGCTACCGGCGCCACCGAAGTGCGCACCGAAGCTTCCGACCTGGGCGGCACCATGCGCCTGGGCGCCCAGGAATGCCTGCTGTCCGCCGGCACCCTGGTGCACGACTGCTACGGCAAGGAAGTGATCGTCGAGCGTCACCGTCACCGCTACGAAGTGAACAACAACCTGCGTCCGCAACTGGAAGCCGCTGGCCTGAAGATTTCCGGCCGCTCCGGCGACGGTGCGCTGGTGGAAGTCGTGGAAGCGCCGGACCATCCGTGGTTCGTGGCCTGCCAGTTCCACCCGGAATTCACTTCCACCCCGCGTGATGGCCACCCGCTGTTCAGCGGCTTCGTCAACGCCGCCCTGAAACAAGCCGGGAAAGCCTGAACATGAGCCAGAAGATCATCCGCGTCGGTGATATCCAGATCGGCAATGACCTGCCGTTCGTGCTGTTTGGCGGCATGAACGTGCTGGAGTCGCGTGACCTGGCGATGCAGGTCTGCGAAGAGTACGTGAAGGTCACCGAGAAGCTCGGTATCCCTTACGTGTTCAAGGCCAGCTTCGACAAGGCCAACCGTTCCTCGATCACTTCGTTCCGTGGTCCGGGCATGGAAGAAGGGCTGAAGATATTCGAAGAGATCAAGAAGACCTTCAACGTGCCGGTCATCACCGACGTGCACGAGCCCTATCAGGCCGCTCCGGTGGCCGAGGTCTGCGACATCATCCAGCTGCCGGCTTTCCTGTCCCGGCAGACCGATCTGGTCGTGGCCATGGCCCAGACCCGCGCGGTGATCAACATCAAGAAAGCCCAGTTCCTCGCGCCGCAGGAGATGAAACACATTCTGCGCAAGTGCGAGGAGGCGGGTAACGACCAGCTGATCCTCTGCGAGCGCGGCTCCTCCTTCGGGTACAACAACCTGGTGGTGGACATGCTCGGCTTCGGCATCATGAAGCAGTTCGAGTACCCGGTGTTCTTCGACGTGACCCATGCCCTGCAGATGCCGGGCGGTCGCGCCGATTCCGCCGGCGGCCGCCGCGCCCAGGTCACCGACCTGGCCAAGGCCGGCATGAGCCAGGGCCTCGCCGGCCTGTTCCTGGAGGCCCATCCGGACCCCGAGAACGCCAAATGCGACGGTCCGTGCGCCCTGCGCCTGAACAAGCTCGAGCCTTTCCTGTCCCAGCTCAAGCAGCTGGATGACCTGGTCAAGAGTTTCCCCATTATCGAGACTGCCTGAGAATCCGCCCGATGTGCCCCGTAGCGTCAAGCTCGGCGGGGCATCGGGCAGGTTCTGATGTCTCACCAGCCGCCCCGTTTATCTCTATCTTCGGAGTGTTATCAAGAATGGCAAAGATCGTCGACATCAAGGGCCGTGAGGTCCTGGACTCCCGCGGCAACCCGACCGTTGAAGCGGACGTGATCCTGGACAACGGCATCGTCGGCAGCGCTTGCGCCCCGTCCGGTGCATCCACCGGTTCCCGCGAGGCTCTCGAACTGCGCGATGGCGACAAGAGCCGTTACCTGGGCAAGGGCGTGCTGAAAGCCGTGGCCAACATCAATGGCCCGATCCGCGACCTGCTGCTGGGCAAGGACGCGACTGACCAGAAAGGTCTGGATCACGCGATGATCGACCTCGACGGCACCGAGAACAAGGGCAAGCTGGGCGCCAACGCCATCCTGGCCGTCTCCCTGGCTGCTGCCAAGGCCGCCGCTCAGGCCAAGGGCGTACCGCTGTACGCGCACATCGCCGACCTGAACGGCACCCCGGGCCAGTACTCCATGCCGGTTCCGATGATGAACATCATCAACGGCGGCGAGCACGCCGATAACAACGTCGACATCCAGGAGTTCATGGTTCAGCCGGTTGGCGCCAAGAACTTCGCCGACGCGCTGCGCATGGGCGCCGAGATCTTCCACCACCTCAAGGCCGTGCTGAAGGCCCGTGGCCTGAACACCGCCGTGGGTGACGAAGGCGGCTTCGCGCCGAACCTGGCTTCCAACGAAGACGCCCTGGCTGCCATCGCCGAAGCCGTTGCCAACGCCGGCTACAAGCTGGGCGACGACGTTACCCTGGCCCTGGACTGCGCTTCCTCCGAGTTCTTCAAGGACGGCCAGTACGACCTGGAAGGCGAAGGCAAGGTGTTCAGCGCCGAAGGTTTCGCCGACTACCTGGCCGGCCTGACCCAGCGCTACCCGATCATCTCCATCGAAGACGGCATGGACGAGTCCGACTGGGCTGGCTGGAAAGTCCTGACCGACAAGATCGGCGAGAAGGTACAGCTGGTCGGTGACGACCTGTTCGTCACCAACACCAAGATCCTCAAGCGCGGCATCGACGAGAAGATCGGCAACTCGATCCTGATCAAGTTCAACCAGATCGGCTCGCTGACCGAGACCCTGGAGGCCATCCAGATGGCCAAGGCTGCCGGCTTCACCGCAGTCATCTCGCACCGTTCGGGTGAAACCGAGGACAGCACCATCGCTGACCTGGCCGTCGGCACTGCCGCTGGTCAGATCAAGACCGGTTCGCTCTGCCGCTCCGACCGCGTTTCCAAGTACAACCAGCTGCTGCGCATCGAAGAGCAGCTGGGCGCCAAGGCGCCGTACCGTGGTCGCGCGGAATTCCGCGGCTGATCCTAGTCTGGTACGGTGAAGGGGTGGCAGGAGCCACCCCTTTGCGTATGGAGCTGATGGTTTGAGGTTACGTAGCCCTTACTGGCTGTTCGTCGTGCTGATCCTGGCGCTGGCCGGCCTGCAGTATCGCCTGTGGATTGGCGATGGCAGTCTGGCGCAGGTACGCGACCTGCAGAAGCAGATCGCCGATCAGCAGGGCGAGAACGAGCGGCTGCTCGAGCGTAACCGCATCCTCGAGGCGGAAGTCGCCGAGCTCAAGAAAGGCACCGAGACCGTCGAGGAGCGTGCGCGCCACGAACTCGGCATGGTCAAGGACAAGGAAACCCTCTACCAGCTCGCGCAATGACCACACCCGCCTTCTGGGCCGTGATCCCGGCCGCCGGCATCGGTTCGCGGATGCGCGCCGACCGCCCCAAGCAATACCTCGACCTTGCCGGTCGCAGCATTCTCGAACGCACCCTCGACTGCTTCCTCGGCCATCCCCGGCTGAAGGGTCTGGTGGTGTGCCTGGCCGCCGACGATCCCTGGTGGCCGACCTTGCCGAGTGCTTCCAACGAACTGATCCAGCGTGCCGACGGTGGCCGCGAGCGCGCCGATTCCGTGCTCAATGGTCTGCTGCGCCTGACCGAGCTGGGCGCTGGCAGTGACGACTGGGTGCTGGTGCACGACGCCGCCCGGCCGAACCTGGCTCGCGCTGATCTGGATCGCCTGTTGGGCGAGCTGGAGTTTGACGCCGTGGGTGGCCTGCTCGGGGTCCCCGCGCGGGATACCTTGAAGCGTGTTGGCGCAGACGGGCGCGTGCTGGAAACCGTTGATCGCAGCGTGGTCTGGCAGGCTTATACCCCGCAGATGTTCCGCCTCGGCGCGCTGCATCGTGCGCTCGCCGATGCGCTGGTGGCCGACGCGGCCATTACCGACGAGGCTTCTGCCATGGAGTGGGCGGGCTATGCGCCGCGCATGGTGGAAGGGCGGGTAGACAACATCAAGGTCACCACCCCGGAAGACCTGCAGCGCCTGCAGCGTAACTTCTCCAAGCACTGAAGCCCGCCGGCGCCAATGCTCCAGCATATCCGGTCCCTGTAGGAGCGAGGGGGACGCCATCGTTATTGCTCGCGCCCCCCAGCACCGAACCTGTAGGGCGAATAATCTGGAGCAGATTATCCGCCGGCGTTGTGCGGCGGATAACGCTGGCGCGTTATGCGCCCTACGACTCTGGACCGAACCGTAGGAAGCCAATTACCCCAGCAGCGGCACTTCGATCAGGAAGCGGAACAGCGCACCGTGCTGTTCCACCGCCAAACAGTGGTAGCCATGGCGCTTGGTGTCTTCCGGAATGCCGTGCACCGACTGCGAACAGTCGGTGATCACCTCCAGGAGATCGCCTGGTTTGAGCGTCTCCAGGGTTTCCAGGGTGGCGATGGCGTTGTAGGGGCAGTGTTCGCCGCGCAGATCAAGCGACAGCGTCGGCGTCTTGGTGTCGGGCATCGGACGGTTTCCGTTTACGGGTGAAGCGTTGCGCGTTGAGTTGTACCAGCAGCATGCACAGGGCGAGGCCGGCGAAGGTGAACAGCAAGCCGCCGCCGGGGCCGAACTCCTGCAGCAGGTTGAGCTTGGGATAGGGCAGGGCGAGACTGGTGCCGAGCTGGTCCCAGTACACCGCGACCAGGGTGCCGCCGATCACGTTGCCGACGCCTACCACCCAGAAATGCACTTGACCTTCCATCGAGCGGTACATCCAGCCAGTCTCGCACCCGCCGGCGAGGACGATGCCGATCCCGAACAGTACCCCGCCGATCACCGCGTTCGGGCCCATCCAGAAGATCTTCGGCGGCAGGCCGTTGTGGATCGCCGCGAAAGTGCCGACGCAGGCGGCTGCCATGCCCAGCAGGATGCCCAGTGCAGCCTGGGTCCGACCGGTGGTCCAGAGGTCGCGGGCGGCGCTGGTGAAGCAGATCTGCGCGCGCTCGATCAGGCCGCCGAACAGCAGGCCGAACAGACAGGCCATGCCCAGCACCAGCGAGACTTCGAAGCGCCAGGCGGCGAAGATTGCGGCGATAGCCAGCACGCCCATGCCCAGGCGCCATTGCAGCTTGGCGCGGCGTGCCAGGGCCTCGGCACTCGGCAGGGCCGCGGCCTTGCCGCCGACTTTCAACGGGATGCGCAGGAAGGGCAGCAGGCTGATCTTCACGCCGAACCAGGCGCCGATCACGGTGGAGAACATGAAGGCCCAGGCGTGCACCGAAAACATCGGGATGCCGGTGAAGAACGCGGCAAGGTTGCAGCCCATCGCCAGACGCGCACCGAAGCCGGCGATGACCCCGCCGATCAGGCCTTGGAGCAGGCGGCGCTTGCTGGTTGGCCAGCGCAGGCTCACGTTGCCGGCCCAGAGTGCGCAGACCAGTGCACCGAGGAACATGCCGATGATCATCACGCCATCGACACGATCCAGCGGCGTGCCTTGCAGGCCGATGATCTTGAAGTAGCTCCATTCCTGGGGCTGCAGGCTGAACCAGGACAGCACGTGGCCGCCCCAGCGGGTGAACTCGCCGGTGACCGCCCAAAAGGTGCCGGTCATGGCGAAGTAATAGGCGGAGATGACTCCGAGGGCAACCAGGGTCGGCAGGGGCGACCAGAAGCGCAGCAGGTAGCGCTCCCGGAAGGAAGAAAGGGCTGACATCGTGTCGTCCTTGATCCGAAGGGTGGGAAGCCGCCCATTCTAGCCAACGCACCTTTCAGGCGCTTGTTTCAGGGCAACGGAGTGGGTTGAAGATGCTGCAGGCCTTCCTTCAGATGATCCACCAACTGCCGCACCTTGGGCGACAGGTGCCGTTGCTGTGGATAAAGCGCCCAGACTCCCGTGTTGGGCGGCTGGTGCGCATCCAGCAGGGACACCAGGCGGCCGCTGCGCAGGTGTTCCAGTACGTAGTAGTCCGGCAGCTGGCAAAGGCCGAAACCGCGCAGTGCCGCATCGAGCACCGCCTGGCCGCTGTTGCAGCGCCAGTTGCCCTGCACCCGGTGCTGGGTTTCGCGGCCGTCCTCAAGGAAGCTCCATTGGTCGCTGCTGCCCACCAGGCAGTTGTGGTGCGCAAGCTCCGCGACGCTCTGTGGTGCGCCGTGGCGAGCCAGATATTCCGGGGTAGCGCAGAGATACATTACGCGCGGCGCCAGACGCGTCGCCACAAGCCGCGAATCGCTCAGGCGGCCGAGGCGGATTGCGAGGTCGAAGCCTTCGTGGAGCAGATCAAGTTGACGGTTGGACAGCTCGATCTCCACCCGTAATTGCGGAAACTGCGCCATGAACTCGTTTACCAGCGGCACCACGAAGCGCTCGCCGTAAGCCACTGCGCAGGTCATACGCAGCAGTCCCTTGGGTTCGGCGGACAGATCGCTGACCGCACGCAGCGCTTCCTCGCGGGCATCCTGCAGGCGCCGGCAGTGCTGCAGGAAGGTCTGCCCGGCTTCGCTAAGCGTCACCTTGCGCGTGCTGCGGTAGAGCAGGCGCGTCTGCAGGCGCTCTTCCAGTCGCGCAACTTGCCGGCTGACGTGGGACGAAGAAACCCCGAGGCGCTCGGCAGCAGCGGTGAATTGGCCTGTTTCGGCGACGGCGACGAATTCGTCCAGTCCTTCCCAGCGGTGCATCTGGATTGTCCCTGTATGGCAATAATGTTTTGATTATTGCCTGATTATTCCCTGAAACGGGGTTTTCTACACTTCCAAGGCTTTGGGGCGTGCTTTTGCCGCGCTGCCCCGAACGCTCCCCGACGTGGCTCAGGCCCGTCCCGGTTTCTCGGCTGCCGCGCCGAACCCGTCCGCCCCAGGCGGGCGTTGTCGTTTCCTTCGTTCAGGAGTTTCCCGATGATCAAGTCCCGTGCCGCCGTCGCCTTCGCCCCCAACAAACCGTTGGAAATCGTCGAAGTGGATGTGGCTCCGCCGCAGAAGGGTGAAGTTCTGGTGCGCATCGTCGCCACCGGCGTCTGCCATACCGACGCGTACACCCTGTCCGGCCAGGATTCCGAGGGCGTGTTCCCGTGCATTCTGGGCCACGAGGGTGGCGGCATCGTCGAAGCGGTGGGCGAGGGCGTGACCTCGCTGAAAGTGGGCGACCACGTGATTCCGCTGTACACCGCCGAATGCCGCGAGTGCAAATTCTGCAAATCCGGCAAGACCAACCTCTGCCAGGCCGTGCGCGCCACCCAGGGCAAGGGCCTGATGCCCGACGGCACCAGCCGCTTCTCCTACAAGGGTGAGCCGATCTTCCACTACATGGGCTGCTCGACTTTTTCCGAGTACACCGTGCTGCCGGAAATCTCCCTGGCGAAGATCCCCGAGGAAGCGCCGCTGGAGAAGGTCTGCCTGCTCGGCTGCGGCGTGACCACCGGCATAGGCGCTGTACTGAACACCGCCAAGGTGGAAGAGGGCGCCACCGTCGCCATCTTCGGCCTGGGCGGCATCGGCTTGGCGGCGATCATCGGCGCGAAGATGGCCAAGGCCTCCCGCATCATTGCGGTGGACATCAACCCGGCGAAGTTCGACATCGCCAAGGAACTGGGTGCCACCGATTTCGTCAATCCGAAGGATCATCAGAAGCCGATTCAGGAAGTCATCGTCGAAATGACGGATGGCGGCGTGGACTATTCCTTCGAGTGTGTGGGCAACGTCCAGTTGATGCGTGCGGCGCTGGAGTGCTGCCACAAGGGCTGGGGCGAATCCACCATCATCGGCGTCGCCGGCGCCGGCCAGGAAATCAGCACCCGTCCGTTCCAGCTGGTCACCGGCCGCGTCTGGCGCGGTTCCGCTTTCGGCGGCGTGAAGGGCCGCACCGAACTGCCGAGCTACGTGGAAAAAGCGCAGAAGGGCGAAATCCCGCTGGATACCTTCATCACCCACACCATGGGCCTGGAAAAGATCAACGAGGCCTTCGACCTTATGCACGAAGGCAAGAGCATCCGCTCCGTCATCCATTACTGATCGAACCGCCGGGCGCGCCAAGCGCCCGGCCTCACAGGAGGCTCCATGACGGATTCCATCGAACTCATCAGCACCCAGAAGAGCTTCGGCGGCTGGCACCAGCGCTACCGCCACCGTTCCGCAACCCTGGGCTGCGACATGGTCTTCGCGGTCTATCTGCCGCCCCAGGCCGAGCCCGAGGCGGGCTTGCCGGTGCTGTACTGGCTGTCCGGCCTGACCTGCACCGACGAGAACTTCATGCAGAAGGCCGGCGCGCAGCGCATGGCTGCTGAGCTGGGGATTGTCATCGTCGCGCCGGACACCAGCCCGCGCGGGCCGGAAGTGCCGGGCGATCCAGATGGCGCCTGGGACTTCGGCCTTGGCGCCGGCTTCTACGTCAATGCCACCCAGGAACCCTGGGCGCGCCACTACCGGATGCACGATTACGTGGCGCAGGAGTTGCCTGCACTGATCGAGGCGAACTTCCCGGTGTCGCAGAAGCGCGGCATCAGCGGCCACTCCATGGGGGGCCATGGCGCGCTGGTCTGCGCCCTGCGCAACCCGGGCCGCTACCTGTCGCTGTCGGCCTTTGCGCCCATCACCCATCCCAGCGATTGCCCATGGGGGCAGAAGGCCCTGGGCCGCTTCCTCGGTGAAGATCCGGCGGCCTGGCGTGAGTGGGATGCCGTGGAACTGCTGGCGAATGCCAGTGAGCGCCTGCCGATCCTGGTGGACCAGGGCGAGCGCGACGACTTCCTCGCCGTGCAGCTCAAGCCCGACGCCCTGCGCGAAGCGGCCGCTGCGGTCGGCCATCCGCTGGAGCTGCGCCTGCAGCCCGGCTACGACCACAGCTACTACTTCATTGCGAGCTTCATCGATGATCACCTGCGCCACCACGCTGCGGCGCTCTGTGGCTGACACCCTCGGGGCAGTGATCCGGTAGAATCGACGCCCTGACATCTACAGGGCGTTTTTTCATGCGTATCGGACATGGCTACGACGTGCACCGCTTCGGCGAGGGCGACTTCATCACCCTCGGCGGCGTGCGTATTCCCCACAAGTTCGGGCTCATCGCCCACTCTGACGGGGACGTGCTGCTGCACGCGCTCGCCGATGCCCTGCTGGGCGCCTGCGCGTTGGGCGACATCGGCAAGCACTTCCCCGATACCGACCCTCAGTTCAAGGGCGCCGACAGCCGCGCGCTGCTCCGCCACGTGCTGAGCCTGGTGGAGGCCAAGGGGTGGAAGGTGGAGAACGTCGACACCACCATCATCGCCCAGGCGCCGAAGATGGCGCCGCACATCCAGAGCATGCGCGAGACCATCGCCGCCGACCTGAAGGTCGAGCTGGACCAAGTTAACGTCAAGGCCACCACCACCGAGAAACTTGGTTTCACCGGCCGGGAAGAGGGCATTGCGGTTCACGCTGTCGCCCTGCTGGTTCGCACATGACGGAGCTGGAACTGCTGGGCCCGCGCGCCCATGGCGAAGCCTGCGGAAGAGCCGTGCTCAAGGCCGTGGCGGAAGATTTCCAGGTCGACGAAGTGCTGGATATCCCGCTCTCTGGCGACGGCGAACACCTCTGGCTGTGGGTGGAGAAGCGCGGCCTGAACACCGAGGAGGCCGCCCGCCGCCTGGCTCGTGCCGCCGGCGTGCCGGTGAAGATGATCAGCTATGCCGGCCTCAAGGATCGCCAAGCATTGACCCGCCAGTGGTTCAGCCTGCACCTGCCGGGCAAGTCCGATCCGGACCTGGCTGCCGCCGAGGACGATAGCCTGCGCATCCTCGAACGCAATCGCCATCGGCGCAAACTGCAACGCGGCGCGCATTCGGCCAACGGCTTCACCCTGCGCCTGACCGAGCTGCAGGCGGATCGCGAGCAGCTAGAAGCACGTCTGAAGGCCATCCTCGCCCAGGGTGTGCCGAACTACTTCGGTACCCAGCGTTTCGGCCATGGCGGCGGAAACGTCTTCGACGCCCGCGGCTTCGCCGAGCGCGGCAAGCTGCCGGAGCATCGCAACATGCGCTCGCGGATGCTTTCGGCGGCGCGCAGTTACGTCTTCAATCAGGTGCTGGCCCGCCGTGTGGCGGGGGGCACCTGGAACCAGGCGCTGGTCGGCGACCTGTTGGCGTTCACCGACAGCCGCAGCTTCTTCCCCGCTGGCGAAGCGGAATGCTCCGACCCGCGCCTCGCCGTACTCGACCTGCACCCCACCGGCCCGATGTGGGGTGAGGGCGATTCACCGGCGACGAACCAGCCCGGAGAGATCGAGCGCAGCGTGCAGCAAGCCGAGATGGCGCTTTGCCAGTGGCTTGCCGGTGCGGACATGGCGCACGAACGGCGCATTCTGCGCCTCCCCATCCCGGGGCTTACATGGCATTATCCCGCCCCTGACATTCTGCAACTGGAATTCGTCCTGCCGGCAGGCTGCTTCGCCACCGTGGTAGTGCGCGAGCTGATCGACCTCGTGCCGGCAGGGCAGACGGAAAGCCCATGCGCATATTGATTGCCAACGACGACGGGGTCACTGCACCCGGTATCGCCGCGCTTCACGACGCGCTGTCCGATTATGCGGACTGCATCGTGATCGCCCCGGAAGCCGATCGTAGCGGAGCGAGTAGTTCGCTGACGCTGGATCGGCCGCTGCATCCCCATCGCCTGGGCAATGGTTTCATCAGCCTCAACGGCACCCCGACCGACTGCGTGCACCTGGGCCTCAACGGCCTGCTCGAAGAAGTGCCGGAGATGGTCGTCTCGGGCATCAACCTCGGCGCCAACCTGGGCGACGACGTGCTCTATTCGGGTACCGTGGCAGCGGCCTTGGAAGGGCGCTTCCTTTCCCGCCCGGCCTTCGCCTTCTCGCTGTGCTCGCGCCTGACGGACAACCTGCCGGCCGCCATGCACTTCGCCCGCCTGCTGGTGGAGTCCCACGAGAAGCTCGAGCTGCCGCCGCGCACCGTGCTCAACGTGAATATTCCCAATCTGCCGCTGGAGCGCATCAAGGGCGTCCAGCTGACTCGCCTGGGCCATCGCGCCCGCGCCAAGCCGCCGGTCAAGGTGGTCAATCCGCGCGGCAAGGAAGGCTATTGGATCGCCGCTGCCGGAGATGCCGAGGATGGTGGCGAGGGCACCGATTTCCACGCCGTCATGCAGGGTTACGTATCGATCACGCCGCTGCAGATGGACCGGACCTACCGGGAGGCGTTCAATGTCCTTGGCGACTGGCTCGGAGGGCTCGACCATGGCCAATGAATTGTCGCGTCGCGGCGGGATCGGCATGACCTCCCAGCGCACCCGCGAGCGTCTGATCCAGCGTCTGTACGAAGAGGGCCTGTCCAACGCCCGCGTGCTGGAAGTGATCCGTCGTACGCCGCGCCACCTGTTCGTCGACGAGGCGCTGTCGCACCGCGCCTACGAAGACACCGCTCTGCCCATCGGACACAACCAGACCATCTCGCAGCCCTTCATGGTGGCGCGGATGACCGAACTGCTGCTGGCGGCGGGCCCGCTGGACAAGGTGCTGGAGATCGGCACCGGCTCTGGCTACCAGACCGCCGTGCTGTCGCAGCTGGTGGAGCGGGTGTTCTCCGTCGAGCGCATCCAGGCCCTGCAGGATCGAGCCAAGGAGCGACTTGCGGAGCTAAACCTGAGAAATGTTGTCTTTCGTTGGGGCGATGGCTGGGAAGGCTGGCCCGCCCTTGCGCCTTACAACGGCATCATCGTTACCGCCGCTGCGGCCGAAGTTCCGCAGGCATTGCTGGACCAACTGGCGCCCGGGGGGCGGCTGGTGATTCCGGTCGGCGGCGGTGAGGTGCAGCAACTGATGCTGATCGTCCGCACCGAGGACGGCTTCCAGCGCCAGGTGCTGGATTCCGTACGCTTCGTCCCGCTGCTCAACGGTCCGCTAGGCTGAGAGCAAGCCGGTCAAGGCTGCGGTAACTGCCGGCCAGTGAGGCTGGACGTCAATTCATGGATAAGGGGGATGGGTGAGCTTGACAGCGACCCTGTATCAACGGAACTGGATCAAGGGCCTGGGCCACTCTGTGGTGGCCATTGCCGTCTGCTCTCTGCTGGCGGCCTGTTCTTCAACCTCGCGCAGCACCGCGACCGTGGTGGATCGCAACGCCCAGCAGAAGCCGGCTGTCACCAGCGGGCAGTACCTGGTGCGTCGCGGTGACACGCTCTATTCCATCGCCTTCCGCTACGGTTGGGACTGGAAAGCCCTGGCCGCGCGCAACAACATCTCAGCGCCGTACACCATTCGCCCTGGCCAAACCATCCGATTCGATGGTGGCTCTTCAGCAGCGCCGTCTGTCGCGAAAAATACGACGCCTGTCGCGCCGGTAGTTGTCAACAAACCGACATCTACTCCAGCGACCGCCAGCAAACCGACCACTCCTGCCGTCACCACTCCCGCGCAGCCGCCCGCCAGCGGCGGAACTCCGGCGGTCGCAGGGGGCGCTCCGGGGGGCTGGATATGGCCAACCAATGGCACTCTTATTGGGCGTTTTGCATCAAACGGCAGTTTGAATAAAGGGATTGATATAGGCGGGCAATTGGGCCAGCCTGTCCTGGCTGCGTCTAATGGCACGGTTGTGTATGCCGGTAGTGGTTTGCGGGGCTACGGCGAACTCGTGATCATCAAGCACAGCGATACCTACGTAAGCGCCTACGGTCACAACCGCAGGTTGCTGGTGCGGGAAGGGCAACAGGTCAAAGTCGGGCAGAACATTGCCGAGATGGGCTCCACAGGGACCGACCGGGTGAAGCTGCACTTCGAGATTCGCCGCCAGGGTAAACCTGTAGATCCGCTGCAATACCTGCCAAGTCGTTGACGGTAGCTGTTCCCCTGCGTGGGTGAGCGGGCCTAGGTGTCCTAAGGATAAGGAAACACATGGGCTTGTTGTCGAACTCAGCAAGGGATAACGACATGGCACTTAAAAAAGAAGGGCCGGAGTTTGACGTCGATGATGAAGTGCTCCTGCTGGAGCCTGGCATCATCCTCGAAGAGTCATTTGCCGAAGAGCAGGTATCGCTTCGAGTCACTCCTAAAGCCACCTCACTCTCGTCTCTCAAACAACACAAGCACATCGACTACAGCCGCGCGCTCGACGCGACCCAGCTGTATCTGAATGAAATCGGTTTCTCGCCGCTCCTGACTCCAGAAGAGGAAGTCCATTTTGCGCGTCTCGCGCAGAAGGGCGACCCGGCCGGTCGGCGGCGAATGATCGAAAGCAACCTGCGCCTGGTGGTGAAGATCGCGCGACGTTACGTCAACCGCGGCCTTTCCCTGCTCGACCTGATCGAAGAGGGCAACCTCGGGCTGATCCGCGCGGTGGAGAAATTCGACCCCGAACGTGGCTTCCGCTTCTCCACCTATGCAACCTGGTGGATTCGTCAGACCATCGAACGGGCCATCATGAATCAGACCCGCACCATTCGTTTACCGATCCATGTGGTGAAGGAGCTCAATGTCTACCTGCGGGCAGCTCGCGAGCTGACCCACAAGTTGGACCACGAGCCGTCGCCCGAGGAAATCGCCAACCTGCTCGAGAAGCCGGTGGAAGAGGTCAAGCGGATGCTTGGTCTGAACGAGCGAGTCACTTCGGTGGATGTTTCCCTCGGCCCGGATTCGGACAAGACCCTGCTCGATACCCTGACCGACGACCGTCCCACTGATCCCTGCGAACTGCTGCAGGACGACGACCTCAGCGAGAGCATCGATCTTTGGCTGTCGGAGTTGACCGACAAGCAGCGTGAGGTGGTGATTCGCCGCTTCGGCTTGCGCGGCCATGAAAGCAGCACCCTGGAGGAAGTCGGCCAGGAAATCGGCCTGACCCGCGAGCGGGTTCGGCAAATCCAGGTCGAGGCCCTCAAGCGTCTGCGCGAGATTCTCGAGAAGAACGGCCTGTCGAGCGACGCACTGTTCCAGTAGCGTTCAGGCCGACAACGAAGAAGCCCGGATGATTCCGGGCTTTTTTATGCGTCGGGATGTAAGCATTCACTTACATAGTGTGTGAGCGTTCAGCTTGAAGTGCCGCGAGCTTTGACGTCGACTATTCGTATCTTATTGTTTTATAGGTATTTTATTTAAAGTCCGGAGTGCCAGAAGTGGCGACTGTGCGGAAGTGTCCCAGTTGCCGCGTTCAGGCAGGCGGGTAATATCACTCCTGCGTACACGGAAAGGCGCAGGCCGGTAAGGATGTCGGTCAGGACCCACCGCAGGATGCGGTTCATCAGGATGATGAAGAAGGGAAGAAAGAGTGGGCGGGTTATCCCGCCCCTTTTTTTGCCCGCAGAAAAGTGAAGCTCCAGATGCAGAAAGGCCCGCACTCGGCGGGCCTTTTCTGTTTTTGGTGGAGCCCCGGATCAGCGCTCCAGGTACTGCAGCTTGTTCGGCTTGCCGTCCCACTCTTCAGCGTCCGGCAGGGAATCCTTCTTCTCGGTGATATTCGGCCAGACATCGGCCAGATCCTTGTTCAGCTCGATGAACTCCTGCATGCCATCCGGGACTTCGTCCTCGGAGAAGATCGCCTGTGCCGGGCACTCCGGTTCGCACAGGGCGCAGTCGATGCACTCATCTGGGTGGATGACCAGGAAGTTCGGGCCTTCGTAGAAGCAGTCCACCGGGCATACTTCCACGCAGTCGGTGTATTTGCACTTGATGCAGTTGTCGATGACGACGAAGGTCATTTCTAATTTTCTCCTCAGGCGGGCGGCTAAGCGCGCGCGATTCTAGCAGCTTGTCCAGTAGTCCGTCAGACCCGCATCTTCCATGCATATAACAATTCGAGAGCTTGACGCGGAGTCAGGTCATCGGGGCTGAGACGCATCAGCTCTTCGACGATCGGGTGCGGCAGGCTGGCGAACAGGTCGCTTTGCAGTGGCGCTGGGCTTTTCGGGTCGGTAGAACGTGGTGCTTCATGCGGCAGGCTGGTGGTTTCCAGGCGCGATAAATGCTCGCGGGCGCGCTGAATGACCGCACCCGGCACGCCAGCCAATTGCGCAACCGCAAGGCCGTAACTCTGGCTGGCCGGACCGGGCAGTACGTGGTGCAGGAACACGATGCGTTCGTTGTGCTCGGTGGCATTCAAGTGAACGTTGGCTACCGCCGGTTCGCTTTCGGGCAGCACGGTCAGCTCGAAATAGTGCGTTGCGAACAGGGTAAAGGCGCGCAGTTTGGCGAGGTGTTCGGCTGCAGACCAGGCCAGCGACAGCCCGTCGAAGGTGCTGGTGCCGCGGCCCACTTCGTCCATCAGTACCAGGCTGCGGTCGCTGGCGTTGTGCAGGATGTTGGCGGTTTCGCTCATCTCCACCATGAAGGTGGAGCGGCCTCCGGCGAGGTCGTCGGAAGAGCCGATTCGGGTAAATATGCGGTCCACCAGGGACAGCTCACAGCGCGCGGCCGGTACGAAACTGCCGATATGTGCTAGCAGCACGATCAGCGCTGTTTGCCGCATATAGGTAGATTTACCGCCCATGTTCGGGCCGGTAATCACTAGCATGCGGGTGTCTTCGTCGAGGTTCAGGTCGTTGGCGACGAAGGGCGTATCCAGCACTTGCTCGACCACCGGGTGACGGCCTTGCTCGATGAGGATGCCGGACTCTTCGACGAAACGCGGGCGGTTCAGGTCGAGGTTCAGTGCACGCTCGGCGAGGTTGGACAGCACGTCCAGTTCGGCCAGGGCGGCAGCGGTGTCCTGCAGTGGCGCCAGTTGGCCGATCAGCAATTCCAGCAGTTCTTCGTAGAGCTGCTTCTCGCGGGCCAGGGCACGGCTCTGGGCCGACAGCGCCTTGTCTTCGAAAGCCTTCAGTTCCGGCGTGATGAAGCGCTCGGCGCCTTTCAGGGTCTGGCGGCGGATGTAGTCGGCCGGGGCTTGTTCGGCCTGCACGCGAGGTAGTTCGATGTAGTAGCCGTGGATGCGGTTGTAGCCGACCTTCAGGTTTGGCAGACCTGTGCGGGCCTTCTCGCGAGTTTCCAAGTCCATCAGGTACTGCCCGGCGTTCTCGCTGAGCATCTGCAGCTCGTCCAACTCGGCGTCGTAGCCCCGGGCAATGACACCGCCGTCGCGGATCACGGCTGGCGGGTTCTCGATCACCGCGCGGGCCAGCAGGTCGGCCAGTTCCGGGTAAGTGCGGATGCTGACGGCCAGTTCGCCCAGGTGTGGGGCCTCCAGCTCGGTCATGCCTTTCTGTAGTTCCGGAAGGGCCGCGAGGGCGTCGCGCAGGCGAGCGAGATCGCGCGGGCGGGCATTGCGTAGGCCGATTCGGGCAAGAATTCGTTCGACGTCACCGATTTCCTTCAGCTGCGGCTGGAGGATTTCGAAACGATAGCGATCCAGCACGCAGGCAATGGATTCCTGGCGGGCTTCGAGGACGGCGCGGTCACGCAGCGGGCGGTTCAGCCAGCGGGTCAACAGGCGACTGCCCATCGCGGTCTGGCAGCGGTCGACGACCGACTGCAGCGTGTTGTCACGGCCGCCGGCGAGGTTGGTGTCCAGCTCCAGGTTGCGACGGCTGGCGCCATCGAGGATCACCGTGTCGTCGATGCGTTCGTGACGCAGGCTGCGCAGGTGCGGCAAGGCAGTGCGCTGGGTTTCCTTGGCGTAAGTCAGCAGGCAGCCCGCGGCGCCGATGGCCAGGGTCAGTTCCTGGCAGCCGAAGCCTTTGAGGTCCTGCACGCCGAACTGCTGGCACAGGCCCTTCTTTGCCGAGTCACGATCGAAGTCCCAGGGTGCTCGGCGGTGCGCGCCACGGCGCTTCTCTGCCGGCAGGCCCTGGGGCCAGTCGTCGGGGATCAGTAGCTCAGCGGGGTTCAGGCGCTCCAGTTCGGCCAGAAGGGTTTCCCAGCCTTTTATTTCCTGGACGTTGAAGCGGCCACTGGTGATGTCCAGCACGGCCAGGCCGAACAGTCGCTCGTCGCCCAGCACGGCGGCGATCAGGTTGTCGCGGCGCTCGTCGAGCAGTGCTTCGTCGCTGACGGTACCGGGGGTCAGGATGCGTACGACCTGACGTTCAACCGGTCCCTTGCTGGTGGCTGGATCGCCGATCTGTTCGCAAATCACCACCGATTCGCCGAGCTTCACCAGCTTGGCCAGGTAGCCTTCGGCGGAGTGGAAGGGAATGCCGGCCATGGGAATGGAGTTGCCGGCGGACTGGCCACGTGCGGTCAGTGTGATGTCCAGCAGTTTGGCGGCCTTTTTGGCGTCCTCGTAGAACAGCTCGTAGAAGTCGCCCATGCGATAGAACATCAGCTGATCTGGGTGCTGGTTCTTCAGTCGCCAGTACTGTTGCATCATCGGTGTGTGGGCGGAGAGGTCGCTCTGACTCATGGCTTCTGGCTGTCCGGCTTCAACATGCAAAAGCGCCTAGTGTACGGTATCCGCTTGGTCTTCTTTAACCCCGGAGCGCACTGTGCCCGTCACCGATTCCTTCATTACCGATCTTTCTGCCCAACTGGGGGTACGGCTCGCCGCCAAGAGGCTGCGCGTCACTACCGCGGAATCCTGCACCGGGGGCGGCATCGCCGAGGCGATCACGCGTATCTCCGGAAGCTCCGCCTGGTTCGAGGCGGGCTACGTCACCTATTCCAACAGTCAGAAGACCCGTCAGTTGGATGTGCCTGCCGAACTGTTCCCGCAAGTCGGCGCGGTGAGTCGTGAAGTGGTAGAAGCGATGGTCGCGGGGGCCTTGCCGCGTAGCGGGGCAGATATTGCCGTAGCGGTCAGCGGTATTGCCGGGCCGGATGGCGGTTCTGCCGAGAAGCCGGTGGGCACCGTCTGGCTGGCTTGGAGGAAAGGCGAACAGGTGTTCAGCGAACGCCGTCTGTATGCCGGTGATCGGGAAGCTGTGCGCCGGCAGACCGTGGCGACCGCTCTGGAAGGGCTGTTGCGACTGGCGGACGGCGAAAATCCGATTCAGGGGTAGGCGAGCGGCTTGCCCTGTGGAATAATACTGGCTACTTATACAGTTGTTCGTGGCCGCCCGGCCGCCTGACTTCGCGAGGACTTCAATGGACGACAACAAGAAGCGCGCCCTGGCCGCGGCCCTGGGACAGATCGAACGCCAATTCGGCAAAGGCGCGGTCATGCGCATGGGCGACCATGAGCGCCAGGCAATCCCCGCCATCTCCACCGGCTCGCTGGGCCTGGACATCGCGCTGGGCATTGGTGGTCTGCCCCGCGGCCGTATCGTCGAGATCTACGGCCCGGAATCCTCGGGCAAGACTACGCTGACTCTCTCGGTCATCGCCCAGGCGCAGAAAATCGGCGCCACCTGCGCCTTCGTCGACGCCGAACACGCTCTGGACCCGGACTACGCCGGCAAGCTGGGCGTCAATGTCGACGACCTGTTGGTTTCCCAGCCGGACACCGGCGAGCAGGCCCTGGAAATCACCGACATGCTGGTGCGTTCCAACGCCGTTGACGTGATCATCGTCGACTCCGTGGCCGCCCTGGTACCGAAAGCCGAAATCGAAGGTGAGATGGGCGATCAGCACGTCGGCCTGCAGGCCCGCCTTATGTCCCAGGCGCTGCGTAAGATCACAGGCAACATCAAGAACGCCAACTGCCTGGTCATCTTCATCAACCAGATCCGCATGAAGATCGGCGTGATGTTCGGCAACCCGGAAACCACCACCGGTGGTAACGCGCTGAAGTTCTACTCTTCCGTCCGTCTCGACATCCGCCGTACCGGTGCGGTGAAGGAAGGCGACGAGGTGGTCGGCAGCGAAACCCGCGTCAAGGTCGTGAAGAACAAGGTTGCTCCGCCGTTCCGTCAGGCCGAGTTCCAGATCATGTATGGCCGCGGCATCTACCGCACCGGCGAGATCATCGACCTGGGCGTACAGTTGGGCCTGATCGAGAAGTCCGGCGCCTGGTACAGCTATCAGGGCAGCAAGATCGGCCAGGGCAAGGCGAACGCTGCCAAGTTCCTGGAAGAAAACGCCGAGGTCTGCACCACCCTGGACAAAGCTATCCGTGATCAGTTGCTGTCCAAGCAGACTCCGCCGACCAAGGCCGAGCTCGCTGCGGCCGAAGCCGAAGCGGAAGCTGAAGCCGACTACTGATAGCGATGGCCGTCGAGCTCGATAACCCCGTCGCGGTGCGGCGGGTCGCCATGGACCTGCTGGCCAGACGCGAGCACGGCCGGGCGGAGCTCTCGCGTAAGCTGCGGCAACGCGGCGCAGCGCAGGACCTGATCGACCCCGCCCTCGAACGTCTGGCCGAGGAGGGGTTGCTCAATGAAAGCCGCTACCTGGAAAGCTACATCGCCAGCCGTGCGCGGGCCGGATACGGTCCGGTGAGGATTCGCGAGGAGCTGTCGCAGCGAGGTTTGCCCCGTGGCGAGATCGACGGTGCGTTGAGCGAGTCGGATGTCGACTGGAACGAGAACCTGCGTGAGGTCTGGCGCCGCAAGTTCACCCGGCTGCCGCAGGACGCCCGCGAGCGAGCCCAGCAGGGCAGGTTCCTGAGCTATCGGGGCTACTCGATGGAGGCCATCAGCCGGCTTCTGAGCGGTCGACGATCAGATGATTGAACGAAAAAGGCACCCACCGGGTGCCTTTTTTGTTTTCTTGCTCTGGAAGTTGCCCAGGAAATCAGCGCTCCCAGTTCTCCGGCTGGTTGATGAAGTTCAGCAGTTCCCTCAGGCGCCCCTGATCACGGCCGTTGAAGGCGAAGGCCAGGCGGGTCAGGTGGGAGAACTCCGGCTCGTCCAGTTCCGATTCGCTGTAGGGCTGTTGGTGGAAACCGTCGGTGACGCACAGGTTGCCGAACTCGCGCTCCAGCAACTGCAATGCGCGCACGCTCAGCGGGTGGTTCAGGCGGATCACGAAGCGATCCTTGAGCCAGCGGCTGGAGTGGAAGTTGCTGTAGAACTGGGCGATTTCCTCGGCAGCTTCCTCGGCGGTGTGTACCAGTTTCATCAGGTTCATGTCGCTGGGAAGGATGTAGCCGTTGTCTTCAAGCTGTTCCTTGATGAATTCCAGGGCGTGATCCCAGTAGTGCCCGCCAGGTTGGTCGAGCAGGACCACCGGTACCAGCGGGCTCTTGCCGGTCTGGATCAGGGTCAGCACCTCCAGCGCTTCATCCAGGGTGCCGAAGCCACCGGGGCAGAGCACCAGGGCGTCGGCTTCCTTGACGAAGAACAGCTTGCGCAGGAAGAAGAAGTGGAACGACAGCAGGTTGCTGGTGCCGTCCACGGTGCGGTTGGCGTGCTGCTCGAAGGGCAGGGTGATATTGAAGCCAAGGCTGTTTTCCAGCCCGGCGCCTTCGTGGGCTGCGGCCATGATTCCGCCGCCAGCCCCGGTGATGACCATCAGGTCGTAGCGAGCCAGGGTTTCGCCCAGTTCGCGGGCCAGGGCGTAGACGGGGTGGTCGGCCGGTGTACGGGCCGAACCGAACACCGTGACTTTGCGGCGACGCTTGAACTGCTCCAGGGTGCTGAAGGCGTGCTCCATCTCGCGCAGGGTCTGCAGCATGATCTTGGCGTCCCAGCGGTTACGGTCGGCCTGGGCCATGCGGGCTACGGTGGTGAGCATCTCGCGATACAGCGGCAGGTTCTGGCTGTTCCCGGGGGCGGCCAGTTCTGCCAGTTCCTCGATCTTTTGTGCGAGGTCGGTGCCGCTGGTCTGGAAGTGTCTGGAGAGATAGTCGTCGGGCTCATAGGGCATGTTGATACTCCTTGTTCATCAACCCCTGATCGCCTGTCCATGGGCGGCGCCGGCCACGTAGGGTGGCTCTGGCAGTCGCGCATTGGCGCTTCGCCGCACGCACAGGGTTCAGCAGGAGGCCTGCCCAGTCTGGCACGCGGGTGTGACAGTCGGTGAGGCCCCGATTTCAGATGGCGATCCGGTCTCCGGGCTCCGGAATGTTGGCCGTCCAGTTCAGGCGATCCTGGAGTGCACCCTTGAGTACATCCATCTTTTCCCGCTCGCCATGTATCAGGTATAGCTCGGGTTTGTTCTCGAAGTGGCCAACCCACTGAATTAATTGTGATTGTCCCGCGTGAGCGGAGAACCCGCCGAGGGTATGGATCTGTGCTTTCACGCTGATGCGCTGGCGCAGGATGCGTACCGTCTCTGCGCCATCGACGATGGCGCGGCCCAAGGTGCCCTTGGCCTGGAAGCCGGGGAAGACGATGTGGCACTCCTCGCGCCAGAGGTTGTGCTTGAGGTGATGGACGATGCGCCCGCCGGTACACATACCGCTGCCGGCGATGATGATGGTGCCGCTCTTGATGCGGTTCAGCGCCATGGATTCGTCGGCGCTCTGGGTCGTCTTGAGGATCGGCAGCCACTCGCCGACCTTGGCCGTGCCGGTGCCGCGCATGTACTCGCGGTCGACGTCGGCAATTTCGCCGATGTGCTGCAGGTAGATGCTGTTGGCGCGGGCGGCCATGGGACTGTCGAGGTAGACGACCTGCTGCGGCAGGCGGCCTTCCTGGTAGAAGCGGCCAAGGTAGTAGATCAGGTCTTGGGTGCGGCCTACGGCGAAGGAGGGGATCAGCACGTTGCCGCCTTCGTTCTGCGCGCGCTGCAGGATGCCGGCCAGCTCCAGCAGGGTTTCGTTGGCGTCTCGGTGGTCACGGTCACCGTAGGTGGATTCCAGCAGCACCACGTCGGCACGATTCAGCGGCGTCGGTGTGCGCATCAGTGGTGAGCAGGTGCTGCCCAGGTCGCCGGAGAAGACCAGTCGGCGGGTGGAACCGAATTCGTGGATTTCAAGTTCGACGATGGCCGAGCCAAGGATATGCCCGGCGTTGTGGAAGGTCACGCGAATGCCTCGCGCCACGTCCACGGTGCTGCCATAGCTGACGCGGCGACGCTGGTTCAGGGCGCGGGAGGCGTCCTCGATGGTGTACAGCGGTTTGACCGGAGGCTTACCCAGGCGCGCGCGCCACTTGTTCTCCCACTCGGCGTCCTTCTCCTGAAGGTGCGCCGAGTCCATCAGCATCAGCTCCAGCAGGTCGCAGCAGGATTCGGTGGCGTAGATCGGTCCCTTGTAGCCTTCCTTCGCCAGGCGCGGCAGCAGGCCGCTGTGATCCAGGTGGGCGTGGGACAGGACCACAGCATCGAGTTCTTTCGGGTCAAAGGGGAAGGGCGTGCGGTTGGTCGCCTCGTTTTCGCGGGTGCCCTTGTTGCCGCCGCGCCCTTGGCGCATCCCGCATTCGAGCAGCACGCGGACGCCGTCGCGGGTTTCCAGGAGGTAGCAGGAACCGGTGACTTCCTGGATCGCGCCGATGAAAGTGAGAAGCGCCATGTCGTCTCCTTGTGGGAATTCTCTTTCAGACTTGCTCGAATGGTCGGGGCGCTCGTTGATACATGTCAGCGCCCGTCCGATCTGTGACGACCTAGACTTTCCGCCATAGCCAAGGGAGAGCCGACATGTCACAGATCCTGCCAAGCCCCGAGGAGCTTGCCGCCCATGCGGCAGCCGAGCCGGAATATGCCCGCTGGCTGCAAGGCCGTGGTCCGCTTCAGCATAGCGTGCAGACTCAGGCGGCAGTCTTTCGTGTCGCTCATCAATTGGTCCAGTACGGCCTGCAGCCTGATCTTGCCTGCGTCTACCGCTTATTCGGGGCGCTGGATCGCGTCACTTGCGCCGGCCTTTGGCTGGTGGCGCACATGACCTACGCCAGACGCGTTCGCCGTGACGGCGCGCCCTTGCAGGCAGAGGATTTCAAGGTGCAGCCCGAAGGGCACACGGGTGGCGCGCTTAACATGGTGCCGGCCTACGCCGGTTACCTCGCCCTGAACGCCCTGAGCGGCAAGACCCGCGGCTGGCTGATGGGACAGGGTCACTGCGTGGCGGCAATCGATGCACTCAATGTGCTCACCGGCAACCTGCATCCGGAGCAGGCCGATGCCTATGGAAGCTTTGAGTCGGGGCTGGACCGCCTGGTGCAGGACTTCTACAGCTACTTGCAGAAGCCGGACGGCAAGGTCGCCGCGCCTTTGGGCAGCCACGTCAATCCGCACACGGCCGGCGGCATCGCCGAGGGCGGCTACCTCGGTTTTGCTGAGCTGATGTATGCACACATGCCATTGCCGGGCGAGACCCTGGTGGCGTTTCTCTCTGACGGTGCCGCTGAGGAGCAGCGGGGCAGCGACTGGATTCCCCGCTGGTGGCGCGCCGAGGACTGCGGTACGGCGCTGCCGGTGATGATTGCCAATGGCCGGCGTATCGAGCAGCGCACCGACCTGGGCACTCACGAAGGACTGGAAGGCTTCAAGCTGCACCTGCGGCGCTGTGGCTTCGACCCGATCAGCTTCGACGGGCGTGACCCCGCGGCATTCGTCTGCGCCCTGTGGGAAATGGAAGAGCGCCTACAACACCGCATCGACGAGAAGGAGCGTGGCATCCTGCGCTATCCGCTGCCGATTCCCTATGGTATCGCCGAGACGACCAAGGGCTATGGCTTCTACGGCGCAGGCAGCAATGCCGCGCACAATCTGCCGTTGCCGGGTAACCCCCGCGTTGATGTCGAGGCGCGCGACCTGTTCAACCAGCATGCAGCGCCACTGTGGGTCTCGCCGGAGGAGTTGGCCGAAGCATGCCGGATGTTTGCCGATTCACGCAGTGGCCGCGTAATGGAACGGGACAACCCGTTGGCCGTGCGGCGGCCCATCGAACCCTCGATTCCGCTGCTGCATTACCGCAACGACGAATGCTCGCCCATGGCTGCGCTGGATCGCTTTTATGTCGACCTGTGCTGCGCGAACCCGGACCTGCGCGCTCGCGTCGGCAATCCGGACGAGCTCGCAAGCAACCGCCTGGGCGGCGTGCTCAAGACGCTGCGGCACCGGGTGAGCGAGCCGGAAAGCGATCTGGAGGCCGTGGATGGCCGAATCATCACCGCGCTCAACGAGGAGGCGGTGGTTTCCGCCTGCCTGGCCAACCAGGGCGGGCTGAACCTGGTGGCCAGCTACGAAGCCTTTTGCGTGAAGATGCTCGGGGCCGTGCGTCAGACGCTGATCTTCGCCCGTCAGCAGAAGGAAGCCGGACGTCCGGCGGGTTGGCTCGGCTGGCCGCTGGTCGCGACTTCGCATACCTGGGAGAACGGCAAGAACCAGCAGTCGCACCAGGACACCACCTTCTGCGAGGCGTTGCTGGGCGAGATGAGCGACATGGTGCGGGTGGTCTTCCCGGCTGACCACAACAGTCACCTGGCCCTGCTGCCGGATATCTACCGCAGTCGCGGGCAACTGGCCTGCATCGTGGCGCCTAAGCGTGAGCGGCCGGCCGTGTTCAACCAGGCCCAGGCGGAACAGCTGGCCCGCGATGGCGCGATCCTGATGGACGAGCATCCCGGCGCCGAGCCGCTGCTGCTGATTGCCAATGGCAGTTACCAACTGGCCGAGATGCGTCGCGCCGCGTTGCGGCTGGAGGAGGCCGGTTATCCCTATCGGCTGGTCTATCTGCAGGAGCCGGGGCGCTTCCGTGCGCCGCGTGACAACTGGGAGTTGCAGGCGTTGACGGATGAATCCATCGCCATGCGGCTGTTCCCCGATCACTACGAGCGCCGCGTGCTGCTTACCCACATGCGTCCGGAAGTGGCGCGCGGGCACCTCTGGCCGATCCTGCCGGATGCCTTGAAGACAGCGGTGCTGGGTTATCGCAACCAGGGCGGGACGCTGGACGAGGCGGGCATGCTGTTTGCCAACCGTTGCAGTTGGGCTCACGTGCTGGCGGCCTGTGCGCGTTTGCTGGACGTGCCGCGAAGCGCCTTGCTGGCGCCGGATGAAGCGGCGGCGGTGGCAGGCAAGGAAAACCCGATCGTGCTGCGTTGAAGAGGGCTGGCGCAACCACCGCAGGGCGGTTGCGCGGGCCTTAGCGCTTGAGTGGCTTGATCAGGCCGTCGAGGCCATCGATCTTCAGTTCCAGGGTCAGCTGCATCAGTCGGCCCAGTTCACCGGGCGGGAACTGGCCCTTCTTGTAGAACCACAGCAGATACTCGTCAGGCAGGTCCACCAGCATCCGGCCCTGGTACTTGCCGAAGGGCATCGGCGTACGCGCGATCTTCAGCAATTGTTCCTTGTCGAGCATTGGCGCGGCTTACTTCTTCAGTTTGATCTTGCAGCTGCCGGCGTCGAAGCGCTCGGTGGCGACCGGGGCGTTGGTTTTGTACTCGGTGAAGCTGTAAGTGAGGATCGCGCCCTCGGCCAGCAGTTGGCGGTAGGCGGTGTTGCTGCAGACGCTGTCGCCCAGCTGGCTGCGCACGCTGTCGGGGTTCTCGCGCATGCGCTCGGCATGGCTGGCGCGCACGCTCAGGTGGTTGATCAGTTGCGGACCGTCGACGGTGTAGCCCTGGTCGAGGATGTCCTCGTTGATCGCGCGCGGAGTGCCTTCGCTGCTTTCCTTGGCGACCTTTTCCAGGGTCTGGGTCAGTTCGAAGTCTTTCTTCGACGCGGCGTGCGCGACGGGAATGACGAGGCAGAGGGCGAGGGCGGTGAGGCGCAGCATGGGCATCTCCTGACAATGGTGCCGATTCGACCGTGGCGAACCTTCCGGGTTCGACGGTCATTCAAGCCGCCTATTGTCCCTTAAAACGGCGCGCGTGCCGAGGAACTGTTACCTCAGGCCCCAGACTGCGCCGCCGGGCGTCCAACCCCGTCAAAGGATGGCGGTGGTTCGCGCTTGATCGGAAGGCCTGGCGTCACGGGAGTTGGTGCCCAATCTGTCGGCTAATCAAGCATCGCTGCTGCTGGACATTAGGCCGCCCGCGGGGAGGCGGGCGGCGGCTCTGGTACAATCGGCGGTCCGCAACCGTCGTTCCGTTCGAGCCTTCGATGACCCGTCCACTTTCCCTCATCCCGGTGGCTGCAGCATGAGCCACGCCGTCGCCCGCCTGCGCGATGAACGCCTGGCCCGCTGCATCAAGCCGTTCTTCGCCCGTGGCTCGCGTTCGCCCCGCTGCCCCGGTTGCCGCCTGCGGCCGAACTACTGCATGTGCAGCCTGCGTCCGCAGGTCGAGTCCAACTCGGCGATGTGCCTGGTGATGTTCGACACCGAACCGCTCAAGCCAAGCAACACCGGCTGGCTTATCGCCGAGACAGTGCCCGCGACCTGGGCTTTCGGCTGGTCGCGCATTGAGGTCGACCCTGCGCTGCTGGCGTTGCTCGATGATCCCCAGTGGCAGCCGTACGTGGTATTCCCCGGCGAGTTCGTCCAGTCCGAACGCGTGGTCACCACGGTAGCGCCGCAAGACGGCAAGCGCCCGTTGTTCATCCTGCTCGACGCCACCTGGAATGAGGCGCGCAAGATGTTCCGCAAGAGCCCCTACCTGGATCGCTTTCCGGTGCTGAGCATCACCCCCGACGCCCTGTCGCGGTATCGCCTGCGGCGCTCCAAGTTCGATGAGCACCTGTGCACCGCCGAGGTTGCCGCGCTGTGCCTGGGCCTTGCCGGCGACCGCCGCGCCGGCGATGCGCTGGATGCCTACCTGGACGTGTTCAGCGAACGCTACCTGGGCTCCAAGCGCCAGCAGCCGCTGGACGAGCAGAGCCCGGCGCATCAGGCATTGAGACCGTTTACCCAGCGGTAACCTGACTCGCCAATGCAACCTATACAGGCGCCGGTCGTGCGCGCGCCTGCAGGGGATTCGGTGTTTCAAGCCGCCCTGGCGTCAGCCTTCTTCGGCCACAGTTGCGCCACCAGCATGCCGGCGAGCATCAGCGCGCAGCCGAAGTAGCCGCGCACATGCAGGGTTTCGTTGAGGAACAGTGCGCCGGCGATGGCGGCGAAGACGGCTTCCAGCGAAAGGATGATCGCCGCGTGGGAGGCGATAGCGTGCTTCTGCGCGATGACCTGCAAGGTGAAGCCTGTGGCGACGCCGAACAGGCCGCCGTAGATCAGAGCTGGGCCGGCCTGGATGATGGCATCCAGATGAATCTCCTCGAACAGCAGCGCCAGGATCATGCTCACCACCGCGCAGGTGGCGAACTGCAGGAAGGCCAGACGGATCGGATCGTAGCGACTGGCGAACAGGCCAACCAGCAGCACGTGGCCGCCCCAGACAAAAGCGCCGGTCAGTTGCAGCCAGTCACCGGAGGCAACGTGGAAGCCCGGGCCGATGCTCAGCATGGCCATGCCAGTCACGGCCAGTGCGCAGCCCAGCCAGGTACCCATGCCGGCGCGATGACCGATCAGCAGGCCGAGCAGCGGCACGATGATGACGTACAGGCCGGTAATGAAGCCGGAGTTGGTCACGCTGGTGAACATCAGGCCGACCTGTTGCAGGTTGATCCCCACGGTCAGCGCGGTGCCGATGGCCAGGCCGGCCAGGATCAGGCCGCGGTTGAACGGCTGGGCGCCGCGCTTGCTCGACCAGGCCAGCAGCGGCAGCAGTGCCGCCGCGCCGAGGGTGAAGCGCAGGCCGGTATAGAGGAAGGGACCGATGGCATCCATCCCGAGGCGCTGCGCGACGAAGGAGACCCCCCAGATCATCGCGGTGAACAGCATCAGGAAATCGGCGCGCAGCGCATGGCTTTTCATCTTGTTCTCGTAACGGGCAGGAAAAAAAGCGGAACTCTGCCGTAACGCCGGGCCTTTGGAAAGGGGAGCGGGTTCCCGGCGGGCACAGTGGCAGGGGCTTTCAGGCCACGGTGTAAGTACCGTCTGGCGATGTATTCGCGGCGGACAGCGAAGCCGCTCTTTGCGTACAATGTGACAAGCAGTGCTCTATCCGTGCTCCGACCTTTCCTGCGCAAGTCTGGCTGTTATCCACGGCGGACTTCGACGCGGCCTTCAAGGAAAATTCATGGCTTCCTACGAGATCCTGATCGCTGACGATCACCCGCTGTTCCGCAGTGCCCTGCACCAGGCCCTGACCATCGGTCTCGGCCCCGAGGCGCGACTGTCGGAGGCGGCGAGTATCGCGGAGCTGGAGACGCGCCTGAACGAGAAGGCCGACTGGGACCTGGTGCTGCTGGACCTCAACATGCCCGGCGCCTATGGCTTCTCTGGCCTGGTGCTGCTGCGCGGGCAGTACCCGCAGATTCCGGTGGTGATGGTCTCGGCCCAGGAAGACGCCGCCGTGGTGCAGCGCTCCCGCGAGTTCGGCGCCAGTGGTTTCATCCCCAAGTCCAGCGAGCTGAGCGTGTTGCAACAGGCTGTGCGCGCGGTGCTTGACGGCGATGTCTGGTGGCCGCCGCAGGTGGACGCCGTGACTGAGATGAGCGACGACGTGCGCGCTGCGAGCGCTGGTCTTGCCAGCCTGACTCCGCAGCAATTCCGCGTGCTGACCATGGTCTGCGAAGGCCTGCTGAACAAGCAGATCGCCTTCGAATTGAGTGTCTCCGAAGCTACGGTGAAGGCGCACGTGACGGCGATCTTCCGCAAGCTGAATGTGCGCACCCGTACCCAGGCGGCGCTGTTGCTGGCGCAGATGGAGTCGGTTCCGGGCGCCTGAGCGCTGTCACACTCAGCCCCTGAGGCCGTCACATTCTGTAATGGCCTTGACCCCTTTTTGACGATCGCTGGTATAGAGTGCCGCGACCTTTGCCTGTGAGAACCACACGTGTCCGCTTCCCCTTTCAAGGGCCAGACCGGCCTGAAACGCATCTTCAACGCCGCCGGCTACTCCCTGGCCGGCTTCGCCGCCGCCTTCAAGGGTGAAGCAGCTTTCCGCCAGCTGGTGCTGATCAACGTCATCCTGATCCCGCTGTCGTTCTTCTTCGACGTGACCCGCGGCGAGCGCGCGCTGTTGATTGCGGTGTGCCTGCTGGCGCTGATCGTCGAGCTGCTCAATTCCGCCATTGAGGCGGTGGTGGACCGGGTTTCCCTGGAGCGCCACCCGCTGTCGAAGAACGCCAAGGACATGGGCAGCGCCGCCCAGTTCGTGGCGCTGACCATCATCACCGTGACCTGGGCGGGCATTCTGCTGGGTTGATCGTTCCTCTTCGCCTTTGTAGGGCGGATAACGCGTCAGCGTTATCCGCCGCGAAGAGCCGGCGGATAACCTGTTCCAGGTTATTCGCCCTACGCACCGTTCGGTTTCCCGTCAGGGAATCATCGGCAGGACGATATCGTCGCTGCGGGTTACTCCCGCCGTTTCACTGCGGCAAAGCTCCAGGAACTCGCGCATGGTCGCAGTCTGATACTTCTGCCGGTGCCAGATGAAATAGAACTGCCGGCGCAGGTCCAGGTCCGGTGTTTCCACCGGCACCAGGCTGCCACGGCGGAAGGCGTCGCGCAGGGCCAGGCGCGAGATGCAGCCGATCCCCAGCCCCGACTCCACCGCGCGTTTGATCGCCTCGGTGTGTTCCAGCTCCAGCCGCACGTTCAGCGGTTCCACGTGGTGACGCATGGCCTGGTCGAAGGTCAGCCGCGTGCCCGAGCCTTGTTCCCGCAGAATCCACGCTTCCTCCGTCAGCCGCTCCAGGCTCGCGCGGCCTTCGCGGGCGAGCGGGTGCTGCGGCGCGCAGAAGACCACCAGTTCATCTTCCATCCAGGGCTGCACCTCGATATCCGGGTGCTGGCAGTCGCCCTCGATCAGGCCCAAATCCAATTCGTAGTGCGCCACGCGCTGCACCACGTGGGCGGTGTTGTGCACATGCAGGCGCACCCGGCAGTCGGGCTGGCGCTGCATGAAGGTGCCGATCAGCAGGGTCGCCAGGTAGTTGCCGATGGTCAGCGTGGCACCCAGGTCCAGCGAGCCGAAGGCGCTCTTGCCGTTGAGCATGTTCTCGATCTCGCTGCCGCGGTCGAGCAGGGCTACCGCCTGGGGCAGCAGCTGGCGGCCGAGGGCGTTGAGGGTGAGGCGCTTGCCGGAGCGGTCGAACAGTTTGCAGTCGAACTGCCGCTCCAGTTCGCCCAGCGAGGTACTGGTAGCCGACTGCGACATGGACAGGACTTCGGCCGCGCGGGAGACGCTTTCCTGCTGGGCGACGGCGACGAAGACTTCGAGCTGGCGCAGGGTGAACTTCATTCTGTGGGGCTCCGGAGAAGGCTGCGCGACATTTCGTCACCCCGGTGTAGGAAGTACCTGACGGTATCCTTTTGCGGCGACTGGGCGGCCTTATCTGCGTTTTGGATTAGCAATATCCAGATAATTTATTTTGCGGATATTGTCGCCGCCTATAAAATGTCGCGCAATTGCGCTACGTCCGGGATCTGCTGGGGTGCGCCACGTTTCTCCTAGGAGTCCTTGATGAGCAACCTGTACACCGAGCGCGTTCTCAGCGTGCACCACTGGAACGACACCCTCTTCAGCTTCAAGACCACCCGTAACCCGGGGCTGCGCTTCAAGACCGGTCAGTTCGTGATGATCGGCCTGGAAGTCAACGGTCGTCCGCTGATGCGCGCGTACAGCATCGCCAGCCCGAACTACGAAGAGCACCTGGAGTTCTTCAGCATCAAGGTCCCGGACGGTCCGCTGACTTCGCGTCTGCAGCACCTGAAGGAAGGCGACGAACTGATGGTCAGCCGCAAGCCCACCGGCACCCTGGTGCTGGACGACCTCAAGCCCGGCAAGCACCTGTATCTGCTGAGCACCGGCACCGGCATGGCGCCGTTCCTGTCGGTGATCCAGGACCCGGAAGTCTACGAGCGCTTCGAGAAGGTCATCCTGGTCCACGGCGTGCGCTGGGTCAGCGAGCTGGCCTACGCGGACTTCATTACCAAGGTCCTGCCGGAGCACGAGTACTTCGGCGACATGGTGAAAGAGAAGCTGATCTACTGCCCGCTGGTTACCCGTGAAGAGTTCCACAGCATGGGCCGCCAGACCGACCTGATGCGCAGCGGCAAGCTGTTCGCCGACATCGGCCTGCCGCCGATGAACCCGCAGGACGACCGCGCGATGATCTGCGGCAGCCCGAGCATGCTCGACGAGACCAGCGAAGTGCTGAATGGCTTCGGTCTGCAGATCTCTCCGCGCATGGGCGAGCCGGGCGATTACCTGATCGAGCGTGCTTTCGTAGAAAAGTAAGCTGAGAAGCAAGCCGCACCGTTCGCTCAAAAGAACGCCGCGATTCCTTAGGGATCGCGGCGTTTTTTATTGCGAACGGAATTCTCGTGACGGGCGACTTTTCGTAGGACCGAGGGGGGCGCCTAGCCCTTGCTCGCGAATCGGGGCGCACCGTACCGCGCAGGTTCGCGAGCAAGCTCGCTCCCACAGGAACCTCACCCCCGCCCTACGCGAGCGCGAGGCACGGCTCACGCCAGGCGCTGGCCGGACACCGCCGGGTGATACAGCGGCTGCACCTTGTTCCCCGCCGGGTCGAGCAGGTGGAAGCTGCGCGCGCCGTCGCCATGGTCGAACGGGCGGTCCAGCAAGGTCACGCCGCGCGCCTTGAAGTATTGGTACCAGGCTTCCAGCTCTTCCACGCTGTCGACGATGAAACCGTAATGGTCCATCGTCTGCAGGCCGTTGGCCGCGCCAGCACCGCGCCCCAGGGAGAGGTTGTCGTTGCCGCAGGTGAGGTAGACCAGGTCTTCGTTGGCGCGGTTGAGCACCTGCATGCCGAGTACGTCGACGTAGAAACGCTCGCACTCCTCGAGGTTCGGTACCAGCAGGGCGAGGTGGCGCAGGCCGTTGAGGCGGCCGGGGCGGGCAGGGAGGTCGGACATGGACGCGGTTCCTTTTTTGTATACAATTTGATTTCAAATTTAAAACAAAAGGAACGTCCTGTGTACAGTCTGTTCATCAAGACCCGCGTGAAGCCCGGCAGCGCCGAGGATTTCCTCCACGCCATCAAGGCCAATGCGGCCGCTTCCGTGTCCAGCGAGCCCGGCTGCCTGGTCTTCGATGTGTCCCAGGATCGCCTCGATCCGGACGTGATCTACCTCTACGAGATCTACCGCGACGACGCGGCCTACGAGGCGCACACGCAAACCGCGCACTTCCGCGACAGCCGCCCGCTGGTGGAACCGCTGATCCTCGAGCAGGAGTGCTTCGAGAGCGACGTGATCGCCCTCAATCCGGTGGACTGACGCAGGCTTCAGTCGGTGGCGGGTTGCAGGTCCAGCACGCGGATTTCGCCGTCGCTGGGGTAGTGCCAGTGCACGTCGAGGTCCCACAGGCGCACGCCATAGCGGCGCTCGGGCGGCGGCTTCTGGTAGGCCGGGCGTGGGTCCTGGGCGAGGCACTGCTCGACCAGTTCGCGCACCGGCTGACCGAGGCGCAGGCCGTGCTCATGGGCCTGGCGCAGGGCTTTGTCGCTCCAGTGCACGGCGATGGGTGCGGGCGGCGCGTCGGCGATGGCGTTGTGTGCGTCCGGCACGATATCGGCGTAGGGCACGTAGGGCTTGATGTCGATGACCGGGGTGCCGTCGATCAGGTCGATGCCGGATAGCCAGAGACGGCCGGGTTCGACCTTCTCCAGCTTCACCACCGACTGGCCAAGACCATTGGGGCGGTGGGTGGCGCGGGTGGCGAACACGCCCATCGACTGGTTGCCGCCCAGGCGTGGCGGGCGCACCTTCAGCCGCGGCTTGTCTTCCAGCGCCTGGTGGAAGAGGAAGATCAGCCAGATGTGGCTGACCTGCTCCAGGCCTTCCACCGCATCCCCTGTGTCGAACGGCGGTAGCAGTTCCAGCACGCCGGTCGCGGCCGGGGCCAGTTGCGGCTGGCGCGGGATGGCGAACTTCTCCTTGAAGCAGGAGCGGACGTGGCCGATCGGCGAGATGCTGTGGGACATGGCGGCACGGGCTGTTGCAGGGGCCGCCATGGTACCCGATTCCCTTCGTAGCGGGGCTCAGCCGAGGTGGAAGCCGCCATCGATGGGAATGATGTTGCCGGTCATGTAGGCGCCAGCGGCGCTCGCCAGGCTGATAGCCAGTGCGGACATCTCTTCCTTGCGGCCCCAGCGGCGCATGGGGATGACGGCGGTGTCCTCGGCCATGGCCTGTTCGTCGTTGGCGATGTGGCGGGTCATCTTGCTGGGGAAGCGGCCGGGGGCGATGACGTTGACGTTGATGTGGTCCTTCACCAGTTCGCGGGCGAGCATGCGCGACAGCTGGTGCAGCGCGGCCTTGCTCGGGCCATAGGCGTAGGCGCTTTCGCCGTGGGAGGTGAGGCCGGCCACCGAGCCGATGTTGATCACCCGGGCCGGGTTCTGCGCGCTGCCGCCTTTCTTCAGCAGCGGCAGCAGTTGCTGGATGCAGCTGAACACGGCGGTGACGTTGAGCTGCATGACCTTCTCCCAGCCCGAGGCCGGATAGCTTTCCAGCGTTGCGCCCCAGGTGGTGCCGGCGTTGTTCACCAGGATGTCGAGGTGGTCCAGGCGCTCGTTCAGCTCGGCGGCCAGGGCGCGCGCACCTTCCTCGGTGGCGAGGTTGGCCGGCAGGCCGATGCACTCGCCGTACTGCGACAGCTCAGTGGCGGTGTCGGCGCAGGCGGCGCCATCACGGGCGCAGATGATTACCTTGGCGCCGGCTTCGAGCAGGCCCTGGGCGATCATCCGGCCGATGCCACGGGTGCCGCCGGTGACCAGAGCGGTCCGTCCGGCGAGGGAAAAGTACGGGTGCATGAGCCTCTCCTGGCTGGGTTTTCGCCTCACCCTAGCGGTATCGCCGGGGCGCTCCGAGCACTATCCAATCGGTAAATGCCGACGCATTACGCGATGGCTGCATTTTCTTAACCTGCGCATAACCATCGCTGCCCTAGTGTCCGGCGCACGTTCGAGAGGCCGGGGGCCGGGTGATGCAGGGTTGGAGTAACGATCGCAAGGCGCTGGCGCTATTGCTGGGCGCCACGCTGGTGCTGCTGGTGTTCGGGCTGGGCTGGCGCGAGGTCTGGGGGCCGGAAGTGCGCTGGGCGGACATTTCATTGCAGATGCTGCAGTCGGGCGACTACTTCGACCCCTACCTGCGTGGCGCGCCTTACTACGACAAGCCACTGCTGTCCTACTGGCTGATCACCGTGCCCGCCAGCCTGTTCGGCCTCAACCACTGGACACTGCGATTGAGCTGTGTGCTGGCCGGGCTGGGCAGTGTCTGGCTGACCTGGTGGCTGGGTGAGCGCCTGCTGCGCAAAGGCACCGGGGTGCTGGCCGGCTGGTTGCTGGCGACTACCTTCTACTTCCTGTTCTGGGCGCGGGTGGCAACGGCGGACGTGCTCACGGTGTTCGGCGTGCTGGCGGCGCTGGCCTGGTACTGGCGTGATCCGGAAGACACGCGGTTTTCCGGCTACCTGGGCTTCTTCCTGATCCTGTCGCTGACCTCGCTGTGCAAGGGGCTGATCGGTTTCATCCTGCCCGGGCTGGTGTTGCTGCCGCATCTGTTCAGCAAGGGACGCTGGCGCCGGCACGTGAACCTGCGGCTGGTGGCGGCGCTGGTGGTGGCCGGCGCGGTCTACGCAATTCCCTTCGTGCTGTCACGCTTCTGCGGCCGGCCCAGCTATGGCGAAAGCGGACTGGCGCTGGTGTTCCGTGAGAACGTGGTGCGCTTCTTCCAGCCTTTCGACCATGAGGGTCCGATCTATACCTACCTGATCTATCTGCCCGCCTACACCTTGCCCTGGGCTCCGCTGTGGATATTCGGCCTGTGGTTCGCCGCGCGCCGCTGGAAGCAGTTGGAGCCCAACGCACGCTGGCTGGTCTGGGCGCTCTTGCTGTTGTTCGTGTTCTTCACCGCCAGCGGTAGCCGGCGCAGCTACTACGTTCTGCCGCTGGTGCCGTTCGCACAGTTGCTGGCAGCGTGGTGGGTGGTCGAGTGGCGGCATCAGCGTGGGCTGGCCGGTTTTGGCCGCCTCTGGCCGCGAGCGGTTGCGGTGGCTGGTGTTCTGATGTTGCTGGTGCTGGGTGTGGCTTACCCGTGGACCAATGGCGGCGGTGGGGTTCCACTCTTCGCCAGGGAAGTACGCGCTGCGGCTGAGCAGAGCGCGCCGTGGTCGCAGTGGCGCGTGCTGGTGCTGGGCGATGACGATGCACGCCTGCCGATGTACCTGGAGCTGCACGGCGAACGGCAAGCGCATCCCTTCCTCTACATCCGTTCCGGTTATCCACAGGGCGGTAGTGCCGCGCTGTTCGCCTGGTTGCGCCAGCGCACCGGCGAGGAATGGGACCCGGCACGCACGCTGATCATTTCCCAGGTGACCCATGAAGGAGAGCAGCCGCTGAACTGGCTGACGGCGGATCACCGGCTGATCGAGTCGAAGCTCAACAACGGCCAGCGCCTGGGCCATGCGAAGAACAAGGAGGCGAGCCTGGCCTACCTGCCGCTGGGCAAGCCGCTCAGCGTGAACGCAGCGCCCGGCGCAACAGAAGCAGGTACGGTGGCAAATTGACCGCTGCCACCACGAGGCCGAGGACAATCTGGGTCGCCTCGGTCAGGCCGGCGGGGTAGATCAGCGGGATCAGGTAGTGCTCGACGAAGCCGCCGCTGTAGCCACTGTCGCCGGCCAGGGCGCGGAAGTGGTTTTCCAGCGGGGTGAGCGGGCAGTAGAGGTGGAGAAATTCCACCGCCAGGCCCCAGGCCGCCGCCGGCACGTGCAGCCAGGCCAGGCGCGGCCAGCGCAGCACCAGCAGGCCGCCGAGCAGCACGAAGAGGATGAAGCCCAGATGGAACAGGACGGTGGCGTCGGCGGCCAGGCGGTAGAGCACGGAGGCCTCAGCGCTGCTGGCGCTGGGTCAGGCCCTTGAGGAAGTTGCGCAGCAACTGGTCGCCGCAGGGCCGGTAGTTGTTGTGGCCGGGCTTGCGGAACAGCGCGCCCAGTTCGGTCTTGGTGACGATGAAGCTGACGCTGTCGAGGATCGCCAGGATGTCGTCGTCACGCAGCTCGAAGGCGACGCGCAGCTTTTTCAGGGTGATGTTGTTGGTCAGCGGCAGCTCCACCGGCGGCAGCGGGAGGGACTCGTCGCGACCGCGGCGGTGCACGATCAGGCCGTCGAGGAAGTGCGCCAGTACGCGGTCGCTGCAGGGCTTGTATTCCGGCTCGTCGTCGCGGGCGAGGAAGCTGCCGATTTCCTCGGTGCTGACATTGAACCCGGCCAGCGCGGTGATCTCGGCCACCTGCGCGTCGCGGATGTCCAGCAGGTAGCGCAGGCTGCGCAGTACGTCGTTGTTGGTCATGTTCGTTCCAGGCAAATGAAAAGCCCCGCATCGGCGGGGCTTTTGCGGATCAGACCAGTTCGGCCCAGAGGTCGTACTCGTCGGCGTCGGTGATGCGCACGCGCACCTTGTCGCCCGGCTTCACGTCGAAGCTGTCGACGTAGACGGCGCCGTCGATCTCCGGGGCGTCGGCGAAGGAGCGGCCCACGGCGCCTTCATCGTCCACTTCGTCGATCAGCACTTCGATTTCCTTGCCGATCTTCAGTTGCAGGCGCGCGGCGGAGATGGCCTGCTGGTGCGCCATGAAGCGCTCCCAGCGGTCCTGTTTCACGTCGTCGGGCACCACGTCCAGGCCCAGCTCGTTGGCCGGGGCGCCTTCCACCGGGGAGTACTGGAAGCAGCCGACGCGGTCGAGCTGGGCTTCGGTCAGCCAGTCCAGCAGGTACTGGAAGTCTTCCTCGGTCTCGCCGGGGAAGCCGACGATGAAGGTGGAGCGGATGGTCAGCTCGGGGCAGATCTCGCGCCACTTCTTGATGCGGGCCAGGGTCTTGTCCTCGAAGGCGGGGCGCTTCATGGACTTGAGCACCTTGGGGCTCGCGTGCTGGAAGGGGATGTCCAGGTAGGGCAGCAGCTTGCCCTCGGCCATCAGCGGGATCACGTCGTCGACGTTGGGGTACGGGTAGACGTAGTGCAGGCGTACCCACACGCCCATGGAGGAGAGCGCCTGGCACAGCTCCAGCATGCGGGTCTTCACCGGCTGGCCGTCCCAGAAGTCCATCTTGTACTTCAGGTCCACGCCGTAGGCGCTGGTGTCCTGGGAGATGACCAGCAGCTCTTTCACGCCGGCATTTACCAGGCGCTGGGCTTCGCTGAGTACGTCGCCCACCGGGCGGCTGACCAGCTTGCCGCGCATGGATGGGATGATGCAGAAGCTGCAGCTGTGGTTGCAGCCTTCGGAAATCTTCAGGTACGCGTAGTGGCGCGGGGTCAGCTTGATGCCCTGCGGCGGGACCAGGTCGATCAGCGGGTTGTGCTCGGCCTTGGGCGGGATCACCTCGTGGACGGCATTGACCACCTGCTCGTACTGCTGCGGGCCGGTCACGGCCAGCACGCTGGGGTGCACGTCACGGATGCTGTCTTCGGCGACGCCCATGCAGCCGGTGACGATCACCTTGCCGTTTTCGGCGATGGCTTCGCCGATGGCGTCCAGGGACTCGGCCTTGGCGCTGTCGATGAAGCCGCAGGTGTTCACCACCACCACGTCTGCGTCCTGGTAGGTGGGGACGATTTCGTACCCTTCCATGCGCAGCTGGGTGAGGATGCGTTCGGAATCGACCGTGGCTTTAGGGCAACCAAGGCTGACGAACCCGACTTTGGGTGTGGCGGTGGACATGTGCGGCTAACCTCGAAGGGCGCGCTGGCGGCGCCTCTGATCAAAAAGTGCGCAATTCTAGCGGCGTCCCGCGCACTTGACCAGCCTCTCTGGGACAAGCTGTCGCACGCCGCTGCGCAGCCCCGTCCGCCCGGTAATTCCGGGCAACAGGCTCTATAGTCATTCAGAACCTTCTTACCCGGCGCTTGCATCGACGAAAGGGTCGGAGCAGGATGCGCCGAATTTTTTTGAGGAATTTTGTTACATGTCCGATGCAAGCGCCGGCACCGTTGAACATGAGCAGCCCCATTCGAGCTCCGCGATCGGCCTGATGGTCGGCGCGGTGGGGGTTTGCTATGGGGACATCGGCACCAGCCCGCTGTACACCCTCAAGGAGGTCTTCGTCGGCGGTTACGGCGTGCAGGCCAACCACGACGGTGTGCTGGGGGTGCTGTCGCTGATCTTCTGGTCGCTGATCTGGGTGGTGTCGATCAAGTACGTGATCTTCGTCCTGCGCGCGGACAACCAGGGCGAGGGCGGGGTGATGGCGCTGTCCGCGCTGGCCCGTCGCGCCGCCAGCGGGCGCCGCAAGCTGCAGGGCATGGTGGTGATCGCCGGTCTGATCGGCGCGGCACTGTTCTATGGCGACAGCATGATCACCCCGGCGATCTCCGTGCTCTCGGCCATCGAGGGTCTGGAAATCGCCTTCGACGGCCTCGAACACTGGGTGGTGCCGCTGTCGCTGATCGTGCTGGTCGGCCTGTTCCTCATCCAGAAACACGGCACCGCGCGCATCGGCATCCTCTTCGGCCCGGTCATGGTGGCCTGGTTCCTTGCCCTGGCCGCGCTGGGCATCTATGGCGTATGGCAGCAGCCGGAAGTGTTGAAGGCGATGAGCCCGGGCTGGGCGCTGAATTTCTTCATCTCGCATCCAGGGATCGGCGTGGCCATTCTCGGCGCCACGGTGCTGGCGCTGACCGGCGCCGAAGCGCTGTACGCCGACATGGGCCACTTCGGCCGCAAGCCCATCGCCCGCGCCTGGTTCGCCCTGGTGCTGCCGGCGCTGGTGCTCAACTACTTCGGCCAGGGCGCGACCATCCTGGTGAATGCCGAAGCGGCGCGTAACCCCTTCTATCTGACCGCGCCGGGCTGGGCGCTGCTGCCGATGGTGGCGCTGTCCACCGCGGCCACGGTCATCGCCTCCCAGGCCGTGATTTCCGGCGCCTTCTCGCTGACTCGCCAGGCGATCCAGCTCGGCTACGTGCCGCGGATGTCGATCCAGCACACCTCCAGTCACGAGCAGGGGCAGATCTACATCCCCATGGTGAACTGGGCGCTGATGGTCGGCGTGGTCCTGCTGGTGCTGGGCTTCGAATCCTCCGCCGCGCTGGCCTCGGCCTATGGTGTGGCGGTGACCGGTACCATGCTGATGACCACCCTGCTGATGGGCGTGGTGCTCTGGCTGCTGTGGAAATGGCCGATGTGGCTGGCCATTCCGTTCTTCGTGATGATGCTGCTGGTGGACAGCCTGTTCTTTGCCGCCAACCTGCCCAAGGTCATCCAGGGCGGCGCGTTCCCGGTGATCGCCGGTATTGCCCTGTTCATCCTGATGACTACCTGGAAGCGCGGCCGGCAATTGCTGGTGGACCGCCTGGACGAAGGCTCGCTGCCGCTGCCGCTGTTCATCTCCAGCATCCGTTCGCAGCCGCCGCATCGCGTGCAGGGCACCGCGGTGTTCCTCACCGCTCGTACCGACGCCGTGCCTCACGCGCTGTTGCACAACCTGCTGCACAACCAGGTGCTGCATGAGCAGGTCGTGCTGCTCACCGTGGTCAACGAAGACAGCCCGCGCGTGCCGCCGGACCGCCGTTTCGAGGTGGATGCCTATGGCGAAGGCTTCTTCCGCGTGGTGCTGCACTTCGGTTTCATGGAAGACCCGGACATCCCGCAGGCGCTCAAGCTGTGCCACCTCAACGAGCTGGACTTCAGCCCGATGCGCACCACCTACTTCCTCAGCCGCGAGACGGTGATCCCCTCCAAGCTGATCGGCATGGCGCGCTGGCGCGAGGCGCTGTTCGCGTTCCTGCTGAAGAACGCCAACGGCAACCTGCGCTACTTCAACCTGCCGCTGAACCGGGTAATCGAGCTGGGGACGCAGGTGGAAATCTGAGTTTCAGCTGCATGAAAAGGCGCGCCATTTGGCGCGCTTTTTCTTTGTGGCAGGGGCGGAGCTGAGAGTTCTCTTGTAGGAGCGCGCCATGCCCGCGATCGCGCGCATGGCGCGCTCCTACAGGGTGCGCTGAACGGGATCAGGTGGGGCCTGTCGGAAATCAGGATCGCCCCCCGACCGCCACCACAGGCTCGCGGGGTTTGGCCAAGACGGCCGGAGGGCGATGTTCGCTGAAGGCTCAGCCCTGGCTGGTGCTGCCGCCCCATTCGAGGAAGCGCACCTTGTGGGTCTGGCCTTCGTGGTCCTGGTAGACCATGTAGGCGGGAACGATGCCGACCTTGCCGGAGTTGTCGGTGCGGTGCAGAACCTTGTCGACGTCCAGGGACATGCCGTAGTGGTATTCGGTGACCGGCAGATCGGCGCCGGGGTTCTTGATTGCGTCCTGGGCAAAAGCCATGGGGGCGAGGCTGGAGATGACAGCCGACACGACAGAGGCAAGCTTCATTCTTTATTTCCTCGGTGAGGGCCCGTTGGGGCCCCTGAGTGGGATTGAAAGCCCCACCGGGGAGCGCTGGCATCGATGATGTCTGTCCTGGGGTCCAGACAGGACAGGGGACGATGCTTCAGGCGTCCATCAGGTGGCGGGGCACGGGAGTGATATTCCTCCTCCGGGTGCCCGCCGGGAAATTGATGTGCTTGCTAATGAAAATTGATGGAGGTGATGTGGCGCTCTGTCGCAGGCATCCCCGCAAAGTGCCGCACTAGGGCTGCCAGTCGCGCCAGTGCTGGCAGTCGCCCTCACAGCGGCCGGGGCAGGCGCAGCCGGTTCGGCTACGCCCGGTGGCCTTTTCCATGCGCCGGGCGACCTCCTCGTCATCGGCGAAGGGCAGCATGCTGGCCTCCTCGATGCCGCGCTCGCGGTGCGCGCGCAGGCACCAGCCTGCGCCGAAGTACAGCACCAGCAGGCCGAACAGCCCCAGCCAGAGCGTCATCTCAGGCCATCCGCTCGGCGACACGCATGGCTTCCGGGCGCGCCTGGCGCACGGTCATCCAGGTGTTCCAGGCCATCAGCAGCATGCCGCCCAGGAACATCATCCCGCCGCTCATGCGCACCACGAAGCCGGGGTGGCTGGCCTGCAGTGCCTCGACGAAGGAATAGGTGAGCGTGCCGTCGGCGTTCACCGCCCGCCACATCAGGCCCTGGGTGATGCCGTTGACCCACATCGAGGCGATGTAGAGGACCGTGCCGATGGTGGCCAGCCAGAAGTGTGCGTTGATCAGACCGATACTGTGCATCTGTTCGCGACCGAAGACCTTGGGGATCAGGTGGTAGAGCGAGCCGATGGAAATCATCGCCACCCAGCCCAGCGCGCCGGCATGGACGTGGCCAATGGTCCAGTCAGTGTAGTGAGATAGGGCGTTGACGGTCTTGATCGCCATCATCGGACCTTCGAAGGTCGACATGCCGTAGAACGCCAGGGAGACCACCAGGAAGCGCAGGATTGGGTCGGTGCGCAACTTATGCCAGGCGCCGGAGAGCGTCATCATGCCGTTGATCATCCCGCCCCAGCTGGGCGCCAGGAGGATCAGCGACATCACCATGCCCAGCGACTGCGCCCAGTCGGGCAGGGCGGTGTAGTGCAGGTGGTGCGGGCCGGCCCAGATGTACAGGGTGATCAGCGCCCAGAAGTGCACGATGGACAGCCGGTAGGAATACACCGGGCGCCCGGCCTGCTTGGGGACGAAGTAATACATCATCCCGAGGAAGCCGGTGGTGAGGAAAAAGCCCACCGCGTTGTGCCCGTACCACCATTGCACCATGGCGTCGGTGGCGCCGGAATACACCGGGTAGGACTTGAACCAGTCCACCGGGATGGCCAGGTGGTTGACGATGTGCAGCATCGCCGTGACCAGGATGAAGGCGGCGAAGAACCAGTTGCCCACATAGATGTGCGAGGTCTTGCGCTTCATCAGCGTGCCGAAGAACACCACTGCGTAGGCGATCCAGACGATGGCCATCCACACCGCGCCGGTGAATTCGATCTCGGCGTATTCCTTGGTGGTGGTGTAGCCCAGCGGCAGGGTGATCATCATGGTCACGATCAGCGCCTGCCAGCCCCAGAAGGTGAAGGCGGCGAGGCTGTCGGAGAACAGCCGCGTCTGGCAGGTGCGCTGCACCGTGTAATAGCTGGTGGCGAACAGCGCACAGCCGCCGAAGGCGAAGATCACCAGGCTGGTGTGCAGCGGGCGCAGGCGCCCGAAACTAGTCCAGGGCAGGTCCAGGTTCAGTTGCGGCCAGACCAGTTGGGAGGCGATCAGTACCCCCATGGCCATGCCGACCACGCCCCAGACCACCGTCATGATGGCGAACTGGCGGACCACCTTGTAGTTGTACGCCTGCTCCGTGCTTCTCGTGTTCATGCTGGATTCCCGCTTGTGACAGAACGTCCGGGCGCGTCATGGACTGCAAATCCGGCGCGCTCCGGTGAGCGGGCAATCTAGGAAAATGCGCGGACAGGAAACAGATTCAGATAGGCCGCGCAAATGCGGATCAGCGACCGGCCGTGCGGAATCAGGCGATGTCCAGGCGCCCTGCGAGGAAATGCCGCAGGCGTTCCTGCAGGTAATCCACCGCCTGGTCGTGGGCGAGGTATTCGCTGACGCGCATCAGGCGCCAGTACTGGCCCTCGTCGCCGAAACGGATGGCATCGAACTCGGCCTGTTCCAGGCGCGCCACCAGGAACCACGCCCAGGGCGCCGGACCGTGGGTGGCCGGGTAGCGGCGCTGCCATTCGATGCGCTGTTCGTCCAGGCGCAGGGCGAACTCCTCCTCCAGCTCGCGAAGCGCGCATTGCGCCGGGGTTTCGCCGCCTTCGCGGCCGCCGCCAGGGAAATCCCAGCAGCCGGGGTAGGGGATGCCAGGCTTTTCGTCGCGCTTGTAGGCGACCAGTTGGCCGGCGTGGAACAGCGCGAGTTTGGCGCCGGTGAAGTCATCTTCGTGCTGCATTGACCTGTTCCCCGTGTGTCGTCGTGCAAGTCGGCTAGTCTTTCCCGTTCGCAGGCGGTGCTTTGCCGCGCACAAGCGCGTATGATGCGCGACCTTTTTCTTCGTTGCACGACACACCGGGAGGTGCCGAGATGAACGATTCGCACGAAAACACAGAACTGACCCCCGCTCCGGAAGGCGAGAAGCTGCAGAAAGTCCTTGCCCGCATGGGCGTGGGCTCGCGCCGCGACGTCGAGGCCTGGATCGAAGAAGGCCGCGTCAAGGTCAACGGCGCTGTCGCCACCCTCGGCCAGCGCGTGGGCGACCGCGATGCCATCGCCGTCGATGAACGCCTGCTCAAGCGCGAGAAGATCGAAGAGCACGTCCGTCGCGTGCTGATCTACAACAAGCCCGAAGGCGAAGTCTGCACCCGCGACGATCCGGAAGGCCGCCCGACCGTGTTCGACCGCCTGCCGCGCCTGCGCAGCGGCCGCTGGATCAACGTCGGCCGCCTGGACATCAACACCACCGGCCTGCTGATGTTCACTACCGACGGTGAGCTGGCCAACCGCCTGATGCACCCGTCCTACGAGATGGACCGCGAGTACGCCGTGCGCGTGCGTGGCGAAGTCGACGAAGAGATGATCGAACGCCTGAAAGCCGGCGTGATGCTCGAAGACGGCCCGGCCAAGTTCAGTGACATCCAGGAAGCTCCCGGCGGCGAAGGCTTCAACCACTGGTACCACGTGGTGGTGATGGAAGGCCGTAACCGTGAGGTCCGCCGCCTGTGGGAGTCCCAGGGCGTGGTGGTCAGCCGCCTGAAGCGCGTGCGCTTCGGACCGGTGTTCCTGACCTCCGAGCTGACCATGGGTCGTTACCGCGAGATGGGCCAGCGCGAGCTGGACATCCTCAGCGAGGAAGTCGGCCTGACGCCGATCGCCCTGCCGGCGGTTTCCACCAAGACCAAGGAAAAGGTGGAGCGCCAGGAGCGCAAGCTCGGCAAGAAGCTGGCGCCCAGCGAGCGTCCGGGCCGTGGCTCGCGTACCCGCACCGAGCGCGCCGAAGGCGAGCGTCCGCAACGTGCTCCGCGTCCGGCTGCTGGTGAGCGTCCGGCCCGTGCTCCGCGCGATTCGGACGAGCGTCCGGTTCGCGCACCGCGTGGTGATTCCGCCGACAGCCGCGCTCCGCGCAAGCCGCGTGATGCGGGTGGTGATCGTCCTGCTCGTGCTCCGCGCGACGCGGGTGATCGTCCGGCCCGTGGCCCGCGCAGCGATGCTGGTGAAGGCCGCGCTCCGCGCAAGCCGCGTGACGCCGGTGGTGATCGTCCTGCTCGCGCTCCGCGTGACGGCGCCGATCGTCCGGCCCGTGGTCCGCGCAGCGATGCCGGCGAAGGCCGCGCACCGCGCAAGGCGCCGAGCGACCGCCCGGCTCGCGAGAAAGGCGCCCCGCTGGCCGAGCGTCCCGGTAAGCCGGCACGCAAGCCAATTGCCAAGCGTCGCCCGCAGGCTGCCGGTGACGGCATGCGTCCGGGCTTCAAGCGCTAAGCGACAGCAGTAAATGAAGAAGGGCTCCTCGGAGCCCTTTTTTATTGCCTGCGAATTACCCGGATGGGCTCTTCGTAGGAGCGAGGCAGGCGTCAGCTGGCGCAGGCCAACCGGTTGCGACCGTCGCGCTTGGCTTCGTAGAGCGCGTTGTCTGCCCGGCGCAGGAGATCGTCCACCGATTCGCCGCCATTGAGTGTCGCGCAGCCCAGGCTGATGGACAGCGGCAAGCGCTTGCCGTCGGCGGCCAGGTTCAGCTCCTCCACGGCAGTGCGAAGCCGTTCGCCCACCTGCACGGCGGAGACGCCGGGGGTGTTGGAGAGCAGCACGAGGAACTCCTCGCCGCCGAAGCGGAACACCATGTCGACGTTGCGCAGGCTGTTCTTCAGCGCCGTGGCCACGGCGCGCAGGGCGTCGTCGCCGACGCTGTGGCCATGCTCGTCGTTGATCTGCTTGAAGTGGTCGAGGTCGAGCATGAGGATCGACAGCGGCAGCAGGTGACGCCGTGCCACCTCGACCTCCCGGCTCAGGGTCTGGTCCATGGCGATGCGGTTGCCGGTGCCGGTCAGCGCATCGCGTAGTGCCGACTGCACGGCGGCGCGGTAGAGCAGGGCGTTGCGCAGGGGGTAGAGCAGGCAGGCCATCAGCGACTCCAGCTGCGACAGCTCGGCCTCGGAGAAGCGTCGGGCGCGGCGGAAGCTGATCTCGCCCAGGTATTCGCTGGCGTGGGTCAGGCGGTAGTCGGCGTTGTGTCGGGCCGCTTCGCCGAACTCCAGGCGCAGGTCGGCTCCGGCATGGGCGTAGGCCATGTACTCCACCGGCAGCATCTGCTGGATCTCGCGGAAGAACACCGCCAGGATGCGCTCGGCCTCCAAGCTCACCTGCAATTGCAGGTTCAGCTGCTGGCGCAATTCCAGCAGGTCCAGCGGACGCCGCGAGAGGGTGCGGGTGTCCTGGCTGGCTGCGCGCTGGAGCTTGGCAGCATCGAAATCGATGGTGTTGGACTGCTTGGGAGGAACCATGGCGGTGACCATTTTTACAGCGTGTGCGAAGGACAGAGCGATTTCCGTGCCAGGGCGCGGAAAGGCCTGAAAAGTCGCTGTATTGACCGACCGATGGTGGTCAGGGTTCCCGGGGGAGGAAGGTTTCGCCAGAAGTCTGGCGAAATAGTGGCACTTTGCCGGAGTGTTGCGCGAGGTGGAGCCGGAAAATTGGCGGAAAGCGGCGTGGTTGCTGGGCTGCAGGCCGACGCCGCTGGTACGTCAGTGCCGAATCTTCAGGGGCGGAATCAGTCCTGGGCGTTGAAGGCCTGGCCGTTCACGCCTTTGCTGTCCGGGCCCATGAGATACAGATAGACCGGCATGATCTCTTCGGGCGCCGGGTTGTTGTAGGCATTCTCGCCCGGATAGGCGTGGGCGCGCATGGCGGTCCGGGTGGCGCCGGGGTTGACGCTGTTGGCGCGCACGCTGGAGATGTCCTCGCACTCGTCCGCCAGCACCTGCATCAGGCCTTCGGTAGCGAACTTCGACACCGCGTAGGCGCCCCAGTAGGCCCGACCCTTGCGGCCGACGCTGCTGGAGGTGAAGACCACCGAGGCGTCCTCGGAGAGCTTGAGCAGCGGCAGCAGGGTGTGGGTGAGGCTGAACATGGCGTTGACGTTCACCTGCATGACGCGGGTGAAGTTGTCGGTGGAAATCTGCTCGATGGGCGAGCGCAGGCCGAGGATCGAGGCATTGTGCAGCAGGCCGTCGAGCTTGCCGAACTCCTTCTCGATCATCGCCGCCAGCTCGTCGTACTGGTGCGGCAGGGTGGTTTCCAGGTTCAGCGGGATCACCACCGGTTCCGGATGGCCGGCGGCGAGGATCAGGTCATAGACCTCGTTGAGGTAGTCCTCGGTCTTGCCCAGCAGCAGCACAGTGGCGCCGTGGGCGGCGAAGGCGAGCGAGGCGGCCCGGCCGATACCGCGGCCGGCGCCGGTCACCAGAATCACGCGGCCCTTGAGCAGGTCGGGGCGGGCGGAATAGTCGAACATGGTTTCTCCTTGGCGGAGCCCGTCAGCGCGACGGGCTCCCGGGAATTCGGCTCAGCAGGAGCAGAGGGCGCGGTCGAGGACGGTGAGCAGGTCGCGGGGTGCATCGACGATGACGTCGGCGCCCCAGTGCGCGGGGTTGTCGTCCGGGTGGATATAGCCGTAGCGCACAGCGGCGGTCTTGGTCCCGGCGGCACGGCCCGACTCGATGTCGCGCAGGTCGTCACCGATGAACAGCACTTCGGACGGGTCGACCTTCAGCTGGCTGCAGGCCAGCAGGAGCATTTCCGGGTCCGGCTTGCTGTTCTTCACGTGGTCCGGGCAGACCAGCACGGCCGAGCGCTTGGCCAGGCCCAGCTGTTCCATGATCGGCGCGGCGAAGCGCACCGGCTTGTTGGTCACCACGCCCCAGATCAGGCGCGACTGCTCGATGCTCTCCAGCAGTTCGGCCATGCCGTCGTACGGACGGGTGAAGACGGCGCAGTGCTCCTGGTAGCGGTCGAGGAACTCCTGGCGCAGGGTCTCGAAGCCGGGGGCTTCCGGGTCCATGTCGAAGGTTGCTGCAACCATGGCGCGGGCGCCGCCGGAGACCACGTCCTGGATGCGCTGGTCATCGATCGGCGCGCGGCCATGGGCGGCGAGCATCGCCTGGCACACGGCGATGAAGTCCGGCGCGGTGTCCAGCAGAGTGCCGTCCATGTCGAAGAGAACCGCTCTGAGCATACGACTCACTCCTCGCGCAGGGTCTGGATCATGTAGTTGACGTCAACGTCGTTGGCCAGCTTGTAGTGCTTGGTCAGCGGGTTGTAGGTCAGACCGATGATGTCCTTGACCGCCAGGCCCGCGTCACGGGACCAGGCGCCCAGCTCGGAGGGGCGGATGAACTTCTTGAAGTCGTGGGTGCCGCGCGGCAGCAGGCGCATCACGTACTCCGCACCGACGATGGCGAACAGGTAGGCCTTCGGGTTGCGGTTGATGGTGGAGAAGAACACCTGGCCGCCGGGCTTGACCATCTTGTAACAGGCGCGGATGACCGAGGCCGGGTCCGGCACGTGTTCGAGCATCTCCAGGCAGGTCACCACGTCGAACTGCTCGGGCATCTCTTCGGCCAGGTCTTCGGCGGTGATGCGGCGGTATTCCACCGGCACGCCGGATTCCAGCTGGTGCAGCTGGGCGACCGCCAGGGGCGCTTCGCCCATGTCGATACCGGTGACGGTGGCGCCGCGCTGGGCCATGGCTTCGCTGAGGATGCCGCCGCCGCAGCCGACGTCGAGTACCTTCTTGCCGGCGAGGCTGACGCGCTCGTCGATCCAGTTGACCCGCAGCGGATTGATGTCGTGCAGGGGCTTGAACTCGCTTTCGCGGTCCCACCAGCGGTGGGCGAGGGCCTCGAATTTGGCGATCTCGGCGTGGTCGACGTTGCTCATGGTGTCCCTATTGATCAAAAAGCTGGAAACGAAGGCTGACTATGATGCCAGCTTCGTTCAATGGATGGGGCGCGGCATGACAGATTGTCGCAGCGCCGGCCCGAGCCGCCGCTGCGACAGAAAGCTCAGGCGCCAGCGATCTTGCGGCCCCACTCGCCAGCGACGGCGATCAGGCGCTCTTCGTCCAGGCGGGTGAGTTCGCCGTTGTCCAGCAGTTGTTTACCGCCGACCCACACGTGGCGCACGCAGTCGCGGCCGCTGGCATAAATGACCTGCGAGACCGGTTCGTACACCGGCTGTTGGGCCAGCCTGGAGAGATCGAAGGCGATGATGTCGGCGGACTTGCCCAGTTCCAGGCTGCCGGTCTCCTGCTCCATGCCCAGCGCGCGGGCGCCATTCAGGGTGGCCATGCGCAGGGCGCGGTGGGCGTCCAGTGCTGTGGCCTGGCCAGCCACTGCCTTGGCCAGCAGCGCGGCGGTGCGGGTTTCGCCGAGCAGGTCGAGGTCATTGTTGCTGGCGGCGCCGTCGGTGCCGATGGCGACGTTGACGCCGGCCTGCCACAGCCGCTCCACCGGGCAGAAGCCGCTGGCCAGCTTGAGGTTGGATTCCGGGCAGTGCACCACCGAGCTGTTGGTTTCCACCAGCATGGCCAGGTCTTCGTCGTTCACCTGGGTCATGTGCACGGCCTGGAAGCGCGGGCCGAGCAGGCCGAGGCGGTGCAGGCGGGCCAGCGGGCGCTCGCCGTCCTTTTCCAGCGCCTGCTGGACCTCGAAGGCGGTTTCGTGGACGTGCATGTGGATGCCGGCGTCCAGCTCCTCGGCGAGCATCAGGATGTTTTCCAGTTTGTCGTCGCTGACCGTGTAGGGTGCATGGGGGCCGAAGGCGACCTTGATACGCGGGTGGTGCTTGAGATCGTCGCGCAGCGCCAGACCTTGCCGAATCGCCTCATCGGCGTCGCGGGCGCCGGGGATCGGGAAGTCCAGCACCGGCACGCTGATCTGCGCACGCACACCGGCCTTGTGCACCACCTCGCAGGCGACCTGCGGGAAGAAGTACATGTCCGAGAAGCAGGTGATGCCGCCCTTGAGCTGTTCTGCGATGGCCAATTCGGTGCCGTCACGGACGAAGTCCTCGCTGACCCACTTGGCCTCCGCCGGCCAGATGTGTTCCTGCAGCCAGGTCATCAGTGCCAGGTCGTCCGCCAGGCCGCGGAACAGGCTCATCGCCGCGTGGCCGTGGGCATTGATCAGCCCGGGGGAGAGCAGCATGCCCGGCAACTCGCGGGTTTCCGTGGCCGGATGGCGCAGTGCTTCGGCGCGCGGGGCGAGCAGGGCGATGCGGCCGTCGCGGATGCCCAGACCGTGGTCGCGCAGGACGACGCCGGCGGGCTCCACGGGGACGATCCAGGTGGGGAAGAGCAGCAGGTCGAGCGGGACTTTTTCGGTCGGCATGAAGCGCATCCTGGGCGCGTGGAGAAAGGCGCCGAGTATAGCCGAGCAGCGGGGCTTCAGGCTCGGTATACTCGGCCGTTTCCCGGTGTTTCCGGGGTGATTCCCGTGGTGCCGGAGCGGCCCGCGATTCCATTGAAATGAAGAGGTGTTCCATGCGTGAGCGACTGTTGGCGGCCGAACGGGTCACGGCCATTGATTGGCGCAAGGGCACACTCCGTCTGCTGGATCAGCGCCTGTTGCCGCTGGAGGAAACCTGGCTGTCGTACGAGACCGCCGAAGGCGTAGCCGACGCCATTCGCCAGATGGTCGTGCGCGGCGCGCCGGCCATTGGCATCGCCGCCGCCTATGGCCTGGTGCTGGGGCTGCGTGCCCGTGTGGCCGCTGGTGGTGACTGGCGCGCGGCGCTGGAAGAAGACTTCACCGTGCTGGCCGAGTCGCGTCCGACTGCGGTCAACCTGTTCTGGGCGCTGAATCGCATGCGCGACCGTCTTGAGCGCCTGAAGCCGGGCGAAGACCCGCTGCCGCTGCTGGAAGCCGAGGCCGTAGCCATCCATGAAAGCGACCGCGAGGCGAACCTGACCATGGCCCAACTGGGCGTGGACCTGATCCGCAAGCACCACGGTGGTCCGCAGAAGATCCTCACCCACTGCAACACCGGCGCCCTGGCCACCGGCGGCTTCGGCACCGCGCTGGGCGTGCTGCGCGCGGCGCACCTGGAAGGGCTGATCGAGCGTGTCTACGCCGACGAGACCCGTCCCTGGCTGCAGGGCGCTCGCCTGACCGCTTGGGAGCTGGCCAACGAAGGCGTGCCGGTCACCCTGAACGTGGACGCGGCCGCCGCGCACCTCATGAAGACCGAAAGCATCACCTGGGTCATCGTCGGCGCCGACCGCATCACCGCCAACGGCGACGTCGCCAACAAGATCGGCACCTATCAGCTGGCGGTCACCGCGATGCACCACGGCGTGCGTTTCATGGTGGTGGCGCCCAGTTCGACCATTGACATGGGCCTGGAAAGCGGCGAGGACATCCCGATCGAGGAGCGCGACGGTCGCGAACTCCTGGAAATTGGCGGCAAACGTGTCGCTGCTGACGTCGAAGCCTTCAATCCGGTATTCGATGTGACCCCGGCCGACCTGATCGATGCCATCGTGACCGAGCGCGGCGTCGTCGAACGTCCGGACACCGAGCGCATGGCCCAGCTGATGAGCCGCAAGCGCCTGCACTGACGGGGTCTGCGGCAATTCATCGAGGGGCTTGGCCGAGGGTAGGGTTTGACCCGGGCTTGTGGTAAGCTCCGACGGTTCTTGATGGGGCATTTTTTCGCCCCCCACAGCATCGCGGATCAACGGCCAAGTCGTTGATTTGTAGAGAGTCGGTGGCGCTTTGATGGCGCGCCGCGCTCCGCCGGGCTCAGGACGGGCCTGGTGGAGTCACATTTGAAAAAGGAACCAGGCTTCTCATGGGCGAACTGGCCAAAGAAATCCTCCCGGTCAACATCGAAGACGAACTCCGACAGTCCTACCTCGATTACGCCATGAGCGTGATCGTCGGTCGTGCCCTGCCCGATGCGCGCGACGGCTTGAAGCCCGTGCATCGCCGCGTCCTGTACGCCATGAGCGAACTGGGTAACGACTGGAACAAGCCCTACAAGAAGTCCGCCCGTGTGGTCGGCGACGTGATCGGTAAGTACCACCCGCACGGCGATACCGCGGTGTACGACACCATCGTCCGCATGGCCCAGCCGTTCTCGCTGCGCTACATGCTGGTCGACGGCCAGGGCAACTTCGGTTCGGTGGACGGCGACAACGCTGCAGCCATGCGATACACCGAAGTGCGCATGTCCAAGCTCGCCCATGAGCTGCTGGCGGACCTGGACAAGGAAACCGTCGACTGGGTGCCCAACTACGACGGCACTGAGCAGATCCCGGCGGTCATGCCGACCAAGATCCCGAACCTGCTGGTCAACGGCTCGAGCGGTATCGCCGTGGGCATGGCGACCAACATTCCGCCGCACAACCTCACCGAGGTGATCGACGGCTGTCTGGCGTTGATGGACAACCCCGAGCTGTCCATTGATGACCTGATGCAGTACATCCCCGGTCCGGACTTCCCGACCGCGGGCATCATCAACGGCCGTGCGGGCATCATCGAGGCCTATCGCACCGGTCGTGGTCGCGTCTATATCCGTGCCCGCGCCACCATCGAGGACATGGAGAAGGGCGGCAACCGCCAGCAGATCATCATCACCGAGCTGCCCTACCAGCTGAACAAGGCCCGTCTGATCGAGAAGATCGCCGAGCTGGTGAAAGAGAAGAAGATCGAAGGCATCACCGAGCTGCGCGACGAGTCCGACAAGGACGGCATGCGCGTGGTCATCGAGCTGCGTCGCGGCGAAGTGGGCGAGGTCGTGCTGAACAACCTCTACGCCCAGACCCAGCTGCAGAGCGTCTTCGGCATCAACGTGGTGGCCCTGGTCGACGGCCAGCCGCGCACTATGAACCTCAAGGACATGCTCGAGGTGTTCATTCGTCACCGCCGTGAAGTGGTGACCCGCCGGACCGTCTACGAGCTGCGCAAGGCCCGCGAGCGCGGCCACATCCTCGAAGGCCAGGCCGTCGCCCTGTCGAACATCGACCCGGTAATCGAGCTGATCAAGACCTCGCCGACCCCGGCCGAGGCCAAGGAGCGTCTGATCGCCACCGGCTGGGAATCCAGCGCCGTGGAAGCGATGGTCGAGCGCGCTGGCGCCGATGCCTGCCGTCCGGAAGACCTGGACCCGCAGTACGGCCTGCGTGACGGCAAGTACTTCCTGTCACCGGAACAGGCCCAGGCCATCCTGGAACTGCGCCTGCACCGCCTGACCGGCCTGGAGCACGAGAAGCTCCTGTCCGAGTACCAGGAAATCCTCACCCTGATCGGCGAGCTGATCCGTATCCTGACCAGCCCCGAGCGCCTGATGGAGGTCATCCGCGAGGAGCTGGAAAAGGTCAAGGCCGAGTTCGGCGACGCCCGCCGCACCGAGATCGTCGCCTCGCAGATGGACCTGACCATCGCCGACCTGATCACCGAAGAAGAGCGCGTGGTGACCATCTCCCATGGCGGCTACGCCAAGTCCCAGCCGCTGGCCGCCTACGAGGCCCAGCGTCGCGGTGGCAAGGGCAAGTCCGCCAGTGGCGTGAAGGACGAGGACTACATCGAGCACCTGCTGGTCGCCAACAGCCACGCCACCCTGCTGCTGTTCTCCAGCAAGGGCAAGGTCTACTGGCTGCGCACCTTCGAGATCCCGGAAGCCTCGCGTACCGCCCGTGGCCGTCCGCTGGTGAACCTGCTGCCGCTGGACGAGGGCGAGCGCATCACCGCGATGCTGCAGATCGACCTGGAAGCCGTGCGCGCCCAGTTCGCTGGCGACGACAACGATGACGACGACGTGGTCGCCGAGCAGGTCGCCGAAGTCGTGGAAGCCGAAGAGGCCGAAGAGGGCGACGACGCCGACTTCAGCCAGGACGAGCCGACCGGCGCGTACATCTTCATGGCCACCATGAAAGGCACCGTCAAGAAGACCCCGCTGATCCAGTTCACCAAGCCACGTTCCAACGGCCTGATCGCCCTGAAACTGGAAGAGGGCGACTCGCTGATCGCCGCCGCCATCACCGACGGTTCGAAGGACGTGATGATGTTCTCCGACGCCGGCAAGGTGATCCGCTTCAAGGAAAGCAAGGTGCGCATCATGGGCCGTAACGCCCGTGGTGTGCGCGGCATGCGCCTGGCCGAAGGCCAGCGCATCATCTCCATGCTGATCCCCGAGTGCCGCGAAGCGCAGATCCTCAGCGCCTCCGAGCGTGGCTACGGCAAGCGCACCCCGCTGGCCGACTACCCGCGTCGCGGTCGTGGTGGCCAGGGCGTGATCGCCATGGTGATCAACGAGCGTAACGGTAACCTGGTGGGCGCCGTGCAGGTGCTGGATGGTGAGGAGATCATGCTGATTTCCGACCAGGGAACCCTGGTGCGTACCCGTGTCGACGAAGTCCGCGGCGCTGGCCGTAACACCCAAGGCGTTATCCTCATCAAGCTCGCCGCCGACGAAACCGTCGTGGGTCTGGAGCGGGTGCAGGAGCCGACCGTGGTGGAAGGCGAAGACGACGTCATCGATGGTGAAATCGTCGAGGGCGAAGTGTCGGAAGAAAACCCAGAAGCAGGCGAAGCTGCGGCTGAAGAAGCCCCGCAGGCCAGCGAAGACTGATAGCGAGAGTGGATGTGAGCAAGCGAGCCTTTAACTTCTGCGCCGGTCCCGCGGCGCTTCCCACCGAGGTGCTGGAGCGCGCCCGCGCCGAGTTGCTGGATTGGCAGGGCAAGGGCCTGTCGGTCATGGAAATGAGCCACCGTAGCGACGATTACGTGGCCATCGCCGAGAAGGCCGAGCAGGACCTGCGCGACCTGATGGGCGTGCCGTCGAACTACAAGGTGCTGTTCCTGCAGGGCGGCGCCAGCCAGCAGTTCGCCGAGATCCCGCTGAACCTGCTGCCCGAAGATGGCGTGGCGGACTACGTGGAAACCGGTATCTGGTCGAAGAAGGCCATCGAAGAGGCTCGCCGCTACGGCAACGTCAACGTGGTTGCCAGCGCATCCAAGTACGACTACTTCGCCATCCCCGGGCAGAACGAGTGGAACCTGTCCACGGACGCCGCTTACCTGCACTACGCGTCCAACGAGACCATCGGCGGCCTGGAATTCGACTGGATTCCGCAAGTCGGTGACGTCCCGCTGGTGGTGGACATGTCCTCGGACATCCTCTCCCGCCCGACCGACGTGTCGAAGTTCGGCTTGATCTACGCTGGCGCGCAGAAGAACATCGGCCCTTCCGGCCTGGTCGTTGTTATCGTTCGCGAAGACCTGCTGGGCCGCGCCCGCAGCATCTGCCCGACCATGCTCAACTACAAGGTCGCCGCTGATAACGGCTCCATGTACAACACCCCCGCGACCTACTCCTGGTACCTCTCCGGCCTGGTCTTCCAGTGGCTGAAGGAGCAGGGCGGCGTCGACGCCATGGAGCAGCGCAACCGCGCCAAGAAGGACATGCTGTACGGCTTCATCGACAACAGCGACTTCTACACCAACCCGATCCAGCCCAGCGCCCGCTCCTGGATGAACGTGCCGTTCCGCCTGGCCGACGAGAAGCTCGACAAGGCCTTCCTCGAAGGTGCCGACGCGCGCGGCCTGCTCAACCTGAAGGGCCATCGTTCGGTGGGCGGCATGCGTGCCTCCATCTATAACGCCCTGGGCCTGGATGCCATCGAAGCCTTGGTTGGCTACATGGCCGAGTTCGAGAAGGAGCATGGCTGATGAGCGACGCTGACCAGCTCAAGGCTTTGCGCGTACGCATCGACAGCCTCGACGAGAAGATCCTCGAGCTGATCAGCGAACGCGCCCGCTGCGCCACCGACGTGGCGCGCGTGAAGATGGCTGCCCTGCCCGAAGGCGAGAAGCCGGTGTTCTACCGGCCCGAGCGCGAGGCGTGGGTGCTCAAGCACATCATGGAGCTGAACAAGGGCCCGCTGGACAACGAGGAAGTCGCTCGTCTGTTCCGCGAGATCATGTCCTCCTGCCTGGCCCTGGAACAGCCGCTGAAAGTGGCCTACCTCGGCCCGGAAGGCACCTTCACCCAGGCCGCGGCGCTCAAGCACTTCGGCCATGCGGTGATCAGCACGCCGATGGCGGCTATTGACGAAGTGTTCCGCGAAGTCGCTGCCGGTGCGGTGAACTTCGGCGTGGTGCCGGTGGAAAACTCCACCGAGGGCGCGGTCAACCACACCCTCGACAGCTTCCTCGAGCACGACATGGTGATCTGCGGTGAGGTGGAACTGCGCATCCACCACCACCTGTTGGTAGGCGAGAACACCAAGACCAGCAACATCACCCGTATCTACTCCCACGCCCAGTCCCTGGCCCAGTGCCGCAAGTGGCTGGATGCGCACTACCCGAACGTCGAGCGCGTGGCGGTCTCCAGCAACGCCGACGCCGCCAAGCGGGTGAAGAGCGAGTGGAACAGCGCGGCGATTGCCGGCGATATGGCCGCCAACCTGTACGGCCTGGACAAGCTGCACGAGAAGATCGAGGACCGCCCGGACAACTCCACGCGCTTCCTCATGATCGGCAACCAGGAAGTGCCGCCCACCGGCGATGACAAGACTTCCATCATCGTCTCCATGCGCAACAAGCCGGGCGCTCTGCACGAGCTGCTGGTGCCGTTCCACAACAACGGCATCGACCTGACCCGCATCGAGACTCGTCCGTCACGCAGCGGCAAGTGGACCTACGTGTTCTTTATCGACTTCGTCGGCCACCACAAGGACCCGCTGATCAAGGATGTGCTGGAGAAGATCAACAGCGAAGCGGTTGCTCTGAAGGTGCTGGGCTCGTACCCGAAGGCCGTGCTTTGACATGGAGCGAAACGCCCATCGGCGGTCGCCAATGGTCGACTGTGCGGGGCGCGCAAGGCTGATGGCCCAGCGCCCTGGCATGGTATGGCTGACAGGGCTGAGCGGCTCCGGTAAGTCGACGCTGGCCGAAGCTCTCGAACAGCGACTGCACGCCGCCGGGCGGCATACCTACCTACTGGATGGCGACATCCTCCGTCAGGGGCTGAATCGGGATCTGGGGTTCAGTGCCGAAGACCGCAGCGAAAATATTCGCCGGGTTGGCGAGGTGGGCGCGCTGATGGTGGATGCCGGGCTTATCACCATCGCTGCATTCATCTCACCGTTCCGTGCGGACCGCGATCGAGTCCGCCAGCTGTTGCCGGAGCGCTTTATCGAGGTTCATGTCTCCACGCCGCTGGAAGTGTGTGAGGAGCGGGATCCCAAAGGGCTCTACCGCAAGGCGCGAGCCGGTGAACTCAAGGGGTTCACCGGCATAGATGCTCCGTTTGAGGCGCCGCTGGCCGCCGAAGTGAGCATCGATACCTCCGTGCTGTCGGTAGAGGAATCTGTCCACCGTATCTGCGATTACATGGCTGCCGCCGGTTACATCGGGTAAATCTGGGCGGTCCCAGTCGAGAGAGATGTTCATGAGCTGTGATTTCCTTGCCCTGGCCCAACCGGGCGTGCAGAAGCTTTCCCCCTACGTGCCCGGCAAGCCGGTCGATGAACTGGCCCGCGAGCTGAAGCTCGACCCCGCCGGCATCGTCAAGCTGGCCAGCAACGAGAACCCGCTGGGCCCGAGCCCGAAGGTCCTCGACGCCATTCGTGCCGAACTGGCCGAACTGACCCGCTACCCTGACGGCAACGGCTTTGAGCTGAAGAGTCGACTGGCCGCCCGTTGCGGCGTCGAGACCACGCAGGTCACCCTGGGCAACGGTTCCAACGACATTCTCGACCTGGTGGCCCGCGCCTACCTAGCCCCCGGCTTGAACGCCGTGTTCAGCCAATACGCCTTCGCCGTTTACCCGATCTCCACCCAGGCGGTTGGCGCTCAGGGCAAGGTCGTGCCAGCGAAAGACTGGGGCCATGACCTGGAAGCCATGCTGGCGGCCATCGACGCCAACACCCGCGTGGTCTTCATCGCCAACCCGAACAACCCCACCGGCACCTGGTTCGGTCCGGACGCGCTGGAGCGCTTCCTCTCGCAGGTGCCGCAGAATGTGCTGGTGGTGCTCGACGAGGCCTACATCGAGTACGCCGAAGGCGAAGAACTGCCGGACGGCCTGAAGTACCTGACCCGCTACCCGAACCTGCTGGTTTCGCGCACCTTCTCCAAGGCCTATGGCCTGGCTTCTCTGCGTGTCGGCTACGCGATCTCCTCGGCGCAGGTCGCCGATGTACTCAACCGCGTGCGCCAGCCGTTCAACGTCAATAGCCTGGCCCTGGCCGCCGCCTGCGCCGCGCTGGATGACGCGCAATACCTGGGTGAAGGCAAGCGCATCAACGATGAAGGCATGATCCAGCTGGAAAGCGGCCTGCGTGCCTTGGACCTGCAATGGATTCCTTCCAAGGGCAACTTTATCGCCGTCGACCTCAAGCGTGATGCAGGGCCGATCTACCAGGCCCTGCTCGCCGAAGGCGTAATCGTCCGTCCTGTGGGCGGCTACGGCATGCCGCAGCACCTGCGCATCTCCATTGGCCTGCCGGCCGAGAACGCCCGTTTCCTCCAAGCGCTAGCCAAGGTGCTTGCCCGTGCCTGATGTCCAGCCGCACAAGCTGCGCCGACTGGTGGTGGTGGGGCTGGGCCTGATCGGCGGCTCCTTCGCCAAGGGCATCCGCGAAAAGGGCCTGTTCGAGGAAGTAGTCGGCGTCGACCGTGACCCGCAGACCCGTCGCCTGGCGGTGGAGCTGGGCGTGGTAGACCGCTGCGAGGAAAGCCTTGCCGCCGGTTGCCGCGAGGCCGATGTGATCCAGCTCGCCGTGCCGATCCTGGCCATGGAGAAGGTTCTCGGCGAACTCGCCACCCTCGACATCGGTAACGCGATCCTCACCGATGTGGGCAGCGCCAAGGGCAACGTGGTGCGCGCCGCGAAAGCGGTATTCGGCGGCATGCCGGCGCGCTTCGTGCCCGGCCATCCCATCGCCGGCTCCGAGCAGAGCGGCGTGGAAGCGGCCAACGCCAAATTATTCCGCCGTCATAAAGTCATCCTCACGCCGCTGGATAATGCCGACGCGGACGCGATCCAGTGCGTCGAGAGCCTCTGGCGCGAGCTGGGTGCGGATGTCGAGCAGATGGCCGTCGAGCACCACGACGAAGTCCTCGCCGCCACCAGCCACCTGCCGCACCTACTGGCCTTCACGCTGGTCGACTCGCTGGCCAAACGCAGCGAAAATCTGGAAATCTTCCGCTACGCCGCTGGCGGCTTCCGCGACTTCACGCGGATTGCCGGCAGCGACCCGGTGATGTGGCACGACATCTTCCTCGCCAACCGCGAGGCGGTGCTGCGCATCCTCGACGTATTCCGTGACGACCTCGATGATCTGCGCGAGGCCGTCGACAAAGGGGACGGGCAACAACTTATGGGCGTCTTTACCCGCGCCCGCGTTGCCCGCGAGCATTTCAGCAAAATCCTGGCCCGTCGGGCCTATGTGGACGCCATGCACAACAATGACCTGATTTTCCTGGCCCAGCCGGGTGGCCGCCTTTCCGGACGTGTTCGCGTACCGGGCGACAAGTCCATTTCCCACCGCTCGATCATGCTCGGTTCCCTCGCCGAAGGCACTACCGAGGTGCAAGGCTTCCTCGAGGGTGAAGATGCCCTCGCCACCATCCAGGCGTTCCGCGACATGGGCGTGGTCATCGAAGGCCCGCACCACGGCCGCGTGACCGTTCACGGCGTTGGCCTGCACGGCCTGAAGACCCCGCCCGGCCCGATCTACCTGGGCAACTCCGGCACCTCCATGCGCCTGCTCAGCGGCCTGCTGGCCGCCCAGCCGTTCGACACCACCCTGACCGGTGACGCCTCGCTGTCCAAGCGTCCGATGAACCGCGTCGCCAAGCCGCTGCGCGAGATGGGTGCGGTGATCGAGACCGGCCCCGAAGGTCGTCCGCCGCTCACCATCCGTGGTGGCCAGAAGCTCACCGGCATGCACTACGACATGCCGATGGCCAGCGCCCAGGTGAAGTCCTGCCTGCTGCTCGCCGGCCTGTATGCCGCTGGAGAAACTTCCACCACCGAGCCGGCTCCGACCCGCGATCACACCGAGCGTATGCTGCGCGGCTTCGGCTACCCGGTCGACGTCGAAGGCGCCACCGCCCGCGTCGAGTCCGGCCACAAGCTCAGCGCCACCTCCATCGAAGTGCCGGCCGATATTTCCTCGGCGGCCTTCTTCCTGGTCGCCGCGAGCATCGCCGAAGGTTCCGACCTGACCCTGGAGCACGTCGGCATCAACCCGACCCGCACCGGCGTCATCGACATCCTCAAGCTCATGGGTGCCGACATCACCCTGGAAAACCAGCGTGAAGTGGGCGGCGAGCCGGTTGCCGACATCCGCGTGCGTTCGGCCAAGCTCAAAGGCATCGATATTCCCGAAGATCTCGTGCCGCTGGCCATCGACGAGTTTCCGGTACTCTTCGTCGCCGCCGCCAACGCGGAAGGCCGCACCGTCCTGCGCGGCGCGGAAGAGCTGCGGGTGAAGGAATCCGACCGCATCCAGGTCATGGTCGACGGCCTGCTGGCCCTGGGCGTGAAGTGCGAGCCGACCCCGGACGGCATCATCATCGACGGCGGCAGCTACGGCGGCGGCGAAGTCTGGAGCCACGGCGACCATCGCATCGCCATGTCCTTCAGCGTGGCCTCCCTGCGTGCCGGCGCGCCGATCCGCATCCACGACTGTGCCAACGTCGCGACCTCCTTCCCGAACTTCCTCGGGCTGGCGTCCGGCGCGGGCATCCGTGTTGCCGAGGAGAAGAACTGATGAACGGCGAATGGCCGGTCCTCGCCATCGACGGCCCCAGCGGCTCGGGCAAGGGCACCGTCGCCGGCCTGCTGGCCAAGCGCCTGGGCTGGAACCTGCTGGACTCCGGCGCGCTCTATCGCCTGCTGGCGTTCGCCGCCGGTAACCACGGCATCGACCTGACCAACGAGGAAGCCCTCAAGGTCCTCGCCGCGCATCTGGACGTGCAGTTCACCCACGCCAAGGGCGGGCAGGGCCAGCACATCATCCTCGAAGGCGAGGATGTCACTGACGTGATCCGTACAGAGCAGGTAGGCGCGGGCGCCTCGCAGGTTGCCGCACTGCCGGCGGTCCGCGATGCGCTGCTGCAGCGTCAGCGTGCCTTCCTCGAAGCGCCGGGCCTGGTGGCCGATGGTCGCGACATGGGCACGGTGGTCTTCCCCAGCGCTCCGCTGAAGATATTCCTCACCGCTTCCGCCGAGGAGCGCGCCCGTCGCCGCTACCTGCAACTCAAGGGCAAGGGCATCGACAGCGACCAGGCGCAACTGGCCGAGGAAATCAGCGCCCGCGACGAGCGCGACAGCCAGCGTGCCGTCGCTCCGCTGAAGCCTGCCGAAGGTGCCATCCTGGTGGACTCCACCTCGATGAGCATCGACGAAGTAGTGGATAACATCCTCGCCGAGGTTTCGCGCTTGGGGCTGGCGGACTAGTCGAATCGGGAAACGAAAATCCCCGGCCATTCCGGGGGTTTTTCTTTTCGGATAAGGATACTCGTAGGAGGGATCTGACGGGCGGTTCTCCCAACTTGCCAGCCTGGGCGAAAATGGAAGATTGAGGCTGGAGTGGCGAAGATCGGTGGAAACCAGGGTCATCGATTGACGCAATCGGGATCCGTTGCTACCATTCCAGACCTTGTATCGGGAGGGTTTCGTCCATATTGAGCGAAACCTTCCCTTAAAATCTGAATGTGGAGCATCCGTTTCGGCGGGTGCAACAGGGGGCCGGCGGGATACCAGTCTCGATCCCGCTGGCTTCTTTTTCATCACTTGACCGTGTCTGCTGGTGGCGCGGAATCGGGCTTACAAGCCTTTGACTACAGGTATAGACATGAGCGAAAGCTTCGCAGAACTCTTTGAAGAAAGTCTGAAATCCCTCGACATGCAGCCGGGTGCAATCATCACCGGCATCGTGGTCGACATCGATGGTGACTGGGTCACCGTCCATGCCGGTCTGAAATCCGAGGGCGTCATCCCGGTCGAGCAGTTCTACAACGAACAGGGCGAGCTGACCATCAATGTGGGTGACGAAGTCCACGTTGCGCTTGACGCGGTAGAAGATGGCTTTGGTGAAACCAAGCTGTCCCGCGAAAAAGCCAAGCGTGCCGAGAGCTGGATCGTTCTGGAAGCTGCTTTCTCTGCCGACGAAGTGGTCAAAGGCGTCATCAACGGCAAGGTCAAGGGTGGCTTCACCGTTGACGTCAACGGCATCCGCGCGTTCCTGCCGGGTTCGCTGGTCGACGTGCGTCCGGTGCGTGACACCACTCACCTGGAAGGCAAAGAGCTCGAGTTCAAGGTCATCAAGCTGGACCAGAAGCGCAACAACGTTGTCGTTTCCCGTCGCAGCGTCCTGGAAGCCGAAAACAGCGCCGAGCGCGAAGCTCTGCTGGAATCGCTGCAGGAAGGCCAGCAGGTCAAAGGTATCGTCAAGAACCTCACCGACTACGGTGCGTTCGTTGACCTGGGCGGCGTCGATGGTCTGCTGCACATCACCGACATGGCCTGGAAGCGTATCAAGCATCCGTCGGAAATCGTCAACGTTGGCGACGAGATCGATGTCAAGGTTCTGAAGTTCGACCGCGAGCGCAACCGCGTATCCCTGGGCCTGAAGCAACTGGGCGAAGACCCATGGGTTGCCATCAAAGCCCGTTACCCGGAAGGCACCCGCGTTACCGCGCGCGTCACCAACCTCACCGACTACGGCTGCTTCGCCGAGCTGGAAGAGGGCGTGGAAGGCCTGGTACACGTCTCCGAAATGGACTGGACCAACAAGAACATCCACCCGTCGAAAGTCGTTCAGGTTGGCGACGAAGTGGAAGTTCAGGTTCTGGACATCGACGAAGAGCGTCGTCGTATCTCCCTGGGCATCAAACAGTGCAAGTCCAACCCGTGGGAAGACTTCTCTGGCCGCTTCAACAAGGGCGACAAGATCTCCGGCACCATCAAGTCGATCACCGATTTCGGTATCTTCATCGGCCTGGAAGGCGGCATCGACGGTCTGGTTCACCTGTCCGACATCTCCTGGAACGAAGTTGGCGAAGAAGCCGTTCGCCGCTTCAAGAAGGGCGACGAGCTGGAAACCGTCATCCTCTCCGTTGATCCGGAGCGCGAGCGCATCTCCCTGGGCATCAAGCAGCTGGAAGACGATCCGTTCTCCAACTACGCCTCGCTCAACGAGAAAGGCACCATCGTTCGCGGCACCGTGAAAGAAGTCGATGCCAAAGGTGCTGTCATCAGCCTGGGCGGCGAAATCGAAGGCATCCTGAAAGCCTCCGAAATCAGCCGTGACCGCGTTGAAGACGCTCGCAACGTTCTGAAAGAAGGCGAAGAAGTCGAAGCCAAGATCATCAGCATCGACCGTAAGAGCCGCGTCATCTCCCTCTCCATCAAGTCGAAAGACGTTGATGACGAGAAAGATGCGATGAAAGAACTGCGCACCAAGCAAGACGTAGAAAACACTGGTCCGACCACCATCGGTGATCTGATCCGTGCTCAGATGGAGAACCAGGGCTAATCCCTGATTCACCATCCAAGGAAAAGGGCGACTTCGGTCGCCCTTTTTCGTTTCTGCCTTTCGCAGGGCGCGGGCGCGCAGCGCTTTTCCTACGCTGAGACTGACGCTATGTTGCCTGCCCCGCTTCGGTCGCCTTTTCCATGCCTTACCTGCTATTTGTCACCGTCCTCTGGGCGTTCTCCTTCAGCCTGATCGGCGAGTACCTCGCCGGGCAGGTCGACAGCTATTTCGCCGTACTGACTCGCGTGGTGCTGGCCGGCCTGGTGTTCCTGCCGCTGACCCGCTGGCGCGGCGTCGAGCCTCGCTTCATTGCCGGCGTGATGCTGGCGGGCGCGCTGCAATTCGGCATTACCTACGTCTGCCTGTACCAGAGCTTCCGCGTGCTGACGGTGCCGGAAGTGCTGCTGTTCACCGTGCTGACGCCGCTGCATGTGGCGCTGATCGATGACGCGCTGAACCGCCGCTTCAACGCCTGGGCGCTGTTGGCAGCCGCCGTGGCGGTGCTCGGCGCCGGGATCATTCGCTACGACGGCGTCAGCGGCGACTACATCCAGGGTTTCCTGCTGCTGCAACTGGCCAATGCGACCTTCGCGGCGGGGCAGGTGTTCTACAAGCACCTGGTGCAGCGCTATCCGTCCGACATCCCGCAATATCGTCGCTTCGGCTACTTCTTCGTCGGCGCGTTGCTGATCGCGCTGCCGGGCTGGCTGCTGTTCGGCAATCCGCAGAAGCTGCCAACGACCGATCTTCAATGGGGTGTGCTGGTGTGGATGGGCCTGCTGGCCACCGCGCTGGGGCAGTTCTGGTGGAACAAGGGCGGCACGCTGGTGGATGCTGGCACCCTGGCGGTGATGAACAACCTGCACGTACCGGTGGGCCTGCTGATCAATCTGCTGATCTGGTACGAAGCCGCCGACCTGCCGCGCCTAGCGCTGGGGGGGGCGGTGATCGTCGCGTCGTTGGGCGTCAACCGCTTCGGCCTGCGCCGCCAGAAGGAGCGTTTCGCATGAACATCTCCGGACGTGGTGTAGCGCTGTCCCTGGCGTCTTCCGTGCTGTTCGTGACCCTGCCGGGTTACATCCACTCGCTGGAGCCGCTGACCAGCATCCAGGTGATTGCTCACCGAGTGGTCTGGTCGATTCCCATGGTTCTGCTGCTGGTGCTGTTCACCCGCCAGGGCGGCGTGCTGCGCGACGCGGGCCGACGCCTGCTGCGCGAGCCGTGGCTGCTGGCGTGCTTCCCGCTGACGGCGGCGATGATGCTGATCCAGTGGGGCGTGTTCATCTGGGCGCCTATGGTCGGGCGCACGTTGGAGCTGTCGCTGGGCTACTTCCTGCTGCCGCTGACCATGGTGCTGTGCGGCCGGGTGTTCTACGGCGAGCGCCTGACCACGCTGCAGGCCATCGCCGTTGCCTTCGCACTGGCGGGCGTGCTGCACGAGCTTTGGCTGACCCGCGCATTTTCCTGGTTCACCCTGATCACGGCACTGGGCTATCCGCCGTACTTCATGCTGCGCCGCAAGATGGCGGTGGATTCGCTGTCGGGCTTCGTCTTCGAGATGATCGTGCTGCTGCCGTTCGCCCTGGCGACCCTGTGGACAACCGATAGCGGCCAGGTGCTGGAGGAGGTGCCGCGCCTGTGGGTTCTGCTGCCGCTGCTGGGACTCATCAGCGCGCTGGCGTTCGGCGCAATGATGGCCGCCAGCCGGCTGCTGCCCATGGGGCTGTTCGGGATTCTGAGCTACGTTGAGCCGGTGCTGTTGTTCGCCATTGCCGTGCTGTTCTTGGGCGAGGCGTTCAACCCGGCGCAGATCTGGACTTATGGGCCGATCTGGATCGCCGTGCTGCTGACCGGTTGGGATAGCGCGCGACTGCTGCGCCGACAGGCGCGTCGCGGCCTGTAAGCGCAGGGAGAGAGATGAGGAGCGAGCGCTCTACCGCAACGGGAGAGCGCTCGGCGTCAGTCGAAGCGACCGCCGACGTCAGCCTTGGCCAGGGTTTCCGGCAGGATGCGGCGGGCGGCGGTGTAGTGCTTCTTCCAGTAGTCGCCGCTGAGGTCGGAGACGCGGACCTTCTGGCCGCGGCGTGGCGCGTGGACGAACTGGTTGTCGCCGACGTAGATGCCGACGTGGTCGACATTGCGGCGGTTGTGGATGCGGAAGAACACCAGGTCGCCGGGCTGCAGGTCATCACGCGCCACTTTCGAGTTACCGCGCATGCTGAACATCTGCTGGGCGGTACGCGGCAGGTCGACTTCGTCTACGTTCTGGAACACGTAGTTTACCAGGCCGCTGCAATCGAAGCCGCGCTTGGGCGAAGTGCCGCCCCAGCGGTAAGGCGTACCGATCATGCTGTAGGCACGCTGGGTAACCTGGTGCGCCTCGCTCTTGGTCTGCTTGACCGGTTTGGCGTTGAAGGTCAGCAGGGCGCTGCCCTGGACCGGGACGCGGAGATCAACCGGGGCGGGTTGATAGGTTCGAGTGATCTTGTAGGAGGCGGTAGCCTCGGTAGCGACCAAAAAGGTCGCCAAGCCTATGGAAAGGCATGTCAAAAGGGTACTTCGCATTCGGCATGTCTTCTTGCTGGTTGATATCGCCCAGACTCCGCTGGATCGCCATTGTTGTCGGCGTGGTTTCCTTTGGTCCGCTCAAAAATTCCACGCATTCTGAACGACTTTTCATGACAGTTCGTACCGTCTGTCGATTCTGACTTTTCCCTTGTGACTTGCAGGGCGCTGCGTGACATGTGCTCCGACGCATCAGTCACGGCCTGACCTTATAGCCGGAAGCCCTATAAAACGGGGCTTTCCGCCTGGCGGCAGAAAACTGACGGGGCACTAGCCAGAAGCCAGTTGCTTAAGGCTTCTTAAGGAAAAACCCGACGAAGTGCAGGTGTTTGAGCTGAACGAATCAGCCCAGATGGGCAAGCAGAGCGGGAAGCACCTGTTCGCGCAGCAGTGGGGCGAGGTTGTGCGGGTAATCGCCGGTTGGGTCCAGCCAGGCGAGCTCTTCCAGCTCGGCGGCGGGCTGGACAGTGTGGGGCAGGGCGGAGACGTAGACCTGCGCGTCGACGCGCATGTCCGGCTCATTGGCGGCCTCGGCCTGGAAATGGCCGAGCGGCGTCAGCGCAGAGATCGGCAGGTGCAGGTCGAGTTCTTCGCCCAGTTCGCGCAGCAGGGCCTGGACCGATGTCTCGCCGGGTTCGTGCTTGCCGCCGGGCAGCATGAAGGCCTGGGTGCCACGCTTTCGCACTAGCAGCAGGCGTCCGGCTTCATCCAGCAGGCAAGCGGCGGCGATACGAATGGTGGCGGTCATGGCGAGGGCGTTTCCTTCAGAACCTGGTAGCGCATCTGCACGATGCCGCTGGGGAAGCTGCGCTGCTCCAGCAGCTGCAGGCGTTGCTCGAGGCCGATGCTGAACAGGGGAATGCCAGCGCCGAGCAGGTGCGGAATGATGCTGACGATCACCTCGTCGAGCAAGCCTGCGGCGAGGAAATTGCCCGCCAGACTGCCGCCGCCCACCAGCCAGATGCGCTCGCAGCCGCGCGCCTCCAGTGAGGCGAGCGCGTCCACTGGTGTGTAGTGCTCCAGTTCCACCTGCGGCGCGGCCTTGGGCAGATGGTTGGAGCGGGTCATGACCAGCGCGGGTTTTTCCTGGTAGGGCCATTGGTCCTGCTTCAAGCAGAACAGGTAGGTGGCGCGGCCCATCAGGAGCCCGTCGATGCTGGCATAGAAGGCGTTGTAGCCGTGATCGTCGGCTTCGCTGCCGTAGCCTTCGAGCCAGTCCACGCTGCCGTCGGGGCGGGCGATGTAGCCGTCGAGGCTGGCCGCCACGTAATAAATGAGAGTCGATGGCACCTGTATTCTCCTTTTTGTCAGGCCCATCAGAGCATGGCATCGCCTTAGGCCGGGCGCCGGTACGTTTGTCGGGTTATTGACGCAGCGGGTCGCACACAGGGGCCGTCGGCAATAATTCCAGCGCGCCGGCTCGGCAAACATTAAGCTATGCAGCTATTTGGTCTTTACGTGATATCGAGGTCTGCCTTGTTCTCCCAATTCGCCCTCCACGAACGCCTGCTCAAGGCGCTCGATTCGTTGTCCTTCACCGAGCCGACCCCGGTCCAGGCCGCGGCCATTCCGAAGGCCCTGGAGGGACGCGATCTGCGGGTGACGGCGCAGACCGGCAGCGGCAAGACCGCCGCCTTCCTGCTGCCGCTGCTCAATCGCCTGCTCACCGAGGAGAAGCCCAAGAGCGGCGCCCGCGCGCTGATCCTGCTGCCGACCCGCGAGCTGGCCCAGCAGACCCTCAAGGAAGTCGAGCGCTTCGCCCAGTTCACCTACATCAAGGCCTGCCTGATCACCGGCGGCGAGGACTTCAAGGTGCAGGGTGCGCGTCTGCGCAAGAACCCGGAGATCATCATCGGCACCCCGGGTCGCCTGAACGAGCAGTTCAACGCCGGCAACTTGCCGCTGGGCGACGTTGAAGTGCTGATCCTCGACGAAGCCGACCGCATGCTCGACATGGGTTTCTCCGAGGACGTGCTCAAGCTCGCCGCACAGTGCCCGACCGAGCGCCAGACCCTGCTGTTCTCCGCCACCAGCGGCAGCGGCCTGCACGAGATGGTCGAGAAGGTCCTGCGCGAGCCTGAGGTCCTGCAGCTCAACCGCGTCAGCGAGCTGAACGAGGACGTCAGCCAGCAGGTGATCCTGACCGACCACGTTGGCCACAAGGAGCAGCTGCTGCAGTGGCTGCTGACCAACGAGACCTACGAGAAGGCCATCGTCTTCACCAACACCCGCGTTGCCGCCGACCGCCTGACCGGCCGCCTGATCGCCGCTGGCCACAAGGTCTTCGTGCTGCATGGCGAGAAGGACCAGAAGGATCGCAAGCTGGCCATCGAGCGCCTGAAGCAGGGCGCGGTAAAGATCCTCGTCGCCACCGACGTGGCCGCACGCGGCCTGGACGTCGACGGCCTGGACCTGGTGATCAACTTCGACATCCCGCGTCGCGGCGATGAGTACGTGCACCGCATCGGTCGTACCGGTCGCGCAGGCGCCGGCGGGGCGGCGATCTCGCTGGTGGGCCACGGCGACTGGAACCTGATGTCGAGCATCGAGCGCTACCTCAAGCTGCGCTTTGAGCTACGTGTCATCAACGAGCTGAAGGCCACTTACAAGGGGCCGAAGAAGGTCAAGGCTTCCGGCAAGGCCGCCGGTACCAAGAAGAAAAAGGACGATGCGAAGAAGACCGGTGGCAAGGCGGCGGCGAAGAAGAAGCCCGCTGCCAAGCGCAAGACCGGCCCGTCCAAGATTGTGAGCCAGGACGGCCTGGCGCCGCTCAAGCGCAAGAAGCCGGCTGCGGAATAAGTCATTCGCGTCACGCCAAACGCCTCCCCTGACCGGGAGGCGTTTTTGTTTGTGCGCCGCTAGCCCAGTGTGTCCGGCGGCGCTTCGTAGCTACCCGACTCGTAGCTCACCCCGTGGCGGATCACCGGCGGAGCGTCGCCCACGTGCAGACTGGTGACGTTGTCGATGATGGTCTTGTCCTCCAGGGTGAGGCGGTCGAGCATGCGCAGGTGACCGATCCAGTTGTCCACCAGGAACAGTTCCTGCCAGATTTCCGGGTTGCTCACGTCGCGGTAGAGCGCCCAGCGTTCCGCGCCGTTACGCAGACGCAGGCGGCGCAGGGGTTTGGCGGAGCGGACGAAGTCACGGGTGCGCTCGGCGGGAATCCGGTACTCGATGGACACCAGCACCGAGCCGCGCTCGGGGTTGAACACGAAGGTTGGCTGTCCCGGCACGCCGCCCGGTGCGCGGGCAATGCTGGTCGAATCGAGCTCCGGCAGCCGGGAGTTGTAGAGCAGCGCCACCGAGACCAGCAGCAGGCAGCCGGCGGCGATCAGTGCGCCCTGCACACCCATGGTTTCGGCGAAATGACCCCAGAGGAACGAGCCTGCTGCCAGGCCGCCATAGATCGCGGTCTGGTACAGCGCCAAGGCACGGGCCTTGACCCAGTCGGGCACGAGGATCTGCACGGCGGAGTTATAGGTGGCCACAGCGGCGATCCAGCAGGCGCCGCCCAGTACCAGCGCGGGGAAGATCACCCAGAGATTGTCGACCCAGCCGAGAATGAGCATGACCACCGCGAGCGTGGCGGCAGCGAAGCTGATCAGCCGGCTGCTGCCCAGCCATTGCCGCGCCTTGCTCACCATGGTGCTGGCGACGATGGCGCCCAGTCCCAGGGCGCCAAGCATGTAGCCGTACACCGAGGCGCTGCCGTCCGGGTTGCGGTGGGCCAGCAGCGGCAGCAATGCCCAGACGGCGCTGGCGGAGAGGCCGAACACCGCCGAACGCAACATCACCAGGCGGGTGACGCTGGAGTACTGGGTGAAGCGCAGCGCAGCGATCACGCCTTCGAAGATGTGCTCGGGCGGCAGGGTGCGTTTGGGCACGTCGCGGCGCCATTGCCAGATCGCCCAGATCAGCGCGGCGTAGCAGATGCAGTTGAACAGGAATACCCAGGATGCGCCGGTGGCCGACAGCAGCAGGCCGCCGATGGCCGGGCCGACGGCACGGGCGACGTTGTAGTTGACGCTGTTGAGCAGCACCGCATCGCCGAGCATGCGCGGCGGCACCTGCTCGTTCACCGCGGCCTGCCAGGCCGGGATGGTGATCGAGCTGCCCAGCGACAGCCAAAGGATCGACACGATCAGCATCAGCGGGTCGAGGTAGCCCATGAACGCCAGCACCGTCACCAGCGCGGCGCCGGAGAGTTCCACCGTTAGGCCGACCAGCATGATCTTGCGGCGGTCGTGGTTGTCGGCCAGCACGCCGGACATGATCGACAGCAGCACCAGTGGCAAGGCCGAGGCGACCTGGATCATCGCCACCATCAACGGGCTGGCATGGGCTTCGGTGACCACCCAGGCGGCGGCGACCGATTGCGCCCAGGTGCCCAGGTTGGCGAACAGGTTGCAGATCCAGATGATGCGGAACGCGGCGATGCTGAAGGGGGCGAGGACGCCGCTACGGGGTTCGGCTGGATCGGGCTTGAGGGGGAGGTCTTGCTTGGGTGAAACGGACTGCAGCATGGGGAAGCCCTTATTTCGAGTGGCTGGCACGCGCGCGCAACCGGTGCCTTTCCATGCCGGGCAAGTGTAGTGGCTGAGGCGGCATGCGCCATTGATGATGGTCAGCGATGGCGTTATCGGTGACACGCGCTGGCAAGCTTCGACAGTGCCGGAGTGGCTTCGGATTGATAGGCTGCGTCGGAATTTTCCGATTTGCATTGCCAATAAGAGCGAAGAGCCGATGAAGCGACTTTCCATCTGCCTGCCCACCTGCCTGCTGGCGGGGCTGCTGGCCCTGCCGCAAAGCCTCTGGGCCTGGTCCAATCACACACTGGGCAGCTATATCGCCTTGAAACAGTTGCCCGCAGTCGCCCAGGCGCCGGAAGTCGAGGTCGAGCCGCTGGAAAGCTTTGTCAGCCAGCAGCGCGCTGGCCTGGTGCAGTTGCTGGACGAGCAGGAGGCCTATGCCCGCGAGCACTTCCGCCAGTACCCGCCGCGCCCGGACGATCTGCGCCTGACCGAGGACGGTCGCGATGACCTGCGCAAGGCCTTCCTCATGGCGCTGCGCTTGAATCCCGAGATCAAGCTGGCCTCCGCCGTGCAGCCGCCGCCCGGTGGTGAGCTGCCGAGCGATTTGTTGCAGAAGCATGCGGCCCTGCAGCCGGCGGACGTGCTGGTGTTCCGCAACCTGTCGGGCTGGAACCAGTGGCGCTTCGTGCAACTGCAGGCGGGGGAAAAGATTCCTGCGCTGGACGTGCTGGCCAGCGCCGCCGATGAGCCGGACTTCGGCCACGACATCAACCTGTTCAGCGACAACCCCGGCGAAGCGGGGCAGCGCTACGGCTTCGGCCCCCAGCCGTTCGGTGACCCGCGTTACGAGTTCAGTTCCCAGGCGCCGTTCCACATGGGCTTCTACCACGAGGACGCCATTATCTTCGCCGGCGCGCCGTACCTGGAGCGCAACTGGCCGGAGTGGCGCGCCTACCAGTTCTACGGCCTGGCGCGCTTCGCCTTCGAGAAGGGCCATCCGTACTGGGGCTACCGTTTCCTAGGCTGGGCGATGCATTACATCCAGGACATGACCCAGCCCTACCACTCGACGCCGCTGCCGGGCGAGACCACCACCAGCATGCTGTGGACGGCGGGCAAGTCCATGGCCGGCTTCGATGCCGACAAGCAGGCGGCGATCCAGCGCGTGGCGGACCGGCATACGGGGGTGGAGCGTTACGAGGTGGACTGGCTGCGCGAGACGTTGCGTCTGGGCGGGCCGTCGCCGTTGCTGGCTGCCTATGCGGATGTCACCGCGGATGGCACTTATCCGCCGTATTCGGCCCAGTACCTGCGCGAGGTGGTGGCGAGCGAGTCCCATGCCCATGCGGCGGCGTTCGACGCGGCGATCGGCCATTGGCTGGAAAACGAGAAGGCGCCGGCGGGGGATTTCAGCGCGGGGAACTCACCGGAACCGTTCCGTCACGATGAGGCGCTGGATGAGCAGATTCTGCAGTTGATCCGGCACTTCGGCGCGCACAGTCGCAATATCGCGAAGGCGGCTCTGCAGCCGTAAAGAAGAGGGTTGGCTTTCCCGCCGGGCTGCGTGGGCTCCGGCGGGAAGGCGCAAGTCGCTTAGCCGCCGGAGCAGCCGTTGCCCCACACCTGGTATTCGACGGTGTGGCGCTGACCGTTGGAGTCGTCGTAGGTCATGCGTGCCGGCACGATGCCGCATTCGTTGGATACGTCGGTGGTCGAGATGACCTGGGCAACGTCCAGTTTCATGTCGTAGGTGTACTGCTCCACGGCCGAGCTTGGCGCCTGGTCGGCGGCGTTCACCTGCTCGGCGAGGGCGAGCGAGGAGAAGCCTAGCATGGCCAGGATGACTACAGCTTTCATGAATTTACCTGCCTTGTTCCCGGAGTCCGGACGTGACGGGTCCGTGACGTTCAGCTGATGGCTGCATCGGGAAGCGTTGGGGAATGATGTCGGGTCTTGGGTGGTGTTGCGGCGCGCGCTGTAACAGCACGGAAATAATAGGATTTGCCTGACCTGAGTCATATATCCAGGCGCCAACAAGACTTCGTACTCAGAGGCAACAATCCAGGTGTGGCGAGGGTTTCAGGGGTGGTCGTGTGGCGGGAGGTCGCAGATTTCGGCATTTGCAGGAGTGACATCGCGGCGCTGGGGCTTCCCCCTCACCCCAGCCCTCTCCCGGAGGGAGAGGGAGCTGATCGTGCCAGCTGACACTGTGGTGTGATCCTGCACGAACGGTCCCCTCTCCCGCTTGCGGGAGAGGGTTAGGGTGAGGGGCTTTGTATCTTCTGAGAGTGCGCCTATGGCGCGAACCTGCAGGAGTCAATCGCGCAGCGGCGACTGCGGATCGAGCAGCGAAGTACGGATGAAGTGCAGGTAGCTGCACACCCGGCGCAGGGGCGAGGAATCGAAGTGCGGCGGGCGACGATCATCCGTGGTGCGCGTGGCATGGATGGCGTGTTCCACCGCTGCCAGGGCGCGCTGGCGGTTGCTCTCGCTGGGCTGGATGAACAGGCGGATCAGCGCTCGGCCCAGCGCACGGATAGCCCGGCGCCAGGGCATGCGCTCGGCATACCAGGGTTCCTTCGGCAGGGCCTCCTGCTCGCGGCGCAGCTCGATGATCGAAAGACCGATCTCCTGTACCTGAAAGGTCCAGCGCAGCAAGCGCTGCTGCACGTCCGGGCGACCTGTGGATAATCCATACGCCTGGTTCAGCAGATCGCGGGTGCCGCTCTCGAAGTTCGATGACAGACCTTTCAGCGGATCGCTGATCACCCGCACCACGCGCAGGCGCAGCTCGGCTTCCAGGCGCTCCCACAGCCACGGCCGGTTCGGCGGCAGGATGACGATGGCCGCGACCACCGCCATGCCCATCGACAGCAGCATCGCCAGGTATTCGTTGATGAAGGTGTAGGCGTCGTAGCGCGCCACGTTGGCGGGCAGCGAGGCGATGCAGAACCACACCAGCAGGCCGACACCGTAGCCGCTCCACTTGGGCCGGGTGATCAGGAAGGCACCGAGGGCGAACACCGGCGAGAGCACGAAGCACAACAGGGGGAAGCCGTCGATGTGCGGCAGCACGCGGAAGGTGAGGATGAAGCCGAGTGTGGCGCCGAGCAGCGTGCCGAGGGTCAGCTGCAACGACAGACGCTTGGGATTCGGCGAGGCGGAGGAGAGCGCGGCGATCAGCACCGAAGTCAGCGCGAAGGTGGCACCGCTCAGCCAGGAAGTCTCGATCCAGAATACCCCGCCGACTATCACCAGCAGCGCACAACGGAACCCCGCGACGGCGGCGGCGAGGGCGTTGGCCTTGGGGGTGAAGCGCTCCTTCCACTGCTCGCGCTCGTGTTTGTGCGCGGCCAGCGAGGCGTGGGTCTGGGCGTAGTTGTGCATATCGTCGGCGAAGCGGTAGAGCAGCTCGGCGGCCGTCTCGAAGTCCAGCTGGTCGGCTTCCCGCGGGCAGGTGTGGCCGAGGTTGGCGCGAGCTTCGCGGATGCGGGGCATCAGGTGGTGCTTGCAGAGTTCGAGTTGCACGCTCAGACGCTCGGCATCCGCTTCGCTGAGCGGCCGGCCGTGCCAGCTCGCAAGCAGTTCGCTGACGTCGATCAGGCATGGCATCAGCACTTCCAGCACGTTGCTGGCCTGGCGTTCACGCAGGCGCTCGAGCAGACGCTGCAGGGCGTGGAAGCGCGTGGTCAGCTGCATGAACTCACTGTTCAGGCGCGCCAGGCGACCGCTGCGCAAGCGCATGTGCGGGTCTTCGAAGGCGGTGACATTGCGCAGGCTCTCCAGGCCCACCACTTCGGCGGCGATGCGCGCGCTGGCCTGCTCGAAGCGCTCGCGCTCCAGCGTGCCGTTGAGGCCCGCGCTGGCGAGGCCGGCGAAGTCGCCGAAGCGGGTGTTCAGCGCGTTGCGCAGGGCGGCGGTGCTGGTTTGTGGCAGGACCACGGCGCTGACCACGCCGGTGCAGAGTATTCCCAGGCTGATCTCGATCACCCGCCACAGCGCCTGCATGAAGGCGCCCTCGGGGTGCAGGGAGGCGGGGATGCCGATCATTACCGCGGTGTAGCCGGCGAGTAGGCAGGCGTAGGCGCGAAAGTCCCGGTAGCGCGCGGCGCCCGCGGTGCACAGGCCGACCCAGATCGCCACGCAGAGCAGGAACAGCACGCGCTCCTGGGCGAACAGGGCGATGAAGGTAACCATTACCGTGAGCCCGGCCAGCGTGCCGAGGATGCGGTAGAAACTCTTCGCCAGCACCTGGCCGCTCTGCGGCTGCAGCACGATGAAGGCGCTCACCAGCACGGTGCTGGGCTGCGGCAACTCCAGGCGGTAGGCCAGCCACAATGCCGTGAAGGCGGTGATCAGCGTTTTGAGGATGAACATCCAGGTGACGCCGTCGGTGTGCGCCCAATCGGACAGGGCGAAGCGCACCGCGGCGGCCTTGGGCAGGCGCACGGACAGACTGCTCATCGGGCTTATCTCGGCAGGCGGTGGTCGGGCTGGGGCGGGTTTTGGGAACCCTGTCGTTGGAAGGCGGAGCGAAGGGGTGGAAGCACGTTGCACGAAAGGCGGAGCACGGCTGCTTGTCCTGGGGCGTGGCGGGAGACCGCGTTGGGGAGGGCGATTCTAGAAGTGCGGCGGGGGCAGGATAAGCTGACGGATGGGCGAATTATTGTTACCTGAAAGTACAATAATCCCTGCGCGGCACCTGTGCGACAATTCGCCGCCTGTCATGAATCTGTAACAAGGCGTTGCTCGCCCGTGCACCGTTGCAGAGGCCGCCCGCCGTGGCGTGGACAGGCTCTTCTGGAGAAATGATGGACCTGCTGCACAACATGCGTGCTTTCGTCTGTGTCGCCGAGACCGGCAGCTTCACCGCCGCCGCCCAGCGCATGGACCTCACCACCGCGTACGTCTCGCGGACGGTGGCCAAACTCGAAGCTCACCTGCGCACTCGCCTGCTGCACCGCACCACCCGCCGCATCGCCCTGACCGAAGCCGGGCAGCGCTACCTGCAGCGCTGCCAGCAGATCCTCGGCTACATCGAGGAAGCCGAGGCCGAGGCCGGCGACGCCCACGCCCGTCCCCACGGCAAGGTGAAGGTGCATGCCATGACCGGCATCGGCCAGCACTACCTGATCCGCGCGATCTCGCAGTACTGCGAGATCTACCCGGAGGTCACCTTCGACCTGACCCTGGCCAACCGCATCACCGACATCCTCGATGAGGGCTACGACATCTCCGTGGTCATCGCCCAGGAGCTGCCCGATTCGGGCTTCGTCTCCAAGCGCATCGGTAAGACCTACAGCGTGCTCTGCGCCTCGCCCGATTACGTGGCGCGGCATGGCATGCCGAAGCAGCTCGGAGAGCTGACGGATCACCGTTGCCTGCGCTTGGTGAACTCGGTGATGTCGCTGGACAAGTGGCTGTTCGACGGCCCTGACGGCCAGGAAATGGTCGGCATCAACCACAGCCATTTCCAGGTCAACACCGCCGACGCCATGACCGAGGCGGTACGCGCCGGCATGGGGATCGGTGCGCTGCCGGTGTACTCCGCCGTGCAGGGCCTGAAGGACGGCAGCCTGGTCCGTGTACTGCCTGACTACAGCCTGTTCCACCTCAACGTCTATGCGCTGTATCCGTCGCGCCAGTACCTCGACGCGAAGATCCGCACCTGGGTGGAATTCCTCCGTGACTGTGTGCCCGGCATGCTCGAAGAACACGAGCGGATGATGCTCGAACACCGCACACGGGCGCCTGCCTGAACCACCGCCGCCTAGCGGCAAGCAGCTGAAACCCCAAGCGCCCGGCCTTCGCCGGGCGCTTTTTTTCGTTCCTTGCGTTCCGCTGTGTCGAACGCCGCTTTGGGAAAAGACGAATTCTCCGAACGCGACTATTTGCGTCAGTCTCGTGACGAGCCTGTCGCCAGGTTCACCTCGCAAGCACAAAAACAAATTGAGGGTGACGCGATGTTTACAACCATGGGGCGGGCGTTGCTCGCCGTCCTGGCGTTGGCCTGCGCTTCTGCCATTCAGGCTGCCGATGCACCGCAGACTGCCAGTGAACCCCGGCCTTCCAACGAACCGATAGTGATCAAGTTCGCCCACGTGGTCGCGGAGAACACACCCAAGGGGCAGGGCGCGCTGATGTTCAAGCGCCTGGCCGAAGAGCGCCTGCCCGGCCGGGTGCGCGTGGAGGTGTATCCGAATTCCTCGCTGTACGGTGACGGCAAGGAGATGGAAGCGCTGCTGCTGGGCGATGTGCAGATGCTCGCGCCGTCCCTGGCCAAGTTCGAGCAGTACACCAAGAAGGTGCAGATCTTCGACCTGCCGTTCCTCTTCGACGACATCGACGCTGTCGACAACTTCCAGCGCAGCCCCCAGGGCCAGAGCCTGCTGAGCAGCATGCAGGGCAAGGGCATCCTCGGCCTCGCCTACTGGCACAACGGGATGAAGCAGCTGTCGGCCAACCGCCTGCTGCTCGAGCCGGGCGATGCGCGCGGACTGAAGTTCCGCGTGCAGGCCTCCGATGTGCTCAACGAACAGTTCCGCGAGCTGCGCGCGATCTCCCGCAAGATGTCCTTCGCCGAGGTCTACCAGGGCCTGCAGACCGGCGTGGTGAATGGCACCGAGAACACCTGGTCGAACTACGAGAGCCAGAAGGTCAACGAGGTGCAGAAATATTTCACCGAGTCCAACCACGGCCTGGTGGACTACATGGTGATCACCAACGCGAAGTTCTGGAACGGTCTGCCGCCGGACCTGCGCGCTGAGCTGGAAAGGATCATGGCCGAGGTCACCGTGAAGGTGAACCAGGAAGCCGAGCGTCTGAACCGCGACGCCCGCCAGCGCATCCTCGCCAGCGGCACCAGCGAGATCCACCCGCTCACCGCGAAGCAGCGCGCCGACTGGCGCGAGGCGATGCAGCCGGTGTGGCGGAAATTCCGCGACAACGTCGGCGCCGACTTCCTCCAGGCCGCCGAAGCCTCCAACCGCCCCCATTGATCCGCCCGGTCTCGCCGGATGGTGGGACCTTCTGGAGACTTTTCCATGAACCGACTCGTGCGCGTCTGGAACCACTTCGAGGAAGGCGCCATCGCCTTCCTGCTGGCGGCCATGACGCTGGTGACCTTCGTCTACGTGGTGATGACCAACGTCTTCACCCTGTTCTATGACCTGGGCGACCGCCTGCCGTCGATCCAGGGGCCGTTCTACGCCATCGGCGACGCGATCCTCGGCGTCGCCCAGGACATGTCCTGGAGCAACGCGCTGACCAAGGCGCTATTCGCCTGGCTGATCTTCTTCGGCATCGCCTATGGCGTGCGCACCGCCGGCCACCTGGGCGTGGACGCGCTGGTTCGGTTGGCACCGCGCCCGGTGCAGCGCTGCATCGGCGTGCTCGCCTGCCTCTGCTGCCTGGGCTATGCCGGGCTGTTCATGGTCGCCAGCTTCGACTGGGTTAAGACCCTCTTCATTGCCGGCATCGGCGCGGAAGACCTCGACCACTTCGGCATCCTCCAGGCTTACATCGCGGTAATCGTACCCATCGGCTTCGGCCTGGTGGTACTGCGCTACCTGGAAATCCTCGTCAACCTGTTGCGCGGCCGCCAGCTCGGTCTGGGCCTCGCCGACGAGGCCGCGGAAGCCTCGAAGCTGGCCGGTGAAGACGCCGCGGAGAGCCGCCCATGACCGTGATGATCCTGTTCCTCCTGTTGTTCGTCTTCATGTTCATCGGCGTGCCCATTGCCATTTCCCTGGGCCTGTCCGGCGCGCTGACGATCCTCCTGTTCAGCCCCGACTCGGTGCGTTCGCTGGCGATCAAGCTGTTCGAGACGTCCGAGGCCTACACGCTGCTGGCGATCCCGTTCTTCCTGCTTTCCGGCGCCTTCATGACCACCGGCGGCGTGGCCCGTCGGCTGATCGACTTCGCCAATGCCTGCGTCGGTCACATCCGTGGCGGCCTGGCGATTGCCGCGGTGCTGGCGTGCATGCTGTTCGCCGCGCTGTCGGGTTCCTCACCGGCGACCGTGGCGGCGGTGGGTTCGGTTGCCGTGGCCGGTATGGTGCGTTCGGGCTACCCGCGCGAGTTCGGCGCCGGGATCATCTGCAATGCCGGCACCCTGGGCATCCTGATTCCGCCGTCGATCGTCATGGTGGTTTACTCGGCCGCCACCGAGACCTCGGTGGGCAAACTGTTCGTTGCCGGCGTGGTGCCGGGCCTGCTGCTGGGCGTGATCCTGATGGTGGTGATCTACATCGTCGCGCGGGTGAAGAAGCTGCCCGCGCAGCCGCGCGCCAGCCTGCGCGAATGGCTGTCCGCCGCGCGCCGGGCGATCTGGGGCCTGTTGCTGCTGGTGATCATCCTCGGCGGCATATACTCCGGGCTGTTCACGCCCACCGAGGCGGCGGCGGTGGCGGCGGTCTACTCGGCCTTCGTCGCGCTGTTCGTCTACAAGGACATGCGCCTGCGCGACTGCCCCAAGGTGCTGGTGGATTCCGGGCGGCTGAGCATCATGCTGATGTTCATCATCGCCAACGCCATGCTGTTCGCCCACGTGCTGACCACCGAGCAGATTCCCCAGCAGATCACCGAGTGGGTGATGCAGGAAGGACTGACGCCGATTGGCTTCCTGCTGATGGTCAACGTGGTGCTGCTGGTGGCCGGCAGCTTCATGGAGCCCTCGGCCATCGTGCTGATCCTGGCGCCGATCTTCTTCCCCATCGCCATGCGCCTGGGGATCGACCCGATCCACTTAGGGATAGTCATGGTGGTGAACATGGAGATCGGCCTGGTGCATCCGCCGGTGGGACTCAACCTGTTCGTCACCTCGGCGGTCACCGGCCTGCCGCTGGGCGCGACCATCCGCGCGGCGCTGCCGTGGCTGATGATCCTGCTGTTGTTCCTGATCCTGGTGACCTACGTGCCCTATATCTCGCTGGCGCTGCCCCACGCGCTGGGCATGTGACAGGGGCATGTGACAGGTTGTCGCGGCCCCATGAGCCTGCTGTCAAAACAACGGCTTATGGGGCCCATCACTACGACTAAGGATTGGTAAGACCATGGTCGTATGGTTCGGGGGAGGGTGTCGCCGTTACAACTTAAGGCAACAAAAACAACACTCTTCACCGAGGTAGAACGCCATGACAGCGGCATCCGTGTACCCCGTGCGTCCCGAAGTGGCCGCGACCACTCTGACCGACGAGGCCACCTACAAGAAGCTGTACCAGCAGTCGGTGGTCAACCCCGACGGATTCTGGCGCGAACAGGCCCAGCGCATCGACTGGATCAAGCCGTTCACCAAGGTCAAGCAGACCTCCTTCGACGATCACCACGTGGACATCAAGTGGTTCGCCGACGGCACCCTGAACCTCTCCTACAACTGCCTCGACCGCCACCTGGCCGAGCGCGGCGACCAGCTCGCCATCATCTGGGAAGGCGACGATCCTTCCGAGCACAAGGAAATCACCTACCGCGAGCTGCACGAGCAGGTCTGCAAGTTCGCCAACGCCCTGCGTGGCCAGGACGTGCACCGTGGCGACGTGGTGACCATCTACATGCCGATGATCCCGGAAGCCGTGGTCGCCATGCTGGCCTGCGCCCGCATCGGCGCGATCCACTCCGTGGTGTTTGGCGGCTTCTCTCCCGAAGCCCTGGCCGGCCGCATCATCGACTGCCGCTCCAAGGTAGTGATCACCGCGGACGAAGGTCTGCGCGGCGGCAAGAAGACCCCGCTCAAGGCCAATGTCGACGACGCGCTGACCAACCCGGAAACCAACAGCGTGCAGAAGATCATCGTCTGCAAGCGCACCGGCTCGCCCATCAAGTGGAACCAGCACCGCGACGTGTGGTTCGAGGACCTGATGAAGGTCGCCGGCTCCACCTGCGCACCGAAGGAAATGGGCGCCGAGGACCCGCTGTTCATCCTCTACACCTCCGGCTCCACCGGCAAACCCAAGGGCGTGCTGCACACCACCGGCGGCTACCTGGTCTACGCCTCGCTGACCCATGAGCGGGTGTTCGACTACCGCCCGGGCGAAGTCTTCTGGTGCACCGCCGACATCGGCTGGGTCACCGGTCACACCTACGTCGTCTATGGCCCGCTGGCCAACGGCGCGACCACCGTGCTGTTCGAGGGCGTGCCGAACTACCCGGACATCTCCCGCGTCGCAAAGATCGTCGACAAGCACAAGGTCAACATCCTCTACACCGCCCCGACCGCCATCCGCGCCATGATGGCCGAGGGCAAGGCCGCGGTCGAAGGCGCCGACGGTTCCAGCCTGCGCCTGCTGGGTTCGGTGGGCGAGCCGATCAACCCGGAAGCCTGGCAGTGGTACTACGAGACCGTTGGCCAGTCGCGCTGCCCGATCGTCGACACCTGGTGGCAGACCGAAACCGGCGCCTGCCTGATGACCCCGCTGCCGGGCGCCCACGGCCTGAAGCCGGGCTCCGCTGCCAAGCCGTTCTTCGGCGTGGTGCCGGCGCTGGTGGACAACCTGGGCAACATCCTGGAAGGGGCCACCGAGGGCAACCTGGTGATCCTGGACTCCTGGCCGGGCCAGGCGCGCACCCTGTACGGCGACCACGACCGCTACGTGGACACCTACTTCAAGACCTTCAAGGGCATGTACTTCACCGGTGATGGTGCCCGTCGCGATGAGGACGGCTACTACTGGATCACCGGCCGCGTCGATGACGTGCTCAACGTCTCCGGCCACCGCATGGGCACCGCCGAGATCGAGAGCGCCCTCGTCGCCCACCCGAAAGTGGCCGAGGCCGCAGTGGTTGGCGTACCGCACGACATCAAAGGGCAGGGCATCTACGTCTACGTCACCCTGAATTCCGGCGAGGAAAGCAACGAGCAGCTGCGCCAGGAACTGCGTGCCTGGGTACGCAAGGAAATCGGCCCGATCGCCACGCCGGACGTGATCCAGTGGGCGCCCGGCCTGCCGAAGACCCGCTCGGGCAAGATCATGCGCCGCATCCTGCGCAAGATCGCCACAGCCGAGTACGATTCGCTGGGTGACATCTCCACCCTGGCCGATCCAGGTGTGGTGCAGCACCTGATCGACACGCACCAGGCCATGCGCGCGGCCTGATCCGCCGCCCGATGAAAAACGCCCCGCTAGCCGGGGCGTTTTTTTCCCATTTCCAGATGGATCAAGCTTGTTCGTTCCGCAGTATTCCTTTTCTAGCCCGCTTGAAATATCGAACGCGTGATGCGTATTTTGTACGCGCTCGCGCGCCTCGCGCGGCGTCCTGTGACAAGGACAAAAGAACAAGGATAAGAAGTCATGAGTAGCGATCCAGGAATCCCACTCGCCGAGCGTCTGGCTGGAGTGGAAGAGATCGAGTGTGTCACCCCCGACCTCAACGGGGTGCCGCGTGGCAAGGTAATGACCGGCGAGGGCTTCCTCACCGGGCGCCGGCTGCAACTGGCCCGTGGCGTCCTGCTGCAATGCATCATGGGCGGCTACCCGGCCGCGAAGTTCTACGGCAGCGACGATGGCGACCTCGCCCTGATCGCCGAGCCGAGCCAGATTCACCGCCTGCCGTGGAGCGACGAGCCTCGCGCCTTCGCCATCTGCGATGCGGTGGAACTCGACGGCAAGCCTTCCGGCCTGTCCACCCGCGGCCTGCTCAAGCAGGTGGTTGCGCGCTACGCCGAACGCGGCTGGAGCCCGGTGGTGGCGACCGAGTTGGAGTTCTTCGTCTTCGCCCCCAACCCCGATCCGCAAGAAGCCTTCCAGGCGCCGGTCGGCCTCGACGGTCGCCGTGAGATCGGCCACTCCGCTTTCAGCGTGTCGTCCAACAATGGCCTGCGACCGTTCTTCCAGGACGTCTACCGCTGCATGGAGGCGGTAGGGCTGGAACGCGACACCTTCATGCACGAGATGGGCACCACCCAGTTCGAGATCAACTTCCTGCACGGCGACCCGGTACTGCTGGCCGACCAGACTTTCCTGTTCAAGCACCTGCTCAAGGAAGTCGCGCTCAAGCACGGCTTGATCGTCGTTTGCATGGCCAAGCCGCTGGCGCATACGCCGGGCAGTTCGATGCATATCCACCAGAGCATCGTCGATGGCGACGGCCGCAATATCTTCAGCGACGCCCGGGGCGAGGCCACGCCGGCGTTCCGCCACTTCATCGGCGGCCTGCAGGCGTGCCTGTCGGACTTCACCCTGCTGTTCGCGCCGAACGTGAACTCCTTCCAGCGCCTGTGCCATCCGTATGCCTCGCCGAACAACGCCTGCTGGTCCCACGACAACCGCGCCGCCGGCCTGCGCATTCCTGCCAGTGCGCCGGTGGCCCGTCGTGTGGAGAACCGCTTGCCGGGCGCCGACGCCAATCCCTATTTGGCCATTGCCGCTAGCCTGGCTGCCGGCCTACACGGCATCGAGCGCGCGCTGGAACCCACGGCGCCGATCCAGGGCGAGTTCGAGGTGCCGCCGGAGCTGCTGCTGCCCTGCACTATGTATGACGCACTGCGGCGCCTGCAGCGCAGTGAACTGGCCCGCGAGGTGTTCGGCAACGAGTTCATCGACGGCTATAGCGCGACCAAGTCCATGGAGCTGACCAGCTTCTTCGACGAAATCACCCCGTGGGAGCGCCGCGTTCTCGCAGCGCAAGCCTGAGGCGCATGATCTGATTTGAAGTCGCTGACACAGTTGCGCCGAAACCAGGTGCAGCTGTGATCGGCAGCCATCTTCTGGCGATCTTCAGGCCATCCTCGTTCATCCCGCCGCCATCCTTCGAAACGCCCCACATGACCGTGCGCGACACGCGCTATTCCGGGCCCGGCAGCCCTCTCGACGCGCCGATTGGCAAGCTCTAAGGTGTGAGCGCAAGTCCCGCTTTCCGCTGCCCGGCACGTAGTGCCGGGGTTGTCCTGGACCAGGAGGTCCAATGCTTCGGATCGTCACTGCCTTCCGCGCTCTGTACTTCGCCGCCGTCATGCTCCTGACCGGTTCCGGTCTGCTCAGTACCTACCTCGCGCTGCGCCTGGGCGCGGAGAAGGTCGATGGGCTGTGGATCGGCGCCATGATGGCCGCCTACTACCTCGGCCTGGTGCTGGGCGGCAAGATCGGCCACCGCCTGATTGCCCGCGTCGGCCACATCCGCGCCTACGTTGCCTGTGGCGGGTTGGTGACCGCTGCGGTGCTGGGCATCGGCCTGTTGCCCTGGCTGGGCTTCTGGCTGGTGCTGCGGGTCGCCATCGGCCTGGGGATGATGTGCCAGTACATGGTCATCGAGAGCTGGCTCAACGAGCAGGCCGAGGCGCGCCAGCGCGGCGTGGTGTTCGCCGGCTACATGGTCGCCTCCTATCTGGGGCTGGTGCTCGGCCAACTGGTGCTGGTGGTGCATCCGGGGCTGGGCCCGGAGCTGCCGATGCTGATCGCGCTATGCTTCGCCCTGTCGCTGATCCCGGTGGCGATCACCCACAAGGTCCACCCCGCGCCGCTGCGCCCGGCTCCACTGGAGCCGCGCTTCTTCATCCAGCGTGTGCCGCAGTCGCTGACCACGGTGCTGGTGTCCGGGCTGGTGGTCGGTTCGTTCTACGGTCTGGCGCCGCTCTATGCAGTGGATCAAGGGTTGGGTACCGAGGAGATCGGCCTGTTCATGGGCGGCTGCATCTTCGCCGGATTGCTGGTGCAGTGGCCGCTGGGCTGGCTGTCGGACCGCATCGACCGCGCCGTGCTGATCCGCAACGCTGCCATTCTGCTGTTGATAGTTGCCTTGCCGCTGGCGCTGTTGCCGCTATTGCCGGTTCCGCCGATCTCGTTGGCGTGGCTGCTGCCGATGGGCTTCATCGTCTGCCTGGTGCAGTTCACCCTGTATCCGCTGGCGGTGGCCTTCTCCAACGATCACGTCGAAGGCGAGCGCCGCGTCTCGCTGACGGCGATGCTGCTGGTGACGTTCGGCGTCGGCGCCTGTATCGGCCCGCTGGCGGCCGGCGCGCTGATGAAGCTGTTCGGCAGCAACATGCTCTACGCCTTCGTCTGCGCCTGCTCGCTGATCCTCATCTGGCGCGTGCAGCCGGAGAAGGTCAGCGGTGTGCACCGGGTCGACGAGGCGCCGGTCAAACACGTTGCCACGCCGGACAGCCTGGCGTCTTCGCCGCTGTCCGCCGCCCTCGACCCGCGGGTCGACGAAGCGGCCGTGAAAGAGCAGATGACGAGTAACGACAACACCGCGCCAGCGCCCGAGACGGAAACCGAAGCCGAGGAAGAAAGCCGGCCCGCGTGAGGCCACAAGGGAAGGGCGGCAAGAACTTGCCGCCCGGAGCGAACTAGAACAGCTCGTCCTTCTCGAAGCGCCGGGCTTCGCGTTGCAGCTGGTAGACGAAGCGCTCGATGTTGCGCTGCGCCAGGCCGCTCATCTGGTGGAAGCGCATGCCGGCGAAGCTGTAGCCGACCTTTTCCTCGAAGTGCACGTGGCGCAGTTCGACTTCCATGGTCAGGGCGCCGAAGGGTAGGCGTGCGGTGAACTCTTCATAGACCTGGCCGGGTTGCAGGCGCTCGGTGGCGTTGCCTTCCAGGCGGATCTTGCAGCCGGTGGCAGAGATGTCGATCAGGCTGCCCTTGAGCGGCGACTTCAGCTTGCTGCCGCCGATCTCCACGGCCACCGGCTGGCCTTGGCTGACGGGGGCGCGGAAGGCGTTGCGGCGCTGGTGGTAGAGCATCTCGGCGGGTACCGGCAGCCAATAGCAGCGGGCGCCGTCGATCTCGGAGAAGAAAGCGTTCTGGGTGTTTTCCCAGGCGATGCGCACGCCTTCGTGGAAGGCTTCGATGCGGAATTGCTCGCCGTTCTGCAGGAAACGTTCGCCGTCGTTGGGGATGAGCTCATCAAGGGCAACGATGTTGCGCTCGCGGTTGATTTCGACGACGAAGCTCTGGAAGCGTTGGCCTCGGCCTTCGAAGGTAATCACCAGGGGATCGTGACTGTCCATCAGCATTTTCAGGCTGGCGTGGATCTCCACCGGAGCTTTCAACACCTTCGGTGGTTGAGGGCCATTTTCCTCGGCGAACAGATTGGACACGGTCCGCGGGTCTCCATTGTGTTTGTTATGAGTGGTGCACGGGGCAGGGCCGGATAGTGGCATTCTGCCCTAGCGCTGGCCTTCAGGCCAGAGGAGTTCAGGCCTGGCTGAGCGGACGCTGGCGGTTGCTCTGGGTGGAGCCGCCGTAACGGTCATAGAGTCGCGGAGTTTCCTGGCCACGCAGGATATCGAGCGTGCGCTCGGTACTGGTCTGGCCAGAACGGATGATGCGGCCGTTGCGCTGGTTGGCTTCCTGGCAGCGTTCGAGCAGGGCACCGAGCTCCTGCGCACGAGGGGTGAGAGCGGCGTTGCCGGTCGCCTGGGCGATTTGCGCAAGGCCCTCGCTATCAGCGCTGACCCCGGCCTGTTGCAGTGCCTGAGTGCGGATGCGACCGTTCTGCTCGAGCTGATGCAGCAGTGGTAGCTTGCTGTCGAGCAGCTTCTGCAACTGGTCCAGGTCGCGGGCTTGCAGCGCCTGGTACTCGTCGTCGATCAGCTGCAGCAGGTTGCTGGCTGCTTCGATGTCGCCGTTGATCAGAGAAAGCAGGGCATCGGACATCTTGGGCTCGGCGTACTAGCGGTTGACCAGGCGCTGAACGAACTCAGCGCTGGGATTCGAAATCGAGCAGCTTGCTGGCGACTTTCTGGCTGTCGACCTGGTAGCTGCCGTCAGCGATGGCCGCCTTGATGCGGGCCACTTTCTCGTTGTCGACCACGGGCTGGTCCTTCAGTTGATCGCTTACTTTCTGCAATTGCTGCGCGGTGTCGCTCAGCTGTACCGACTCGCCGCTCTTGGCCGGGGCGTTGACGGAGGCATTCTCTGCTGCGGCTTCGCTGCGACCGCTCTGGGCAGCACTGCTACGGCCAGTGCTGGCTGTCGTAGAGGCCGGGTTCAGCCGGTTGAAGTCGATGACCATGGTGGAAACCTCTGGAGGTATTGGACGCTTGCCAAGCTTTTCGGCCGTCTTGAGAGAAACTTTAGGCCGAATTTTCGTGCGCCTGAGCACATTTTGCAGAGGGCTGCGTCCATCATGCCAGAAAAAGCCCGGCGCCGAGCGCTACAGGGTGACTTCCACCGCTCCCGGCTCGACCACACGAGCCTTGACGATACGCTGGGAGCGCAGGTTGCGCACGCGGATCTGCTCGCCGGTTACCCCATCGGACAACGCTTCGCCGGGCATGAACACGTTGATCGAACTGGTCCTGGCGCGGATCACCACTTGGTCGCCCTTGCGCACGGCGGCGGCCTGTTCGAGGAACACCGGCGCCAGCACCTGGTCGTTGACCGTCGGGCGCTTGAGCTTCATGCCGACTACCTGGTTGGGGTCAGTCAGATAGCCCTGGCTCAGTTGGCCGACGTCCCGTTCGACGACGCTGATATCACCGGGCTCGACGACATGATTGCGCTGCAGGGGCAGAGTGGTGACGACAACTTGGCGGAATAACTTGACCGTCGCCGGCACGAATACCGTCCAGGGCGAACTGCCTTCGCAGAGCACTCGCACGGTGACCCGACCAACGGGCTGCGCCGGGCTTTCCAGCTTTTGTGTCAGGTCTTTGTCGCACTCCGCCAGGCGCAGGCGGGGATCGATGCGCGCGACTTCGATCTCGTAACGGGCGTCTATGCCGGAAGTCTGCAGATAATCTTCCACCTTGAACTCAAGAAAGCCCTGGGTGGAGCCGATAAGGATTTCAGGCGCAGTGAAGCCTTCCGCCCCAGCCGGGGAGAGGGTCAGCGCACCCGTCATGCCGAGTAGCGCAGCCATCAGGGCGCGCGCGTGTCTCAGCTGTCGGAAAAATGTCGTTGCTAGTTTCATGCAACGATCCAAGCAATGGTCATGCCGCCTTCGTGAGTCGGGCGGCGTTGCGTGCACAGGAGGCTCAATGGCCGGAGTCATGGATTCGGTCAACCAGCGTACGCAGCTGGTTGGCCAGAATCGTCTCGAACTGCTGCTGTTCCGCTTGAACGGCAGTCAGCTGTACGGGATCAACGTGTTCAAGGTGAAGGAGGTGCTGCAGTGCCCCCGCCTGACCGTGATGCCCAAATCAAGCCAGGTGGTGCGCGGGGTGGCGAACATCCGTGGCGGCACCATTCCGATCCTCGACCTGGCGCTGGCCACGGGGCGTCACGCCCTGCGGGACATCGCCAACAGCTTCGTGATCATCACCGAGTACAACACCAAGGTGCAGGGCTTCCTGGTGCACTCGGTGGAGCGCATCGTCAACATGAACTGGGAGTCGATCCATCCGCCACCCAAGGGAACCGGCCGTGACCACTACCTGACGGCGGTGACGCGGGTCGACAACCAGTTGGTGGAAATCATCGACGTGGAGAAGATCCTCGCCGAAGTGGCGCCGACGTCGGAGGACATCTCCGAGGGCGTACTGGATGCCGAGACCCAGGCCCGCGCGGTCAGCAAGCGCGTTCTGGTGGTGGACGACTCCTCCGTGGCGCGCAAGCAACTGGTGCGTTGCCTGGAGACCGTCGGCGTGGAAGTGCTGGCACTCAACGACGGCCGCCAAGCGCTGGATTACCTGCACCAGATGGTGGAAGCCGGCGGGCATCCGGGCACTGATCTGCTGATGGTGATCTCGGATATCGAGATGCCGGAAATGGATGGCTACACGCTCACGGCGGAAATCCGTCACGACCCGCGCATGCAGGATCTGCACATTCTCCTGCATACTTCGTTGTCCGGGGTGTTCAACCAGGCGATGGTGAGAAAGGTCGGCGCTGACGACTTCCTCGCCAAGTTCCGTCCCGATGACCTGGCGGCCCGCGTGTCGGACCGCATCAAGGCAGTGGATGGCGCATCGGCCTGATGCCGGCGTGACGAGATGCGGGCAGCGCCGGTGCCGCCCGCATCGTCTATGGTTTTTTGAGCACCGGTCAGGCAGTTGCCGTCGTTTTGCCGGCAGCTGTCCACGAGCAAAGAGGCTTATCTGTGACATCCACCAATTCTGAATTCGAGCTGTTCCGGGATTTCCTGGAGAAGACCTGCGGCATCCTCCTGGGCGCCAACAAGCAGTACCTGGTCTCCAGCCGCTTGAACAAGTTGATGGAGCAGCAGGGCATCAAGTCCCTGGGCGAGCTGGTACAGAAGATCCAGATGCGCAGCCAGCTGCGCGAGCAGGTGGTCGATGCGATGACCACCAACGAGACCCTGTGGTTTCGCGATACCTATCCCTTCGAGGTGCTGAAAAACCGCGTGCTGCCGGAGATGATCAAGGCCTCCCCTGGTCAGCGCCTGCGTATCTGGTCGGCGGCTTGCTCGTCGGGGCAGGAGCCGTACTCGCTGTCCATGGCCATCGACGAGTTCGAGCGCACCAACCTCGGCCAGTTGAAGGCGGGGGTGCAGATCGTCGCCACCGACTTGTCCGGCTCCATGCTCACCGCCTGCAAGGCCGGTGAGTACGACAGCCTGGCCATTGGCCGTGGCTTGTCGCAGGAGCGCCTGGCGCGCTACTTCGACCAGAAGACGCCGGGGCGCTGGACGGTCAAGCCACCGATCAAGAGCCGCGTGGAATTCCGCGCGCTGAACCTGCTGGACAGCTACGCCACGCTGGGCAAGTTCGACATGGTGTTCTGCCGCAACGTGCTGATCTATTTCTCGGCCGAAGTGAAGCGCGACATCCTCCTGCGTATCCATGCCACGCTCAAGCCTGGCGGCTACCTGTTCCTTGGCGCTTCCGAAGCGCTCAACGCGCTGCCGGACCACTACCAGATGGTCCAGTGCAGCCCGGGGATCATCTACAAGGCCAAGTGATTGGCCGACGCCCCGCCTGTTCGGGCGGGGTTCTTGCTGCTTTCCTTTTATCAGTCGCGGGCTCCGTCCGCGCTTTTTGCTTATGCGGTCCCGGTAACGATCGGGCGCGCTGCCGTAGACGTGCCCGTCGGGCGGCAAAACGCAGCAGGAAGCTTGCCGCCTTGCCCCCGGCGGCAAGGAAAGCGATTGCCGCTTTGCCGCTGTTTGCCGCCCCTTGCCGCTATTCAGATTCCCTCAAGCCCTTGATTATCAAGGGAATGAAGATGTGGCACGCACCTTGCTGAAGTGTTGGCAAGCCCACACCGGCAAACAGGTTCGTGACCATGAGCATCAGCTTCGACAAAGCCCTCGGCATCCACCAGCAAGCGCTGAACTTCCGCTCCCAGCGCGCTGAAGTCCTGGCCAATAACCTGGCCAACGCCGACACGCCCAACTACAAGGCGCGCGACCTGGATTTCGCCTCGGTGCTGGCGGCCCAGTCGGACAAGATGAAGAACGGCACCTTCAGCGCAACCCTGACCAATTCGCATCACATTGCCGCCGATGGTTTCGGCATGGGTGACGAGTCGGTGAAGTACCGCATCCCGAACCAGCCTTCGGTCGACCAGAACACCGTCGACGAACAGATCGAGCAAGCCAACTACGCGGAGAACTCCGTGCAGTTCCAGGCCTCGTTCACTTTCCTCAACAGCAAATTCAAAGGGCTGATGAACGCCCTGCGCGGGGAGTAATCGCCATGTCGCTCGCCAGTGTCTTCAATATCGCCGGTACCGGCATGAGTGCCCAGACCACTCGTCTGAACACTACCGCGTCGAACATCGCCAACGCCGAGAGCGTCTCCTCGAGCATCGACCAGACCTACCGCGCCCGTCACCCGGTGTTCTCCACCATGCTGCAGAACGCCCAGGGCGGCGACCAGGGCTCGCTGTTCGGCGAGACCGACCAGGCTGGTTCCGGTGTGCAGGTGCTGGGCGTGGTCGAGGACCAGAGCCCGCTGGTGCCGCGCTACGAGCCGAACCATCCGGCCGCCGACAAGGACGGCTACGTTTACTACCCCAACGTCAACGTGGTGGAGGAGATGGCCGACATGATCTCCGCCAGCCGTTCGTTCCAGAGCAACGCGGAAATGATGAACACCGCCAAGCAGATGATGCAGAAGGTCCTGACCCTGGGTCAGTAAGCGCAGAGGACGCCCCATGAGCATCAATACCGATAACAGTGCTTCGAGTTCGATCCTGTCGTCACTGAACGCCGGATCCAAGAGCTCGTCGTCGACCGCCGAGACCGGCACCAGTGCGCTGGGCAAGGATTCCTTCCTGCAGTTGCTGGTCACCCAGTTGAACAACCAGAACCCGCTGGACCCGCAGGACAACACCGAGTTCGTCTCCCAGCTGGCGCAATTCAGCAGCCTGGAAAGCATGCAGAACCTGGATACCACCCTGGGCACCTTCTATTCCTCGTTCCAGTCTTCCCAGGCCCTGCAGGCGTCTTCGCTGGTCGGCCGCTCGGTGATCGTCAACTCCAGCAAGGTGCAGGTCGACGATCCGTCCGCGGGCGTCAAGGGCTCGCTGGTGATGCCGTCCAAGGGCGATGGCGTGACCCTGAAGATCTACGACGACTCGGGTGATCTGGTGCGCACCGTCGATATGGGCAGCCAGAAGGCCGGCAACATTGACTTCAAGTGGGATGGCAAGGACGACAGCGGCGAGCTGGTGGGTGCTGGCACCTACACCGTCAAGGCGAGCGCCAGCCTGGACGGTACCAGTACCGCCCTGACCACCTACCTGCCGGCCACGGTCAACAGCGTCACGCTGGGCCAGAACGGCGGGGAAATGTCCCTGAACCTGGCTGGCATCGGCGCCGTTTCCGCCTCCAGCATTCAGACCATCGGAAAATAACGCCGCGTTTCGGCACAGGAGCAACACATGTCTTTCAATACCGCCCTGAGTGGACTCAACGCCGCGTCGATGGACCTGAACGTCACCGGCAACAACATTGCCAACGTCGGCACCACCGGCTTCAAATCCTCGCGGACCGAGTTCGCCGACCTCTACGCTTCCTCGATGCTCGGCACCGGCCGCATCGCCGTGGGTAACGGCGTGGTCACCCAGGCCGTTTCGCAGCAGTTCACTCAGGGCAACCTGAGCACCACCGGTCGCAGCCTGGACCTGGCAGTGAGCGGCAACGGCTTCTTCATGACCAGCGACAACGGCAGCCGCGTCTACACCCGCAACGGCACCTTCAATACCGACGCCAGCGGCTACATCGTCGATGGTTCGGGCAATCGCCTGCAGGGTTATGGCGTCAATGGCAACGGCAACATCGTCAATGGCGTGATCACCGACCTTAAGGTCGACACCGCCAACCAGCCGCCGAGCCCGACCTCGAAGATCACTTCGACCCTGAGCCTTAATTCCAACGCGACGACGCCCAAGACCACGCCGTTCGATGCGACTGACTCGGACAGCTACAACTGGTCGACCTCTGTGGACATCTACGACTCCCAGGGCAATTCGCACACCATGACGAACTACTTCGTCAAGGACAGCGCCAATAACTGGAGCATGTACACGCTGGTGGATGGACGTAACCCGCAGACCCCGACAAGCACTACGCCGCTGAGCAGCGACATCACCTTCAACAGCGCCGGCCAGCTGACGGGCATTACCTCCACCGGCATGACCGTCAACGCCGACAACACCATGACTCTGACCGGCTGGACTCCTGCGGCTGTCACCGACTCCACCACCAACCCGGTGACCTGGGGTGCCAATGGCGCAGCGGGTACTGCTGGCGGTATCAGCATCGACCTGACCAAGACTACCCAGACCAACGGCGCCTTTGCCGTCACCGCGGTGACCCAGGATGGCTATGCCACGGGGCAGATGTCCGGCCTGTCCTTCGCCGAAGATGGGCAGATGTACGCCACTTACACCAACGGCCAGTCCAAGGTGATCGGTCAGGTGATTCTGGCCAACTTCGCCAATACCCAGGGCCTGACCCCTGTGGGCAACACCGGCTGGAAGCAGTCGCTGGCCTCGGGCGAGGCAGTGATCGGCACGCCGACATCCGGCACCCTCGGCGCGGTCGGCTCGGGCACCCTGGAAGACTCCAACGTCGACCTGACCGCGCAGCTGGTGAACCTGATCGTGGCGCAGCGCAACTACCAGGCGAACGCCAAGACCGTCCAGACCGAAAGCACCATCTCCGACACCATCATCAACCTGCGTTGATGACGTCCCCTTGCCGCAGGCGGCAGTCCTTCGCCGCCTGACGGCCATCGAGGCTCCTTCGGGAGCCTTTCTTTTTTGATATTTCCATGAATATCAATGTCTTGAGTTTCATTTTGCAGTTCTGGCACAGCCCTTGCTGAAGTCACTCCAACACCGCCGGGAATCCGACTCGGCACTGGAGGATTGCCTTGGACAGAATGCTGTATGTCGCCATGAGCGGCGCGAGCCAGAACACTAAAGCCATGCAGGCTCACGCCAACAACCTGGCGAACATCTCCACGACCGGTTTCCGCCGTGACTTCGAGCAAGCTCGCGCGATGCCCGTGTTCGGCGACAGCTTTCCGGCGCGCGTCTTCGCCATGAGCGAACGCCCGGCGACCGACTTCACCACCGGCTCCCTGCAGGAAACCGGCCGTGACCTGGACGTTGCCGCCAAGGGTGATTCCTGGATTGCCGTGCAGGCACCGGACGGCAGCGAAGCCTACGTGCGCACTGGCAGCCTGGAGATCGATGCCCTCGGCCAGCTGCGCACCAGCGACGGCATGCCGGTGATGGGCAACGGCGGGCCGATCGCGATTCCCCCGGAAGAAAAGATCGACATCGGCGAGGACGGCACCATCACCATCCGCGGCCAGGGCAACAACCCCAATGCGCTGGCCACCGTCGACCGCATCAAGCTCGTGACTCCCGATGCCAAGCAACTGGAGAAGGGCAGCGATGGCCTCATCCGCATGAAGTCCGGTCAGCCCGCTCCCCCGGTCGACGCCAACGCTAGCGTGCAGTCCGGCGTGCTGGAAGCCAGCAACGTCAATGCTGTCGACGAGATGACCTCGATCCTGGCGCTGTCTCGCCAGTTCGAGTTGCACGTGAAGATGATGAAAACCGCCGAAGAAGACTCCCAGTCGATGGCGCGTGTTTTGCAATTCAGCTGATAGAAACTGATTAACCGTTCGAGGCGCCACGAAACCGGCGCCCGAGGAGAACGACATGCTTCCGGCACTTTGGGTCAGCAAGACCGGTCTGTCCGCCCAGGACATGAACCTGACCACCATCTCGAACAACCTGGCGAACGTGTCCACCACGGGCTTCAAGCGCGACCGCGCGGAGTTCCAGGACCTGCTCTACCAGATCAAGCGTCAGCCCGGCGCCAACTCGACGCAGGACACCCAGCTGCCTTCGGGCCTGCAACTGGGTACCGGTGTGCGCATCGTCGGCACCCAGAAGAACTTCACCGCCGGTAGCCTGCAGACCACTGACAACCCGCTGGACATGGCGGTCAACGGCCGTGGCTTCTTCCAGGTGCTGACTCCGGACGGCACCGTCGCCTATACCCGCGACGGCAGCTTCCACCTGAACTCCGACGGCCAGATCGTAACCTCCAACGGCAATGCCCTGGAGCCGGCCATCATCGTGCCGCCGGAAACCCAGACCTTCACCGTCGGCAACGACGGCACCGTCTCGGTCACCGTTGCCGGCAACGCCACGCCGCAGATCATCGGCAACATCCAGACCGCCGACTTCATCAACCCGGCCGGCCTGCAAGCCACCGGCAACAACCTGTTCCTGGAAACCGCCGCCAGCGGCGCGCCCCAAGTCGGCACCCCTGGCCTGAACGGTCTGGGCACCACCCTGCAGAACACCCTGGAGAACTCCAACGTCAGCGTGGTGGAGGAGATGGTGAACATGATCACCACCCAGCGCGCCTACGAGATGAACTCCAAGGTGATCTCCACCGCCGACCAAATGCTCTCCTTCGTCACCCAGAACCTGTAAGTCCTGATCCCGTAGTCGCTCTCCCCGAGAGGTAGCTGTAGATGAACCGTTCCCACCTCCTTCCGCTGCTGGCCATCGCCGCGTTGGCAGGGTGCGTGAGCCCGCCGCCCAAGCCGGACGATCCCTATTACGCTCCGGTGTTGCCGCGCACCCCTGCGCCGGCCGCCCAGAACAACGGGTCGATCTACCAGGCCGGGTTCGAGAACAACCTCTACGGCGACCGCAAGGCCTTCCGCGTGGGTGACATCATCACCATCACCCTCAACGAGAAGACCCAGGCCAGCAAGAAGGCCAGCTCGGACATCTCCAAGGACAGCAAGACCAAGATGGGGCTGACCTCGATGTTCGGCAGCGGCCTGACCACCAACAACCCGGTGGGTGGCGGTGACCTCAGCCTCTCCGCCGAGTACGGCGGCTCGCGCGATGCCAAGGGCGACAGCCAGGCAGGGCAGAGCAACAGCCTGACCGGCTCGATCACCGTCACCGTGGCCGATGTCATGCCCAACGGCATCCTCGCCGTGCGGGGCGAGAAGTGGATGACCCTGAACACCGGCAACGAGCTGGTGCGCATCGCCGGCCTGATCCGCGCCGACGACATCGCCACCGACAACACCGTCGCTTCCACCCGTGTGGCCGATGCGCGCATCACCTACTCGGGCACCGGTGCGTTCGCCGATGCGAGCCAGCCGGGCTGGTTCGATCGCTTCTTCCTCAGCCCGCTGTTCCCGTTCTGAGGGTGATGACGATGACTGCCGTTCGCAAGGTATCCCACGGCCTGCTCTGCACGCTCCGCCTCGGTGGCGCGCTGCTGCTCTGCGCGCTGTTCGCCGTGCCGGCCGCCCATGCCGAGCGGCTCAAGGACATCGCCAGCATCCAGGGCGTGCGCAATAACCAGCTGATCGGCTACGGCCTGGTTGTCGGCCTCAATGGCACGGGCGACCAGACCACGCAGACGCCGTTCACCGTGCAGACCTTCAATAACATGCTGGCGCAGTTCGGCATCAAGGTGCCGGCCGGCACGGGCAACGTGCAGTTGAAGAACGTCGCGGCGGTGTCCATCCACGCCGATCTGCCACCGTTCTCCAAACCAGGCCAGGTCATCGATGTCACGGTGTCTTCCATCGGCAATTCCAAGAGCCTGCGCGGCGGCAGCCTGCTGATGACCCAGCTCAAGGGTATCGACGGTCAGACCTACGCCATTGCCCAGGGCAACCTGGTGGTCGGCGGCTTCGACGCCGAAGGTCGCGATGGCTCGAAGATTACCGTCAACGTACCGTCGGCCGGTCGCATCCCCGGTGGCGCCACCGTCGAGCGCGCGGTGCCCAGTGGCTTCGACCAGGGCAACACCCTGACCCTGAACCTCAACCGCCCGGATTTCACCACCGCCAAGCACATCGTCGACCGCATCAACGAACTGCTTGGCCCGGGCGTCGCCCAGGCCGTGGACGGCGGCTCGGTGCGCGTCAGCGCGCCGCTGGATCCGAGCCAGCGCGTGGACTACATGTCCGTGCTGGAGAACCTCGAAGTACAGTCCGGCGAGGCGGTGGCCAAGGTCATCATCAACTCGCGCACCGGCACCATCGTGATTGGCCAGAATGTGCGCGTGTCGCCGGCCGCCGTGACCCACGGCAGCCTGACCGTGACCATCACCGAAGACCCCATCGTCAGCCAGCCCGGCCCGTTCTCCAACGGCCAGACCGCCGTGGTGCCGCGCTCGAACGTGAGCGCCAACCAGGAAGCCAAACCGATGTTCAAGTTCGGCCCCGGCACCACGCTGGATGAAATCGTACGCGCCGTTAACCAGGTGGGCGCCGCGCCCAGCGACCTGATGGCGATCCTCGAAGCCCTGAAACAGGCCGGCGCGCTGCAAGCCGACCTGATCGTGATCTGAGGACGCCGCCGTGGACGCCCGACTGCTTTCTGCTGGTACCTCCACTACCGACTCCGGTTCCTATTCCGACCTCAATCGCCTGTCGGCGATGAAGACCGGCGCAAACCGCGACAGCGCGGGGAACATCCGCAAGGTCGCCCAGGAGTTCGAATCGCTGTTCATGAACGAGATGCTGAAATCCATGCGCTCGGCCAACGAGGTGTTCGCCAAGGACAACCCGATGAACAGCGAAGCGGCCAAGCAGTACCAGGACATGTACGACCATCAGCTTTCTGTGTCCCTGGCTACGCAGGGGCATGGCATCGGCCTGGCCGACGTGCTGGTCAAGCAGATGGAGAAGATGCAGGGCGTCCGCCACACCGGCAACAATCCCTTCGCCCAGACTGGGGCGCAGGCGGTCGCCGACGCCACTCGGAGCGCCACAGCCACCGCTGCAGCATCAGACCGGCAGAAGACCCCGAGCGTGTTTGCCGCCAACGGCAAGGCCTTGCCGCAACCCGAAGCCGGTCGTGATGATCGCCAGGCGCTGAACTCCCGCCGTCTCGCGCTGCCGGGCAAGCTCGCCCAGCGTATTGCTGCAGGCCTCGTGCCGGGCGCCGATAGCTCCGTCGCATCCACCGCCAACCAGCCGGCGCAGCTGGCCAGCAACGACTGGCGCGGCAGCCGGGCCTATACGAAGCAGATCGACACCACCGTGCCGGTGGCCGATATCGATGCTTCGGCTATCTCCACCAAGCCGGGCAAGTCGATGTTCGCCTCGGCCGACGACTTCATCAGTACCATGCTGCCCATGGCCGAACGCGCGGCCAAGCGCATCGGCGTCGATCCGCGCTACCTGGTGGCCCAGGCCGCGCTGGAAACCGGCTGGGGCAAGAAGATGATCGCCCAGCGTGATGGCAGCAGCAGCCACAACCTGTTCGGCATCAAAACCGGCTCGAGCTGGAAGGGCGACTCCGCCCGCGCCACCACCACCGAATTCGAGAAAGGCAAGGAAGTGAAGGAAGTGGCTTCGTTCCGCGCCTACAACTCCTTCGAGCAGAGCTTCCAGGACTACGTCAGCTTCCTGCAGAACAACGATCGCTACCAGGGCGCGCTGGATTCCGCCGCGCGCCCGGATCAGTTCATGAAGGAACTGCAGCGCGCCGGCTACGCCACCGACCCGCAGTACGCGCGCAAGGTGAACCAGATCGCCAAGCAGATGCAGGTCTACCAGACCGTCGCGATGGCCGACACCCCGACTCGCACACTGTGAAGCCCTGTACAAAGGACTGCGCTAAGGAAAGACCATGAGCCTCCTATCCATCGGACTGTCCGGCCTCAACGCCTCGCAAGCGGCGCTGAGCACCACCGGCAACAACATCACCAACGTCAACACGGCCGGCTATACCCGCCAGACGACGTCGCAGGTGACCTCCGCGGAGCAGTTCGCAGGGCAGTACTACGTCGGTACCGGTACCACGGTGCAGGACGTCCGCCGGATGTACAGCGAGTTCCTGGCCAACCAGCTGCGCGGCTCCACGTCGGTGAACAGCGATGCGCAGACCTACCTGTCGCAGGTCAACCAGATCGATTCGCTGCTGTCCGACAGCACTACCGGTCTGTCCAAGGTGATGCAGAATTTCTTCGCCTCGCTGCAGACCGCCGCCGCGACGCCGACCGACGCCGCCTCGCGCCAACTGGTGCTGACGCAGGCCGCGAACCTGGCGCAGCGCTTCAACTCGATTTCCACCCAGCTGGGCACCCAGAACAGCTACGTCAACACGCAGATGGACAGCCTGGCCGGACAGGTTACCGACCTGGCCAGGACCATCGCCCAGTACAACCAGGCAATCATCGCGGCCGAGGCCGGTGGCGCCAGCGCCAACGACCTGCAGGACAAGCGCGACCAGGCGGTGCTTCAGCTCTCCGACATGGTCGGCGTCAGCGTGGTCAAGCAGGGCAGCAGCCTCAACCTTTACCTGGGCTCCGGCCAGCCGCTGGTGGTGGGCGCCAATTCCTCCACCCTGACCGCCGGCCCGAGCGCCAACAACCCGTCGCAATTCAGCCTGAGCCTGAGTTCCGGCAGCTCGACCATGGACGTCACCTCGGTGGTCACCGGTGGCCAGATGGGCGGCCTGCTGCGCTACCGCAGCGACGTGCTGGATACCACCCAGAACGAACTGGGGCGCATGGCTATCGTCCTCGCCGACACCTTCAACAGCCAGCTCGCCCAGGGCCTGGACCTGAACGGCAACTTCGGCGCGCAGCTGTTCAAGGACATCAACGATGCCAGCGTCATCGGCAACCGCAGCCTGGCCAACACCCATAACACCGGCACCGGCAACCTCAACGTCAACATTACCGACAGCGGCGCGCTGACCACCAGTGACTACGAGGTGACCTTCACCTCCGCCACCGGCTACACCATCAAGCGCTCCTCAGACGGCTCCGTGCTGGGCACGGGCGACCTGACCGACAACCCGCCCAAGGAGTTCGACGGCTTCAGCATCAGCCAGCAGAGCGTTGGCACCGTGCAGGCGGGCGACCGCTTCACGGTGATCCCGACGCGCACCGCAGCTTCGGACATCTCGGTCACCATGACCGACTCCAACCGCCTGGCCTTCGCCTCCCCGGTGGTCGCCAGCACGACCACTGGCAATGAAGGCAGCGGCACCATCAGCGGCACCACCCTGTCCAGCAAGCTGGATGCCAGCAACGGCGCCGCGCTGAGCGCCTCGATCAAGGCCGGGCTGCCGGTGAAGCTGGTCTTCGACGCGGCCAGCGGCGGCACCCAGGGCTACACCATCTACGATTCGGCGGGCAATCCACTGGGCACCGGCAATATCGTGCCGGGCCAGAGCAACGACATCAGCATCACTGTGCCGGGCTCGCCCCCGTTCAGCTTCCAGACCACCATCGGCGGTTATCCAGCGGACGGCGACAGCTTCGGCGTGGCCTTCAACAGCAACGGCGATGCCGACAATACCAACGCTCAGAAGCTGATCGACCTGCAGACAGCCAAGACCGTCGGCAGCGGCACGGGCAGCGGCAGCGGCATGAGCTTGACCGGCGCGTACAGCAGCTTGACCGAGACCGTCGGCGCCACGGCCAACCAGGCCAAGCTCGACGCCACCGCCACCGAGGCGGTGCTGACCCAGGCGCAAGGCAGCCGCGACTCATTGTCGGCGGTGAACCTCGATGAAGAGGCGGCCAACCTGGTGAAGTTCCAGCAGTACTACACGGCCTCCGCGCAGATCATCAAGACTGCGCAGACGCTCTTCGACACCCTGATCAACAACATCTGAGGAGGCTGAAATGGTTGTGCGAATTTCCACCCCGCAGATCTTCAACTCGAACATCGACAACTACAACCGCGGCTACGCCAGTCTCTCCAAGCTGCAGGAGCAGATATCCAGCGGCACGCGAATCCAGACCCCTGCCGACGACCCTGTCGGAGCTGCGCGCCTGCTGCAACTGGAACAGCAGCAGGCGCTGCTGACCCAGTACAGCGGCAACATGACGTCCGCGACCAACAGCCTGAACCAGGAGCAGAGCGTCCTCGACTCCATCACCACCGCCCTGCAGCGTGCGCGCGAACTGACGCTGCGCGCTGGCGACGGTTCGATGACTGACGAGGACCGCGGCGCCATCAGCGATGAACTGGGCGAGATCCAGAATCAACTGCTGACCCTGATGAACAGCAAGGACGCCAGCGGCAACTACCTGTTCTCCGGCAGCAAAAGCACCGTGCAGCCCTTCGTGCAGAACGCCGACGGCAGCTTCAGCTACCAGGGCGACCAGAGTTCCCTCAAGCTGCAGATATCCGACAACCTGACGATGTCGACCAACGACAACGGCTGGAGCATCTTCGAGATGGCGGCCAACGCCAGCCGGACCGCCAGCTCGCTGGCGAGCAATCCCAACGCTGACGGCATCCAGCGCGCCTTCCTGTCCCAGGGCAACGTCACCAACGACAGCAACTACAACGCCAGCTTCCGCAATGGTGCGCCGTACACGCTGAACGTACTCAATGGGACGCAGTACCAGATCCTCGACAAGAACGGCAACGACGTTACCAGTGAAGCCACCACCAACGGCGTGTACGACGCCACGTCCACCGACAGCAACGCCATCAACTTCCGTGGCGCGCAGTTCCAGCTGGATGTCTCGCTGCAGAAGACCGATGACGCCAGCACCATGGACACCCTGGTAGGCGGCTACAGCTTCAGCTTCGGCGCGGCGGCGGAAAGCATGTCGGTCAAGCGCAGCGCCACCAACACCTCGACGGCGCAGATCACCTCGGCCTCGGTGAGCAACAGCACGGCCTATACCACGCAGTTCCCCAGCAGTGGCGTGCAGCTCAAGTTCACCAGTGCCACCGCCTACGAAGTTTATGCGCTACCCACCAGCCAAGGCGCTTCGCCGCTGTCCACCGGCACCCTCGGCGCGACCTTCCCGCAAACCGTGACCGTGGCCGGCGTCGACATGAGCATCAGCGCGGCACCGGCTGCCGGCGACCAGTTCAGCGTCACCGCCAGCTCGCCGGAGCGGCAGAACATCCTCAACACCATCGGCGACCTGCGCAACGCACTGAATACCTCCACCGCAGGCAACCCGCAGGCGCAGCTGAACATCCGCAACATGGTGGCCACCGCACTCACCAACCTGGACAAGGCAAGCGACCAAGTGCTTGCGACCCAGTCGTCGATTGGCGCGCGACTCAACACCATCGATGTGCTCACCCAGGAAAACCAGAGCCTGGCGCTGACCAATACCACCACGCAGTCGTCGATCCGTGACACCGACATGGCCGCCGCGACTTCTCAGCTGGTCCTGCAGCAGACCATGCTCGAAGCGGCTCAGGCCGCGTTCGCGCGGATCAGCCAGCTCAGCCTGTTCAACAAACTCTGATTCATCCAGCCCGCCGGTAACGGCGGGCACTCATTTCGGAAGACACGCATATGGGCGATATCGACTTCAGTTCCAAAGGCCGCCAGTTGATCGAGATGTACGGGCAGATGGCCCGCGAAGGCTACGACCGCAGCGATGAGCAGCACGTCGAGGTGGCTTTCAGCGACTTCGAGTTGCGCCCATTCCGCCCGCAGATCCGCGAGATCCTGCAGAACCATGCCATTCGCAACGTGCTGGACTACGGCTGCGGCGGTTCGGACTGGAACATGCCCGGCTTTGACGACAACGGCCAGTCGGCGGTGCAGTACTTCAATCTCGAATCGGCCTACCGCTACGAGCCGGCGCGCGGTATCGATGAGCGTCGGAAAGTCGACTGCGTGGTGTCCTTCGACGTGCTCGAACACATCTTCGTCGCCGACGTGCCCAAGGTTCTGCGTGACATCTATTCGTGTGCAGACCGGCTGGTAATCCTCAACGTCGCCTGCTATCCGGCGCAGGCGCTGCTGCCCAACGGCGAGAATGCCCACATCACGGTGCGCCAGCCGCTGTGGTGGAAGGGCATGGTCGATTGCATCACGCCTGAATTCCCCAACGTGACCACTTGCCTGATCTGCTCCACTGCATGGCGCCAGGCCACCGGCTTCCCGCAATGGAGCGGCAACGGCTGGCAGGCCAGCGAGACGTTCGTCATCGCCAACTGATGGGTTTCTGATCGACAAGAGAAAGCCTCCCTTGCGGAGGCTTTTTCTTCCCGGCGGGGAACAGTTTGCGGGGGGGCAATCCTGTAGGAGCGAGCTTGCTCGCGAACCCGGATTTGCAGTGAAACTTGTTCGCGAGCAAGCTCGCTCCTACGAAAAGCCAAAGAAAAAGCCCGGCATTGGCCGGGCTTTGTTGTTGCTGCGATCTGTCAGTCCAGTCGCTTGAACACGCAGAAGCCACGGTGGTGGACCTTGTCGTCCAGCAGTTGGCCCTGGTACAGCAGGAAGAAGCCCTGCTCGTAGAAGTGCCGCACGTTGGCGAAGAACTTGGTGTCGTTCATCTTCAGGTCGTTGCTCTCGATGACCACGATGCCGCCAGGCTTGAGCAGGTTTTTCAGGTCGGCAACATAGTCGGGCATCGGCTTGCCGATCCACACATGCACGGCGAAGGAGAAGATCACGTCGAACAGATCCGGTTCGCTGGCGCGCAGGTCTTCGTAAGTGCAGGTGCGGAATTCGCAGTTCTTCACCCTATGGTATTGCGCCAGGCGCTCGGCAATGCGGATCAGCGAGTCGTTGTTGTCGAAGCCGAGGTAGCTGCCGACTTTCTGTGCCACTTCGATACCGAAGCAGCCGATGTTGCAGCCGATGTCCAGCACGCGGTCGGTGGGCGAGAGCCATTTTTCCAGCGCATAGCGCTCCATGCGGAACAGCGTCGGGCGCGCACCGGGCAGGTCCCAGCCTTCGTGACCCTGGTACAGCTCCTTGTTGGCACCGAATACCTGGGACTGAGAGAAGAAGTTCTCATGCACATCCAGCTTGCAGTCGCGCCATTGGCTGTCTTCCGGCGCAGCCTCCGGGCTGCGCAGGTAGCAGAGCACATCGTTGCCATCCACCAGGTTCAGTTGTTCGCGCAGGTTGTGCTCGGCCCAGACTTCCAGCACATCCGGCGAGGACGGCACGGCAGCACGGCGGATCAGCACCGGCGCGTGGCGGCCTTCGAACTGCAGGAAGCCTTGGTAGTAGAAATAGCCCATGCGGATGTAGGGCACGTGCTCGTACGGCGCGGGGTAAACGATGCCATTGCCGGACTCGAAGAACAGCGGGGCGATCTTCTGCACCAGTTCCTTCGGATCGAACAGCGCCTGCAGGTTCAGGGTGCCGGACTCGATACGCTGCCAGCCGGTGACTGCCAGCAGGTCGTCACGCTGGCCAGGGTTCTGCTCCATGATTGCCTTGGCGCCGGGCGGGCCGCCGGCGGTGGCGGCGTTGCTCGAGCGAGCGAAGACACGGGCCTTGCCGAAGAAGCTGCTGGCCTCGGCCTGGCGCATGCCCTGGAGCATTTCCAGCTGAGCGAGCAGGTCGGCGGTGTCGGCGCGCTTCTCGTAAGTGGAGAGGCTGGCCAGCCAGTGGTAGGCCTCTTCCAGGTGGCCCTGGAACAGCGCCAGGGTCGCCAGGGTGTTGCGCGCTTCGAAGTCTTCCGCGTCCAACTGCACGGCCAGGTGCAGGTACGGGTGGGCTTCGTCGTAGCGATGCAGGCGAACCAGCAGGCGGCCGAGCAGGCTGTTCACCGCAGCGTTGTCCGGCACGCTGCGTTGGATGTGCAGCAGGTGTTCCAGGGCTTCGTCGTTGTGCTTGCCCAGCTCACCCAAGGCGATGGCCAGGCTCAGGCGCACCGGCAGGTCGTCGGGACGCTCGCCATGCAGCTCGCGCAAGGCGGTGACGGCGGCTTCGCGCTGGCCGCTCTGGAGCAGTTGCTGGGCCTGGGCAGTGCGGGCTTCAAAAGGTTGGGACACGGTGGTTCTCCTCCAAGCGGAGTCGCTGGCGATCAGGATTGACAGGCGCCGCGCGAACGGGCCGGTTGATAAGTCGTTGCGGCGATAGCGCTCATATCACGCCGCTGCCTTGCATGCGTTGCACCGCCTGGTCCAGGGCTTCACCCCAGCGGCCCAGCTCGCGGTTGCGGATCAGTTGTACGGACGGGTACCAGTAGCTGGTCGCGTCATCGACAGCCCAGCGCCAGTTCGGGTTGAGCTGGAGCAGCACGAAGGTCGGCACGCCCAGCGCGCCGGCCAGGTGGACGGTGGTGTTGTCGATGCTCAGTACGGCGTCCAGCGCGCAGAGTTGCGCAGCCTGGGAGTCCATATCCTTGAGCGGATCAACGTTCGCGTCGTGGTGAATGTGCAGGCCCAGGCTTTCGGCCTCGGCGCGCTCGGGCGCGGTATTGCCGTACTGCAGGTTGATGAGCTGCACGTTCTCCAGCTTCGCCAGTTGCGCCAGCTCCTGCATCTCGATGCGACGGCTCTGCATGTCGTTGGCGGTGTCGGTGCCGCCGCGCCAGGAAATGCCCACCAGGCGTTTGCCGGGGAACAGTTGCTGGTACTCGGCGCGCTTGGCCTGCACCTGCTGCGGGTCAGCCTTGAGGAAGGCGCGCGGACCGGCGAAGGAGGCCAGGGTAGGGCGCAGGAACGCGCCCAGGCTGCCCATGGGAATCTGATAATCGCTGCGCGGCCAGGTTTGGCGATGCATCATGCGCTGGCCGTTGTGAACCTGGCCGGTGCTTTCGCGCTGGATGATGGAAAGGCCTGGCAGGCTGCGGTGCAGCAGCGGGTAGAGGCGATCGTAGGTCTCGACATGCACCTGGCCGCCCAGCTTGAGCAGGTCTGACAGCATGCTGGCGAACATCACATGATCGCCGATGCCCTGTTCGGCCCAGACCAGCAGCGTCTTGCCCTCCAGCGGCTCGCCACGCCAGCGCGGCGTGTTGAACTCCTGGTGGTGTTCCTTCAGCGAAGTCTTCCAGCGTGCTTCGTAGTTGACCCACGCCACGTCGAACTGCTTGAAGCGCAGTTGCAGCAGCGACAGGTTGTTGTGCGTGCCCGAATGCTCCGGCGCTTTCTGCAGCATCTGTTCATAGAGGCGATAGGCCTCCTGATACCGGCCAACCTGTTCCAGGGACAGGGCGAGGTTGAACGGGCCGTAATAGTAGTTGGGGGTCAGTTCCACCGTCAGCTGGTGGCAGGCGACGCTGTCATGGTAGCGGCCGCACTCGAAGTACAGCGTGCCCAGCAGACCGAGGAGGCTGCTCTGTTGCCAGGGCTCCAGTGGTTTCTCCAGCGCTTTCGTATAAAGAGCCTCGGCTTCATCGAAGCGCTTGCGCAGGCTCAGTGCGGCGCCATACAGCGCCATGCGCGGCAGGCTCGGCGAGGCCTGGTACCAGCGCTCGGCGCGCTCAAGGTTCTTGATGAACAGCCGATGAGTTCGCATCGTGTCGAGCAGCTCTTCATCGACCTTGGGATCGGTGGTCATATCCAGCGCGCGCTCGGCCCAGGGCTCCGCCGATTGCGGGTCCTGCAGTTCGAGGTGCAGGCGGGCGATCTTGGCGTGAACCATCGGCGTGTTCGGCGCCAGCGTCGCTAGAGCTTCATATAAGCGGATCTGCTCGCCGCGATCTTCACGATCTTCGGCAATCTGCAGTGCCTGGCTCAGGCGCTGAATCTCGGATTGAAGCTTGTGTTGGGACATGTAGGGCCTGCGTGTGACGGAGCTTTGGCGCGTGCGAGGGGGCTTTGCAAGAACGAGGCCAGCCGTGCCCTACAGACCCATCTGAAGAAAATTCGAAAAAAAAGTTAAAGCCCATCCGACTTGGGACGATAACCCTAACGAAGGTTCTCCACGCCATTTCGAATCAATCGGGCAGGGAGGCCACTTAGCCCTAACACGAGGAATTCGTCATGGCTCTTACCGTCAACACCAACATCGCCTCGCTGTCGGTTCAAAAGAACCTGACCAAGGCCGCCAACAACCTGAACACTTCGATGACCCGTCTGTCCACCGGCCTGCGTATCAACAGCGCCAAGGACGACGCCGCCGGCTCGCAGATTTCCAACCGTCTGACCAGTCAGGTCAACGGCCTGAACGTAGCCGTGAAGAACGCCCAGGACGCCAACTCCATCGCCCAGGCTGCCGAAGGTGCTCTGCAAGAGTCCACCAACATCCTGCAGCGTATGCGTGAACTGTCCCTGCAGTCCGCCAACGGCTCCAACAGCAGCGAAGACCAGACCTCGCTGAACCAGGAGTTCAAGTCGCTGACCGCTGAACTGACCCGTATTTCCAAGACCACCACCTTCGGTGGCGGTACTTCCGGTATCAAGCTGCTCGACGGCACCGCCGGCACCAACGGCACCCTGACCTTCCAGGTCGGCGCCAACGCCAACGAAACCGTCAGCTTCACCCTGAGCGACATGAGTGCCACCGCGCTGAAAGGCTCCTCGCAACTGGCTTCCGCCAGCCTGGACCTGTCCACCGTGCTTTCCGGCACGGGTGGCGTTGCAGCTACCGCTGGCTCGATCACCGTCAACGGTACCCAGGTCAGCTACGCCAAGGGCGCCAGCGCCAACGACATCGTCTCGGCGATCAACACCAACATCAGCGGCGTAGCGGCAGTGGCCGGCGCGGCTGGCAGCGGCGGCACCACCACCTCCATCTCGCTGACTTCCGGCAAGGACTTCACCGCAGGTGTGGGCACCGGCGCCGGCAGTGCGCACGCTGTGGTCACCTCCAACTCCACCATCCAGGCGCTGGACATCGCGACCGCCAAAGGCGCCCAATCGGCTACCCAGGTGATCGACGCCGCCCTGAAGCAGATCGACAGCCAGCGTTCCTCGCTGGGTGCCATCCAGAACCGTCTGGACAGCACCATCTCGAACCTGCAGAACGTGTCCGAGAACGCCACCGCTGCACGCAGCACCATCCAGGACGTGGACTTCGCCGCAGAAACCGCGGAGATGACCAAGCAGCAGACCCTGCAACAGGCCGCCACCGCGGTACTGGCCCAGGCCAACCAGCTGCCTTCCGCTGTCCTGAAGCTGCTCCAGTAAGGGGTTGCCGCAAGGCAAAAACGGAAAGGAAGGGCGCCCGGCGCCCTTCCTTGTTTTGCATTCGGAGGGTAATACCTGATGGATACCAGCCTCGGAATCAACAACTCGCGTCCGGTCGACAGCGCCGCCGCAGGCAGCAAGCCGGTCAGCGGCAACAGCTTGCCGCAGAGCGCCAAGGAATCGCCGGCCAGCAAGGCTCGCAGCCTGAACGAAGCCGTCAGCCGGCTGCGCGAACAGGCCCAGTCGGTGCAACGCAACCTGGAGTTTTCAGTGGACGATGCCAGCGGCGAAACCGTCGTGAAGGTCGTGGCGTCCGATACTGGCGAGGTCATACGCCAGATTCCTTCGGAAGTTGCGCTCAAGTTGGCAGAAAGCCTGAAGGAAGCGGGTAATCTGCTATTCAGCGAACGCGCCTGATCTGTATTGATTGTTGGCGTGATTCTTGTATGAAGGGTTACCAAACGCAGGCGGCGAACTGAGAGCCGCCAGAAATTTGGACAGGAGGGTAGGCAAATGGCCGGGACTTCAATCAACGGTGTTGGGTCGGGGTACGACATCGACTCCATCGTGACTGCTCTGGTGAACGCGCAGAAGGCGCCGAAATCCAACCAGATCAGCACACAGAAGACCGCGACCAATACCACGCTCTCGGGTATCGGCTCACTGAAGAGCGCCTTGTCCACCTTCCAGACCGCATTGAGCAAGCTCAACGCCTCCGATTCCAACGCTTTCGCTGGCCTCGCCGTCAAGAGCTCCAATGCCGATGCGCTTACTGCCTCGCTGGGTACTGGCGCTTCGGCCGGCACCTACAGCATCGAAGTCAAGAACCTGGCTACCAGCTCCAAGGTCGCCACGCAGTACGTTGATAAATCCGCCTCCTTCGGTGCCGGCAGCCTGACCATCAAGCAGGGCAGCAGTACCTACAACGTCAGCGTGAAGGCTGGTGCCAGCCTGGCGGATATCCGCGACAGCATTAACAGCCAACTCAAGGACAGCGGTTTCACTGCAAACATCATCACCGACTCCACGGGGCCGCGCCTGGTCTTGGGCTCGAGCGTGACCGGAGCCGGCAGCGATATCAGTGTCACCACCTCCGGCGACAGCAGCCTTGGTGTATTGGCTATCGATGGGGCAAACACCAAGGCCAGCGCCACTGCAGGTGGCTACATCGACAAACCCGCGTTGAACGCCAGCTACACCATCGACGGGCTGGAAATGAGCAGCTCGGTGAACAAGATCTCCAGCGCCATCAGTGGCGTCGAACTGAGTCTGGTGGCAGAGGGCAAGTCGACGCTGACTGTCGATACCAACACCGATGGCCTGAAGACGTCAGTGCAATCGTTCGTCGATGCCTATAACGCGTTGATCACTAGCATCAACTCGCTGACCAAGGTCACCAATACCACCGACTCCAGCGGCAACCCGACCACCACCGCGGCTGCCCTGGCCAGTGATTCGATGACCCGCAACCTGCTCAGTGGGCTGCATAGTCAACTTGTGGGCGGTTCCAGCAATGGCGGCAGCATCAAGCTGCTATCGCAGCTGGGGATTTCCACCAAGAACGACGGCACCCTGCAGGTCGACAGCGACAAGCTGGACAAGGCGCTGGAAAAGAACTTCGCCTCGGTCCAGGGCTTTTTCTCCGGTGATGGCGGGCTGCTCTCTCGCATGAGCAAAAGCCTGGATATCTACACCCAGACCAACGGTCTGCTTGATCAGCGCACGTCTGCGCTCAACGGCACCCTGAGCGATCTGGCTGACCAGCAGATCAAGCTGGACAACCGGATGACCAAGCTCACCGAAACGCTCATGGCCAAGTACACCGCCATGGACACCCTCGTCGCTCAGCTCAAGGCTACCCGCTCCAGCGTACTGACCACCCTCAACGCGCTGAACAAGACCAGCAGTTCTGACAGCTGATTCCTTGGCCGCGCGTGCCGCTCTGCGACGCCGTTGTGCAGCCGTACGCCAGTGCTGATTTTTGCCTAAAGCTTTTCCCGCTTGCGCCGATACTTTGAATATCGACGATTTGATCGTTCAGCGAATCAAGGGGAAATCAGATGAACGCTTCGGCAGCGCTGCGCCAGTACCAGAACGTGAACAACCAGTCGCAGGTGCACGACGCCTCTCCCCACCGTCTGATCCAGATGCTGATGGAAGGCGGCCTGAGCCGCATCGCACAGGCTCGCGGTTCGATGGAACGCGAGCAGTTCGCCCAGAAGGGCATGCTGATCGCCAAGGCCACGGCCATCATTGCTGGCCTGCGCGAAGCGCTGAACTTCGAAGCCGGTGGTGAGGTGGCGGAAAACTATGCCAACCTGTACGACTACATGAGTCGTCGCCTGGGCGACGCCAACCGCAGCAACGAAGTCGAAACTCTCGACGAAGTATCCGGCCTGCTGCGCACTATCAAGGAAGGTTGGGACGCCATCGCTCCGTGATCGCGACCCGCCAGGAGATACCGAACATGACTCTCGCCGTCCAGCAGATCGAACAGACCCGCCTTGCACTGGGCGCGGCGCTGGCCCAGGAAGACTGGGAAGCTGTTGCTCAACTCGACCTCCAGTGTCGTGAGCATGTCGACGCCGCCATGGTCGAGCCGATGGACGATGACAGCGACCTCAAGCGCAGCCTCGAAGGGCTGCTGGCGCTGTACCGCGAGCTGGTCCAGGCGGTTACCCGCCAGCGTGAAGAAGTGGCGACCGAGATCGTCCGCGTCAACCGTTCGCACCAGGGTGCCAAGGTTTACCAGATGTTTGGCTGATCCGTCCGGATCGGCTCTCTTTCGGCGGTGATCGGCCAGGTGCCGGTGGCCGCCGCCTCCGCTTCGAACTACGCTCCATTTCAATTGCCATGACAGGGATCAACACCCTTCGTCGGGCTGCACCAAAAAAAACACGCCATAAATTTGACTCGAGCCACAATTTTGACTTAACTAGTGGCCAAATGCTGGCTAGCACGAGGAAATTGTGCTGTGGCCAGGTCGTGTCAGCCGCCGTAGTACGGCCTTCAAGCCCGGGATGACAAGCTAAGATGTGGCGCGAAACGAAAATCCTCGTGATCGATGACAATCAGGACCGTTGCCGGGACCTTTCGGTGATCATCAGCTTCCTGGGTGAAGACCAACTGTCCAGCAGCAGCCGTGACTGGCGCCAGGTCGTCGACCCGCTGCCCAATGGCAGCCGCGATGTACTCTGCGTATTGGTCGGCGCCGTGGAGAGCAAGGGTGGGGCGCTGGAGCTGCTCAAGCAGATCGCCTCCTGGGACGAGTACTTGCCGGTCCTGCTGATGGGCGAGCCGGTGCCCAACGAGTGGCCCGAGGAGTTGCGCCGCCGCGTGCTGGCCAGTCTCGAAATGCCGCCCAGCTACAACAAGCTGCTCGACTCCCTGCACCGCGCCCAGGTCTACCGCGAGATGTACGACCAGGCTCGCGAGCGCGGCCGTCAGCGCGAGCCGAACCTGTTCCGCAGCCTGGTGGGCACCAGCCGTGCCATCCAACAGGTGCGGCAGATGATGCAGCAGGTCGCCGACACCGACGCCAGCGTGCTGATCCTTGGCGAGTCCGGCACCGGCAAGGAAGTGGTTGCGCGCAACCTGCACTATCACTCCAAGCGCCGCGATGCGCCCTTCGTTCCGGTCAACTGCGGTGCGATCCCGGCGGAGCTGCTGGAAAGCGAACTGTTCGGCCACGAGAAGGGCGCCTTCACCGGCGCCATCACCAGCCGGGCAGGGCGCTTCGAACTGGCGAACGGCGGCACCCTGTTCCTCGACGAGATCGGTGACATGCCGCTGCCGATGCAGGTCAAGCTCCTGCGCGTGCTGCAGGAGCGCACCTTCGAGCGCGTGGGCAGCAACAAGACGCAGAACGTGGACGTGCGCATCATCGCCGCGACCCACAAGAACCTCGAGAAAATGATCGAGGAAGGCAGCTTCCGCGAAGACCTGTACTACCGCCTCAACGTCTTCCCCATCGAGATGGCCCCACTGCGCGAGCGCGTCGAGGACATCCCGCTGCTGATGAACGAACTCATCTCGCGCATGGAACACGAAAAGCGCGGTTCGATCCGCTTCAACTCCGCCGCCATCATGTCGCTCTGCCGCCATGACTGGCCGGGCAACGTGCGCGAACTGGCGAATCTCGTCGAGCGCCTGGCAATCATGCATCCCTATGGCGTGATCGGCGTCGGCGAGTTGCCGAAGAAATTCCGTCACGTCGACGACGAGGACGAGCAACTGGCGACCAGCCTGCGCGAGGAACTGGAAGAGCGCGCGGCGATCACCGCCGGGCTGCCGGGCCTCGACTCGCCTGCCATGCTGCCGGCCGAGGGTATCGACCTGAAGGATTACCTCGCCAACCTCGAGCAGGGGTTGATCCAGCAGGCGCTGGACGACGCCAGCGGTGTAGTCGCCCGTGCGGCCGAACGCCTGCGCATCCGCCGAACCACCCTGGTGGAGAAAATGCGCAAGTACGGCATGAGCCGCCGCGAAGAGGAAATGGCGGAGGATTGACGCCTTCGCCGTACTCGTTTTTTCAAGTCATTGATATACAACGAGTAAATTTTAGGCACGGGGTTTGCTAAGACTCATCCGACCGACAGATTCACGCCGTCGGACGGATGAGGAAAACCCGCATGATGCCCGCCACCAATCGCCAGACTGAACTTGCTCCCACACTGCCAGCAGAACAATTGCAGGTGCCGGTGGAGCAGCAGAGCCGCGCTCATCTGGAACAGACTTTCGAGCTGTTCAGCCAAATGTCGAGCCAGCTCAACCAGTCCTACAGCCTGCTGGAAGCCCGCGTCACCGAGCTGAAGGGCGAACTGGCCCTGGTCAGCGCGCAGCGCATGCAGGAACTGGCGGAGAAGGAGCGCCAGGCCAATCGCCTGCAGAGCCTGCTCGACGTACTGCCCGGTGGCGTGATCATGATCGACGGCCAGGGCGTGGTCCGCGACGCCAATCCGGTGGCGGTCGCGCTACTCGGGAAACCGCTGGTGGGCATGCTCTGGCGTGAAGTCATTGCCCGCAGCTTCGCCCCGCGTGCCGACGACGGCCACGAAGTTTCCCTACGCGATGGCCGCCGTGTCTCCATCGCCATCCGCCCGCTGAACGGCGAACCCGGCCAGCTCATCCTGCTCAATGACCTGACGGAAACCCGTCGCCTGCAGGACCAGCTTGCCCGCCACGAACGCCTCTCCGCCCTCGGGCGCATGGTCGCTTCCCTGGCTCACCAGATTCGTACCCCGCTGTCCGCGGCCATGCTCTATGCCGGTCACCTGAACGAAGGCGAACTGCCGGTCGAGCAGCAGCAGCGTTTTGCCGGTCGTATCAAGGAGCGCCTGCATGAGCTGGAAAGCCAAGTGCGCGACATGCTGGTGTTCGCCCGCGGCGAGCTGCCATTGCCGGATCGCCTCACGCCCAATCAGTTGTTCAGCAGCCTGCGCGCTGCGGCTGAATCCCATGTGACCGGCCTGAACCTGCGCTGGCAGTGCGACGCCCGCGCCGGCGAGCTGTTGTGCAACCGCGACACTCTGGTCGGCACCGTGCTCAACCTGGTGGAGAACGCCATCCAGGCCGCCGGCCGCGATGTACGCCTGAAGGTGCACCTGTACCAGCGAGACAACAGCCTGCGCCTGTCCATCAGCGACAACGGCCCGGGCATGAGCGCGGAAACCCTGGCACGCCTGGGCGAGCCGTTCTTCACCACCAAGACCACCGGCACCGGCCTCGGCCTGGCCGTGGTCAAAGCCGTCGCCAAGGCCCACCAGGGCGAGCTGCGCCTGCGCTCGCGCCCCGGTGTTGGTACTTGCGCCACCCTGATTCTGCCGCTGATCCTGGCTCAACCCGTCGTCCACGAGGAGTGAATTCCATGGCCGCCAAAGTCCTGCTGGTCGAAGACGACCGCGCCCTTCGTGAAGCCCTCTCCGATACCCTGTCGCTCGGTGGGCACGACTTCGTCGCCGTCGATTGTGCCGAGGCCGCTCTCCCGGCGCTGGAGAAGGACAGCTTCAGCCTGGTGATCAGCGATGTGAACATGCCGGGCATGGACGGGCATCAACTGCTTGGCCTGATCCGCAAGCGCTACCCGCAACTGCCGGTCCTGCTGATGACGGCCTACGGCGCCGTTGACCGCGCTGTGGACGCCATGCGCCAGGGGGCGGCGGATTACCTGGTCAAACCGTTCGAGCCGCGGGCGCTGCTGGAGCTGGTCGCCCGCCATGCGCTGGGTGCCGTTCCCAGCAGCGTTGGCGAAGGCCCGGTGGCGCTGGAACCGGCCAGCCAGCAATTGCTGGAGCTGGCGGCCCGTGTCGCGCGCAGCGATTCCACCGTGCTGATTTCCGGCGAGTCCGGTACCGGCAAGGAAGTCCTGGCGCAGTACATCCATCAGCAATCGCCGCGTGCCGGCAAACCCTTCGTCGCGATCAACTGCGCGGCGATTCCGGACAACATGCTCGAGGCCACCTTGTTCGGCCACGAGAAGGGCGCCTTCACCGGCGCCATCGCTGCCCAGCCGGGCAAGTTCGAATTGGCCGACGGCGGCACCATCCTGCTCGACGAAATCTCGGAGATGCCGCTGGCGCTGCAGGCCAAGCTGCTCCGCGTGCTGCAGGAGCGTGAAGTGGAGCGCGTCGGTGCGCGCAAGCCGATCAGCCTCGACATCCGTGTGCTCGCCACCACCAACCGCGACCTGCTGGGTGAAGTGGCTGCCGGGCGTTTCCGCGAAGACCTCTACTATCGCCTGTCGGTATTCCCGCTGGCTTGGCGCCCGCTGCGCGAACGTCCCGCCGATATCCTGCCGCTGGCCGAACGCCTGCTGGCCAAGTATGCGCGTAAGATGAATCACTCCCCGGTAACCCTGGCCGACGACGCCCGCGCCGCTTTGCTGGCGCATCCCTGGCCGGGAAATGTGCGAGAGCTGGATAACGCCATCCAGCGCTCGCTGATCCTGCAGCAGGGCGGCCAGGTGCAGGCCGCCGACCTGTGCCTGACCGCGCCCATCGGCCTGGCTCCGCGCCCGGTGCTGGCAGCTGTTCCGGCGTCCATTGCCCCTGCGGTTCCGGCCAGCGTCGAAATTCCGTCGCCTGCCGCCGAAGCCGGGCAACTGGGTGAAGACCTCAAGCGCCGCGAGTTCCAGATGATCATCGACACCCTGCGCAGCGAGCGCGGCCGCCGCAAGGAGGCCGCCGAGCGCCTGGGCATCAGCCCGCGCACCCTGCGTTACAAGCTTGCGCAGATGCGTGACGCCGGGATGGATGTGGAGGCTTACCTCTACGCCAGTTGAGCCACTGACAGACAACCCCTCTTGGCCCGCATTCGTGCGGGCCTTTTCTTGGTTGGACTCGGCTTTTTCGCTGGCATGTTGACGCCGCGCCCGGCTGCACTCCTCAAGAGAATCGCTGAGCTTTCTTCCAGATTGATCGACAGGAGGAGAGACCCGTGGATGAGGTGGAGTTCGCGCGGCAGTTGCGGCGACGGCAAACCGACGCTGAGTCCTGGTTGTGGGGGGATCTGCGGGATCGCAGATTCCTCGGTTTGAAGTTTCGGCGTCAGGTGCCGTGCGGTATTTACGTGTTGGATTTCTACTGCCACGAGTTGCAGTTGGCGGTGGAGCTTGATGGTGGACAGCATCTGGAGTCTGCTCGTGACGCTGAGCGTGATGCCTGGCTGGTGGGGCAGGGGGTTCGGGTGGTTCGATTCTGGAACCATGACGTTCTGCTGCGGACTGACGTTGTGTTGGAGGCGCTGCGGTTGATGGTCGAGACCGGCGCAGGCTGATTGCCCTCACCCCAGCCCTCTCCCGGAGGGAGAGGGGGCTGTCCTCTGCCTGCTGGATGTCTGGCGTTTTTTCTGTTGCGATAGCGTGCCCGGCTGACCGCCGATCTCCTCGCCCACGCCGATCTGCCGCCTCTCCCTCTGGGAGAGGGGCTGGGGTGAGGGGCTGTCGCTTGCGCCGATGCTCCAGGGCTCTAGTTCTGTAGTTCTCGGCTGATTGCCATATTTGCCAGGCACTCCGATCTGCCCCCTCTCCCTCTGGGATAGGGCTGGGGTGAGGGGCTGTCGCTTGCGCCGGTGTTCCAGGGCTCTAGTTCTGTAGTTCTCGGCTGATTGCCATATTTGCCAGGCACTCCGATCTGCCCCCTCTCCCTCTGGGAGAGGGTTGGGGTGAGGGGCTTTTCCTCCCACGCCAGGCGCTCAGTCAGAAGCGCCGGATCAGAAGGCCCGAAATCCCCACTCCAGAGCTGTCTTCCGCATTTTTCCTACGTTCCGAGAACCTGGCACCCAAGTTGCAATCACCTCTGCAAAGCGCCGCGCAGTGTCAAAAAACCGCGGCCAGTCGGAGGGGTAAGTGATGAGTCAGGGTATCGAGTTCAATCGTCTGCTGCTGGAAATGCGCTCCATGCAAATGGAGGCCATGGCCAAGGCGAAGACGCAGGCCGCACCGGCCGAGCCAGGGGCGCCAAGCTTCTCGCAGATGCTCGGGCAGGCCGTGGACAAGGTGAACGGTACCCAACAGGTCGCCTCCGACATGGCGAACGCTTTCGAGATGGGGCAGAGCGGTGTCGATCTCACGCAGGTGATGATCGCTTCCCAGAAGGCCAGTGTTTCTTTCCAGGCGATGACCCAGGTACGCAACAAGCTCGTGCAGGCGTACCAGGACATCATGCAGATGCCGGTTTGAGCGGCGAGGATCGTAGGTAATGTCCCAAGCCTCCGTTGTTGACAGTCAGGTTCCGGCCAAGGTCGGCGCCGACGCGCCGAAAAAGCCGCTGCTCGGCCTGACTTTCCTCGAGAACCTCGCGGACATGCCGGTACTGCGCCAGGTCGGCCTGCTGGTTGGTCTCGCCGCGAGCATCGCCATCGGCTTCGGCATGGTCCTGTGGTCGCAGCAGCCTGACTACAAGCCGCTCTATGGCAGCCTCAACGGCGTCGATGCCAACAAGGTGGTCGAGGCGCTGACCGCTGCCGACATCGGCTACAAGATCGAACCCAACTCCGGCGCGCTGCTGGTGAAGGCCGATGACCTGGGCCGCGCGCGCATGAAAGTTGCTGGCGCAGGTCTGGCGCCGACCGACAACAACGTCGGCTTCGAGATCCTCGACAAGGAGCAGGCGCTGGGCACCAGCCAGTTCATGGAAGCGACCAATTACCGTCGCGGCCTGGAAGGCGAGCTGGCGCGCACCGTCTCCAGCCTGAACAACGTCAAGGCCGCCCGCGTGCACCTGGCGATCCCCAAGAGCTCGGTATTCGTCCGTGACGACCGCAAGCCCAGCGCCTCCGTGCTGGTCGAGCTGTACCCGGGCCGCACCCTGGAGCCGAGCCAGGTGCTTGCGATCGTCAACCTGGTCGCCACCAGCGTGCCGGAACTGGATAAATCCCAGGTCACCGTGGTCGACCAGAAGGGCAACCTGCTGTCCGACCAGCAGGAGCTTTCCGAGCTGACCATGGCCGGCAAGCAGTTCGATTTCACCCGGCGCATGGAAACCAACTTCACCCAGCGTGTGCACAGCATCCTGGCGCCGGTGCTGGGCAACGGCCGTTACAAGGCCGAGGTTTCCGCCGACGTCGATTTCAGCGCGGTGGAATCCACCTCGGAGTCGTTCAATCCGGACCAGCCGGCCCTGCGCAGCGAGCAGAGCAACAACGAGGAACGCCAGAACAGCAACGGCCCGCAGGGCGTGCCGGGTGCGCTGTCGAACCAGCCTCCGGGCCCGGCCAGCGCACCGCAGACTACTGCGCAGAACAAGCCGGCGGACTTCGTCGCACCGGGCCAGCCGCTGAAGGACGCCAACGGCCAGCCGATCATCGATCCGAAGACCGGCAAGCCGGAGCTCGCGCCGTACCCGACCGACAAGCGTCAGCAGAACACACGCAACTATGAGCTGGATCGCTCGGTGAGCTACACCAAGCAGCAGCAGGGTCGCCTGCGCCGGCTTTCCGTCGCGGTAGTGCTGGATGACCGCATGATCGCCGATCCCAAAACCGGCGAAGTCAGCCACCAGCCCTGGACCGCCGACGAACTGGCGCGCTTCACCCGCCTGGTGCAGGACGCGGTAGGCTATGACGCCAGCCGTGGCGACAGTGTCAGTGTGATCAACGCACCGTTCGCCCCGGAACTGGGCGATGAAATTGCGTCGCCGCCGTTCTACTCGCAGCCCTGGTTCTGGGACGTGGTCAAGCAGGTGCTGGGCATCGTCTTCATCCTGGTGCTGGTGCTGGGCGTGCTGCGGCCGGTGCTGAACAACCTGTCGGGCAACAAGAGCAAGGCCCTGGTGGCCGGTGGCGCAGCAGGCGAAGGTGGCCTGGGCGAGTTGGGCGGTCTGGAGGGCGAGTTGTCCGAAGACCGCGTGAGCCTCGGTGGCCCGGCCAGCATCCTGCTGCCCAGCCCGTCCGAGGGTTACGATGCACAATTGAACGCGATCAAGTCACTGGTCGCCCAGGACCCGGGGCGCGTTGCCCAGGTAGTGAAGGACTGGATCAATTCCGATGAGTGAAGCCCGCATGAGCGCCAAACTGAACAAGGTCGACAAGGCTGCCATCCTCCTGCTCTCCCTGGGTGAGACCGATGCCGCGCAGGTGCTGCGCCACATGGGCCCGAAGGAAGTGCAGAAGGTCGGCGTGGCCATGGCGCAGATGCGCAACGTGCACCGCGAGCAGGTCGAGCAGGTGATGGGCGAGTTCGTCGAGATCGTCGGCGACCAGACCAGCCTGGGCGTCGGCGCCGACAGCTACATCCGCAAGATGCTCACCCAGGCCCTGGGCGAGGACAAGGCGAACAACCTCATCGACCGTATCCTGCTGGGCGGCAACACCAGCGGCCTGGACAGCCTGAAGTGGATGGAGCCGCGCGCGGTGGCCGACGTGATCCGCTACGAGCACCCGCAGATCCAGGCCATCGTGGTCGCCTACCTCGACCCGGACCAGGCCGGCGAAGTGCTCAGCCACTTCGACCACAAGGTGCGCCTGGACATCATCCTGCGCGTGTCTTCGCTCAACACCGTGCAGCCGTCCGCGCTCAAGGAACTGAACCTGATCCTGGAGAAGCAGTTCGCCGGCAACGCCAACTCCACCCGTACCACCATGGGCGGCGTGAAGCGCGCGGCGGACATCATGAACTACCTCGACAGCTCGGTCGAAGGCTCGCTGATGGACGCCATCCGCGAAGTCGACGAGGACCTGTCGGGCCAGATCGAAGACCTGATGTTCGTCTTCGACAACCTGGCCGACGTCGACGACCGTGGCATCCAGGCGCTGCTGCGGGAGGTTTCCTCGGACGTGCTGGTGCTGGCCCTCAAGGGCTCGGACGAAGCGATCCGCGAAAAGATCTTCCGCAACATGTCCAAGCGTGCCGCCGAACTGCTGCGCGACGACCTGGAGGCCAAGGGCCCGGTGCGCGTCAGCGAAGTGGAAGGCGCGCAGAAGGAAATCCTCACCATCGCCCGCCGTATGGCCGAGTCCGGCGAAATCGTGCTGGGTGGCAAGGGCGGCGAGGAGATGATCTGACGTGGTACCGCCGGCCAAAGACGAAGACAAACTCAGCGAGCTGATCCGCGCGCGCGACGTGGCGGGCTTCGACCGCTGGGCGCTGCCCAGCTTCGATCCGGCGCGGCCGGCCCCCGAACCCGAGCCCGAACCCGAACCGGAGATCGCGGAACAGCCGCAGATCGAGGAAGTGCCGGAGGAGGAGGTCAAGCCGCTGACGCTCGACGAGCTCGAGGCGATCCGTCAGGAGGCTTACAACGAGGGCTTTTCCACTGGCGAGAAGGACGGCTTCCACGCCGGCCAGATCAAGGCGCGCCAGGAAGCCGACGCGGCGCTGCAACCGCGCCTGCAGAATCTCGAAACCTTGATGTCGCATTTGCTCGACCCCATCGCCGAACAGGACCAGATGCTCGAGCAGGGCATGCTCAACCTGGTGACCCACGTGGTGCGCCAGGTGGTGCAGCGCGAGCTGGCCACCGATTCCAGCCAGATTCGCCTGGTGCTGCGCGAGGCGCTCAAGCTGCTGCCGATGGGCGCCAGCAACATCCGCATCCAGGTCAATCCGCAGGACTTCGAACTGGTGAAGGCCTTGCGCGATCGCCACGAGGAAAGCTGGAAGATCATCGAGGACGACGGCCTGCTGCCCGGCGGCTGCCGCATCGAGACCGAACATTCGCGCATCGACGCCACTGTCGAAACGCGCCTGGCCCAGGCCGTGAAGCAGCTCTTCGAGCAGCAGCGCGACCAGGCGACCCACGCCCTGGAGCCAGACCTGCACGTGAACCTCGAAGCCGATCAGGGCGGCGCCGATGCGTCTTGATCGCGTCAGCTTCGCCCGTCGTCTGCAGGGCTACAGCGACGCCGTGAGCCTGCCGACCCAGCCTGTGGTGGAGGGCCGCCTGCTGCGCATGGTAGGCCTGACGCTGGAGGCCGAGGGCCTGCAGGCCGCCGTCGGCAGCCGCTGCCAGGTGATCAACGACGGCGGCTATCACCCGGTGCAGGTGGAAGCCGAAGTCATGGGCTTTGCCGGCAGCAAGATCTACCTCATGCCGGTGGGCAGCCTCGTCGGCATCGCCCCTGGTGCCCGCGTGGTGCCGCTGCCGGACTCCGGTCGGCTGCCCATGGGCATGTCCATGCTCGGCCGCGTGCTCGACGGCGTCGGCCGTGCGTTGGACGGCAAGGGTGGCATGCGCGCCGAGGATTGGGTGCCGATGGATGGCCCGATCATCAACCCGCTGGCGCGCGACCCGATCCACGAGCCGATGGACGTCGGCATCCGCTCGATCAACTCCCTGCTCACCGTCGGCCGTGGCCAGCGTCTGGGCCTGTTCGCCGGTACCGGCGTGGGTAAGTCCGTGCTGCTGGGCATGATGACCCGCTTCACCAAGGCCGACATCATCGTGGTCGGGCTGATCGGCGAGCGGGGTCGTGAGGTGAAGGAATTCATCGAGCACATCCTTGGCGAGGAGGGCCTCAAGCGTTCCGTGGTGGTCGCCTCCCCGGCGGACGACGCGCCACTGATGCGCCTGCGCGCCGCGCAGTACTGCACCCGGATTGCCGAGTACTTCCGCGACAAGGGCAAGAACGTCCTGTTGCTGATGGATTCCCTGACCCGTTACGCCCAGGCCCAGCGGGAGATCGCGCTGGCCATCGGCGAGCCGCCGGCGACCAAGGGTTATCCGCCGTCAGTGTTCGCCAAGCTGCCGCGCCTGGTCGAGCGTGCCGGCAATGGCGAGAAGGGCGGCGGTTCGATCACCGCTTTCTACACCGTGCTCAGCGAAGGCGACGACCAGCAGGACCCGATCGCCGATGCCGCGCGGGGCGTACTCGATGGTCACTTCGTGCTGTCGCGCCGGCTGGCCGAGGAAGGCCATTACCCGGCCATCGACATCGAGGCTTCCATCAGCCGGGTGATGCCGCAGGTCACCACGCCTGAACACATGCGCGATGCGCAGCGCTTCAAACAACTGTGGTCGCGCTACCAGCAGAGCCGCGACCTGATCAGCGTCGGGGCCTATGTGGCCGGCGGCGATCCGGAGACCGACCTGGCTATCCAGCGCTTCCCGATCATGCGCCAGTTCCTCCGTCAGGCCCTCGACGAGAGCCAGAACCTTGACGACAGCCGCCTGCTGCTGGATGCGGTCGTCAGCGGCAAGGCTGGCTGATGAGCATGATCTCCTGCGCCGAGCTTTTCGCTCCCTCTCCCTTTAGGGAGAGGGTTGGGAAGAGGGGCGCACGGCAGAGGGCTTACCCATGAACCGCCGCGCCGAACGCCTCGCGCCGGTGGTGGACATGGCGCTCAAGGCCGAGCGCGAGGCCGCGCGCCAGCTCGGCCAGATGCAGGGCCAGTTGCAGCAGGCGCAGCGCAAGCTCGCCGAGCTCGAGCGCTACCGCTACGACTACCAGCAGCAATGGATCACCAACGGCCAGCAGGGCGTCAGCGGCCAGTGGCTGATCAACTACCAGCGCTTCCTGTCCCAGCTCGAAGGCGCCGTCGAGCAGCAGAATCGCTCGGTGGCTTTCCACGAGGCCAACATGGGCAAGGCGCGGGTGATCTGGCAGGAGAAGTACGCGCGCCTCGAAGGCTTGCGCAAGCTGGTGGAGCGCTACCGCGAGGAAGCGCGCCTGGCCGCCGACAAGTACGAGCAGAAACAGCTCGACGAATTCGCCCAGCGCCTGAAGCCTTCCGCCGACTGACCCGGCCTGCGGCCGTGCTAGGCTCCTGTCAGATCACGACCGGAACCTTTCCATGCCGCTTCCCGCTCCTGTGCCTGTGGATTTCCAGCACGTCTTCTCCCTGTGGCGCCTCCGCGCCGAGGGCGAGCCGATCATCACGCCGAGCAGCCACCTGCTGCCGGTTCGCTGGCAAGGCCGGGCGGCTATGCTCAAGCGCGCCCTGGACGTCGACGAACGCCTGGGCTCGAAGGTGCTCGACTGGTGGGACGGCGACGGCGCGGCGCTGGTCTACGCCTACGACGGCGACACTATCCTCATGGAGCGCGCCGAGGGCTCGCAGTCGCTGATGCACATGGCGCTGAACGGCGAGGACGACGAGGCCAGCCGCATCGTCTGCGATGTGGTGCGCAAGCTGCATCAGCCTCGGGAAAAGCCCCTGCCGGAGGTAATCGGCCTGCGCGAGTGGTTCCGCGATCTCGCGCCTGCCGCCGTGCGCTATGGCGAGCTGTTTCCGCGCTGCCTGGAGACCGCCGAGGCCCTGTTGGCCAGCGAGCATGACCAGTGCGTGCTGCATGGCGATATTCACCACGACAACATCCTCGATTTCGGCGAACGCGGCTGGCGGGCCATCGATCCCAAGCGTCTGCATGGCGAGCGCCTGTTCGACTACGCCAATCTGCTGTGCAACCCGGACCTGCCGACCTCCCGCGAGCGCACGCGTTTCCTGCGTCAGCTGGATGTGATCGTCGAGCACGCGCGCGTCGACCGGCGTCGCCTGCTGGAGTGGGTGCTGGCTTTTGCCGGACTCTCCGCCGCCTGGTTCCTTGATGACGGCATGGCCGCCGACAGCGACCTGGCCGTGGCGCACCTGGCCGCTGCCGAACTGGACCGCAGCGCATGTTGCGCCTGAACCGCGCGCTGCTGCGCACCCATCCGCGACTGGTCGCTTCGGTGATCGTCGGCGCCCTGGTGGCGCTGGCAAGCTACCCGCTGGCGCCGATGCCTCGTGTGCTGCTGGGCTGGAACTGCATGGCCTGGCTCTACGTGCTGCTGATCGGCTGGCTGGCCCTGCGCGCGGCACCAGCGGACGTGCGCCGGCTGGCCGAGATCGAGGACGAGAACGCCGAGGCCGTGCTGGTCCTGGTTACCGTTGCCGCTGTCGCCAGCCTCGGCGCCATCATCGTCGAACTGGCCACAGCCGGGCACGCCAACGGCAGTGAGCGGGTCGTTCGCTACGCCGTCACCGCCAGCACGGTGCTGGGCTCCTGGTTTCTCATCGGCACCATCTTCACCATGCACTACGCCCGCCAGTTCTATTCGGCCGACGCGACGGAGCCGGTGCTGCGCTTTCCCGAGGGCGAGAAAAACCCGGACTACTGGGACTTCCTCTACTTCTCGTTCACCCTCAGCGTGGCGGTGCAGACCTCCGACGTGGAGGTTGCCTCGCGTCCGATGCGCAAGGTGGTACTGGCGCACTCGGTGATCGGCTTCCTGTTCAACACTGCAATCCTGGGTTTGGCGATCAACATGGGCGCAGGGCTGATCGGCTAGCGTGGGTGATCAGGGCTGCAGCGTCTCGATAGCCAGCCGAAGCGCCAGTGCGACGAAGGCGAGGGTGAAGCTCCAGCGGATCAGGCTCATCACCACTGGGCGACCGATTACGTAGTCGCGCACCCAGGAGGCCAGCAGCCCGTAGCCGATGAACACGAAGAAGGTCATCAGCGCGAACACCAGGCCCAGAATCAGGAATAGTCCCCGGGCGTCCTCGCTGCCGGCCGGCACAAACTGTGGCAGGAAGGCCAGGAAGAACAGCCCGAGCTTGGGGTTGAGCAGGTTCAGCCAGAGCCCGGTGCCCACCAGTTGCCGGGTGCTGCGCGGGCTGGCCGAGTCCAGCGCCAGGACGCCGCTGCCGCGAAACACCTGCCAGGCGATGAACAGCAGGTACGCCGTACCCAGCAGCCGGATGATCTGGAAGCTGGCCGCGCTGGCCTGCAGGATCAGCGACAGGCCGAAAGTGGCGAGCAGTAATTGCGGGACCATGCCCAGCGTGCAGCCCAGCGCCGCGAAGCTGGCTGCGCGGGCGCCAAGGCCTAGGCCGACGGCCAGGGTGTAGAGCACGCCGGTGCCGGGTAGCAAAACGACGACGAACGCCGTCAGCAGGAATTCTGCGTTCATTCCCGTGGGTTTCCTGTGTGGAAGAAGTGAGGCCGGCGTATTCAGGGCGCTGGCGGCTACCTGAGCGATGAGCGCCATTGCCCCGGCGTCAGCCCGAGCTGGCGGGCGAAGGCGCGGGTCATGTGCGGCTGGTCGGCGAAACCGGCAAGCATGGCGGCGTCGGCCAGCGTGCGCCCCTCGCCGATGGCCTTGTGGGCCTGTCGCACGCGGTACTGCAGGAGGTAGGCGTGGGGCGTGGTGCCCAGTTCGCGGCGGAAGCGGCGCAGTGCCGCATAGGGCGTCAGCCCGGCAATGCCGGCCAGCTCCGCCAGCGCGGGAGCGTTGCGTGGGTCGTCGTGAATGCGTTCGAGCATGCGCGCCACGCTGCGGGAAGGGAGGGGCGCCACGCTCGTTTTGAGGCGCTGGTCGAGCAGCTCGCCGAACAGGTCGAGTACACCTTCGCGGGCGTCGTCCGCATCAACGCCCGGCAGGTGCTGCAGCAGGTGTGCAATGCGCCGGGCGAGTTGCGGGTCGGCAAGGGCGGGGAGGGTGAATTCGCGCCGGGCCATTTCCCCGCCGGCCAGGTCCGCCAGCAGGGTCGGCTCGACGTAGAGCATCCACCAGCGCCGTGGCGCACCGCGCAGGGGAATGCCGTCGTGCAGTTCATTGGGGCTCACGGTGATGATGTCGCACGGCCCGGCTTCGACTTGGCCGCGTCCGCTCCAGGAACGGTGGCCGCCCTCAAGCATCACGCCGATGCCGTACTCGTCGTGGGCGTGACGCGGGAAGCTGCGCTGCGTGAGTATATCGACGATGCGCAGGCCGGGCAGGGCGGCGGCGGTGCAGTTCACTCGGTGCAGCATTGGGTCAGGCCTGCGGGCGCGGAGAGGTGATAGGCAGAGTAGCCCCTCGGACCCCCGCCATCTTGAATGAAATTGACTATTTCAGGGGCGCCCGGCGTTGCCCATCACGTATTGCACAAAAGCATGGCGGCGCCTGTGTGTAGGAGCGAGATTGCTCTCCGCCGCCTCGGGCTGGGGCGTCCGCGCAAAATCTGAAATCAGAAGAACGGCCGCGAGGCCTTGAACATGAACGCCGAGTCGCAATAGGCGTTGTGTCCGGAGTAGGCGCTGCAGTCGCCGCCGGTCAGGCTGCTGCCGCTGTACGAGAAGTTCAGGTCGATGCCGTTCCAGGGGCGGCTGAAATTCACCGACCAGTCGCCGAATTCGCTGACGCTGCCACCGCTGTTCAGGCTCACGGGGGAGGCGAGGTTGTAGGTGGAATACTTGAAGGTCACGTCGAAGCCGAGGTCAGGCTGCACGCCCAGGTCGGTGAACAGCGTGGTGGTGCTGCGCCCGGCCTGGGCGCTGTAGGCCGCGCCGAGACGGCTGCCGAATACCGAGAGGCCGCCGTACAGGGCCTGGCTGTCGTAGTCGGGTTGTTCCGGCCGGGTGTAGCGCAGGGTACCCACTTCGTAGCCCAGCTTGCCGTCGCCCAGCGGGTGCTTGAAGCCTGCGTAGCTGTCGATCTCCAGGGGCTTTTCCTGCTCAATGTTCGACGTCCAGCTGCCGACGTACCAGCCGCTGTCGTGGGTGATGTCGAGGCCGCCCTGGGCGCTGTTGGCCTGACCCGGCTGGACCAGCCCCTGGGCCATGCTGCGCGTTGGCGAGTTGGCGAACTTGAGTTCGAAATCACCCAGCTCACGCTGCATCACCTGGGCACCTGCATACGGCGCCGCGCACAACACACAGGCCGCGATGAGAATGGTCTTGTACATGCTGCTACCCCCTTCTTGCGCGTGCGACCCTTCCAAGGCCTCTTGCGGGCCCTCGCCTGAGTCGCACCCGTAAAAGGGTAAAGGCATTCGCCGTGCCTGTGGCGACCGGCGGTCCATTAATCGACCTGTCGGGTACCGTTCGACCGGTCTGGCGGGGCGGTTTCCCATCGTTCGCAGAGGTTGCCGCTGTCATCGCTAGCTGCTACATCTTCAAGCTCGGGCGCGACCATTGATCGATAAGGAGAATCCCATGGCCATCACTTCCGTTCCCTCCGCTGACGGGCAGGAGCTCACCATCGTGGTCCAGGGACGTTTCGATTTCGGCGCTCACCAGGAATTCCGCAATGCCTACGAGCGCGTCGAGATCACACCCAAGCGCTACGTGGTGGATCTGAAGGGCGCTACCTACCTCGACAGCTCGGCGCTGGGCATGCTCCTTTTACTTCGCGACCACGCCGGCGGCGAGAGCTCGCAGATCAGCCTGGCGCACTGCAACCCGGACGTGCGCAAGGTACTGTCCATCTCCAACTTCGAGCAGTTGTTCAAGATCAGCTGACGCGGCGCGCCCTGCTGTGGCAACGGCCATGTCCGAACTCCTCACCGTCCTGATCGCCGACGACAACGCCGCCGATCGCCTGTTGCTGTCGACCATCGTCAGCCGCCAGGGGCATCGCGTGATTACGGCCGCCAACGGGCTGGAGGCGCTCGCGCTGTTCGCCCAGGAGCGCCCGCAACTGGTGCTGATGGATGCGCTGATGCCGGTGATGGACGGCTTCGAGGCGGCGCGGCGGATTCGCCGGCAGGCTGGCGAGGAACTGGTGCCGATCATCTTCCTCACGTCGCTGAGCGAGCCCGAGGCGCTGGTGCAGAGCCTGGAGGCGGGCGGCGACGACTTCCTCTCCAAGCCCTACAACCGCGTCATCCTCGAAGCCAAAATCCGCGCCATGGGGCGCCTGCATCACCTGCAGCGGATGGTGCTGGAGCAGCGTGACCTGATCGCCCGGCACAACGAGCACCTGCTCAACGAGCAGCGGGTTGCCAAGGCGGTGTTCGACAAGGTGGCGCACTCGGGTTGCCTGAACGCGGCGAACATCCGCTACCTGCAATCACCCTTCGCGCTGTTCAACGGCGACCTGCTGCTGGCGGCGTTCAAGCCCTCCGGTGGCATGCACGTGCTGCTCGGCGATTTCACCGGCCATGGCTTGCCGGCGGCCATCGGCGCCATGCCGCTGGCCGAGGTGTTCTACGGCATGACCGCCAAGGGTTACCCCATGGCGGACATCCTTCGCGAGATGAACGCCAAGCTCAAACGCATTCTCCCGGTGGGCGTGTTCTGCTGCGCCGCTGTGCTCAACCTGAGCTTCCAGCGCGGCCTTGTGGAGGTGTGGAACGGCGGCCTGCCCAACGGCTATCTGCATCGCCACGACAGCGGCGAACTGCAGCCGCTGATATCGCGGCATCTGCCGCTGGGCATTCTCGATCCCTCTGCCTTCAGCGACCATTTCGAGGTCTACGCGATGGAGGAGGGCGACCGTGTGTTCCTCTTCTCCGATGGCGTGCTGGAGGCGCGCAATGCCACGGGCGAAGCCTTCGGCGAGGAACGCCTGCACCAGGTGTTCGGCGAGGGCCTCGCGCCGTCGCGCCTGTTCGACGGCATCCAGGCGGCGGTGGCGCGATTTCGCGGCGAGGCGCAGGACGACGTCAGCATGCTGGAGATCGCGCTGGTCCCCGAGGGCTCACTGCAGCGCCCGCCGCTGGCGTTCTCCGACACCGGCCTGAGCAGCCCGCTGGACTGGTCCGCCAGCTTCGAGTTCCGCGCGCCGACCCTGCGTAACTTCAACCCGCTGCCTTTCCTGCTGCAGTTGCTGATGGAGGTGCAAGACCTGCGCCCGCGCGGTGGTGCGCTCTACACCGTGCTCGCCGAGCTGTACTCCAATGCCCTGGAGCACGGTGTGATGGGCCTGGACTCCTCGCTCAAGTGCGACGCCGCCGGCTTCTCCCGCTATTACCAGGAGCGCAGCAAGCGCCTGGTCGCGCTGCGCGACGGCTTCGTGCGCTTCCATCTCGATCTCGCTCCCCACGGCGATGGCGGCCGGCTGTTGGTGCGGGTGGAAGACAGCGGCGACGGTTTCGACGTAGGCGCGGTGTTGGCATCGCAGAGGGGCGCCGGTAGCCTCTGTGGGCGTGGCCTGACGCTGGTTCGGCAGTTGTCTGACCGCTGTCAGTGGTCGGGAGACGGCAAGGCGGTCTCCGTGGAGTTCTTCTGGTCGGCTCAGGCATAATCGGGGCCTTCTTGTCTCCCTGCAGGGTGGCGAGCCGTCCTTCAGGGAGTGCCCAATGTCCGAGCCGCATCTCGATGGCGCCGTGCTGAGCAATTTGCTGTCGATCATGGAAGACGAGTACCCGCTCCTGGTGGAAACCTTCCTCAGCGACTCCGAGGAGCGCCTGCGCAGCATCCGCGAGGCAGCCGCCGCTTGTGATGCGCCGGCCCTGCGCCACGCCGCGCACAGCTTCAAGGGCAGTTGCGGCAACATGGGCGCCTCGGTTCTGAGCAGCCTGTGCAAGCGTCTTGAAGAGGCTGCGCGGCAGAACGACCTGGCCTGCGCGCAAGGCCTCATCGTCAAGGTCGAGCACGAATTCGGCATCGTCCGCACCCTGCTGTTGCCCGGTTGCTCCTGACCTTTTCCGAGTTGGCCCGCGCCTTGCTATCTCCGTCTTGGATATTCACCTGAACGGAGCACTCCGATGGCTGTCGCCCCGGATATTTTATTGAGCTCGACGCCTGACATCAGGCCCAAGGCGGCGCTCTCCAAGTCTGCCCAGAATTCGTCGAACAGCAGCAACGACAAGGGTTCCAGCTTTGCCGACGTCTATGCCAAGGAGCAGCGGCCAGCCGCCAGCGAGCGGGCCGACAAGCCGGCAAAGGCGAAGACCGACAAGCCGCGGGACGCTGCCGACAAGGACACGGCAAGCAAGGATTCCACCGCGCCGGCTGCCGCCGACCAACCAAAGGTTGCCGAGGACGGCAAGGCGTTGCCGGCCGATGGCGCCAGCAAGGCGGACGAGAAGGTGGCGGACGGTGACGCCAAGTCCGATGCGACCCTCGACCCGCTGCTGATGTTAGGTATGACCGGCCAACTGCCGGAGCCCGAGGCGCCTCCGCTGGTGGTCAGCACTGGAGCCAGCCAGCTCACCGATGCCAGCAGCGATGGCGACCTGCAGAAGCTCAACGAGATTCCGGGGGTGGACCTGACTTTGGCCGTCGGCGCTGACGACCAGGCGCAGCAGGTGCAGCAGACCCAGCTCAACGGTCACCTCGCCGCCAAGGCGGGGGACAAGTCGCCGGATGCCAGCGGCAAGAACGATCTGTCGGCCGCTCTTGCTGCGCTGACCTCGGACTCGACTACCAAGGGCACTGAAACCAAGCTCGCTGAAGGCGCATTGAAAGATGGCGCCGACCTTACCCGGCAACTGGCGGACGTGCAGACCGACGCCAAACCGGAGATGCCGCGCAACGAGGCCTTCGCCGCGCGCCTGGAGTCGCTGACGCAGGCGCTGAATACGCCGCAGGCGATGACCAGTCGCCCGGTGAACCCGCTGGTGCCGGGGCAGGCCGTGTCCGTGCAACAGAACGGCTGGACCGACCAGGTGGTGGACCGGGTGATGTGGATGTCCTCGCAGAACCTCAAGTCGGCCGAGATCCAGATGGACCCGGCCAACCTCGGTCGCCTGGAAGTGCGCATCCACATGACCGGCGACCAGACCCAGGTGAACTTCGTCAGCGCCAACGCCAACGTCCGCGAAGCGCTGGACAGCCAGCAGCACCGTCTGCGCGAGATGTTCAACCAGCAGGGCATGCAACTGGATGTGAACGTTTCCGACCAGTCAGCCCGCGGCTGGCAGCAACAGCAGCAGGGCGACGGCCGTGGCAGCTCGCGGAGCGTGGCGGGTAGCGGCAGCGGTGACGACGAGCCAATGATCAGTGGCGTGTCCGAGATCCGCCCGCAGACGGCGGCGCAGGGCAGGGGGTTGGTGGATTACTACGCCTGACCTGGCTTTGGGGGGCTGCTTGATAGCGCCCTCTCCCCAGCCAGGGCGGAGGGAGAGGGCGTAGCCCGAGCGCCAGGTCCTACCCCTGTTCGCGACCTGTCCGGCTCAGAGGAAAATTCTTACTCCTCCCCGTGACATCCTCCGTCTAGCCTGTAATATCCGCGGCGTTGCCAGTAGGCCTCCTGCAAACTGGCACAGCCCTTGCTGTTACCCTGGTATCAGCGCTTCGCGCCGCAAAAGTGACGGATTATTGGCATGGCCAAGAAAGAACAGACGCCTTCTCTCCCCGATGGCCAGGCGCCCGGCAAGGGCAAGCTGAAGCTCATCATCATCATCGTGCTGGCTTTCCTGCTGGCGGTGGGTGCGTCGGTGGGCGGTACCTGGTTCTTCCTGCACAAGAGCGCCAAGCCCGACGAAGCCGAAGCCAAGGCCGCGGAACACGCCGAACCGACGAAGAAGCAGGCGATCTACGAGATCCTCGCGCCGTCCTTCGTGGTCAACTTCAACCAGAACGGCCGCCAGCGCTACCTTCAGGTTGCCGTTGCCCTGATGGGCCGCGACCAGGCGCAGATGGATGCCCTGCGCGAGCAGATGCCGCTGGTGCGCAACCAACTGGTGATGCTGTTCTCCAGCCAGAATTTCGACAATCTGGTGACGCCGGTCGGCAAGGAGATGCTCCGCCAGCAGGCCACGTCCAGTCTTCAGGAACTGGCGAAGAAGGCGACCGGTCAGTTGACCGTGGAGCAAGTGCTTTTCACCAATTTCGTATTGCAGTAGGTACCCGCCATGGCCATGCAGGATCTACTTTCCCAGGACGAGATCGACGCGCTGTTGCACGGCGTCGACGACGGCCTGGTGGAAACCGAGTCCGACGTCGAGCCGGGGGCGATCAAGTCCTACGACCTGACCAGCCAGGACCGCATCGTCCGGGGCCGCATGCCGACCCTGGAGATGATCAACGAGCGGTTCGCCCGCTACACCCGCATCAGCATGTTCAACCTGCTGCGCCGCTCGGCGGATGTCGCCGTGGGCGGCGTGCAGGTGATGAAGTTCGGTGAGTACGTGCACTCGCTGTACGTGCCCACCAGCCTCAACCTGGTGAAGATGAAGCCGCTGCGCGGCACCGCGCTGTTCATCCTCGACGCCAAGCTGGTGTTCAAGCTGGTGGACAACTTCTTCGGCGGTGACGGTCGTCACGCCAAGATCGAGGGCCGCGAGTTCACTCCCACCGAGCTGCGGGTGGTGCGCATGGTCATCGAACAGGCGTTCGTTGATCTCGCCGAGGCCTGGCATGCGGTGATGCCGATCAACTTCGAGTACGTGAACTCCGAGGTGAACCCGGCGATGGCCAACATCGTCAGCCCCAGCGAAGTGGTGGTGGTTTCCACCTTCCACATCGAACTGGATGGCGGCGGCGGCGATCTGCACATCACCCTGCCGTACTCGATGATCGAGCCGATCCGCGAGATGCTCGATGCCGGCTTCCAGTCCGACGTGGACGATCAGGACGAGCGCTGGGTCAATGCCCTGCGCGAAGACATCCTCGACGTCAGCGTGCCGGTAGGGGCCACCGTCGTGCGCCGCCAGCTCAAGCTGCGCGACATCCTGCACATGCAGCCGGGCGACGTGATCCCGGTGGAGCTGCCCGAATACATGATCATGCGCGCCAACGGCGTGCCTTCCTTCAAGGTCAAGCTGGGTTCGCACAAGGGCAACCTGGCCTTGCAGATTCTCGATCCCCTCGAGCGCTTGCGCTGAGCGGATCCCACGAGGACCCACCATGTCTGATGAAGAAAACGTGACCCCCGAAGAACAGGCGCTGGCAGACGAGTGGGCCGCGGCCCTCTCCGAATCCGGTGATGCCAACCAGGACGACATCGACGCGATGATGGCCAGCGCTGCGGCTCCGGCCGTGCCCGCCGCACCGCGCGCACCGATGGAAGAGTTTGGCATGGCGCCCAAGACGCCGATGATCGCCGGGCTGGAAGGCCCCAACCTGGATGTGATCCTGGATATTCCTGTGACCATTTCCATGGAGGTCGGGCATACCGACATCAATATCCGCAACCTGCTGCAGCTCAACCAGGGCTCGGTGATCGAACTCGATCGCCTGGCCGGCGAGCCGCTGGACGTGCTGGTCAACGGCACCCTGATCGCCCACGGCGAAGTGGTGGTGGTGAACGAGAAGTTCGGCATCCGCCTCACCGACGTGATCAGCCCCAGCGAACGCATCAAGAAGCTGCGCTGACATGGGCCGCCTGCTCGCGAGTCCCCGTCTGCTCTCCAGCGTGGGCGCCCTGCCGCTGCTGGGGCTGTCCCTCTTCGCCCTGGGCGAGGAGGCATCGGTGCCGGCATCCAATCCGGCCATCGTCCACGCCAGCTCCACGCCGAGCATCATCACCGGCAGCGCCGGCGCGCAGCTGATGCAGTTGCTGCTGGGCCTGGTCCTGGTGGTCGGCCTGATCTTCCTGCTGGCCTGGCTGGTGCGTCGCGTGCAGCAGGTCGTGCCGCGCGGCAACCAGGCGATCCGCCTGATATCCAGCCAGTCCCTCGGCCCGCGTGATCGGCTGGTGCTGGTGCAGGTGGGTGAGGAACAGGTGTTGCTGGGCCTGACGCCCGGTCGCATCACCCCGCTGCACGTCTTGCGCCAGCCGGTGCATGCCGCCGAATCGGAACCGGCGCAGCCGGAATTCGCCCAGCGCCTGCTGGAATTGCTGAACAAGGACAAGGGCCGCCCGCAGTGACCCGTTCGCCGAACCTCTCCGTTCTGATCGGTGCGCTCAAGGCAGTCGCGCCGCTGCTCCTGGGCCTGCTGGCGCTGATGGCGCCGCAGGCCTTCGCCGCCGATCCGACGCAGCTGACGGCGATCACCGTGACCACCAACCCGCAGGGGCAGCAGGAATACTCAGTCAGCCTGCAGATCCTGCTGATCATGACCGCGCTGAGCTTCATCCCGGCGTTCGTCATGCTGATGACCAGCTTCACCCGGATCATCATCGTCTTCTCCATCCTGCGCCAGGCGCTCGGCCTGCAGAGCACGCCGTCGAACCAGGTGCTGATCGGCCTGGCGATGTTCCTCACTCTGTTCGTCATGGCGCCGGTGTTCGACAAGATCAACACGACCGCGCTGCAGCCTTACCTGAGCGAGCAGATTCCCGCGCAGGAGGCGATCACCCGCGCCGAGGTGCCGCTCAAGGCCTTCATGCTGGCGCAGACCCGGCAATCGGACCTGGAACTGTTCGTGCGGCTGTCCAAGCGCACCGACATCGCCAGCGCCGACGCCACGCCCCTGACTATCCTGGTGCCGGCGTTCGTCACTTCGGAGTTGAAGACTGCGTTCCAGATCGGTTTCATGATCTTCATCCCGTTCCTGATCATCGACCTGGTGGTGTCCAGTGTCCTGATGGCGATGGGCATGATGATGCTCTCGCCGCTGATCATCTCGCTGCCATTCAAGATCATGCTGTTCGTCCTGGTGGACGGCTGGGCATTGATCATCGGCACGCTCGCCGGCAGTTTCGGGACGGTCTAGCGATGAACCCCTCTGCTGAACGACAGGAGCAGCCATGACCCCCGAAGTCGCCGTCGACCTGTTCCGTGAAGCGCTCTGGCTGACCGCTGTGATGGTCGGCATCCTGGTGCTGCCCAGCCTGCTGGTGGGCCTGATCGTGGCGATGTTCCAGGCCGCCACGCAGATCAACGAGCAGACCCTGAGCTTCCTGCCGCGTCTGCTGGTGGTGCTGCTCACCCTCATCGTGCTGGGCCCCTGGCTGCTGCGGCAGCTGATGGAGTACACCCAGTCACTGATCACCAGCATCCCGACGCTGATCGGTTGATGCTCGAGCTCAGCAACGCGCAGATCGGCGGCTGGATCGGAGCCTTCCTGTTCCCGCTGTTCCGCATCGCCGCCATGCTGATGGTGATGCCGATCATCGGCACCCAGCTGGTGCCGACCCGCGTGCGCCTGTACCTGTCCGTGGCGATTGCCGTGGCGCTGGTGCCCAACCTGCCGCCGATGCCGCAGGTGGATGCGCTGAGCCTCAAGGCCATGGTCTACATCGCCCAGGAAATCCTCGTCGGCGCCATGCTCGGTTTCGTCCTGCAACTGATGTTCCACGCCTTCGTCATTTCCGGGCAGATCATCTCCATGCAGATGGGCCTGGGTTTCGCGTCCATGGTCGATCCCACCAACGGCATCTCGGTACCGGTGCTGGGGCAGTTCTTCACCATGCTGGTGACCCTGCTGTTCCTCTCCATGAATGGCCACCTGGTGGTCTTCGAGGTACTGGCGGAAAGCTTCACCACGCTGCCGGTGGGCGAGGGGTTGTCGAGCAACCACTTCATCACGGTGGCGGGCAAGCTCGGCTGGGTCCTGGGCGCCGGCCTGATGATCGCCTTGCCGGCGATTACCGCGCTGCTGGTGGTCAACCTGGCGTTCGGCGCGATGACCCGCGCAGCGCCGCAGCTGAACATCTTCTCGATCGGTTTCCCGCTCACCCTGATCATGGGCTTCGTCATTGTCTGGATTGGCAGTGCCGAGATTCTCACCCAGTACCAGGCGCTGGCCAGTGAGGGCCTGCGCCTGCTTCGCGAACTCGTGGGGGGCCGCTGATGGCCGAAAACGACAGTAGCGAAGACAAGACAGAGGAACCTACCGAGAAACGGCGCCGGGAGGCGCGCGAGAAGGGCCAGCTCCCTCGGTCCAAGGAGCTGAATACCCTGGCCGTGCTCCTGGCCGGCGCCGGGGCCTTGCTGATGTTCGGCGCCAGCCTGGCCGATGCGCTGATGCGCCTGATGCGCGGCAGTTTCGAACTGGACCGCGCCACGGTGATGAACAGCGAGAGCATGCTCAACCTGCTGATCGCCGGCGGCAAGATCGGCGCCGATGCGATCTGGCCGATCCTCGCGGTGCTGCTGATCGCGGCGCTGGTCGGTCCGGTCGCGCTGGGCGGCTGGCTGTTCTCTGCCGAGGCGCTGGCGCCCAAGTTCAGCCGGATGAACCCGCTGGCCGGGCTCAAGCGCATGTTCTCGCTGCGCTCGCTGACTGAGTTGCTCAAGGCCCTGGCCAAGTTCGTGCTGGTGCTGATCGTGGCGATCCTGGTGCTCAAGTCCGACCAGGACGACCTGCTGGCCATCTCCCACGAGCCGCTGGAACAGGCCATGGTGCACAGCGCCCGGATTGTCGGCTGGAGCGCCTTCTGGCTGGCCTGCAGCATCATCTTCATCGCCGCCGCGGACGTGCCCTTCCAGCTCTGGGACAACCGCAAGAAGCTGATGATGACCAAGCAGGAGGTCAAGGACGAGTACAAGGACTCCGAGGGCAAGCCGGAGGTCAAGGCCAAGGTCCGCCAGATGCAGCGCGAGATGGCCAACCGGCGGATGATGCAGGCGGTGCCCGAAGCCGACGTCATCATCACCAACCCGACGCACTTCGCCGTGGCCCTGAAATACGACGCGGAGAAGGGCGGGGCGCCCAGGCTGCTGGCCAAGGGCAACGACTTCATGGCGCTGAAGATTCGCGAGATCGCCCAGGAGCACAAGGTCACGGTGCTCGAATCGCCGGCGCTGGCGCGGGCGGTTTACTACTCCACCGAACTCGACCACGAGATTCCCGCCGGCCTCTACCTCGCCGTGGCCCAGGTGCTGGCCTACGTCTACCAGCTCAAGCAGTACCGCTCCGGCAAGGGCAAGCGCCCGGGACCGATGCCGGACCTGCCTATCCCGCCGGATTTGCGCCGCGACGAGTGACCCGCAGATGTCGCCCGTGCAGTAGGATGGTCGGTTCGCGCCCGGCGTCGAAGGCTCCGGGCGGCCTGTTCAGCCAAGGAAATGTTTCATGCTTCGGGATTCCTTCGCCGGCCTGCGCTTTGCGTTCTGGCTCTTCCTCTGTCTCCTCGCCTTTGTGCGGCCCAGCTGGGCCGACGCACCTCCTGATGACGGCGTGCTGCTGCCGCTGAACGAGCGCGTGGTGGACGTCACTGGCACCCTCGACCCAGCCGCCAAGGCGCACCTGATCGACAAGCTCAAGGCTCTGGAGTACCGGCGTGGTGCGCAGATCGCCGTGGTGATGCTGTCGACGGTGGGCAAGATGGGCATCGAGGCCTTCTCCAACAAGCTGTTCAACCTCTGGAAGCTCGGCCGCAAGGGCGTTGACGACGGTGTGCTGGTGGTGGTGGCGAAGGACGACCACCAGATGCGCATCGAGGTCGGTTATGGCCTGGAGGGGGCGATTCCCGACGTGCTGGCCGGGCGCATCATCCGCGAGCGCATGGCGCCGGCCTTTCGCGATGACGACTATGCCGGCGGCATCGAGTCGGCGGTGGATGCACTGACCCTGCTGGTCGATGGCGAGACGCTGCCTGACCCGGCTCCCGAACCTTTGACGTTCCCGCTGGAGGCCTGGCTGCTGCTGGCGTCCTTCGCGGCCGGCGGCGTGGGCGGTGTGCTGCTTGCCGCACGGCGGATGGGCTGGCGCGGCGCGCTGGCATTCTGCGCGGTGGTGGTCGTTCTGGTGGCACTGCTGGCAGGCGGCAAGGATGCGCTGGGAGTAGTGGCCGTTACGCCCATCTGCCTGCTGGTCGGCGGCGCTACCTTCGGTGCGCTGTGGACGGCTCGGGTGGTGTTCTACAGCGTGCTGGGGCTGATCGCCTACTGCATCCTGCTCGGTTTCCTGACGCCGCGCTTCGGCGGCCTGCTCTGGGTCTATGCGCTGGCTGCTCCGCTGGCGGTGCTGATGGTCATCGGCCTCTGGTGGCTGCTGATCTCGATGATGCGCGACGTCTGGCGCGGACCTCGCAAGGGGCGCAAGACCGCCAAGGCGCCGGCCGGGCACAAGGCCTTCTACTGGCGCTTGGCGATATTCTTCGGCCTGTACCTGCTGATCGGTTTCTTCGCCGGTGCTCCGACGGCTCCGCTGAACTGGCTGCTGGTGCTGCCCTTCATGTGCCTGCCGGGGCTGGTGGTGTTCGCGGCGGGGCAGGGTGGCGCGGGCGGCAGCTCGGGCTCCGGTGGCAGTTCGTCCAGCGGGTCGTCCGGCGGCAGTTCGGGCGGGGGCGGATTCTCCGGCGGTGGCGGTTCCAGTGGCGGCGGCGGTGCGTCGGGAAGCTGGTGACGGCATAATCCCTCGACGCTCCGGGCTGCCAAGCCCACACCTTCAGGGAAAGAAGGCATGACCCTCTGGATTCGTTGCGCTTTGTATCTCTTCCTCCTGCTCGGCACGGTTGGCGTACGGGCAGAGGTTCCGACCGACGTTGCCGGTCCCGCACAGGACGGGCTGGTTGCTGCGCCTGACGAAGCCGACAGCGAGGCCGAGCTGCCTCGATCCATCCCGGTGCCGGAACTTGAAAGTCCGGTCACCGACCTCACCGCCACCCTTGGCAGCGACTGGATCGCCTCGATGAAGCAGCGGCTGCTGGCATTGCAGCAGCGCAAGGGCTCGCAGATCGCCATCCTGATGCTGCCCAGCACCGGCGCGGACAGCATCGAACAGTTCGCCACCCGCGTCTTCGAACAATGGCGCCTGGGCCGGCAGGGCGTGGACGACGGTGTGCTGGTGCTGGTGGCGAAGGAGGACCGGACCATGCGCATCGAGGTCGGTTACGGCCTGGAAGGGGCGATTCCTGACGTAGTCGCCGGGCGCATCATCCGGGAAGAGATGGTTCCGGCTTTCCGTAGTGGCGACTTCGCCGGTGGCATCGAGAATGCGGTGACTGTGCTGGAGCGACTGATCGACGGCGAGACGCTGCCGGACGAGCGCCACAGTGGCGGTCTGACCTGGGAGGGCTGGCTGCTGCTGGTCGGACTGGTCGGCGGTGGTGTGGCCGGTGTCGTACTACGTCGCCGCTGGCTGGGTGTGAAGGTCGTACTGCCAACGCTGGCCGTGGCAACCGTGCTGATGGCCGTCAGCGCGGGGCTGAGAAGCCTGCCGATGCTGCTCATGGCCATTCCCTTCAGCATGATCTTCGGCGCCGGCATCGGTGCGCTGGCGGCAGGCTCGCGCCTGTCGGCCGGGATAGTCGGCGGCGTCATCGGCTATCTGGTGGCGTTGATGGTCTGTGCCAAGTACTTCGACGGCGGCGATGTGGCGCTCTATGGCCTGGCCTTGCCCATTGGCGGCTGCATTGGCGTGGTCTTGCTCTGCCTGCCATTCGTTCTCGCGTACAAGACCTGGCGGCGCAGCCGTGTGGAATTCGCCATCCGTCTGGCGGTAGCGCTGCTCATCGCCGGCGCGGTGATCCATGTGTCCGGTGTCCTGCAGCAGCCCTGGGCATTCCCCGATTCGCTCGCGCTGATCCCCATGCTGTTCTTTCCGCTGCTGTTCGCCTTCGTCCCCGGCGGCTCGGGTTCCGGCGGCTCCGGGGGCTCCAGCAGCGGCGGTGGTTCGTCGTCCAGCGGCAGCAGCTACTCCGGTGGCGGTGGCTCCAGCGGCGGGGGCGGCGCCTCCGGGAGCTGGTGATCGGCCTAAAGACAGGGGAACCTTTGCCCGGAGATGGCCGGTCGAACCTTCGAGGCGCTGACCGGGGAAGGACGATGAGCGAAGCGGGGCACTTCAGGATGCTGGCGATGGCGGTGGGCGTCAGTCTGTGCGGCGCCTGCGCGCCCGATACACCGGTGACGCGGTACCGCCTGCAGGTCTGCGGCACCCAGCACGAGGCGCAGGTAACGGATCGCTGGTGGGGCTCGCTCTATGTTGCCCAGCTCAGCGGCGACAACCAGTTGGTAGTCGGCGTGCCGCTGGCGGTTCAGGGGGAGGGCGGCCACTCGGCGACGCTCACCGCGCAGTTCCACCTGATCACGGCGCGGGACCAGTTGCGCCGGGACCCTTCGAAGCTCTCCGGGCGCTACGCCATTGGCCCGGCGCGCGAGGGACGGGCAAGGCTCGGCGAGGGCGCGGCAGTGGTGTTCCAGGAGGTGCCCGAGGATGCCTTGCGCGCCAGCCATGGCGAGCTGGTGATCGACCGCGTGGAGATCGTCCGCAGCGAGGACGACACCGAGTACGGCGTGATGTCCGGCCACTACCGATTCGAGGCGCGAAGCGACGCCAACCAGTCCACCTGCGCGGTGGCGGGCAGCTTCAAGAACGGCACCTTCAAGCTCCTGAAAGATAGTTCCTGAGACCGTTTCGAAGAAGTTGGAACGCTTCCTGCAAAACCCTGTGCGGATGCCCGGTTGGGCGTCAAAAGTTTGTTCCGGTGGCCGCCTCGGTCACCAACGCGCAGGGGAAATTCGGGTGGATCGTACGCAACTGATCGGCACTGTTCGCAGCAATTTGGTAGGGCTCAGCCGGGGCAACCTCGGCGTGCCGCTGCTGTTGCTCGCCATGCTGGCGATGATGACCCTGCCCATCCCGCCGTTCCTGCTGGATGTGCTGTTTACCTTCAACATCGCCCTGTCCATCGTCGTGCTGCTGGTCAGCGTGTACGCCCTGCGCCCACTGGACTTCGCCGTGTTCCCGACCATCCTGCTGGTCGCCACCCTGCTGCGCCTGGCGCTGAACGTCGCGTCCACCCGCGTCGTGCTGTTGCACGGCCACGACGGCCACGCGGCTGCGGGTAAGGTGATCCAGGCCTTCGGCGAGGTGGTGATCGGCGGCAACTACGTCGTCGGTATCGTGGTCTTCGCGATCCTCATGATCATCAACTTCGTGGTGGTCACCAAGGGTGCCGGGCGTATCTCCGAGGTGAGCGCGCGCTTCACCCTCGACGCCATGCCCGGCAAGCAGATGGCCATCGACGCCGACCTCAACGCCGGCCTGATCGAGCAGGCGGAAGCCAAGAAGCGCCGCGCCGAAGTGGCCCAGGAAGCCGACTTCTACGGCTCGATGGACGGTGCCAGCAAGTTCGTCCGCGGGGACGCCGTTGCCGGCCTGCTGATCCTCTTCATCAACCTCATCGGTGGCGTGGCCATCGGCATGATCCAGCACTCGATGAGCTTCGGCGACGCCGGCAAGGTCTACGCCCTGCTGACCATCGGTGACGGCCTGGTGGCGCAGTTGCCTTCGCTGCTGCTGTCCACCGCCGCCGCGATCATGGTGACCCGTGTCTCCAGCTCCGAAGACATGGGCCAGCAGGTCAACCGTCAGATGTTCGCCTCGCCCAAGGCGTTGGCGATCTCTGCCGCCATCCTGATCGCCATGGGCCTGGTCCCCGGCATGCCGCACGTCTCCTTCGTCGGCCTGGGCGCTCTGGCCGCTGGTGGCGCGTACCTGATCTGGCATCGCCAGCGCCAGGCCAGCCAGAAGGCCGAGCAGGAAGCCCAGACCCAGCAGGAACTGCTGCCCGCCCAGCGCGCCGAGCAGACCAAGGAACTGGGCTGGGACGACGTGACCCCGGTGGACATGGTCGGCCTGGAAGTGGGCTACCGCCTGATTCCGCTGGTGGACCGCAACCAGGGCGGCCAGCTGCTGGCGCGGATCAAGGGTGTGCGCAAGAAGCTGTCCCAGGACCTGGGCTTCCTGATGCCCTCGGTGCATATCCGCGACAACCTCGACCTGCTGCCCAACGCCTATCGTTTGACGCTCATGGGCGTCAGCGTGGCGGAAGCCGAGATCTACCCGGACCGCGACCTGGCGATCAACCCTGGCCAGGTGTTCGGCACCCTCAACGGCATCGCCGGCAAGGACCCGGCCTTCGGCCTGGAAGCCGTGTGGATCGAGGCCTCGCAGCGTGATCAGGCGCAATCGCTGGGCTACACCGTGGTCGATGCGAGCACCGTGGTCGCCACTCACCTGAACCAGGTGCTGCACAAGCATGCCCACGAGCTGCTGGGTCACGAGGAGGTCCAGCAACTGATGCAACTGCTGGCCAAGAGTTCGCCCAAGCTTGCCGAAGAGTTGGTGCCGGGGATGATTTCCCTGTCGACACTGCTCAAGGTCCTTCAGGCGCTGTTGCAGGAACAGGTGCCGGTACGTGACATCCGTACCATCGCCGAGGCCATCGCCAACGTGGCGGTGAAGAGTCAAGATCCCGCCGCGATGGTGGCGGCGGTTCGTGTGGCACTGTCCCGTGCAATCGTGCAAACCATTGTGGGACTAGAGCCGGAGCTGCCTGTGATCACTCTGGAACCCAGGTTGGAACAGATATTGCTCAATAGTCTTCAGAAGGCCGGACAAGGCTCCGAAGACGGCATGTTGCTGGAGCCCGGAATGGCCGAAAAGCTGCAACGCTCGATGGTTGAAGCGGCGCAGCGTCAGGAGATGCTCGGCAAGCCGGCGATTCTGCTGGTGGCAGGTCCCATCCGCGCGATGATGTCGCGATTCGCCCGGATGGCGGTTCCCACCATGAATGTGCTGGCTTACCAGGAAATCCCCGACAACAAACAAGTCACGATTGTCGCCACTGTTGGGCAGAATTGACCGAGGTCCCAGACCATGCAGGTAAAACGCTTCTTCGCCGCTGATATGCGTCAGGCCATGAAACTGGTCCGTGACGAGCTGGGCCCGGACGCTTCGATCATCGGCAATCGCCGTGTCGCCGGCGGCGTAGAGCTGACCGCGGCGCTGGATTACCAGGCACCGGTGGCAGCCAGCAAGCCGAACCCGGCGCTGGAAGCCGAGCTGCGCAAGACCCAGGCGAAGATCGCCCAGGCCAAGGCTGACCTGTCGGCTCCGAGCCGCGCCAGCGATAGCGTGCGCGGCGACCGTCAAATGTACGGCACCGAGAAGCCGCGCCGCAGCGCCGTCGAGACTCTGGCCGCCGCCATGGACGCACCGGTCGCCCCGGCGCCGGCCGCTGCCGGCCAGCAGGCGCTGGAAGCCATGCGCTTCGAGCTCAACGGCCTGCGTGAACTGATCGAAGTGCAGTTGGGCTCCATCGCCTGGAACCAGCTGCAGAACCAACGTCCGAAACAAGCCGGCCTGTGGCGTCGCCTGCAGCGCATGGGGTTGCCGGCTGACCTGTCGCGCAACCTGCTGGAGCGCGTGGCGTCCATCGCTGACCCGAAGCAGGCCTGGCGCATGCTGCTGGCGCACCTGGCGCGCTCGATCAATACCCCGGAAATCGACCTGCTGGAGCAGGGCGGCGTAGTCGCTCTGGTCGGTCCGGCCGGCATGGGCAAGACCACCACCCTGGCCAAACTGGCGGCCCGCTACGTATTGAAGTACGGCGCGCAGAGCATCGCCCTGGTGTCCATGGACAGCTTCCGCATCGGTGCGCAGGAACAGATCAAGACCCTGGGCCGCATCCTCAACGTGCCGGTGACCCTGGTCGATCCGGGCCAGTCCCTGATCCAGGCCATGGCGCCGCTGGCGCGCAAGCGCCTGGTGCTGATCGATACCGCAGGCCTGCCCGCCAACGATCCGGCGCTGCGCATGCAGCTCGAAGCGCTGTCGTCGCTGAGCCTGAACGTGAAGAACTACCTCGTGCTGGCCGCGACCAGCCAGAGCCAGGTGCTCAAATCCGCTTGGCAGAACTATCGTTCCTGTGGGCTGGCCGGGTGCATCCTGACCAAGCTGGACGAAGCGGGAAGCCTCGGCGAAGCTCTGGCTCTGGCTATCAGCCAGCATCTACCGGTAGCCTATCTGGCTGACGGGCCGAAGATCCCGGACGACCTGCATGTGGCACGCGCGCACCAGCTGGTCAGCCGCGCAGTGAGCCTGCAGTCGCCCGAAGAGCCTTGCGAGGATGCCATGGCGGACATGTTCGCCGGCCTTTACCAACAGCCGGTGCGTCGCGCCAGCTGAAGATTGTGAGCCCCGGGTGGGGCGTGGGGTGGCCGGTTGAGCCGCCCAAGCGATGCGGATGCTCTGCAAGACGATCCGCGAGCGCCGGAGGCGGTAGAGCACTGCAGCCGGATTAGCCGAAACGCCAGAAGCGTGACGGTCGAACGACGAGACAAGGTATTGATATGGGTATGCATCCCGTTCAGGTAATCGCAGTCACCGGCGGCAAGGGTGGCGTGGGCAAGACCAACGTGTCGGTGAACCTGTCGCTGGCGCTGGCCGATCTCGGCCGCCGCGTCATGCTGCTGGACGCCGACCTGGGCCTGGCCAACGTCGACGTGCTGCTGGGACTGTCGCCCAAGCGCACACTGGCCGACGTCATCGAAGGTGAATGCGACCTGCGTGACGTGATTCTCCAGGGGCCTGGCGGCATTCGCATCGTCCCGGCGGCCTCAGGCACCCAGAGCATGGTGCACCTCACGCCGATGCAGCACGCCGGTCTGATCCAGGCGTTCAGCGACATCAGCGACAACATCGACGTGCTGGTGGTGGACACCGCCGCCGGCATCGGCGACTCGGTGGTGAGCTTCGTCCGTGCCGCCCAGGAAGTGCTGCTGGTCGTTTGTGATGAACCCACGTCGATCACCGATGCCTACGCTTTGATCAAGCTGCTCAACCGCGACTACGGCATGACCCGTTTCCGCGTGCTGGCGAACATGGCCCACAGCCCCCAGGAAGGCCGCAACCTGTTCGCCAAGCTGACCAAGGTCACCGACCGTTTCCTCGACGTGGCGCTGCAGTACGTCGGCGCCATTCCCTACGACGAGTCGGTGCGCAAGGCCGTGCAGAAGCAGCGTTCGGTGTATGAGGCGTTCCCGCGCAGCAAGGCTTCCCTGGCCTTCCGTGCGGTGGCGCAGAAGGTCGACAGCTGGCCGCTGCCGGCCAACCCAAGAGGGCACCTGGAGTTCTTCGTCGAGCGCCTGGTGCAACATCCCACGGGTTCGGCCGTATGACCGCGGCCTCCGGAGCGCGTATGTACAGCAAGGCACAGGCGCACAACTCCCAGGAACTGCTGATCCAGAAACACGCCCCGCTGGTGAAGCGCATTGCCTACCACCTGCTCGGCCGCCTGCCGGCCAGCGTGCAGGTGGAGGACCTGATGCAGGCCGGCATGATCGGCCTGCTGGAGGCGGCGAAGAAATACGACCAGGGCAAGGGCGCGAGCTTCGAAACCTACGCCGGCATCCGCATCCGCGGCGCCATGCTCGACGAGGTGCGCAAGGGCGACTGGGCCCCGCGTTCGGTCCACCGCAACACCCGCATGGTCAGCGACGCGATCCGCGCTGTCGAAGCGCGCACCGGACGAGACGCTAAAGATCAGGAGGTTGCTGCCGAACTCAATATGAGCCTCGAAGATTATTACGGCATCCTCAGCGACACCCAGGGCAGCCGTCTGTACAGCTTCGATGACATGTTGCAGGACGGTGACCAGGGCGGCGGCTTTGCCGAAGATGCCTCGCACCACGACAACGAGCCGTCCCATGGGCTGGAAGACGAGCGTTTCCAGGCGGCCCTGGCCGACGCCATCACCAAGCTGCCCGAGCGCGAGCGACTGGTGCTGGCCCTGTACTACGACGAGGAGCTCAACCTCAAGGAGATCGGCGAAGTGCTGGGCGTCAGCGAATCCCGTGTCAGCCAGCTGCACAGCCAGTGCGCCGCGCGCCTGCGGTCGCGACTGGCGGAGTGGCGCGCTCGCTGAGCATCGGGTAGTTTCGCGTCGGCTGCTTCTGAGAGGCAGTGCTGAAGGGATTTTCCTTAGGCAAGTTATAGGCTTACGAATTTTGGGGTGACGTTCCTTTGACGCGCCCATAGCTAAGAGCGCACGACGCTCGATGAATTGACGGCACGCCCGCCAGGGCGCGTTTGGTATCGATGGAGGCAGGTTTGGACAAGAACATGAAAATTCTCATCGTGGACGACTTTTCCACGATGAGGCGCATCATCAAGAACCTCCTGCGGGATCTGGGGTTCACCAACACCGCAGAAGCCGACGACGGCACCACTGCGCTGCCGATGCTGCACAGCGGCAACTTCGACTTCCTCGTCACCGACTGGAACATGCCCGGCATGACCGGCATCGATCTGCTGCGCGCGGTCCGCGCCGACGAGCGCCTGAAGCACCTGCCGGTACTGATGGTCACCGCCGAAGCCAAGCGAGACCAGATCATCGAAGCGGCCCAGGCCGGGGTCAACGGCTATGTGGTCAAGCCTTTCACCGCTCAGGTGTTGAAAGAAAAGATCGAGAAGATTTTCGAGCGGGTCGGCAGCTGAAGCTGACAAGAGGGCGTCATGGATTTCAACGAATCCGCGGGTGACTTCGAGTCGACCCTGAAAAAACACGCGCGCGAATTGGTCGAGTGCCTTGAGCGCGGCGACGTTCAGACTGCGGTGCAGCTGATCTCCGAGCTCAACCAGGCACGTGACCGCGGCCTCTACCAGGAGGTCGGCAAGCTCACCCGCGAGCTGCACAACGCCATCGTCAACTTCCAGATCGACCCCAGCTCTCCGCGCGCCCAGGAAGTCTCGCAGATTGCCGACGCCACTGATCGCCTGTCCTATGTGGTGACGATGACCGAGAAAGCGGCCAATCGGACCATGGACCTGGTGGAAGAGTGCACCCCGGTGGTCATGCACATCGAGACCCAGGCCAAGGAGCTGCAGGAAGACTGGTCGCGTTTCATGCGTCGCGAGCTGGGCCCCGAGGCCTTCCGTGACCTGGCCAAGCGTGTCGAGCAGTTCCTCTACATCAGCGCTCAGGACAGCCGCAAGCTCTCCGCGCACCTGAACGACATCCTGCTCGCGCAGGACTTCCAGGACCTCACCGGGCAAGTGATCAAGCGCGTCACCAAGCTGGTGACCGAGGTCGAGTCAAACCTGGTGAAGCTTGTCTGGATGGCGGGGCAGGTCGATCGCTACGCCGGCATCGAGCATGACCACGAGAGCATGCGCGATGCGGTGGAAAAAGAAAGATCGTCCAAGGGTGAAGGTCCGCAGATTGCTGCCGATACAAGAAAGGACGTCGTATCCGGTCAGGACGATGTCGATGATCTGTTGTCCAGCCTTGGTTTTTAAGCGTCCGCTGACGCTGTAGAGGGAGCACCGAATGAGCTTCGACGCCGATGACGAAATCCTCCAGGACTTCCTGGTGGAGGCCGGCGAGATTCTCGAGCTACTGTCCGAACAACTGGTCGAGCTGGAAAGCCGCCCGGATGACATGGACCTGCTCAACGCAATCTTCCGTGGGTTCCATACCGTCAAAGGTGGTGCCGGCTTCCTCCAGCTGAATGCGCTGGTGGAGTGCTGCCACATCGCCGAGAACGTGTTCGACATGCTGCGCAAGGGCGAACGCCGCGTGGATGCCGAACTGATGGACGTGATGCTGCAGGCGCTGGATACCGTCAACGTCATGTTCCAGCAGGTACGTGACGCTGAGGAGCCGACGCCGGCGACTCCCGAGCTGCTGGCCGCGCTGTCGCGCCTGGCTGATCCGCACGCCGCTCCTGCCGAAGCTCCCGCTGCGGCTGTCGCCGAGCCTGTCGTGGAAGAAGCTCCCGCCGCTACCGCCGCCTATGGCGACATCACCGACGCCGAGTTCGAACAGCTGATGGATGCCCTCGAGCCTGCGGCCGAGGCGCCTGCCGCGCCGGTTGGCAGCGGCGGCGACGACATTACCGACGACGAATTCGAAGCACTGCTCGACCAGTTGCATGGCAAGGGCCAGTTCAGCGCTGCTGCCAAGGAGCCCGTCAGCGCGGCTCCGGCTCCGGTCGCCGAGACGCCGGCCGCCGGTTCTGGCGACGAGATCAGCGACGACGAGTTCGAAGCGCTGCTCGACCAACTGCACGGCAAGGGCCAGTTCACTGGAGCGAAGGAAGAAGCCCCTGCTCCCGTCGAGGCTGTTGCTGAAACCAAGCCCGAGGAAGCTCCAGCTGCCGGCGGCGACGACAACATCACCGACGACGAATTCGAGAAGCTGCTCGACGAGCTTCACGGCAAGGGCCAGTTCACTGGTGCTAAGGAAGAGCCGGTCGCGGCCGCCAAGCCCGCTACGGCCGTGCCCGCTGCCAAACCCGCTGCCGCTCCGGCGCCGACCGCTGCCGCCAAGCCTGCGCCGGCCAAGCCCGCCGCTGCGGCTGCGGAGAAGCCGGCCAACGAAGCAGAAACCACCGTGCGCGTGGACACCGCCCGCCTGGACGAGATCATGAACATGGTCGGCGAACTGGTGCTGGTGCGTAACCGCCTGGTGCGTCTGGGGCTGAACAGTGGCGACGAGGCGATGGCCAAGGCCGTCTCCAACCTCGACGTGGTCACCGCCGACCTGCAGTCGTCGGTCATGAAGACCCGCATGCAGCCGATCAAGAAAGTCTTCGGCCGCTTCCCGCGCCAGGTCCGCGATCTGGCGCGCAACCTCAAGAAAGAGATCAACCTCGAGCTGATCGGCGAAGAGACCGACCTGGATAAGAACCTGGTCGAGGCCCTGGCCGACCCGCTGGTGCACCTGGTACGCAACGCGGTGGACCACGGCATCGAGGGCCCCGACGAGCGCGAGGCCGCCGGCAAGTCGCGTTCGGGCAAGGTGGTGCTGTCCGCCGAGCAGGAAGGCGACCACATCCTGCTGTCGATCTCCGACGACGGCAAAGGCATGGACCCGGACATCCTGCGCGCCAAGGCCGTGGAGAAGGGCCTGCTGGACAAGGACGCGGCCGATCGCCTGTCCGAGTCCGACTGCTACAACCTGATCTTCGCGCCGGGCTTCTCGACCAAAACCGAGATTTCCGACGTGTCCGGCCGCGGCGTCGGCATGGACGTGGTGAAGACCAAGATTTCCCAGCTCAACGGCATCATCAACATCTACTCGACCAAGGGCCAGGGCTCGAAGATCGTCATCAAGGTCCCGCTGACCCTGGCGATCATGCCGACCCTGATGGTGATGCTGGGCAACCAGGCCTTCGCCTTCCCGCTGGTCAACGTCAACGAGATATTCCACCTCGACCTGTCGAACACCAACGTGGTCGATGGGCAGGAAGTGGTGATCGTCCGCGACAAGGCCCTGCCGTTGTTCTACCTCAAGCGCTGGCTGGTGCCGGGCGCGCAGTATGACGAGCCGGGCGAGGGGCACGTGGTGATCCTCTCCGTGGGCACCCAGCGCATCGGCTTCGTGGTCGACCAGCTGGTGGGCCAGGAAGAGGTGGTGATCAAGCCGCTGGGCAAGATGCTGCAGGGCACGCCGGGCATGGCGGGGGCGACGATTACCGGGGACGGGCGCATCGCGCTGATCCTCGACGTGCCGAGCATGCTCAAGCGCTACGCCCGTCGTATCTGACCGCCGGGGGCGGGCGCAGTCAATAAAACCGGCTGCGCTCGCCCTTGTGATGGAAGAAGTTTTTTTCAGGAGTGTCTATGGCTGTCAAAGTCCTGGTGGTGGACGATTCGGGGTTCTTCCGCCGCCGCGTCTCGGAGATTCTTTCGGCTGACCCGCAGATCCAGGTGGTCGGCACGGCGACCAACGGCCGCGAGGCAATCGATCAGGCGCTGGCGCTCAAGCCCGACGTGATCACCATGGACTACGAGATGCCGCTGATGGACGGCATCACCGCCGTGCGGACCATCATGCAGCGCTGCCCGACGCCGGTCCTGATGTTCTCCTCGCTGACCCACGAGGGCGCGCGGGTGACCCTGGATGCGCTGGACGCAGGCGCCGTCGATTACCTGCCGAAGAATTTCGAGGACATCTCGCGCAACCCGGACAAGGTCCGCCAGCTGCTGTGCGAGAAGGTCCACACCATCGCCAAGAGCAACCGCCGCTTCGCCGCGTACTCTTCGTATTCGTCGAGCCCGGCCGCGCCGGTTTCGACTCCCGCTGCCGGCACGGAGCGCCCGACTGCTTCCGCTTCGTCGGGCGGCAGCCATGCGCCGGCCGCTCCGGCTGCGGCGACCTCCGCCGCCCCAAAGCGTAAGCCCTACCGGCTGGTAGCCATCGGCACTTCGACCGGTGGGCCGGTGGCGCTGCAGCGGGTCCTGACCCAGCTGCCTGCCAACTTCCCCGCGCCCCTGGTGCTGATCCAGCACATGCCGGCGGCCTTCACCAAGGCCTTCGCCGAGCGCCTGGACAAGCTGTGCAAGATCACCGTCAAGGAAGCCGAGGATGGCGACCTCCTGCGTCCCGGCGTGGCCCTGCTGGCCCCCGGCGGCAAGCAGATGATGGTCGATGCGCGCGGCGCGATCCGCATCCTGCCCGGTGACGAGCGCCTCAACTACAAGCCCTGCGTCGACGTGACCTTCGGTTCCGCGTCCAAGGCCTATGGCGACAAGGTCCTGGCGGTGGTCCTCACCGGCATGGGCGCCGACGGCCGTGAAGGCGCGCGGATGCTCAAGCAGGGCGGCGCCCAGGTGTGGGCGCAGGACGAAGCCAGCTGCGTGATCTACGGCATGCCCATGGCCATCGCCAAGGCCGGCCTGGCCGACGCGGTGTACAGCCTGGACGACATCGGCCGCCACCTGACCGAGGCCTGCGGCTGATGGATGTCCTCAGCCTGGTCGGCCTGATCCTCGCGCTGGTTGCCATCATCGGTGGCAACTTCCTCGAGGGCGGGCACGTCGGTGCCCTGGCCAACGGCCCGGCGGCACTGATCGTGGTGGGCGGCACCCTGGCCGCCGCACTGCTGCAGACTCCGGTCGCGGTGCTCAAGCGCGCCCTGACCATGCTGCGCTGGATGGTCCTGCCGCCGAAGGTGGACCTGGTTGGCGGCATCAACCATGTGGTCGGTTGGAGCATGACGGCGCGCAAGGAAGGCCTGCTGGGCCTGGAAACCGTCGCCGACGCCGAGCGCGATACCTATGCGCGCAAGGGCCTGCAACTGCTGGTGGACGGCACCGAGCCCGAAGCCATCCGCAGCATCCTCGAAGTCGATCTGTTCAACCAGGAAAGCCGCGATCTGGCGGCCGCCAAGGTCTTCGAGGCCATGGGGGGCTACTCGCCGACTATCGGTATCATCGGCGCGGTGATGGGGTTGATCCATGTGATGGGCAACCTCGCCGACCCCAGCCAGCTGGGCAGCGGGATCGCCGTCGCCTTCGTCGCCACCATCTACGGCGTGGGTCTGGCCAACCTGCTGCTGCTGCCCATCGGCAACAAGCTGAAAAGCATCGTGCTGCGCCAGTCCTGCTACCGCGAAATGCTCATGGAGGGTCTGCTGTCCATTGCCGAGGGCGAGAATCCCCGCTCCATCGAACTGAAGCTGCAAGGCTTCGTCGGCTGAAGGGGAGGGGATGCGCATGCCTCGCCGCAGACGTCATGAGGAACACGAGAATCATGAACGCTGGCTGGTGTCCTACGCGGACTTCATCACCCTGCTGTTCGCCTTCTTCGTGGTGATGTACTCGATCTCCTCGATCAACGAGGGCAAGTACAAGATCCTCTCGGAAACCTTGACCGGCGTGTTCAACCAGCCGGACCGTTCGATCCGTCCGATCCCTGTCGGCGAGGAGCGCCCGCGCACCCAGCAGCCGGACCAGTCGCTCAATGAGCCGCAGGACGACGGCCAGGCCCAGAGCAACCCCGATGCCTTGCAGCAGATCACCGACAGCGTGCGCCAGGCCTTCGGTGACCTGATCTCCACCAACCAGCTGTCGGTACGCGGCAACGAGTTCTGGATCGAGATCACTCTCAATTCCAGCCTGCTGTTCCCCAGTGGCGATGCGATTCCCAATGACGCCGCCTTCGCGATCATCGAGAAGGTCGCCAGGATTCTGGCGCCTTACCGCAACCCGGTGCACGTCGAAGGTTTCACCGACAACGTGCCGATCCATAATTCGCAGTACCCGACCAACTGGGAACTGTCCGCAGCCCGTGCCGCCAGCATCGTCCGCATGCTTGCCCAGGATGGCCTTGACGCCGGTCGGCTGGCGGCGGTGGGCTATGGTGAATTCCAGCCAGTGGCGGACAATGCCACGGCAGATGGCCGCGCACGCAACCGCCGGGTGGTGCTGGTGATCTCCCGGAACCTGGAGGTGCGCCGCAGCATCAGCGGGGTGGGCAGCGGCAAGGCGCAGCCGGACCCGGCGTTGCGGCATGCTGGCACGCAATCTGCACCAGTGATTGCCAGCGAGGCGCCCGGCAGTGGCGCCGTCAATTCTTCGTCATCGGCAGGGGACTGAACGACATGATGACCCTGATCCGAACCTGTGCACGCGGGGAGCCAGCACTATGAAAGTCTGGGCGGTAGCCAACCAGAAAGGTGGCGTCGGCAAGACCACATCCTCGATCGCATTGGCAGGCTTGTTGGCGGACGCCGGCAAGCGCGTGCTGATCGTCGACCTGGACCCCCACGGCTCGATGACCAGCTACTTCGGCCATGACCCGGACACCCTGGAGCACAGCGTGTTCGACCTGTTCCTGCACCAGGGCAACGTGCCCGAGGGGCTGCCCGAATCGCTGCTGCTGCCCACCAGCCACGAGAACATCCGCCTGCTGCCGTCGAGCACCGCGCTGGCCACCCTGGAGCGCCAGTCGCCCGGGCAGAACGGCCTGGGCCTGGTGATTGCCAAGAGCCTGGCGCAGCTGTGGAACGAATTCGACTACGCGATCATCGACAGCCCGCCGCTGCTGGGCGTGCTGATGGTCAACGCCATGGCGGCCAGCCAGCACCTGGTGATCCCGGTGCAGACCGAATTCCTCGCCCTCAAGGGCCTGGAGCGCATGGTCAACACGTTGAAGATGGTCAACCGCTCGCGCAAGCAGGCGCTGCCGTTCACCATCGTGCCGACCCTGTTCGACCGCCGTACCCAGGCGTCGCTGGGCACCCTGCGGGTGCTGCGCGATACCTACCCGGAAACCCTCTGGCAGGCGTTCATCCCGGTGGATACCAAGCTGCGCGATGCCAGCCGCCTGGGCACGGTGCCCTCGCGCAACGACGGCAACAGCCGGGGCGTGATCGCCTACCGCGCGCTGCTGAAGCATCTGCTGGCCCATGTGCCGGCGAGCCAGGTAGCCTGAAGATGGCAGGCCTGAACAAAAGAATCCGACAGATGCGCTCAAGAGCGGCGCGTCCGCTGCCGATAGGCTGGACAGTCACCTTGCGCGGTTATCCATCATGAGTCGTTCCGCTACCGCCACTCGCCCCCAGCTCGCGCTGCAGTCCTACCTGGACGCACTGCTGCAGGAGGCCACTTTCGAAGACTTCGCTCCGGAACCGGTAGCGCAGCCTGTCGCCACGCCCGTCGCTCCGGCTCCGGTTGTTCCGGTCGCGCTGGTGGTCAGCGAGCCGGTCGTTCCGCTCACTGCCGAGCCCCAGGCTGCTGTCGCGCAGGCGCCGAAAGCCAGCGTCAGCCTCGACGAATTCGAAGCGGCCGTGCTCGAAGAGCAGGTCCGCGATGCACGCCTGAACGTGGCCACCCGTGCACCGGTTGCCCAGACTCCGGTGGCCGAACTGCGTCTGCCCGAGCCCGCAGCTCCAGTCATCGAAGCGCCCGTTGCCGATGCTCCCGTCGCCGACGAACCGCCGGCGCAACTGGGCCAGGTGATCGACCTGCACCAGCCCGGCAGCGCCGAGATGCCTGTCGCACCGCTCAAGCTGCTCGACGACGGTCGCCCGGTATGGGCCGCCGAGCCCTTCGAGTGCCTGCTGTTCGACGTCGCCGGATTGACCCTGGCCGTGCCGCTGGTTTGCCTGGGCTCCATTTATCCACTGGCGGGGCACGACCTGACCCCGCTGTTCGGCCAGCCCGACTGGTTCCTCGGCATCCTGCCGGGCCAGAACGGCAACCTGAAGGTACTCGACACCGCGCGCTGGGTGATGCCCGAGCGGTACCGCGACGATTACCGCGAGGGGCTGCAGTACGTGATTTCCGTGCAGGGTTACGAGTGGGGGCTGGCCGTGCATCAGGTCAGCCGCTCGGTGCGCCTGGACCCGTCCGAGGTGAAGTGGCGCAGCCAGCGCCAGCAACGCCCGTGGCTGGCCGGCACGGTGATCGACCAGATGTGCGCGCTGCTCGACGTCTCGGCCCTGGCCGAACTGATCGCCAGCGGCGCCACCAAGCGCATGCAGCCCTGAGGCTGCGCGCAAGCAGATTTGCAAGACAACCTCCACGCCGCAGGCGGCGTGGAACCAGAAGAGGCGAGGGGATATGAAGAAAACGTCAGCGCAAGGTGCCGAAGATCCGATTCTGCAGTGGGTCACCTTCCGCCTGGACAATGAGACCTACGGCATCAACGTGATGCAGGTCCAGGAAGTGCTGCGCTACACCGAGATCGCGCCGGTCCCGGGTGCCCCGAGTTACGTGCTGGGCATCATCAACCTGCGCGGCAACGTGGTCACCGTGATCGACACCCGCCAGCGCTTCGGCCTGGACCCGGCGCCGGTCTCGGACAACACCCGTATCGTCATCATCGAAGCCGACAAGCAGGTGGTGGGCATCCTGGTCGACAGCGTCGCCGAGGTCGTCTACTTGCGCCAGTCCGAGATCGAGACTGCGCCGAATGTCGGTAACGAGGAGTCGGCCAAGTTCATCCAGGGCGTCTGCAACAAGAATGGCGAACTGCTGATCCTGGTCGAGCTGGACAAGATGATGACCGAGGAAGAGTGGTCGGAGCTGGAGAGCATCTGAGGTGCTGATCGCTCTGGTTGTGCTTGGCATCGCCTGTGCGGGCCTCGCGATGGCCTGCGTCTGGCTGTCCGGTCGGCAGCGCGCCCAGGAAGCCCAGGCGGTGCAGCTGGCCAAGCAACTGGCGGTGTTCGAGCAGCGCTTGAAGGAACAGGGCAAGCGCATCGAGTCTTACCAGCAGATCAACATCCGCATGGGCGAAGAGCTGCGTGAGCTGAACAAGCAGGTCGCACCGCTGCCCGAGCGCCTGGTGCGCATCGAGCAGCGTGATCCCACCAGCCTGTCCTTCAGCCAGGCGGCACGTTTGGTCGGCATGGGCGCCAGCCCTGAAGACCTGACCCAGAGCTGTGGCTTGTCCCAGGCCGAAGCCGAACTGGTCGCCCGCCTGCATCAGGGCAAGGCGCGGGACTGAGCCCGCGTCGTCGCCTTATTTCGTGTTCCAGCCGTCTGTCGGGACTTCTCGTTAGTAGGAGTTTCACTACAGGCAATTAGGACTCGTCTGATAAGAATCGCGGCAATTCGTCGCTAAATTAGCCTCGTCAAAATTTTTTCGAGGCCATCGATATGGCGACCATTTCCCGTCGGGCCATGGTGCTGTGCTCGCACCCCGGCCGGCTGCTGAACTACAGCGTTTTGCTCAATCGCCTGGAGTTCTATCACCTGAGCCTCTGCCTGAACCTGGACGAAGTGCGAAAGGCGCTTGGCACCCGTCAGCGTTACAGCCTGTTCATCCATGACGACTTCCGTCCCGGCCCCAACGAGCTGATGAGCCTGAAGGCGCTGAGTCGGAGCAACACCTTCCGTCAGTTCCTGCTGGTGGGGAGCTACAGTGCGGAGGAGCGGCGCGGCCTGATGCAATGGGCCTGGGCCAATCGCGTCCCGCTACTGGATGTGCTGGAGAAGCCGATTTCCCTGGCGCAGTTGCGCGAGGTCACCGGCAGCATGGTGCTCTACCACAGCGAGGATGAGCAGCCGATCCGCAAGTCAGTGCGCGAGTTCAGTGACTTCGCCCCGGTTGGCGACCTTCCTCCTGTCCGCACCGGCTGCGAGTGCCGCGGCTGAGCAGGCTTACCGGCGCCGGGAATTGGGCCCTTCCAGCAGCAACGGCAGCGCGTCCGGCGGCGCTCCCGGCTTGTCGTTCAGCGGGCTCTTGCCCTTTAGATACCAAGCGAAGGCGATGATCTCGGCGATGGTGCGGTAGAGCGCCTCGGGAATCGCATCGCCCAGCTCCAGACGCGCCAGCAGGCGCACCAGCTCGCCGTTCTCGTAGATCGGCACCTCGTGGTGTCGGGCGATGGCGAGGATGGTTTCCGCCAGTTCATCGTCGCCCTTGGCGGTGAGCGTCGGTGCGCTCTGCCCGTCGTAGTTGAGCGCGATGGCCTGGCGCGGCGTTTTCCTGGGCTTCTTCATGCGGTCTCATCCACCCAGCGTTGCTCCACCGCTGTGCGCGCCCCCTGCGGCGGCTTGCCTTGGCGGCAACTCAGCTCAGCCACGCTGAGGCCCGCGTCGTTCAGGCGCTGGCGCAGGGTGCCGAGTTCGCCGTCGATCAGGCTGGCAGTGCTGGCGCGTTCGGCCCATAGCTGGGTGCCGATGCTGCCGTGGACCAGCGTGGCCTGGACCTGCAGCGGGCCGAGGCTGTCCAGGTCGAAGGCCAGGTCCACGCGCCAGAGCACTTCCCGCGGCTGTTGCTCGCGCTCACTCGCCGGGCTGTCTTTCTCTTCCTGCTGGATACGCACCTGGATCGGCACAATCTGCTGTTGATGGCGCAGCGGAATCTCCAACTGCCAGGTATTCAATACCGTGCCGTCGGGCAGCACGTCGCTCTGTGCCAGGCTGCCCAACTGGTGGGTCTGCAGGCGGGAGACCGCGGCGGCGGCCAGTTTGAGCAGCGACTCGAGGTCGCCTTCTTCTTCCAGCTCATTGGCCAGCCGGCTGGGCAGCGGGAAGCTGACCGGTGGCGGTGTGCGCCCACTCGTCTGGCCTATCACGCCGAGCGCGTTACGCACGAACGCCGGCATGGCCTGTGCCAGATTGCTGGCGCCGGCCAGGGCGCTGCCCGGCAGGTTGCCGAGCACTGCGGCCGCCGTCCCGCCCTGGACAGTCGGCAGAATCTGCGCGATCAGCCGCAGCAGATTGGCCTTGAGGTCCTGGGGCAGACCCTCCGCCCCGCGTAGCAACTGTCCTTCGAGAAACGCGCCGCTTTGCTGGAAGGCCTGAGCGAGGCCCTTGGCATCGCTCAGCTGGCGGATGTCCGGGAGGGTGCCGAGCAGCTTGTCCACCGACTGGCGGAGTTCCGGGCTCATGTCCGGGTTGCTGCCGGCACCCTGCAGCGCCTTGAGCAGGCTGTCCAGCGGGCCCTGGCGGTTCTGCTGGGCGCCGAGTTGCAGGCTCAGGTCGAGCTGGTCCAGGCGGGCGTTCATCGGCAGGAATTGCAGGGCCTGCTGATCCTGCACGCGGGCACTGAGCAGGCTGTTGAGGGGGAGCGGGTTAGGCGATTCGATGCTCAGCTGGCGCCCGGCCAGCGGCGTGTTGAGCAGCGTCACAAGCACCTTGTAGACCACTTGCTCGGCCTTGCCGAGGGCGATCAACTGACTGGCATCCACCTTGCCCTGGATCAGCGTGCCCACCGGCAGCACGTCGAGGTCTAGGCTGCTAAGTGGCGCCTGGCTGGCGCCGCCCAGACCGAGCGAACCGAGGCTCGGTTGCGTCAGCAGGGTCGCGGCGAGGCTGCTCTGGTTCAGCGTCGAAAGTTGCAAGGTGCTGCCCTTGGGTAGTGCCTGTGGGCTTTCCGCCACCACCAGGGCCTGCTGGCCGCTAGCCATGGTCAGGCGCAGCAGCAGCTGGAAATTCACCTGCCCGTCGCGTACCGCCAGCACTTCCGCATGGGCCTTGTTCCCCGGCGGCAGGAGGTCGCCGAGGCTCTGCGCAAGCTTGAGCGTCAGCTGGGCCGCGCTCTGCGCGTTGCGCAGCGACGGGGTAAGCGGTAGCGGACGGGAAGCGCCAATTTCACTCGGCATCGGAGACCTGCAGGCGACGTGACGGGGTTGCGCCCAGTGTATCGGCGGTGATTGTGCGCACTTTAGACCGTCCGGCGGCAGGAGGGCAGGGCGGTGGTTGCGCATAGACATAGCTCAAGGTGCGCTGATTTGACGTTACACCCTGTCGAAAAACCTGACGTCGGGCGTAGGAACGGCTGTGTATAATGCGCCGCCCGAGGCCGTGCTTGGCGGCCTGCGCGGTATGGCCGCGTTTTTGCACCACTGACTGTTTTCTGCCCGACGGTTGCCGATGCCCTTGACCCATCCCCTCCTCGAAACCGTGGCGCTCGCCTGCGAGCGGGACTGGCGCATGCTGTTCGAGCGTCTCGATTTGCGACTGGGCGCGGGCGAGATGCTACAGATCGTCGGCCCCAACGGTAGCGGCAAGACCAGCCTGCTGCGCCTGCTCAGCGGGCTGATGCAGCCTACCGCCGGCGAAGTGCTGCTCAACGGCAAGCCGCTGACCGAGCAGCGCCACGAACTTGCCCGCCTGCTGCTGTGGATTGGTCACGCCGCCGGCATCAAGGGCCTGCTCACCGCCGAAGAGAACCTCGCCTGGCTCTGCGCCCTGCACCAGCCGGCCAACCGGGATACCATCTGGCAGGCGCTGGAAGCCGTCGGCCTGCGCGGTTTCGAGGACGTTCCCTGCCACACCCTGTCCGCCGGCCAGCAACGCCGCGTGGCCCTGGCGCGCCTGTACCTGGACGCGCCGCCGCTGTGGATCCTCGACGAACCCTTCACCGCCCTGGACAAGCAGGGCGTGGCGCAGCTGGAAGAACACCTGGCCGGCCATTGCGAACGCGGTGGCCTCGTCGTGCTGACCACCCACCACACCCTGGAGCGCATGCCGCAAGGCTACCGCGCCCTCGACCTGGGCCAGCACGCACGGGAGGTGGCGGCGCGATGAGCAACGTCTTCACCCTGTTGCTCGCCCGCGAAGCGCGCCTGCTGTTCCGTCGTCCGGCGGAGCTGGCTAATCCTTTGGTGTTCTTCGCCATCGTCATCGCGCTGTTCCCACTGGCGGTCGGGCCCGAGTCGGAAATGCTCAAGAATCTCTCGCCGGGCCTGGTCTGGGTCGCGGCATTGCTAGCGGTGCTGCTGTCGCTGGACGGTCTGTTCCGCAGCGATTTCGAGGATGGTTCCTTGGAACAGTGGGTCCTTTCGCCGCACCCCCTGCCACTACTGGTCCTGGCCAAAGTGCTGGCACACTGGCTGGTTTCAGGGCTGGCCCTGGTGCTGCTGTCGCCGCTGTTCGCTCTGATGCTGGGCCTGCCGGCGCGCTGCCTGCCGGACCTGCTGCTGTCGTTGCTGCTGGGTACACCGATCCTGAGCCTGCTGGGCGCCGTGGGCGCGGCGCTCACCGTGGGTCTCAAACGCGGCGGCCTGCTGCTGGCCCTGCTGATCCTGCCGCTCTACATTCCGGTGCTGATCCTGGGCAGCGGAGCGCTGCAGGCGTCGCTGCAGGGGCTGCCCACCGCCGGGCACCTGCTGTGGCTGGCCAGCCTGACGGCGTTAGCATTGACGCTGACGCCCTTTGCCATCGCCGCCGGGCTGAAGATCAGCGTCGGCGAGTGAACGAACGATCGCCGGGCTCTCGAAGCGGCACCGGCGGCAGACTAGAGCTTTGAATTACAGAGCCTGATGATGAACTGGACTTGGTTTCACAAGCTTGGCTCGCCCAAGTGGTTCTACGAGATCAGCGGACGCTGGATGCCCTGGTTCGCGGTCGCCGCGATCCTGCTGATGGTTGCCGGCACCGTCTGGGGCCTGGCCTTCGCGCCGCCGGACTACCAGCAGGGCAACAGCTTCCGGATCATCTATATCCATGTGCCGGCGGCGTTCCTCGCCCAGTCCTGCTACGTGATGCTGGCCGTGGCCGGCGCGGTCGGGCTGATCTGGAAGATGAAGATCGCTGACGTCGCCGTGCAGTGCGCCGCGCCCATCGGCGCCTGGATGACCTTCGTCGCGCTGGTCACTGGCGCCATCTGGGGCAAGCCGACCTGGGGCGCCTGGTGGGTCTGGGACGCGCGCCTGACCTCGATGCTGATCCTGCTGTTCCTCTATTTCGGCATCATCGCCCTGGGCCAGGCCATCACCAACCGCGACAGCGCGGCCAAGGCCTGCGCGGTGCTGGCCATCGTCGGCGTGGTGAACATCCCGATCATCAAGTACTCGGTGGACTGGTGGAATACCCTGCACCAGCCGGCCACCTTCACCCTGACCGAGAAGCCGCCGATGCCGCCGGAGATGTGGATCCCGCTGCTGATGATGGTCGCCGGTTTCTACTGCTTCTTCGCCGTGGTGCTGATGATGCGCATGCGCCTGGAAGTGCTCAAGCGCGAAGCCCGCGCGAGCTGGGTCAAGGCCGAGGTGGAGCGCGCGCTATGAGTTTCGAGTCTTTCTCCGATTTCCTCGCCATGGGTCACCATGGCCCTTACGTGTGGTCCGCCTACGCCATCTGCCTGGTGGTCCTGGCGATCAACGTCGTCTCGCCGATCGTGGCGCGCCGGCGTTACCTGCAAGAAGAGGCGCGTCGTCTGCGCCGGGAGGCCAGCAAGTGAATCCGGTCCGCAAGAAGCGTCTGTACATCGTCCTCGCCATCGTCGCCGGCGTTGGCGTCGCCGTCAGCCTGGCGCTGTCGGCCCTGCAGGAAAACATCAACCTGTTCTACACCCCGACCCAGATCGCCAATGGCGAAGCCCCGCACGACACGCGCATCCGCGCCGGCGGCATGGTTGAGAAGGGCTCGCTCAAGCGTTCGGCGGACTCGCTGGACGTGGAATTCGTGGTCACCGACTTCGCCAAGGAAGTTACCGTGAAATACCGCGGCATCCTCCCGGACCTGTTCCGCGAAGGGCAGGGCATCGTCGCCCTGGGCAAGATCAACGAAGCCGGCGTGCTGACCGCCGATGAAGTGCTGGCCAAGCACGACGAGAAATACATGCCGCCGGAAGTCACCAAGGCGCTCAAGGACAGCGGCAAGCTGGAGCACTACGAAGCCAGCCAGAGCGGCAACGCCGCGCCGCAACAGGGGAGCAACTGACATGGTTCCCGAACTCGGCCACCTCTCGCTGATCCTTGCGCTGTGCATGGCGCTGGTGATGTCCTTCTTCCCGCTGGTCGGCGCCTGGCGCGGCGACCGCCAATGGATGAGCCTGGCGCGCCCCGCTGCCTGGGGGCAGTTCGCCTTCCTGCTGTTCTCCTTCGGCTGCCTGACCTGGGCCTTTCTTCACGATGACTTCTCGGTGGCCTACGTCGCCAGCAACTCCAACAGCGCGCTGCCCTGGTTCTACAAGTTCAGCGCCGTGTGGGGCGCCCACGAAGGCTCGCTGCTGCTCTGGGCGCTGATCCTCGGCGGCTGGACCTTCGCTGTGTCGGTGTTCTCCCGCCAACTGCCGGAAGTGATGCTGGCCCGCGTGCTGGCCGTGATGGGCATGATCAGCACCGGCTTCCTGCTGTTCCTGATCATCACCTCCAACCCCTTCAGCCGCCTGCTGCCGCAGGTGCCGGCGGACGGCAATGACTTGAACCCGCTGCTGCAGGACCCGGGCCTGATCTTCCACCCGCCGATGCTCTACATGGGCTACGTGGGCTTCTCGGTGGCCTTCGCCTTCGCTATCGCCGCACTGCTCGGCGGCCGTCTCGACGCTGCCTGGGCGCGCTGGTCGCGTCCGTGGACCCTGGTGGCCTGGACCTTCCTCGGCATCGGCATCGTGCTCGGCTCCTGGTGGGCCTACTACGAACTGGGCTGGGGCGGCTGGTGGTTCTGGGACCCGGTGGAAAACGCTTCCTTCATGCCTTGGCTGGTAGGCACCGCGCTGATCCATTCGCTGGCGGTGACCGAGAAGCGCGGCGTGTTCAAGAGCTGGACCGTGCTGCTGGCCATCGCGGCCTTCTCGCTGAGCCTGCTGGGCACCTTCCTGGTCCGCTCCGGCGTACTGACCTCGGTGCACGCCTTCGCCTCGGACCCCGAGCGCGGCGTGTTCATCCTCGCCTTCCTGCTGGTGGTGGTCGGTGGTTCACTGACGCTGTTCGCCCTGCGCGCGCCGGTGGTCAAGAGCCAGGTCGGCTTCGCCCTGTGGTCCCGCGAAACCCTGCTGCTGCTGAACAACCTGATCCTGGTGGTCACCGCCTCGATGATCCTGCTGGGCACCCTCTACCCGCTGGTGCTCGACGCCATCAGCGGCGCCAAGCTGTCGGTCGGCCCGCCGTACTTCAACGCGCTGTTCGTGCCGCTGATTGCCATCCTCATGCTGGCCCTGGCGGTCGGCGTGCTGGTGCGCTGGAAGGACACCCCGACCCGCTGGCTGCGCAACATGCTTACCCCGGTGCTGATCGGCACCGTGGTGCTGGGCGGTCTCGGCAGTTTCCTGTACGGCGAGCTGCACTGGGAAGTGCTGGCGGTGTTCATGCTGGCCGCCTGGGTCGTGCTGGCCGGTGTGCGTGACTTCTTCGACAAGGTCCGTCACAAGGGCGTGATCGCCGGTGCCGCGGGCCTGAACCGCAGCTACTGGGGCATGCAGCTGGCGCACTTCGGTATCGCCATCTGCGCCATCGGCGTGGTCCTCACCAGCCAGTTCAGTGCCCAGCGCGACCTGCGCATGGCGCCGGGCGAGTCGGTGGAGCTGGCCGGTTACCAGTTCCGCTTCGAGGGCACCCATCACTTCGAGGGGCCGAACTTCACCTCCGACAAGGGCACCATCCGCGTGACCCGCAAGGGTTCGGAAGTGGCCGTGCTGCACCCGGAAAAGCGCCTGTACAGCGTGCAGAACTCGATGATGACCGAGGCTGGCATCCACGGCAGCCTGACCCGCGACCTCTACGTCGCCCTGGGTGAGCCGCTGGACAACGGCGCCTGGGCCGTGCGCGTGCACATCAAGCCCTTCGTGCGCTTCATCTGGCTCGGTGGCCTGCTGATGGCCCTGGGCGGCGTGCTGGCGGCGCTGGATCGGCGCTACCGCCTGAAAGTGAAAACGCGTGTACGCGAGGCCCTGGGCCTCGCCGGACAGGGAGCCTGAGCGTGAAGCGTGCGATCCTGCTGTTGCCCCTGGCGATCTTCCTGGTCGTCGCGGTATTCCTCTTTCGTGGCTTGTGGCTGGACCCCAGCGAGCTACCCTCGGCGCTGATCGGCAAGCCGTTCCCGGCGTTCTCCCTGCCCAGCGTCACCGAGCCGGGCAAGACCTACACCGAGGCCGACCTCAAGGGCAAGCCAGCGCTGGTCAACGTCTGGGGAACCTGGTGCCCGACCTGCCGCTTCGAGCACCCGGTGCTCACCGACCTCGCCGCCAAGGGCGTGGTGATCTACGGCATCAACTACAAGGACGATGGCGCCGCGGCGCAGAAGTGGCTCAAGGAGCTGCACAACCCCTACCTGATGAACATCGCCGATGCCCAGGGCACCCTGGGCCTCGACCTGGGGGTCTACGGCGCTCCGGAGACCTACATCATCGACAAGGACGGCATCATCCGCCACAAGCTGGTCGGCGCCGTCGACGAGAAGGTTTGGCGTGAACAGCTGGCGCCGATCTACCAGGGCCTGGTCGACGAGGCGGAGGGCAAATGAAACGTCTGCTTGCTGCTGCAGCGCTGGGGCTGTGCCTGACCGGTATCGCCCACGCCGCCATCGACACCTACGAGTTCGCCAATGACGCCGAGCGCGCGCGCTTCCGCGACCTGACCACCGAACTGCGCTGCCCCAAGTGCCAGAACCAGGACATCGCCGACTCCAACGCGCCGATTGCCGCGGACCTGCGCAAGCAGATCTATACGCAGATGGCGGCCGGCAAGAGCAACCAGCAGATCGTCGACTACATGGTCGACCGCTACGGCGAGTTCGTGCGCTACAAGCCCGAAGTCAGCGAGCGCACCTGGCTGCTCTGGTTCGGCCCGGCCGCGCTGCTGGGCCTGGGCGTGATCGTCATCGGCGCCATTGTCGCGCGCCGCCGTCGCCCGGCCGCTGCCACTTCCACCACGCTGTCCGCCGAGGAGCAGGCGCGTCTCGACCAATTGCTGGATAACCAAGACAAATGATCGATTTCTGGCTCGCCGCCGGCCTGCTGTTGCTGGTGGCCCTGGCATTCCTCCTCATCCCTCTGCTGCGCGGCCGCAAGGCCCAGGCCGAGGAAGACCGCACCGCTCTCAACGTCGCCCTGTACCAGGAACGCCTGGCGGAACTGGGTGCCCAGCGTGACGCCGGCACCCTCGACGCTGCGCAGTTCGAGGCCGGCCGCGCCGAAGCGGCCCGTGAACTGCTCTCCGACACCGAAGGTGCCGGCGATGATCGCCGCTCCCGCCTCGGCCGCGCTGCGCCGCTGGTGGCAGCAGTGGTCCTGCCGTTCCTCGCGCTGGGCCTCTACCTGCATTGGGGCGCCAGCGACAAGGTCGAGCTGGCCCGCGAATTCGCCACCGCGCCCAAGTCCATGGAAGAGATGACCGCGCGCCTGGAGCGCGCCCTGCAGGCTCAGCCGGATTCTGCCGAGGGTTGGTACTTCCTCGGCCGCACCTACATGACCCAGAACCGCGCCGCCGATGCCGCCAAGGCCTTCGAACAGGCCGCGCGCCTCTCCGGCCGCCAGCCGGAAGTGCTCGGCCAGTGGGCCCAGGCGCTGTACTTCGCCGGCGACAAGGCGCTCAGCCAGCAAGTGCGCGACCTCGCCGACGAAGCACTGAAGAAGGACCCGCAGGAAGTTACCACCCTCGGTCTCCTCGGCATCGCCGCGTTCGAGGACGAGAAATACGCTGACGCCATCGACTACTGGGGTCGCCTGGTCAGCGTGCTGCCGCAGGACGATCCGTCGCGCGATGCCATCGCCGGTGGCATCGAGCGCGCTCGCCAGCGCATGGTCGAGAAGGGCCAGACTCCGCCTGAGGCGCCGGTTGCCGCCGCCACCGCTGGCGTGACGCTGAAGGTGAAGGTCGACCTGACCGACGCGGTTAAGGGCCAGGTCAAGCCGGACGACAGCGTGTTCGTCTTCGCTCGCGCCGTGAGCGGCCCGCCGATGCCTCTGGCAGTGAAGCGCCTGAAAGTTTCTGACCTGCCCAGCGAGGTTTCGCTGAGCGACGCCGACGCGATGATGCCGCAGCTCAAGCTCTCCCAGCACCCGCAGGTGCAGTTGGTCGCGCGCGTTTCCCGCGCCGGCAATGCCACTGCGGGGGAATGGATCGGACGAAGTGCTTCGTTGTCTACTTCCCAGGCGGGCGAGCAGAGCGTGACAATCGACAGCCCGGATCAGAAGTAATCACGACAAGAGAGGGTTGAGCGATGAAGGGCAGATTGCTGGCGCTGGGTGCCATGCTGGTACTGGGTGGTTGCGTGGTGCAGCCGCAGCAGCCGGAGCAACCGCCTTCGCAGATACCTCCGCCCTCGCAGCCGAGCAAGCCGATCCCGCCGGCCAGGACTTCCAGCTCGCCGATCACCCCGCAGCCCAGCGCTGCACCGGCCGCCAAGCGCCCGACCCAGTTCGCCCCGCCGCCCGGCGGCAAGGGCCGCTGGGACGCCAGCCTCGGCGTCTATGTGATCCAAGGTCAGAAGGACCTCTTCTACCGTCAGCGCACCTACTACCACTGGGACAACGGCTGGTACTGGGGTGTCGGCCCGCAAGGCCCCTGGACCGAGACCGACAGCAGCGGCGTACCGCCGGGGCTGACGCGCAAGTACGCGCAGTAACGCATACAGCGCGCTTGTCCTAGGAGCGAGCTTGCTAGCGAACCCTGGCTCTACGACTCCGCCCGCCACCCTCTTCCTAACCCTGGTTGCGCGCCCCGCTCCGAAGGGAGAGGTGACTGGCTTGGCGTATCCAGAAACGTCGATGCCCGCCGGTCATATCAGTTCGTAGGGCGAGTCACCCGGAACGGGTTATCCGCTGGTTGCCTCGCGGTAGATAACGCTGGCGCGTTATGCACCCTACGAACTGTCTTCTCCGGTTGAATCCACCGCTGCGTTCCCCCTCACCCCAGCCCTCTCCCGAGGGAGAAGGGGCAGGTCGTGCCGTCTGGCGCGATGGTTTCACCCTTCACCGGCCCCCTGGGAGCGGGTTAGGGGGGCTGATCCAGGCGCAGGAGCTCAGGGAGGATCGGTCTCTGACAACGGGCTGATGCTCTCAATCGAACGTCCCCATCTCCGTCCCCAGCTCTATCACCTCCACCCGATTGCGTCCGCTCGCCTTGGCCTTGTACAGCGCCTTGTCAGCCGCCGCGTAGAGGCCCTCATAGGTGCCCGATATGCCTGCCTCCAGGCAGGCGATGCCGAAGCTCGCGGTGAGGTAGAGCAGGCCGTCCTTCATCGGCAACGGGGTTTCTTCCAATAGCCGGCGAACTTTCTCGGCGATGACTCGTGCCTGGGGCTGTGAGGTGTCGGGCAACAGCAGCAGGAACTCCTCGCCGCCCAGGCGCGCCACGCTGTCGCCGGTGCGGGTGTAGTTCCTCAGCAGGCTGGCGGTATGGCGGATGACCTCGTCGCCCAGCGGGTGGCCGTAGCGGTCGTTGATGAACTTGAAATGATCCAGGTCCACCATGAGCAGGCTGATCGGTGCCGGCTGGCGGGCGGCGCGCGAGAGTTCCATGCCCACCAGTTGGTCGAACTGGCGGCGGTTGAACAGCCCGGTCAGGGGATCGTGGCCGGCGAGGTATTCCAGCTGGCGGTTCTTTTCCTCCAGCTCCAGCCGTTGCTGGCGGAGAAACTCGCGCTGGCGCAGGTTGCGCACATGGCCGTGCCAGAGGATGAACGACAGCACCAGGCCGATGCCGCAGATGGTCAGTCCGCCCATCTGGTTCGACAGGCGCAGCTGTGGGCTGGCTTGGGTCAGCGTCATGGTCAGCTCGAAGGCGGCCAGCGCGAGGATATAGAGCGTGACGGCCAGGCTCGGGCGCAACAGGATGATCAGCGAGGTGGCCACCGAGGCCATGAGGAACGGGGTAATGCTGCTGGTGACCTGCTGATCGGCGCCGGTGATGGCGATGCCGAACCCCAGTAGCAGGATGCTGCCGAGCACGGTCAGGGTCTGCATGTACCACAGAGGCGCGTGGCGTCGGGGCGGGGAGGCCATCCAGGCGAGCAGGCCGAGCAGGCTGAAGAGCACGGCGACCACGGCGTGGACACGGATGATCTCCAGCCGCCAGCCGTCATATTCGGGGTTGGACCCCTGCAGATTAAGGCGGAAGACCAGGATGTGGACCAAGTCGAAGGGCACCGCCAGCAGGGCGGAGAAGTACAGGCGCCGCAGGTTTTCCCGGGCGATCGGCAGCGCCAGTGCGTCGTTGACTGCAATGGCGTGGTGCAGACGCTGAAGCAACGTCCTGGACACGGGTTCTGGCCTCCTGCGCAAGTGCCGGCCAGTAGCAGGATAGACGCAGCGCCGCTTCGCTGCGGTGTGGATTGAAGTCGACGTGACTCGGCACGACGTCGGCGCAGTCACAGCCCGCTACGCTGAAATTTCCGAACGCGGCAACAAATTGGCCTGGAACATTGTCGGATAAGCCCTCGGCGGGCATAGTCCGCAACCCGGTTTACCCCAAGGACGCTCTCATGAACCCAAGGTCGCTCTTATGAACAAGGTGCAACGACTGTCGGCGCAACAGGGCCTGGACGCCGAGCGTGCCCTGCTCGACGCCACCTTCGCCGGTGAGCGCGACAGCGGCCTGCTGTTCTGGAGCCCGCTGGAACAGTCCCTGGTAATGCCGCGCCGGCTCAGCCGCCTGGAAGGCTTTGCCGCTGCCGCGGCCGCCTGCGCCAGGCTCGGTTGGCCGATCGCCCTGCGTGACACCGGTGGCGAACCGGTCCCGCAGTCCGCCGGCGTGCTCAACGTCGCGCTGGTCTATGCGATCCCGCCGGGGGACAACGAGCAGACGCGCATCGAGACCGCCTACCTGCGCCTGTGCCAGCCGCTGTGCGACTGGCTGGCGGCCTTGGGCCTCGATCCGAGCCTGGGGGAAGTGGAAGGCGCTTTCTGCGATGGCCGCTACAACGTCAATCTGGGCGGCCGCAAGCTGGTGGGCACCGCCCAGCGCTGGCGCCGCCGGCCCAGCGACGGGCGCTACGTGGTGCTGGCCCACGGCGCCATCCTGATGGAGAACCAGCGCGAGCCGATGGTCGCCGCGGTGAACACCTTCTACGAGCACTGCGGGCTCGAGGCCCGTGTGCGCGCCAGCAGTCATGTCGCGCTGGACGAGCGCTACGAGCAGCCCTGGGACCAGGTGGACGCCCTGGCCGGGCAATTCCAGCGGCACCTGCTGGCCGAGGGCGTGGCGCTGGATGTGTGAGATGAACGACACGGGTGGATCTTCGCTTCGCCCCAACCCTTCCAAGGAGTCTTGATCGATGGAACATGGGACGAATTACCTGCAGTCGGCAGTGGTCTTCCTGCTCGCGGCGGTGTTCATGGTGCCGCTGGCCAAGCGCCTGCAACTGGGCGCCGTGCTCGGCTACCTACTCGCCGGGGTGTTCATCGGCCCGTCGCTGCTGGGGCTGATCGACAACCCCGAAAGCGTCGCCAGCCTGTCCGAACTGGGCGTGGTGCTGCTGCTCTTCATCATCGGCCTGGAGCTTTCGCCCAAGCGGCTGTGGGTGATGCGCAAGCAGGTCTTCGGCGTTGGCCTGGCGCAGGTGCTGCTTACCGCGCTGGCCATTGGCAGCGTCGCGGTGCTGGCCTTCGATATGCCGGTGAATACCTCCGTGGTGCTGGGCGGCGGCCTGGCGCTGTCGTCCACCGCCTTCGGCCTGCAGATTCTCGCCGAGCGCAAGGAGCTGAACAGCCCCTACGGCCGCCTCGGCTTCGCCATCCTGCTGTTCCAGGACATCGCCGCGATCCCACTGATCGCCATGATCCCGCTGCTGGGCGCGCGCGCCGATTCGGCGGCGCCGGGCGGTGACCTGGCCCATGTCATGGAAGTGGTCGGCAGCATCGCCGTGGTAGTCATCGGCGGGCGCTTCCTGCTGCGCCCGGTGTTCCGTTCGGTGGCCCGCACCGGTCAGGCCGACCTGTCCACCGCCACTGCGCTACTGGTGGTGGTTGGCACCGCCTGGCTGATGGAGTGGGCAGGTGTGTCCATGGGCCTGGGCGCCTTCCTTGCCGGCCTGTTGCTGGCGGACTCGGAGTACCGCCACGAACTGGAAGCGCAGATCGAACCCTTCAAGGGCCTGCTGCTCGGCCTGTTCTTCATCAGCGTGGGCATGAGTGCGGACCTCGGCCTGCTCAAGAGCGAGCCGCTGGTGGTGCTCGGCCTTACCTTGCTGCTGGTGGGCATCAAGCTGCCGCTGCTGTTCCTCATCGGCCGTCTGGCCGGTGGCCTGGACAAGGTCTCGGCGATCCGCCTCGGCGTGCTGCTGGGCGCTGGCGGGGAGTTCGCCTTCGTGGTGTTCAAGCTGGCCCTGGCCCAGGGGCTGATGGACGGCAAGCTGCACTCGCTGCTGGTGCTGTGCATCACCCTGTCCATGGCGATGACCCCGCTGCTGGTGCTGGCCCTGGCGCGCAATATCAAGTCCAAGCCCGCCGTGCTGCGCGAGCCGCCGCCCGAATACCGCCAACTGCCGGACGACGCGCCGCGCGTGGTGATTGCCGGCATGGGCCGGATGGGCCAGGTGGTCGCCCGTATCATGCGCGCCCAGGGTGTGCCCTTCGTCGCCCTGGATACCTCGGTGGACACCATCGAGCTGACCCGCAGCTACGGCAATATCCCGATCTTCTACGGCGACCCGCTGCGCCCGGAAATCCTCCGCGCTGCCCAGGTGGAGAAGGCCGAGTTCTTCGTCGTCGCCACCGACGACCCGCAGACCAACATCGAGACGGCGCGGCTGGTGCGCAAGCTCTACCCGCACCTGAAAGTCATCGGCCGGGCGCGTAACCGCCAGCACGTCTACCACCTGCTGGACGCCGATGCGACGCCAGTGCGCGAGACCTTCCACTCGAGCCTGGAGATGAGCCGCCTGCTGCTCACCGGTCTGGGCCTGACCGAGGAACAGGTCGCCGCGCGCATCCGCCGCTTCAAGCGCCACGACGAAGCGGTGCTGATGGCCCAGTACCGCGTCTACGACGATGAGACCGCGGTGATCCAGACCGCCCGCGAGGCGCGCAAGGAGCTGGAGACCCTGTTCGAGGCCGACCATCTGGAAGACCAGGGCATCGGCCACCACTGACCGGCCATTCCGCGCATCGATAGTGCTGGGGCGCCACGCGCGCCCCGGCGCATCCTCGGGCCTTCGCAACGGAGGCCCATCGATGAGCAACTACCGCACTTTCACCCGGGAAGACCGCGACGGCGTTGCCGTGGTGAGCTTCCGTCACCCGCCGATCAACCTGGTCGACCGCGCCATGGTCATCGACCTGCTGCACCTGGCCGATGAACTGGAACGCGATAGCGATACCCGCGTGCTGCTGCTGCGCAGTGCCAACCCGGATTTTTTCCTCGCCCACTACGATCTCGGCAGCCAGCTGGACGCGCCGCCGATGAAGCTGCCCGCCGGCATGGCCAGCCCGCTCAGCGCGCTGTTCAGCCGCTTCAGCCGGCTGCCGCAGGTGACCATCGGCGAACTGCGCGGCCGCGCGCGGGGCGCCGGCAGCGAATTCCTCCTGGCGCTGGACATGCGCTTCGCCTCCCGCGAGCACGCGCTGCTCGGCCAGCCGGAAGTGGCAGTCGGCCTGCTGCCCGGTGCGGGTGGCACGGTACGCCTTGCGCAAATGCTGGGGCGGGGCAGGGCGCTGGAGGTCTGCTTGGGTGGCGAGGATTTCGATGCGGATACGGCAGAGCGCTACGGCTGGATCAACCGGGCGTTGGCGGACGCGGAACTGGAAGGGTTCTGCGACGCCCTGGCGCGACGCATTGCGGCCTTCCCGGCAGCGGGTGTCGCCCATGTGAAGGCGCTGGTGGAGCAGGTGACGGCGGCGGATCAGGCGGCGTTGGTGGAGGAGTCGCAGCGCTTTGTCGGTGATATGTCGGCGCCGGAAACGCTGGAGCGGGTGCGCTGGATGATGGACAACGGCGGCCAGCGGGACGGGGATCTCGAGCGCGACCTGGGGGCCGCACTCGGGCGCTACCCGGGCTGAATCGCTTGCGAGGACGGCTTCACGCGGTTTTCGCCAGGATCGGTTCGTTCGCTACGGCGACCAGTACGGGGCGGGCCAGCTGATGCTTCACCGCCGGCCGCGGCTGGCGGCTGGCCGAGGGGCGACGGTCGGGGATGATCACGGCCGAGCCCGGCGAACGCAGGGTCAGCACGGCGATGCCACCGGCCAGCAGCGTGGTAGCGAGTACGACGCTGGCGAGGGCGACGTACAGCAGCAGCTCCACCAGGGAGCCAACGAGCAGCAGGAAATCGAGAATGACTTGCATGGTGGTGTCCTCTTGACGATCCGTTTGGGGGCGTCTCGCGAGTAGCTTGTTCGCCCCTGCGGCCCGACTGCGGGGCCGGCGAATCTCCTGCCAGCGAGTTGATGGGGCAAAGATGCCGCGCGCGGACTATCAAGAGAACTGAATGCGTCGACTGGTGACTATCGATGTTATCGATAGCGGCTGTAAGCCGCGGATTAGAAGGGCGCCCTGGTTATTCGCGGGCGCCCGCGACTTTGGTCGGGTAGACGGTCAGAACTTCTCGCCCGGCTGCAGGAAGCGCCATTGGCCAACGGGCAGTTTGCCCATGGCCACGCCGCCCAGGCGCAAGCGGCGGATCGACAGAGCCTGCAGGCCGACCGCGCGGCACATGGCGGCGATCTGGCCGGGGCGGAATTGCTTGCCGGCGAAGCGCAGGCGGGTCTCGCTCTGCCAGCTGACCTTCAGCGGCGGCAGTTCGCGGCCGTCTATCAGCATGCCGCGGCAGAGGCGCTTCAGGCCGTTGTCGGCGATCTGCCCGCTGACCTCGACCACGTACTCGTGCTCGATGTTGTCCGCCTCGTCCACCAGCCGGCGCTGCACGCCGCGACTCTGGGTGTAGACCAGCAGGCCGCTGGCATCGGTCTCCAGCACAGTCGTGTTGAACTGGTGGCCGAAGTGCTTGCGCAGCAGACGCTGCTGCAGGTTGTCCTCGCTCCAGCGCTTGTCCGGCGTCAGCAGTTGCTGCGCGGAGTTGGCGCCATTGCCGCTGCCCAGGCCGACCGGCTTATGTACGAGGATGGTTACCGGCGGAATCGGCTCGGGGAAGGCGCCCGGCAGCAGTTCGATGCGCTGGGTATCGACCTTGAACTGCGGCTCCTCGACACGCTGGCCGTCGACCGTGACCCAGCCACCCTCGATGTACAGCTCGGCGTCGCGGCGCGAACAGGGCAGCAGCTCGGCGAGACGCTTGGACAGGCGGATGGCTTCGGACATTTCGGGTAACCAGGCAGGGGAAAACGTCCATTGTAACCGCAAGCCGGTGGAATGATCCGCGCGGTGTCCGGTCACAACCTCAGAGCAAGCAACGAGGATGCGCGATGCGGATCACCCTGATCGACGGCCTGGGCTGGGACCTGGACGAGCACGGCACTGGCGGCCTGATCAATCGGCGCGGCGAGAAGGTGCACCTGCGCCAGGGCGACATGGACGGCGCCTGCGGGCCCTACTGCCTGGTGATGGCCATGCTCGCCCGCAACCAGCTGGCGCGGCGTCAGGCCAAGGGGCTGGCGCCGGTGGATTCGCGGACCCGCTACGGGCGGTTGATGGAGGCGCTGAACCAGCACGAGACACTGGTGCGCGTCGGCACCACGGGTGCCGACCTGCTGGAGCTGCTCAAGGTCATCAGCGACAAGGAATACCGCGTCGAGCGCGGCAATGGCGCGCGGATGATCGAACTCACGCGCCGCCACCTGGAGGAGAATATCCCGGTGGTGCTCGGCTTCCACGGCCGCAAGGACAGTGACATCCGCCACTGGTGCCTGGCGGTGGGGATGAGCGACGACGCCTTCTTCCTCCTCGACCCGGCCCACGACCTGCAGCGCGGGCTGGCCTGGAACGCGGTGCTGACCACCCAGGCCAACTGCTCGCGCTTCGGCTATCGCTACCTCAACGCGAAAGGCACCTGGGCGGTGACGCTCAAGGAGATGGTGGCGCTGCTCTGAGCCTTTCCTGGCGAGAGTGGGCTCAGCGGGTGAAGCGGAACAGGTTGTAACCCCCGAGCTGCTCGGGCACCAGCAGCACGAAGCCGTCGTACGAATTGCGCACGACGCCGACCACGTCGGTCTCCCGTGCTGCCGCCTGCTCCAGCCCGCTGTAGCCGACCTGTGGATCGTCGTTTACCGACGCGCCGCCGACGAATACCAACTGCTTGTCATCCAGGCGTTGCAGGTAGCCGCTGATGCGCTGCGAACCGCTGGTCTTCTCAAGGAACAGTCCCTTGGGCGTCTGTCGCACCGAGCACTTGAAGTTCGGGTAGCCGTACAGCGCTTGCGCTTCGAGCTGAACAGAGCGGCACTTCCAGTTGCCGGTGAGGGCTGAATCGGCGAGCGGTTCCGGGTCTTCCAGCACGATGCGGTAGAGGTTCAGCGCCTCGTTGCGGGTAGTTTCGTCCTCGCTCTGCTGGAGCTGGTCGAGCAGTTGCTTCACCTGCGCGTCGAGGGTGGTCAGGCGTTGCTGGTCGGCGGCATTGACCACGGCCGGCCAGACGACGGCGGCCTCTTCGGCGAAGGCCAGTGGGGAGAGCAGTAGCCCGGCGGCGAGCAGGGCGGAGGTGAGGGAGCAGCGTTTGGGCATTGTGTGCATTCCATTGCGGGTGGACGCCCGCGCTCTGAGCCGCGGGCGAGGGGATCAGGGCGAGGTCTGTTCGGAGGATTCGACCGGCGGCGCGACCGGCGCCTCGCGCTCGTGGACCCAGGACATGAACAGCTCGTAGCCCAGGGCCAGCACCACCGGGCCGACGAACAGGCCGATGATGCCATTGCTGAGCATGCCGCCCAGCGCGCCGATGAGGATCACTGCCATCGGCACCTTGCTGCCACGGCCGAACATCAGCGGCTTGAGCACGTTGTCGGAGAGTCCACCGGCCACCGTCCAGACGGTGAACAGGATGGACACCAGCAGCGAATCGTTGGTCATGAACACATAGGCGATCGCCGGCAGGGTGATCAGCACCACCGGCAGTTGGGTGATCCCCAGCAGCAACACGCCCAAGGCCAGCAGGCCTGCGCCGGGGATGCCCATGACGATGAAGCCCAGGCCGAGGATCAGCGTCTGAATGAAGGCCACGCCGACCACGCCCTGGGCCACCGCGCGGATGGTGCCGGTGCACAGCTCGGCCAGTCCCGGGCCACGGTCAGGGCCGGAGATGCGCACGGCAATGTCACAGGCGGTGCGGCTGCCCAGCTTGCCGTAGGCCATGATCACCCCGGCGATGACGAAGGCGGCGAGGAACTGCATCAGCCCCATGCCGACGCCCGCCGCCTGCCCGGCGACCTTCTTCGCCACGCCTTGCAGGTGAGGCGCCAGTTGCTGCGCGACGCCCATGAAGTCGGTGGCGACGCGGTGCCAGAAGGGGTAGATGTACTGCCCGATCACCGGCCAGTTCTGCACCGAGTCCGGCGGCAGCGGGATTTGCAGGGTGCGGTTCTGGATGGCGTGCACCAGGTCGCGCACCGAATCGGCCATGGACAACCCGATCACCACCACCGGCACCAGCAGGATTACCAGGCCCAGCACCACGATCAGGCTCGCGGCGCTGTTCGGGCGCTCGCCGAGCCAGCCGCTGAGCAATTGGTGCATGGGGTAGAGGGTAATGGCGAGGATCACCGACCAGAGCATCAGGTCGAGGAAGGGATGGAAGATGCGGAAGCAGAAAACGGCCAGCAACAGGATCAGGCCGGCGCGGATCAGCACATCGAGCAGGTTGCGCGACAGCAGCTTTTCCGGAGAGGGCAGCATGGGGTGCTCCTTGCGAGTGGCCTGGGATAGGCCAAGTCCTGACTATGGGCGGACTCTGCCCGAGTGCAAGGCGCACAGGCAACACAGGATCGACGGAATTGCGGAGGCTTTGGTGTAAAGCGGGGTATCAGGGAGGGGGAACGCAGGACGGGCGAAGCGAGGGAGACGGGCAGCCTGCCGGGAACCGGCAGGCTTGCCTGCAGATATTACTTCTTGCCGAGACTGATGTGGCGGCTCGGTGCGCCGTAGTTCTGACCGGTCACGCCCTTGGCGATTTGCTGGATCTCACCGCCGGAGTTCAGGAAGGCCGCGATCTGGGCTTCCAGAGCTTCGCTGGTCGCGGTAGCGGCGGGAGCCTTGGGGGCTGCTTTCTGGCGGGTGGAGGGCTTGGTAGTCATATCTGCCATACCTGTCTGCGCAAATTGGCCGCCCATTGTACATCAAACGAGCAGCTTTCGGGGCGGTTATGGAGCGAACGGTCCCATTAGCCTGCCTGAATCGTCCTTCACGCGGTGCGCCGCGGCGGTGCTACCCTCTGCCCATTCCGGCCGTTCAGAGCCCGCCATGTCCCTGTTGTCGTCCCGCCAGCGCAATGCCCTGCGCTTGGCTCGCTCGTTTCTCGCTCCCTATCGCTGGCGCGCCTTCGGCGCACTGCTGGCGCTGTTGTTCACCGCCGCCATCACCCTGTCCCTGGGGCAGGGCATCCGCCTGCTGGTGGACCAGGGCTTCATCACCCAGTCCGAGCAACTGCTCACCCGCGCCATCGGCATTTTCTTCCTGCTGGTGCTGTGCCTGGCGGTCGGCACTTTCGTGCGCTTCTACCTGGTGTCGTGGATCGGCGAGCGCTTCGTCGCCGATATCCGTCAGCGCGTGTTCGACCATCTGATCGAGCTGCACCCCGGTTTCTACGAGAACAACCGCGCCTCGGAGATCCAGTCGCGGCTGACCGCCGATACCACGCTGCTGCAATCGGTGATCGGCTCCTCACTGTCCATGGCGCTACGCAATGTGCTGATGCTGCTGGGCGGGGTAATCCTGATGTTCTTCACCAACGCCAAGCTGACCAGCATCGTGGTTGCCTCGTTGCCGCTGGTGATCGCGCCGATCCTGCTGTTCGGCCGCCGCGTGCGTAGCCTGTCGCGGCTCAGCCAGGACCGCGTGGCGGACGTCGGCAGCTACGTCGGCGAATCCCTCGGCCAGATCAAGACGGTGCAGGCCTACAACCACCAGGCGCAGGATCGCGCGCGCTTCGGCCGCACCGTGGAAGACGCTTTCGACACCGCGCGCAAGCGCATCATGCAGCGCTCCTGGCTGGTCAGCGTGGTCATCCTGTTGGTGCTCGGCGCGGTTGGGGTGATGCTCTGGGTCGGCGGCATGGATGTGATCGCCGGACGCATCAGTCCGGGTGATCTCGCGGCCTTCGTGTTCTACAGCCTGATCGTCGGCATGGCCTTCGGCACGCTGAGCGAAGTGATTGGGGAGTTGCAGCGTGCGGCCGGTGCCGCCGAGCGCATCGCTGAGCTCTTGCGCGCGCGCAGTGAAATCCATGCCCCCGCCAGCGACCTGCTGCAGCTGCCGGAGCGGATCAGCGGCAGCATCGAATTGCAGGCCGTGCGTTTCGCCTACCCGTCGCGCCCGGAACAGTGGGCCATCGACGCTATCGACCTGCGCGTAGAACCGGGCGAGACCTTGGCGCTGGTCGGCCCATCGGGTGCCGGCAAGTCCACCCTGTTCGACTTGCTGCTGCGCTTCTACGACCCGCAGCAGGGACGCATCCTGATCGACGGCCAGCCCATTGCCCAGCTCGACCCGACGGACCTGCGCCGCAGCTTCGCGCTGGTGTCGCAGAACCCGGCGCTGTTCTTCGGCACGGTGGAAGAGAACATTCGCTACGGCCGCCCTGATGCCAGCGATGGGGAAGTCGAGGCCGCCGCCCGCGCGGCCCATGCCCACGAATTCATCCTACGTCTGCCGCAGGGCTACCGGACGCATCTGGGGGAAAGCGGCCTGGGCTTGTCCGGCGGCCAGCGCCAACGCCTGGCGATTGCCCGCGCGCTGTTGGTGGATGCGCCTATTCTGCTGCTCGACGAAGCCACCAGCGCGCTGGATGCCGAGAGCGAACACCTGATCCAGCAGGCACTGCCGGGACTGATGCGCGACCGCACCACGCTGGTGATCGCCCATCGCCTGGCCACGGTGCTAAACGCCGACCGCATTGCGGTGATCGAGCATGGTCGCTTGCTGGCGCTGGGGCGGCACGCCGAGCTGGTGCTCAGCAATCCGCTGTATGCGCGCCTGGCGGAGTTGCAGTTCGGCCAGGCGGACCACTTTTAGGAGCGGGCCATGCCCGCGATGCGCGCCGATGACGCGCACCCGATCCGGCAACCGGCGGCAGCCATAACGCGCCAATCCGCGTAGAATGCCCGCCCCGTTCACGAGGTAAGCGTCATGGCAGTCATAGGTCGGTTCAATTCATTGCAGGTGGCCAAGCACACCGATTTCGGTCTCTACCTGGATGGCGAGAGCCACGGCGAAATCCTCCTGCCCAAGCGCTACGTGCCGAAGAACGAACCCACCGAAGTGGGCGACTGGCTCAACGTGTTCATCTACCTGGACAGCGAAGATCGCCTGATCGCCACCACCCAGAAGCCCAAGGTGCAGGTCGGCGGCTTCGCCAGTCTGAAGGTGGTGGAGGTCAACCGTGTTGGCCTGTTCCTCGACTGGGGCCTGCCCAAGGACCTGCTCCTGCCGCACTCGGAAGAGAAGCGCCCGCTGCAGGTCGGTGATTACTGTGTGGTCCACGTCTACCTCGACGAGCGCAGCCGCCGCATTACCGCCACCGCGCGCCTGGATCGCTACCTGGACAACGTCCCGGCCAACTACAAGGTCGGCCAGCAGGTGGACCTGCTCGTCGTCGAACGCACCGACCTGGGTTACAAGGCCATCATCGATGGCAAGCACTGGGGCCTGATCCACAAGAACGAAGTCTTCAAGTTCATGCGCAACGGCCTGCGCGAGACCGGCTACATCAAGGAAATGCGCGCCGACGGCAAGATCAGCCTGAGCCTGCAGCCCGCTGGCGCCGGCCTGTCCGATGCGCTGAGCGAGCAGATCCTCAAGGCCCTGCGCGAGGCCGGCGGCCAGCTAGCGCTCAGCGACAAGAGCCCGCCGGAGCTGATCGCGCAGCAGTTCGGCGTCAGCAAAGGCAACTTCAAGAAGGCCATCGGCGGCCTGTTCAAGCAGGGCTTGATCGTCATCCACGACGACGGCATCGAACTGGTCTGACCACCTCAGCCGCGCCCGCGGACGATGGACTCGGCTACCGCGCAACGCGGCTCGGCCGGAGCCAGCGAACCCATGCGCTGCAGGTCGACCGGCGTGCCCGGCTCTGCCTTCAGCCGACGGCGCAGGTCGTCGAACACCCGGTCATGCTCCTTGCGAAAGCGCAGTACCGGCCCGCGGCAGACCCGCAGGCCGTGGCGGCGCAAGATGCGCGTGGCGCTGCCGGCGAAGTTGAAGGCGAGGTCGCCGGGCAGATCGAAGCTGTCCTTGAACGGCTGGCCGTCGATCTCGCCGTCCAGTTCGAATTTCACCAGGGCATCCCGGCTATTGGCGTTATCCACCGTGTAGCTCAGGCGGATGCGGTACTGCTGGCGGTCGAGGCCGGTGCTGGAATGGATAGTGACCTCGGTGGGCGTGGTCATGCCTTCCTCCTGACGGATCGATGTGGCAGGTCGGCGAGCGGTAGGCTCAGTCTCGAACCTGTCGACACCCGGACGCCTGATGTGCATCAAGAGTAGGACTTTTCTGTAGGAATCTGGCGCATGACAAGCACTCCCGCGCCGTGACGGACGGCGCGGTGGGAGTTCCCGGCGATGTCCGCGGCCGGCGGCGTCACATCATGTGGCGGAAGCGGTTCCAGGCGTGCTCCATGGAAAGCCACCAGGCCGGCGCGGCGCTGCCGAAGCCGGCGATCTCCAGGCGCGGATGGTGGCGCACCACCATGTCCAGCACCGGTTCCTGGTCGGGCTTCACGTCGACGAAGAACACATGGCGGCCTTCCTGCAGGTTGTCCTGGAAGCGGAGTACGTCACCGCTGGGGCGCTGCAGGCCGAAGAAGCTGCTTTCCCATAGGCTGAAGCCCAGCAATACCGCAGCGAGGAATATCACCGGAATCCAGCCGGCCGCTGTCTGCGTCCAGCCGCTCAGGTAGCCGACCACCAGTACCAGCACGGCCAGTGCGGCGCCGATCACCAGGCCGATCTTGCCCCAGTGCACCACGTCCTTCTTCATCATCGAGGGCACTTCGTGGAGACGGTGTTCCTGCATTTCCGCGTCGCTGTCGCTGAGCACATGCATCTGCTCGATGCCGATGCCGCTTTCGGAAAGCTCCTGCTCGACCTGCTCCAGGTCGTCCAGGTTGTCGCTGATGTAGTAATGCCTGTTCATGACGAACCTCACGCCCCTCGGAATGAAAGCTCCCCCCAGGGTTCGACCGCCATCTGCCGTGGAGTTCGGCAAATATCCGTCGCTCGATGGTTGTCGTCGCAGCTCAGTCTAACACTGCGGCGCTGCGGTCTCCGGGGTGCTGCCCGGCGGTCGTGGGCTTGCCAGACCGGTTGCAGGGGCCGAGGATGCAGCTTTCATTGGAAGCATGCCGCTTTCACGCAACGGCGAGCGAGGCACAGATGATCCGCGAGATTCTCAAGATGGGCGACGAGCGCCTGCTGCGCATCGCCCCACCGGTGCCCGAGTCGATGATCGGCAGCGCCGAGCTGAGCCGACTGATCGACGACATGTTCGAAACCATGCACCACGTTGGCGGCGTCGGCCTGGCCGCCCCGCAGATCGGTGTCGACCTGCAACTGGTGATCTTCGGCTTCGAGCGCAGCGAGCGCTATCCGGATGCGCCGGCGGTTCCGCCGACCATCCTGCTCAACCCGCTGATCACGCCCATCGGCGATGGGCTGGAAGAGGGCTGGGAAGGTTGTCTGTCGGTGCCGGGCCTGCGCGGGGCGGTGAATCGCCACCAGCGCATCCGCTACCAGGGCGTCGACCCCCAGGGCCAGCCCATCGATCGCACCGTGGAAGGCTTCCACGCCCGCGTGGTGCAGCACGAGTGCGACCACCTGATCGGCCGTCTGTATCCATCGCGCATCACTGACTTCAGCAAGTTCGGCTTTACCGAGGTGCTGTTCCCCGGGCTGGATCCGGCGGCGGATGATTGAACTGGCGTGGTTTTTAGCCACCGTTCTCAAAGTTCGGGGCGGGGATGTCCCTCGCCTTGAAGGGAGAGGGCGAGGCCCTCGCACAGGGGGCCAGGTAGAGGCGCTCAGTCCTCCTCGTCAAGCTGGTAGCGCGTTGGCACCAGACTCTCCTTGATCTTGCGCAGGTGCGGCTGGAAGTCCACGCCCCGGCGCAGGGTCACGCCGGTGGCGAGCACGTCGAGCACGGTCAGCTGGATGATCCGCGAAGTCATCGGCATATAGATGTCGGTATCCTCGGGCAGCGGGATGTCCAGGCTCAGGGTGCTGGCGCGGGCCAGCGGCGAGTCCGCGGCGGTCAGGCCGAGTACCGAGGCGCCGTTCTGTCGCGCCAGGTGCGCCACGTCCACCAGCTCGCGGGTGCGCCCGGTATAGGAAATCACCACGAACAGGTCGCCGGTGTGCGCCACCGAAGCGATCATCCGCTGCATCAGCACATCGCTCTGCGCCGAGACCGCCAGGTTGAAACGAAAGAACTTGTGCTGCGCGTCCAGCGCTACGGAGCTGGAGGCGCCGAGGCCGAAGAAGTGAATCTGCCGGGCCTGGATCAGCAGGTCCACGGCGCGGTCGATCACTTTCGGGTCGAGCTGCTTGTGGGCGCTGTCCAGCGAGGCAATGGTGCTGCTGAAGATTTTCCGCGTGTAGGCCTCGGGGCCATCTTCGGCGGCGACCGCCTGGGTCACGAAAGCCGCGCCGCTGGCCAGGCTCTGGGCCAGCTGGATCTTCAATTCCGGGTAGCCGCTCATACCAAATGAACGGCAGAAGCGGTTCACCGTCGGCTCGCTGACGCTGGACGCCTGCGCAAGCGCGGCGATGCTGAAGCGCGTGGCCTGCTGCGGGTCGCGCAGGATCACTTCGGCGACCTTGCGCTCGGCCTTGTTCAGCTCTTCCAGACGGCTCTGGATCTGCTCCAGCAGGTTTTTCATCCGTGCTCCTTGGGCAATCGACGGTTGACCGGTTGGCTACGGTCAGCGGCGCTATCCTAACGTCAGGCCGGCAGGCGACCAACAACGGCGCGATGCGGTAAAAATATGTTGTTTAATTACTACATATTTGTCTTAATGCCGGCGTAGAAGGCTAACTATCGTTCAAAATTTGGTTGGTAACAACAAATGCCTGAAGTCCGAGTTCTGCCCTGCACCCTCGCATTGTTCGGCGCGCTGGGTGATCTCGCCCTGCGCAAGCTGCTGCCAGCGCTCTACCAGCTCGACCGCGAAGATCTGCTGCACCGCGATACCCGCATTCTCGCCCTGGCTCGCGACGACGGCGCCAGCGAAGAACCCCTGGCGACCATCGAGCGCCGCCTGCGTCAGGCCGTACCGGCGAAGGAGTGGGACGAAACCGTCTGGGCCCGCTTCCAGGCGCGCCTGCATCACCTGAGCATGGATTTCCTCGACGCCGGTTCGTACCAGGCGCTGGCCGAGCTGGTGGGGGACGATAAGACCCTGGTCGCCTACTTCGCCACCGCCGCCTCGGTATTCGGCGGCATCTGCGAGAACCTTGCCGCCGCCGGCCTCGCCGAGCGCACCCGGGTAGTCCTGGAAAAGCCCATCGGTCACGACCTGGAATCGTCCCGCGCGGTGAACGACGCGGTGGCGCGCTTCTTCCCGGAAAACCGCATCTACCGGATCGACCACTACTTGGGCAAGGAGACGGTGCAGAATCTCATCGCGCTGCGCTTCGCCAACAGCCTGTTCGAGACCCAGTGGAACCAGAACCACATCTCCCACGTGGAGATCACCGTGGCCGAGAAGGTCGGCATCGAAGGCCGCTGGGGCTACTTCGACAAGGCCGGCCAGTTGCGCGACATGGTGCAGAACCATCTGCTGCAGCTGCTCTGCCTGATCGCCATGGACCCGCCGGCGGACCTCACCGCCGACAGCATCCGCGACGAGAAGGTGAAGGTGCTGCGCGCGCTGGAGCCCATCGCGCCCGGGCAGCTGGCGACCCGCGTGGTGCGCGGCCAGTACACCGCCGGCTACATCGATGGCAAGGCGGTGCCCGGCTACCTCGATGAGGAGAACGCCAACCCCAACAGCGATGCCGAGACCTTCGTCGCCCTGCGCGTGGATATCCGCAACTGGCGTTGGTCCGGCGTACCGTTCTACCTGCGCACCGGCAAGCGCATGCCGCAGAAGCACTCGCAGATCGTCATCCACTTCAAGGAACCGCCGCACTACATCTTCGCGCCGGAGCAGCGCTCGCTGATCAGCAACCGGCTGATCATCCGCCTGCAGCCGGACGAGGGCATTTCGCTGCAGGTGATGACCAAGGACCAGGGGCTGGGCAAGGGCATGCAACTGCGCACCGGCCCGCTGCAACTGAATTTCTCCGAAACCTTCCAGACCGCCCGGACGCCGGATGCCTACGAGCGACTGTTGCTGGAAGTCACGCAAGGCAACCAGAACCTGTTCGTCCGCAAGGATGAGATCGAGGCCGCCTGGACATGGTGTGACGGCCTGATTGACGGCTGGGGGCGCCTGGGTGAGGAGCCCAAGCCTTATCCGGCCGGAAGCTGGGGGCCGCAGGCCTCGGTTGCCCTGATCGCACGCGACGGGAGGGACTGGTATGGCGATCTTTGAACCCCAACTGGCTGAAGGCATGGCCTGGAAGACCTGGAGCAACGCCGCCGAGCAGGCTCGCGGCCTGGCCGAAGCGGTAGCCGATGCGCTGCGCGAGGCACTGACCGAACGCGGCCGTGCCTTGCTGGTGGTTTCCGGCGGGCGCAGTCCGGTGGCTTTCCTCGAAGCCCTCAGCGGCGCGGTGCTGGACTGGTCGAAAGTGGCCGTCAGCCTTGCCGACGAGCGCTGGGTGCCCGAGTCGCATCCGGACAGCAACGCCGGCCTGCTGCGTCGTCACCTGTTCAAGGGCGCGGCAGCCAAGGCGCAGTTCATCGGCATCTACCAGCCGGCGGCCAGCCTGGAAGAGGCGGCCGACAAGGCCGACCGCTACCTGCACGAACTGATGCTGCCCATCGATGTGCTGGTGCTGGGCATGGGGGACGACGGCCACACGGCTTCGCTGTTCCCCGGCAGCAGCAACCTGGTAGAGGCGCTCGACCCGGCCGGTACGCGCCGTTGCCTGCCGATGTGGGCACCGACCGTGCCGCACCAGCGCCTGACCCTGACCCGCGCCGTACTGCAGGGCGCGCGGGTGCAGATCCTGGCCATCCAGGGCGAGTCCAAGCTCGCTACCCTGAGCCAGGCGCTCAGCGACAACGACGACCAGCGCATGCCCATCAATGCGTTCCTGCGTTCGCCTCTTTCGATCCACTGGTGCCCCTGAGGCACGGAGTTACCGCAATGTCTGAACAACACATCCAGCAGATCGACGCTCTCGCGCAGCGTGCTCGCATCCTGCCGGTGATCACCATCGACCGCGAAGCGGACATCCTGCCCATGGCGGATGCTCTGGCAGCCGGCGGCATCACCGTTCTGGAAGTGACCTTGCGGACCTCGCTGGGCCTCACCGCGATTCGCCAGCTGAGCGAACAGCGTCCGGAGCTGATCGTCGGCGCTGGCACCGTGCTCGATCCGGAAACCTTTGCCCAGGCGGAAGAGGCGGGGGCGAAGTTCATCGTCACGCCGGGCTGCACCGATGAATTGCTGGAGTACGCCGTGACCCGCCCGGTGCCGCTGCTGCCCGGCGTGGCCACCGCATCGGAAATCATGGCGGCATACCGCCATGGCTTGCGCCGCTTCAAGCTGTTCCCGGCCAAGGTCGCGGGCGGCGTGGAGGCGCTCAAGGCGTTCGGCGGGCCGTTCCCGGAGGTGCGTTTCTGCCCCACCGGCGGCGTCGGCCCGGACAATCTCAACGACTACTACCGGCTGGCCAACGTGATGTGCGTGGGCGGCAGCTGGATGCTGCCCAAGGCCGCCATCGACAGCGGCGACTGGGCCACGGTCGAACGCCTGAGCCGCGAGGCGCTGGCGTTGCTGGACACACACTGAGCTGTCCTGATCTGGACATGCCCGGCCTCAGCGCCGGGCTTTTTTATGTGCGCAGGATAAAACGGCGCACCCTGTGGGAGCGCCCCATGGGCCCGATCGCGGGCATGGCCCGCTTGTATCCTCCCAAGGTAGCGCCGTGTGCCGGCGTTCCCGGTAAAGCGGTTTGTAGGACGGCGTGTTCATCCGACAATTTGGGCTGTTGTGGGGGCGATCAATGCCGCCAGAAGGCTGGGGTGAACAGCACCAGGACGGTGATGATTTCCAGTCGTCCGAGCAGCATGCCGCCGCAGAGCAGCCATTTGGCCGCGTCCGGCAGCGAGGCGAAGTTGCCCGAGGGGCCGATGATCGGGCCCATGCCCGGGCCGACGCCGGCCACGGTGCTGGCCGCGCCGGTGAGCGAGGTCATCCAGTCCAGGCCGAGGAACGACAGGCCCAGCGCCAGGCCGCCAACGGTGGCGCCGAAGAAGAACGAGAAGGTCAGGATCGAGCGCACGATCTCTTCGTCCAGGCGGTGGCCGTTGTAGCTCTGCTTGATCACCGCGCGCGGGTGGATCAGCTGGTAGAGGCTGGCGCGCAGCAGGGTGTAGGCCACCTGGAAGCGGAAGATCTTGATGCCGCCGGCAGTGGAGCCGGAGCAGCCGCCGATGAAGCCCAGGTAGAAGAACAGCATGATCGAGAAGTGCCCCCACAGGCTGTAGTCGCCCAGGGCGAAGCCGGTGGTGGTGACCACCGAGGTCACATTCACCGCGACGATACGGAAGGCGTCCAGCCACGGCAGGCTGGAGGTCACCGAGTACCAGGTGCCCATCACCAGCCAGGTGAACACCAGTAGGGCGAGGAAACCATGCACCTGATGGTCGCGGATCAGCGCCTTGCGATTGCCGCGCAGGGTGGCGACGTAGAGCACGAAGGGAATGCTGCCCAGGATCATCACCACCACCGCGACCCAGTGCACCGCCGGCTGGTGCCACTTGGCCAGTGACTGGTCGGAGGTGGAGAAGCCGCCGGTGGAGATCGCCGACATGGCGTGGTTGAGCGAGTCGAACAGGCCCATGCCGGCCCACCAGAAGGCCAGGGTGCCGGCGATGGTGATGGCCACGTAAACCCCGACTATGTACTTGGCCACCATGTGCGAGCGCGGCATGACCTTGTCGGAGCGGTCGGAGGATTCGGTCTGGAACAGGCGCATGCCACCGATGCGCAGCATCGGCAGGATCGCCACCGCCATCGCGATGAAGCCGATGCCGCCCAGCCAGTGCAGCAGCGAGCGCCAGATGAGGATTCCGGGCGACATCTTGTCCAGCCCGGAGAGGATGGTCGACCCCGTGGCGGTGATGCCCGACATGCTCTCGAAGATCGCGTCGGTGAAGCTGATGTGCCGCGCGAACATGAAGGGCAGGGAGGAGAAAAAGCAGACGATCACCCAGCTCGACACGGTGAGCATGTACATGTCCCGCGGGCGCATGTGTACCTGCTCCGGGCGGCCGGGAATGACCATGCCCAGCCCGCAGGTGAAGGTGATGATCGCCGACCAGATGAACGGGTGCAGCTCGTTGGCGCGGCCGTAATACAGCAGCGTGGCCATGGGGACCAGCATGGCGACCGCCAGCGTGATCACGAAGATGCCGATGATGAAACCGAGGGTGCGTAGAGTCGGCAGGGCCATTCGCTGAGGTCTGAATCCAATGGGAATCGGCCATTTTACCTGCCGCCTGCCGAGAGTAAACCGCGTGACACCGTTCCCCTTTACAAGTGGGGAAGAGTAGGAGGGCGCCGTCTTTCCCGGACAAATGCGAACCCTTTGCGTCTACAATGGCGGCTTTCGAGATTGACTGGAGGCAGCCCATGGAGGCTCTCGACGCGTTGCTCAACCGTGTGTCCCACGCCCGCCTGAGCGAGCCGGCACCGTCCGCCGAGCAGCTGGACCGCCTGTTCCGCAGCGCCTTGCGCGCCCCGGATCACGGGCAGCTGCGGCCCTGGCGTTTCCTCACCGTGGAAGGCGAGGCGCGCAAGGAACTGGGTGAGTTGTTCGCCCGCGCCGTGGCGGCCAATGAGCCCGACGGCAAGCCCGAGGCGCTGGACAAGGCTCGCGCCATGCCGCTGCGCGCGCCGTTGCTGGTGGTCGCCGTGGCACGCCTGCAGGATCACCCCAAGGTGCCGGAGATCGAGCAGTGGCTGGCGGCGGGTTGCGCCGCTCACGGCATCATCCAGGCGGCCTACGTCGAAGGATTGGGAGCGATGTGGCGCACTGGCGCCCTGGCGTTCGATCCGCTGGTGCGCGAGGGCCTGGGCCTGGCCGAGAACGAGCGCATCGTCGGTTTCATCTACCTCGGCACGCCGGTCGGCGAACTGCGCCGCCCGGCACCGCTGGACCCGGCCGGGTTCGTTAGCGCCTGGCGGGGCTGAGCGGCAGTTCCAGGCGTACCTTCCACCCTCCGTCGCGAGCGCGCCAGAGCAGGTGCCCGCCCTGCCAGGAGGCCAGGCGCCGCGCCGGCGGCAGCGCTTCCGGCAGCCAAGCCCGCGCCTGTGGGTCGTAGCCTTGCAGGTCCAGGCGCAGCTCACCGCGTGCTGAACTGAGCGAAAGCTCCAGCGCAGCCTGCGGATGGCGGGCCAGCGCCCCTTCCAGCAAGGCATCCAATGCTTCGCCCAGCGCATCCGGCCAGCTTTCCAGCGGCCAGGTGCCGCTCTGCGGCAGGCTCAGGCGCAAGCCGGGCCAGCGTGCTCGCCATTGGGTGGCGAGGCGCGCCAGTTCCACCGCCAGCACCAGGTACTGCGGATCGTCGCAGGGATCGCTGCGCAGGAGGGCTGACGGCGGCAGCGGTCGTTGCGGGGCGGGAATCGGCGTAGCGAAGGCGGGAAGGCTCATGGTGGCTCTCCGAATGTGCGCTCGGTTCAGGCGGCCTGGCGGCGCAGCGGCAGGTCAATGCTGGCCAGGAAACCGCCCTCGGGATGGTTGCTCAGGCGCAGCCGCCCGTGGTGGCGCTCGACGGCGCGACGGGCGATGGCCAGGCCCAGGCCGTGGCCGGGGCTGCTCTGGTTGGGAGCGCGGAAGAAGGGTTCGCCCAGTTGCGCCAGGTGTTCTTCGCTGGCGCCCGGGCCGTGGTCACGGATGCTGATGTGCAGGCGTTCGTCGTCGATCCGGGCCTGGATCTCCAGCGGTTGCTCCGCGGGGTTGAAGCGCAGGCCGTTGCGCAGCAGGTTGTCGAGGGCGCGTTCGAGCATGTCCGGCCAGCCGTCGAGGGCCAGTTGCGGGGCGACGTCCAGCTGGATGCTCTGTTCCGGATAAAGCAGTTGCGCGTCGCTGCGCAGGCGCTCGAATAGCGGCAGCAGGTCGATGCGGCTGGTCGGGCCCGGCTCGGCGTCGAGGCGGGCGAGGGCGAGGATCTCGCTGATCAGCGCTTCGAGGCGGTCGCATTCCTGTTCCAGGCGCGGCCACATGGCGGCGCGCTGTTCGGGCTCGGAGCGTTCGGCCAGCGCCAAGGCGATGCGCAGGCGCGCCAGTGGTGACCGCAGCTCGTGGGACACATCACGCAGGAGCTGGCGTTGGCTGCCGATCAGCCCTTGCAGGCGGGCCCCCATGCGGTTGAAGTCACGGGCCAGCACGCCCAGTTCGTCGCCACGGCGGGAGAGGCGGGCGAGGCTGTCCTGTTGGTAACTGGTCTGGCCGAGGTCATGCACGGCGCGGCGCAGGCGGTTCAGCGGGCGGGTGATGGACAGCGTCAGCAGCAGGCTGAATACGGTCAGTACCACCAGCGCGATGCCTAGCGCACTCAGCGGCCAGAGCAGGCTGCTGCGGTGCCAGGCCTGCAGCGTCGGGTGCGGAATGCGGTAGATGAACAGGTAGGTCTGGTCGGTGCGGCTGCTGGTGTATTCCTGGCTCAGTTGGCGCCAGGGGAAGCGCGGCAGGTTCTCGCGGTCGAAGTTGCCGTGCGGGCGCGGCGGGCGCGGCAGGTAGGTGCCATTGACCAGGCGCTGGCCGGTCTCGTCGAGCACCTGCACCGAGAGTTCGTATTGCTTGCGGCGGCTCTCCAGCAGTTCTTGCGCGGCGTTCGGGCCTTGGGTCTCGTAGAGCAGGGTCCATTGCTTGGCGATGTCATGCAGGCCGGGATAGCGGGCGATCACCCAGGTGTCCTGGTTCAGGGCGCGGCCCAGCAGGATCGACAGTCCGGCCACCAACAGGAGGGCGAGCCAGAAGGCGGCGAGGATCCGCCAGAAGAGTGAACGCATGGTCTTCCTGTTCAGCCGCATGGTCTATCCGTTGTCAGGGCTCCACGGCAAGGCGCCGGGTAGAACCCGGCGCCTGCGCTTGCTGGAGCTATCAGTTGGTCTTGGCGCCGTCCTTCTGGGCCTTCCAGGTCTGGAATTCAGCCCATTCGGCCTTGCGCTGTTCGCGCTGCTTCTTCAACTCGTCGAACTTCTTCTGCTGCTCGGGAGTGAGGATGCCGCGGATACCCGCGTCGGCCTTGTCACGGTTGGCCTTGAGTTCCTCCTGCATGGCCTTGCGATCGGCCTCGGGCAGCTTGTTCCAGTACTTCTCGGTGATCGCACGGCGATCCTTCATCGAGTCGCCCATCAGCTTGCCAACTTGCTGGCGCTGGTCCTGGGTCAGGTTCAGTTCGCGGAATGCACCGCCGTGTTCACCGCGGTGCATGCCCGGGCCGTGGTCCTTCATGAACGGGGCCGGCGGCGGAGCGTCGGTCGGCGCGGGAGTGGCCGCCAGCGCGACGGTCGGCAGGGCGGCAGCGATCAGCAGGGCGGTCAGGGTCTTGCGCATGGTGTTTCTCCTTTCTGGGGCCGGTCGTTACCGGATGAGCCCAGTCTAGGGTCGGCAAGGTCAAGGGCGGTCAGTCCCACGTAAAGCTTCGGTAAAGTTTACGTGAAGCCCTGCTGGAATCTTTACGAGGTCCGGGCCAGAGCGGCCCGGGCGTTCTGCATGGCGAGGTTTCAGACTGCGTAGAAGTAACCGCGCCCGCGTAGGGCGAGGATGCGCGGGCGACCATCGGGGTGGCCTCCGAGCTTCTTGCGCAGGTTGCTGACGTGCATGTCCAGGCTGCGGTCGTAGAGGGTCAGCTTGCGGCCCAGCGCGATCTGCGCCAGCGCCTGTTTGTCCAGCGGTTCGCCTGGCTGGCGCAGCAGGGCTTCGAGGATGCGGCTCTCGGAGAGGGTCAGGCTGATTTCCTCGGTGCCGATGGTGGCCACGCCGCGCGACAGGTTCAGCGCCAAGTCGCCCAGTTCAAGCTGCGCGGTGGGTTGCGCAGGGTGGCTGCGGCGTAGCACGGCGCGCAGGCGGGCGGTCAGCTCGCGGGGGTCGCAGGGCTTGGCCAGGTAGTCGTCGGCGCCCAGTTCCAGGCCCAGGATGCGGTCCAGCGGCTCGCCGCGGGCGGAGAGCATCAGTACCGGCAGGTCCGGATGGTCGCTGCGCAGTGACTTGAGCAATTCCAGGCCGCTGCCATCGGGCAGCATCACGTCGAGCACGACCGCGTCCGGCGCGCGGCTGCCCAGCGCGGCGCGGGCCTGGGCACCATCGTGGGCGGCACGGATACTGAAGCCTTCCTGGGTCAGCCAGGTGGTCAGCAGTTCGCAGAGTTCGACATCGTCGTCGATCAGCAGCAGTTCACTCATGAAGAGGCTTCTTTCAGTTGATCCATTCGCGGCGCGAGCGGCGGCGGCCGCGGCTCAGCATGCCCAGGATGAACGCCAGCAGGGCGGTCCCGGCGCCGGTCACGTACCAGGTCTGCTGCTCGGTCAGCAGGCGCGGCGGCTGGTTGGCCTGGGCCTCGCGCAACTGCAGCTTCAGGCGCTGGTTTTCCTGGGTGAGGCGGGCGATGCGGGCTTCATCCTGGCTGTTATCCTGCTGTGCCGGTTGCGCGGCCAGTTGCGCGGCTAGTTCGGTGCGCTGCCGTTCGCTGTCGGCCAGGCGCTGCTCCAGTTCAGGATTGGCGGCCGGCGGTTGAGCTGTTGGTTGGACAGCGCCTTGCGCCGGTTGAACCATGACGGGCTCTTCGGCGAGGGCGGGCAGTGGCAGGGCGAGGCAGGCGAGCAGGGGCAAACGGCGCATCGGGACTCCTTGTTCGATGATGTGCCGCCGTCCATGGCCATCCCGGCGCTGTCCGGCTGCGATGCCCCGCGGCGCTCCGTGCCTCGGGGTGCAACGCTCGCGCGCTGTTAGGGCAGGACTTTCTTGAACGGCTTGACCACGACTTCGGCGTAGACACCGGCGGCGCGGTACGGGTCGGCGTCGGCCCAGGTCTGGGCGGCGGCCAAGGAGTCGAACTCGGCGACGATCAGGCTGCCGGTGAAGCCGGCGGCGCCCGGGTCGTTGCTGTCGATGGCCGGGTGCGGGCCGGCCAGCACCAGGCGGCCTTCTTCCTTCAACTGCTCCAGGCGTGCGATGTGCGCGGGGCGGGCGGCCAGGCGGCGTTCTTGGGAAGCGGTGATATCACGGGCAATGATCGCGTAGAGCATGTCAGTCCTTGGGTTTTTCGCCGGTAGGCTCATCGTGCATGTGGCGGGCCAGGAACACGCCCTGGCCGATCAGGAACAGCAGGGTCATGCCCAGGCTGCCGAACACCTTGAAGTCCACCCAGTAGTCCTGGAAGGTGAAGGCGACGAACAGCTGGACACAGCCGCAGATCAGGAAGAACAGCACCCAGGCGACGTTCAGCTTCGCCCAGAGGGTATCGGTCAGGTGTACCGCATGGCCCATGATGCGCTGGATCAGCGGCTGGCTGCCAATGAAGTGACTACCGGCGAAAGCCAGGGCGAACAGCCAGTTCACTACCGGCGCCTTCCACTTGAGGAAGGTTTCGCTGTGGAAGGCCAGGGTCATGCCGCCAAACACCAGGCAGGCGGCGAGCGTCACCCACTGGCCCTTGTCGAGCTTGCGCTGCTTGATCAGCAGGGCGCCGTAGACCACCACGGAGGCGGCGATCAGCACGGCCGTGGCGCTGTAGATCCCACCGACCGAGAAGCTCTGGCCAGCCAGTTCGACGTTGCGCGGGTCGAGCTTGTAGACGATGAAGAAGAGGATAAGGGGAATGAAATCGATGAATTGCTTCATTACGGCAGCCAGAGCCCAGTAGAGCCGGCATAATACCAACCTGCGGATGAACTGAAAGAGCCATCCGCCCAACGCTGTGTTAGATCATGGTTTCAAGCCATTGCCGCGGGAGCGTTGGCACAGAAGCGTCTATACAGAAAGCTATCCCGACGCGAATCTGCTCCGACACTGACGCAAAGCCACCCTGCATTCCCTGGAAGTCCCATGCGAGTCGACCTGCACTGCCACAGCACCGCGTCCGACGGACAGCTCAGCCCGACGGCCCTGGTCGAGCGTGCCCATGGGCGCGGTGTGCGCGTGCTGGCGCTGACCGACCACGACACCCTCGACGGCCTGCCCGAGGCGCGTACAGCCGCGCAGGCGTTGGGCATGGAGCTGGTGGATGGCGTCGAAGTGTCCTGCACCTGGGGTGGAGCGACCATTCACGTGTTGGGCTACGGCTTCGATGTGACGGCCGAGCCGCTGGTGAAGGCGCTGGACGACTTGCACCGCGCCCGCTGGACCCGCGCCGAGGAAATCGGCCGGCGCCTGGAAGCCAAGGGCATGCCCGGCGCCTTCGAGGGCGCGCGGGCGATCCAGGCGGAACTGGGCGACAGCGAGAACGCCCCGGCGCGCCCGCACTTTGCCGAGTTCCTGCTGCGCCAGGGTTACGTCAAGGACCGCGCCGAGGCCTTCCGCAAGTGGCTGGGCGCCGGCAAGCTGGGCGACGTCAAGCAGCACTGGCCGAGCCTCGCCGACGCCGTCGGCACGCTGCGCGCGGCGGGTGCCTGGATCAGCCTGGCGCACCCCTACCAGTATGATTTCACCCGTACCAAGCGACGCAAGCTGGTGGCCGACTTCATCGCCGCCGGCGGTCATGCGCTGGAAGTCTGCAACGGCCCGCAGCCGGCCGAGCAGGTCGGCGTGCTGAGCATCCTCGCCCGCGAGTTCGGCATGATGGTCACCGCCGGCAGCGACTTCCATGGCCCCAGCGACTGGTCGGAACTGGGCCTTTACCGGAGCGTGCCGGAAGACCTGGCGCCGCTCTGGCCGCGCTTCGCCAGCGCCGAGAACGCCATTGGGATCAAGGAGACTCCATGAGCCAGTTCTTTCAGATCCATCCGGAAAATCCCCAGGCACGCCTGATCAAGCAGGCGGTGGAGATCGTCCGGCAGGGTGGGGTGATTGCCTATCCCACCGACTCCTCCTACGCGCTGGGCTGCCGTATCGGCGAGAAGTCCGCGGTGGAGCGCATCCGCCACATCCGCCGGCTGGACGACAAGCACAACTTCACCCTGGTCTGCCGCGACCTCTCCGAGCTCGGCCTCTACGCCAAGGTCGACACCGGCCTGTTCCGCCTGCTCAAGGCGCACACGCCCGGCCCCTACACCTTCATCCTCAACGCCACCCGCGAAGTGCCGCGCATGCTGCTGCACCCCAAGCGCCGCACCATCGGCCTGCGGGTGCCGGCCTGCCCGATCGCCCTGGCGCTGCTGGAGGAGCTGGGTGAACCGCTCATGAGCGTCAGCCTGATCCTGCCCGGCGAGACCGAGCCGCTGAACGATCCTTACGAGATGCGCGATTCGCTGGAACATTTGGTCGACCTGATCATCGACGGCGGATTCGGCGGCGGTGAGGCCTCCACCGTGATCGCCCTGACCGATGAAGACCCGGTGGTCGTGCGTGTCGGCTGCGGCGACCCGGAACCCTTCATGGTCAGCGCCTGAACAGTCGCGGCGTGCTGGCTATACTCCCTCGTCCCATCGCCGAACCCGCGAGGTTGACCGCTTGACCAGCGTCGAATCCCTGCGCCGTGTGCTCTCCGGTATGCGCCCCACTGGGCGCCTGCACCTGGGGCATTACCACGGCGTGCTGCAGAGCTGGGTAAAACTGCAGCACGAGTACGAATGCTACTTCTCCATCGTCGACTGGCACGCGCTGACCACCGAGTACGACGAGACCGCCAGCATCCGCCAGCACGTGCGCGACATGGCCATCGACTGGCTGGCAGTGGGCGTCAGCCCCAGCGCCGCGACGATGTTCATCCAGTCCCAGGTGCCCGAGCACGCCGAGCTGCAGCTGCTGCTGTCGATGATCTGCCCGCTGTCCTGGCTGGAGCGCGTGCCGACCTACAAGGAACTGCAGGAAAAGCTGGTCCACAAGGACCTCTCCACCTTCGGCTTCCTCGGCTACCCGCTGTTGCAGGCCGCTGACATCCTGATTTACCGCGCCGGCCTGGTGCCGGTAGGCTCGGATCAGTTCGCCCACGTCGAATTCACCCGCGAGATCGCCCGCCGCTTCAACCATCTTTATGGCGGCGAGGTGGACTTCGAAGACCGCGCCCAGACCGCCATCGCCCGCCTGGGCAAGAAGACCGGCAAGCTCTACAGCAGCCTGCGCCGTGCCTGGCAGGAGCAGGGCGATGCCGAGGCCCTGGAAACTGCCCGCGCGCTGCTCATGGAGCAGCAGAGCTTGACCCTGGGCGACCGAGACCGGCTGTTCGGCTACCTCGAAGGCACCAGCCGCGTGCTGTTGCCGGAGCCGCAGACCCTCACCAGCCACGCGCCGAAGATGCCGGGGTTGGATGGGCAGAAGATGTCCAAGTCGCACCACAACACCATCGCCCTGCGCGACAGCCCGGCGCTGATCGAGGAGAAGATCGCGCGCATGCCCACCGACCCGGCACGCGTGCACCGCCGCGACCCGGGCGATCCGGAGCGCTGCCCGGTGTGGCAGTGGCACCTGATCTACTCCGACGACAGTTGCCGCCAGTGGGTGCAGGAAGGTTGCCGCAGTGCGGGAATCGGCTGCCTGGACTGCAAGCGGCCGGTGATCGAGGCGATCCTCCACGAACTGGAACCGATCCAGGAGCGCGCGCTGGACTACGAGGACAACCCTGAGTTGGTGCGCAGCATCCTCGCCGAAGGTGCCGAGCGCGCCCGCGAGGCGGCGCGGGAGACGCTGGTTGAAGTGCGGCATGCCATGGGGCTGTCCTACCGCTGACGAATCGTAGCTTTCCCGGCAATCGGTGCCTGCTATCCCCTCACCCCAGCCCTCTCCCAGAGGGAGAGGGGGCCGTCCGTGCCGGCTGATGCCATGGTTTCCGCCTGCTCCGGCCGGTTCCCTCTCCCGCTTGCGGGAGAGGGTTAGGGTGAGGGGCTTTTGATCTTGTAGGGGCGGACTTCGCACAGGCAGACGGCGGCCCGCGCAAATCCGCCAAAAGCCCCTCGCGCCGCCGGCAAAAGCAGGGATAATGCCGCCTTCGAACCCCAGCGCCTGACGAGTGGCCGATGAGTGACCTGACCGAGCCGGAAGCCCCCGCCGCCGCCCCTGAATACCAGGTGCCGGTGCAGTTGGCGCTCGTCTACGGCGAGGCCCTGACGGAGATGCCGCAGGACCTGTACATCCCGCCGGATGCCCTGGAGGTCTTCCTCGAAGCCTTCGAGGGCCCGCTCGACCTGTTGCTCTACCTGATCCGCAAGCAGAACATCAACATCCTCGACATCCCCGTGGCGGAAATCACCCGCCAGTACATGGGCTACGTCGAATTGATGAAATCGGTGCGCCTGGAGCTGGCCGCCGAGTACCTGGTGATGGCCGCCATGCTCGCCGAGATCAAGTCGCGCATGCTGTTGCCGCGCTCGGCCGAGGCCGAGGAAGAAGAGGAAGACCCGCGCGCCGAGCTGATCCGCCGCCTTCAGGAGTACGAACGCTTCAAGAAGGCCGCCGAGGACCTCGACGAGCTGCCGCGCCTGGGCCGCGACTACGTGGTGCCCACCGTCGCCGCGCCGGACGCGCGGGCGCGCCGGCTGCTGCCGGAAGTGGACATGCAGGAGCTGATGCTGTGCATGGCCGAGGTGCTGCGCCGCGCCGACCTGTTCGAAAGCCATCAGGTCACCCGCGAGATGCTCTCCACCCGGGAGCGCATGACCGAGATTCTTGAGCGCCTCAAAGGGGAGGGCTTCGTGCCCTTCATCACGCTGTTCCGCGTCGAGGAAGGCAAGCTGGGCGTGGTAGTGACCTTCATGGCGGTGTTGGAGCTGGTCAAGGAACAGCTGGTGGAACTGGTGCAGAACGAAGCCTTCGCGCCGATCCACGTCCGCGCCCGCACGGAAGTGCAGGAAGGCGCCGCACGCTTCGGGGAAACGTCGGAAGAAGTACTCGAAGAGGGCGACGAAGACGTCTTCGAGCCACGCGAGGAGCCGCCGGCCGAGCTGACCTTCGAGGACGGCCACTTCGACGGCCCGGAAGGCGAGGCAGCGCTCGATCAGGCGCTGGACGGCGAGGTGGAAGACGAGCCGCTCTGATCCGCCAGCGTTGCCCTGGCGCCGCGCTTTGAGTAGCTTTCCCGGCTGAGCCGCTTAACCTTCAACCCGACCCGAGCCCTCGATGAATCTCTCCGACCCGCAAGAATTGGCGACCCTGCTCGAAGGCATCCTCCTGGCTGCCGGCAAGCCCATGTCGCTGGAGCGCCTCGGCGAGCTGTTCGACGAGGCCGAGCGCCCCGAGCCGCAGCAGTTCCGCGATGCACTGGCGGTGCTGAGCCTGTCCTGCTCCGGCCGGGCCTTCGAGTTGAAGGAAGTCGCCACCGGCTACCGCCTGCAGGTGCGCGAAAAGTTCGCCTCCTGGGTCGGTCGGCTCTGGGAAGAGCGCCCGCAGCGCTACTCCCGAGCGCTGCTGGAGACCCTGGCGCTGATCGCCTATCGCCAGCCCATCACCCGGGGCGAGATCGAGGAAATCCGCGGCGTCGCGGTGAACACCCAGATCGTCAAGACGCTGATGGAGCGCGAGTGGATCCGCATCGTCGGCTACCGCGAAGTCCCCGGCCGCCCGGCCATGCTCGCCACCACCCGCACCTTCCTCGACTACTTCAACCTCAAGAGCCTGGAAGACCTGCCGCCGCTGGCCGAGCTGAAACTGATGGAGCCCGAGCCGCAGCCGATCCTCGAGGACATGGCGCCGGTGGCCAGCCTGCCGAGCCCCGAGGAATACGATGAGGATTATGTGCCGCCGTCGCTGCAGGCCCTGGCCGACCAGGCCGTGCGCGATGCAGGTGAGGAGCCCGAGCCCGCGCCGCCGGAGGAGCCGAAGGAGGAAACCAGTTTCCGCAGCCTGCTCGCCGAGCTGGACGAGATGGAACAGGGGCTGAAGACCGACTTCGACGACCTGATCGACCGCCCGCCGAGCGACGACGAGGACACCGGCGTGGATGCCGACTTCAGCGGCGTGCACGCGCTGCCGGAGGTCGAGCCGCAGGGCGAAGCCCAAGCGCCTGTCCAGCCTGAAACGCAAGCCGAGCCCGAAGCGTCCGCGCCAACGTCGGCCCCCACGCCGTCCGCGCCCGCGGAAGATGAATGGGACGAAGAGCGCGCCCTGCGCGAGGCCATGCTCGAGGAAATGGAGTTCAACGCGCGCAATCGCGACCATTGAGCCCGGCCTTTGGCGCATCTGACCGAGGCTTTCCAGCCGTTCGGTGATTGACTTCCGCCCTCGGCGCGACGACCTTATGTGCCGCGTTCGCAAGGCGCTGGCGGCAACACCCGGGGATGCCGCCCGATCGACCGCCCTGACGACGTCTCTCGACAACAATCCACAGTGGCCTGGCGCCTCGCGCAGGCTGCTGAGTACCCATATGAAAAGAACTCCAATCAGCCGTATCTGCTGGCTCGGCCTCCTGCTGGGCCTGAGCAGCGCTTCGCTTTCCGCCGCCCAGGCGCCTGCCGCCGCGGCCGCCGTGCCGCTGGCCGGCCAGTCCAAGGAAGCCTTCCTCGACAGCCTGATGCAGCGCATGACGCTCGAAGAGAAGATCGGCCAGCTGCGCCTGGTCAGCGTCGGGCCGGACCATCCCAAGCCGGTACTGCTGAAGGAAATCGCCGAGGGCACCACCGGCGCGGTGTTCAACACCGTGGTCCGTCCGGGCATCCGCGACCTGCAGGACGCGGCCATGAAAAGCCGGCTGAAGATCCCGCTGTTCTTCGCCTATGACGTGGTCCACGGCCACCGTACCGTGTTCCCCATCGGCCTGGGCCTGGCGGCGAGCTGGGACATGGCCTCCATCGAGCGCAGCGCCCGCGTCGCGGCCATCGAGGCCAGCGCCGACGGCCTCAACCTGACCTATTCGCCCACCGTCGACATCGCCCGCGATCCGCGCTGGGGCCGTGTCTCCGAAGGCTTCGGCGAAGACGCCTGGCTGACCAGCAAGGTCGCCGCCGCGGTGGTCAAGGGCTACCAGGGCCAGGGCCTGAACCAGCCGCAAACCATCATGGCCGGGGTCAAGCACTTCGCCCTTTACGGCGCCGGCGAAGGCGGCCGTGACTACAACACCGTGGACATGAGCCCGCAGCGCATGTTCCAGGACTACCTGCCGCCGTACCGCGCGGCCATCGACGCCGGTGCCGGCGCGGTGATGGTCTCGCTGAACAGCATCAACGGCGTGCCGGCCACCGCCAACAAGTGGCTGCTACAAGACCTGCTGCGTGGCCAGTGGGGCTACAAGGGCCTGACCCTGAGTGACCACGGCGCGGTGCTGGAGCTGATCAAGCACGGCGTGGCCGCCACCGAGCGCGACGCCACCCAGGCGGCGATCAACGCCGGCGTCGAAATGAACATGAACGACGACCTTTACGGCAAGCACATGCCCGAGCTGCTCAAGGCCGGGCTGATCAGCCAGGACGAGATCGATCGTGCCTGCCGTGACGTGCTCGCCGCCAAGTGGGACATGGGTCTGTTCCAGGACCCGTACCGCTATCTGCAGGGCAAGGACCCGGTGGACACCGACGCCGAGGAGCGCCTGCACCGCGCCGATGCCCGCGAGATCGCGCGCAAGGGCATGGTGCTGCTGAAGAACGAAGGCGGCGTACTGCCGCTCAAGCGTGACGGCGTGATTGCCCTGATCGGCCCGCTGGCCGACAGCAAGCGCGACGTGATGGGCAGCTGGTCCGCCGCCGGCAAGGCCTTCCAGGCTGTGACCGTGCTCGAGGGCATGGGCGCCGCCACCCGTGGCCATGCCGCGCTGCTCTACGCCAAGGGCGCCAACGTCACCGACGATCCGGAGATCGTCAAATACCTCAACGAGTACAGCGAAGACGTGAAGGTCGACCCGCGCAGCCCGAAAGCCATGATCGACGAAGCCGTCGAGAAGGCGAAACAGGCTGACGTGGTGGTGGCCGTGGTCGGCGAATCCCAGGGCATGGCCCACGAGGCGTCGAGCAAGACCAACCTGCACATCGCGCAGAGCCAGATCGAGCTGCTTAAGGCCCTCAAGGCCACCGGCAAGCCGCTGGTACTGGTGCTGATGAACGGCCGGCCGATGGACCTGCGCTGGGAAAGCGCCAACGCCGACGCCGTGCTGGAAACCTGGTTCAGCGGCACCGAGGGCGGCAACGCCATCGCCGACGTGCTGTTCGGCGACTACAACCCGTCGGGCAAGTTGACCATGACCTTCCCGCGCTCGGTGGGCCAGGTGCCGATCTACTACAACCACCTGAACACCGGTCGCCCGTTCGACCACGAGCACCCGAACAAGTACACCTCGCGCTACTTCGACTCGCAGAACGGTCCGCTGTACCCCTTCGGCTACGGCCTGAGCTACACCGACTTCAGCGTCTCGGACGTGAAGATGTCGGCTGCGAAGATGAAGAAGGGCGACCAGCTGACTGCCAGTGTGACCGTGAAGAACACCGGCAAGGTCGCCGGCGAAACCACCGTGCAGCTCTACCTGCGCGACGTCGCCGCCTCCATCAGCCGTCCGGTCAAGGAGCTCAAGGGCTTCGAGAAGATCCTGCTGCAACCGGGCGAGTCGAAAGTGGTGCAGTTCCCGATTCGCGAGGAAGACCTGCGCTTCTACGACAGCCAGTTGCGCTACGCCTCGGAGCCGGGCGAGTTCAAGGTCTACGTCGGCCTGGATTCGGACAACGTGAAGGAGCAGAGCTTCACGCTGCTCTAAGCGTCACCCGCTGCTGCAAACGAAAACGCCACGGCTGATCCAGCCGTGGCGTTTTACTTTCAGGCGGTTTTGGCTGTCCTGCGGGAGCGAAGCCCGATCAGCCAGCGCACTGCGGCTTGTACCAGCACGGCAAGCAGCGCTGCCTCGGCAAAGCTGGGCAGGGTGTTGTTGTCCGGCAGGCGCAGCGCGAGCCACAGGCAGAAGGCCGCGAAGGCCGGGCGCCCGCTGACCATGCCACGCAGCAGGGCGATGACGAAACCGGTGCCGTGCAGCCGCTGCGACGACACGCAGAGCACGATGGAGAGCAGCGGGAAGACCGCCAGCAGTCCGCTCCAGCTCGGCCCGGCCCAGCCGGCGAGGGCGGTGACGGCCAGGGTCAGCAGCGCGCCGGCGAGCATGCGCAGACCCAGTTCGAGACGGCCCAGCGCGGCGACCGCGGTGGGAAGTTCGGCGCGGGGCATGAACAACTGACTGGTCAATGCGCCCAGCGCCGCAGCCGTCAGCGCCCAGAGGGGCAGGGCGGGGAGCTGTGTCAGTCCCCACGCGGCCACCAGCCAGGCGAGCATCGCGCCGCTCAGGGCCAACGGCCAGGCGTGGCGCCGGCACAGCCAGGCATAGGCAAAGTTGAAAGCCTCGGCGGCGAAGATCGCCGCCAGCGCCAGCAGCGCGGCCCGGGCGCCGAAGTCTCGGCCGTACTCCAGGGTGATCAGGTAGAGGATGGGCCCGGCAATGGCCGGCAGAGCGGCCAGGCAGCCGGCGACGGCCGGTCCCCACCAGCGTCCGGAGAGGGACACCAGCAACAGGAACAGCGGAACCAGGGTGAGCTTGAGGGCGAGCATCAGCGAAGCCGGGAAGCGTGGAGGGCGGATTCTAGCAAGGCGCGCGACCTTCGATTGCCCGCTTCGATAACCCGCGTCGATGGCGCCGATGGGGAAATCGAGTTGGACCTTGGCCGCTCGCGGGTGTCCATTGTGCAGGCCCACTGACGTTCACCCATCGAATCGAGAGGAAGTCCGTGAAGAGTCCGTGCATCAAGGTCTGCGAGTTCGAAGAGGGCATCTGCCTGGGCTGCGGCCGCAGTCGTGAGGAAATCAAGGCGTGGAAGCGTGTCGACCACCTGGGCCAGGAGGCGATCCTGGCCGAGGCGGACATGCGTCTGCTGGTGCTGGAGGCGCAGGGCAAGCGGCTATACCGCTGAGAGGCGTTAGACGTAGGGCGAATAACCCGGAACGGGTTATCCGTCGCATCCTCCACGGCGGATAACGCTGGCGCGTTATGCGCCCTACAGAATGTCAGCCGCGTGCCGCAGCCATCGCCCGCGCCGTATCCAGCATGCGGTTGGAGAAGCCCCATTCGTTGTCGTACCAGGCCATCACCTTCACCAGCCGGCCATTCACCCGCGTGTGGCTGGCGTCGAAGATGGCTGAGCGCGGGTCGTGGTTGAAGTCCACCGAGACCAGCGGCTGGCGGTTGAAGCCGAGGATCGTCGAGCGCTCGCTGGCGCGCTCCAGCAGTGCATTGACCTCCTGGGCGCTGGTGTCGCGGGCGACCTGCAGCGTGAGGTCCACCAGCGACACGTTGATCACCGGCACCCGCACCGCCAGGCCCGTCAGCTTGCCCGCCAGTTCCGGCAGCACCAGGCCAACGGCTTCGGCGGCGCCGGTTCTGGTCGGGATCATCGACTGGGTGGCCGAGCGCGCGCGGTACGGGTCGCTGTGGTAGACGTCGGAAAGGTTCTGGTCATTGGTATAGGCGTGGATGGTGGTCATCAGCCCATGCTCGATGCCCAGCTCGCGGTGCAGCACCTGGGCCACGGGCGCCAGGCAGTTGGTGGTACAGGATGCGTTGGAGACGATGCGGTGCTCCGCGCGCAGGATGCCTTCGTTGACGCCGAACACCACCGTGGCGTCCATGTCCTGGCCGGGCGCGGAGATCAGCACCTGGCGCGCGCCGGCCTGCAGGTGCGCCGCGGCCTTGTCGCGGGAGGTAAAGAGCCCGGTGCACTCGAGCACGATATCCACCCCCAGGGCTTGCCAGGGCAACTCGGCCGGATTGCGGATCGCCGTGACGGCGATGCGGTCGCCCTCTACCCTGAGGCTTTCGGCGTCATGCTCGACCTGGCCGGCGAAGCGCCCATGCACGCTGTCGTACTGGAACAGGTGGGCGTTGATCGCGGCGTCGCCCAGGTCATTGATCGCCACCACTTGCAGGTGCTGGCGGTAGGGCCCCGAGTAAAGCGCGCGGAGTACGTTCCGACCGATGCGGCCAAATCCGTTGATTGCCAGGCGTATAGTCATGGAGGTCGTCTCTTTTCTTTTGTTGTGGTAAAAACCATTAAATTTCGCCGTCGACGAAAAGTAAATCCTTAGTAATCGATGATTATGTTGTAAAAACAACAACCGATAGTCTGTAGGAGAATGCTGCCATGCACCCTCGCGTGCTTGAAGTCACCCAGCGCATCCAGGCCCGCAGCGCGGCCACCCGCCAGCGCTACCTCGATCTGGTCAAGGCAGCCGCCACCAAGGGTCCGCACCGCGGCACGCTGCCCTGCGGCAACCTCGCCCACGGCGTCGCGGCTTGTGGTGATTCCGACAAACAGGCGCTGCGGCTGATGAACCAGGCCAACGTCGCCATCGTCTCCGCCTATAACGACATGCTTTCCGCGCACCAGCCGCTGGAGCGCTTCCCGGAGCTGATCAAGGACGCCCTGCGGCAGATCGGCTCGGTCGGTCAGTTCGCCGGCGGCGTACCCGCCATGTGCGACGGCGTGACCCAGGGCGAGCCGGGGATGGAATTGTCCCTGGCCAGCCGCGATGTGATCGCCATGGGCACCGCCATCGCGCTGTCGCACAACATGTTCGACGCCGCGTTGTGCCTGGGCGTGTGCGACAAGATCGTCCCCGGCCTGTTGATCGGTTCGCTGCGCTTCGGCCACCTGCCGGTGGTGTTCGTGCCCGCAGGCCCCATGCCCACCGGTATCTCCAACAAGGAGAAGGCCGCGGTGCGCCAGCTGTTCGCCGAAGGCAAGGCTACCCGTGAGGAGCTGCTGACCTCGGAGATGGCCTCCTACCACGCGCCGGGCACCTGCACCTTCTACGGCACCGCCAACACCAACCAGTTGCTGGTGGAAGTGATGGGCCTGCACCTGCCGGGCGCCTCCTTCGTCAACCCGAACACCCCGCTGCGCGACGAGCTGACCCGCGAAGCCGCGCGCCAGGCGTCGCGCCTGGCGCCGGAGAACGGCCAGTTCGTGCCCATGGCGGAGATCGTCGACGAGAAGGCCATGGTCAACTCGGTGGTGGCGCTGCTGGCCACGGGCGGCTCGACCAACCACACCCTGCACCTGCTGGCCATCGCCCAGGCCGCCGGCATCCAGCTGACCTGGCAGGACATGGCCGATCTCTCCGAAGTCGTGCCGATGCTGGCGCGCATTTATCCGAACGGCCAGGCCGACATCAACCACTTCCAGGCGGCGGGCGGCATGTCCTTCCTGATCCGCCAGCTGCTCGATGGCGGCCTGCTGCATGAAGATGTGCAGACCGTGGTCGGCAAAGGCCTGCGCCGCTACCTGCAGGAGCCCTTCCTCGACGACGGCAAGCTGGTCTGGCGCGAAGGGCCGGCGACGAGCCTGGACGAGAGCATCTTGCGTCCGATCGACAAGCCGTTCTCCGCCGAGGGCGGTCTGCGCCTGATGGAAGGCAACCTAGGCCGCGGCGTGATGAAGGTCTCCGCCGTGGCGCTGGAGCACCAGATCGTCGAAGCCCCGGTGCGCATCTTCCACGACCAGCCTAGCCTGGCCGCCGCTTTCAAGGCCGGCGAGCTGGAGCGTGACCTGGTGGCCGTGGTGCGCTTCCAGGGCCCGCGCGCCAATGGCATGCCGGAGCTGCACAAGCTCACGCCGTTCCTCGGCGTGCTGCAGGACCGTGGCTTCAAGGTGGCGTTGGTTACCGACGGGCGCATGTCCGGTGCTTCCGGCAAGGTGCCGGCGGCGATCCACGTGTCCCCGGAGGCGCTCAACGGCGGCCCGCTGGCCAAGCTGCGCGACGGCGACGTGGTGCGCGTCGACGGCACCACCGGCGAGCTGCGCGTACTGGTGGATGCGGCGGAATGGGATGCCCGTCCGCTCGTGGAAACCCCCGCGCTGGATAACATTGGCATGGGTCGCGAGCTGTTCGCCTTTATGCGCAATGCCTTCAGTTCGGCCGAGCAGGGCGCCTGCAGCTTCACCGCCGAGCTCGACGGCTTGCGCTGAGACGCAGACCTAATGGAATCTTCCGCGCGGCATTGACTGCCTGTCCGCCGCGCGGGAGAGCCTTCGGCGCTGTCCTACGCTGAACCTTCTTCCTCCACTTCCAGGCCCGAGCCCGCAATGAATTCCAACAACGCTCAGAACGCCTCGAACGGTTTCGCCCTGGTCGGCGACATCGGCGGCACCAACGCCCGCTTCGCCCTGTGGCGCGGAGAAATCCTCGAGTCCATCCAGGTCCTGGCCTGCGCCGACTACCCGCGCCCGGAAGATGCCGTGCGCGACTACCTGCAGCGCGTCGGCCAGCCCCTGTCGGCCATCGACAACGTCTGCCTGGCCTGTGCCGGCCCCGTTGGCGCAGGCGACTTCAAGTTCACCAACAACCACTGGGTGATTCGCCGCGACGCCTTCCGCGCCGAGCTGGGCCTGAGCCACCTGCTGCTGGTGAACGACTTCAGCACCATGGCCTGGGCGGCTTCGCGGCTGTCGGAAGAGCACCTGGTGCAGGTCCGCCCCGGCAAGGCGCTGGAAGGCCGTGCCAAGCTGATCATCGGTCCGGGCACCGGCCTGGGTGTCGGCAGCCTGATGCCGCTGCCGGGTGGCGGCTGGGAAGTGCTGCCCTGCGAAGGCGGCCACGTCGACCTGCCGGTGACCTCCGAACGTGACTTCGCCCTCTGGCAACTGCTGCGCGAGAAGTACGGCCATGTCTCGGCCGAGCGCGTGCTCTCCGGCAGCGGCCTGGAAAACCTCTACCGCATGAGCTGTCAGCTCGATGGCGTGGAGCCGAAATGCGCGACTGCCGCCGAGATCGGCGAGCGCGCCATGGCTGGCGACGCCTATGCCGACGCGGTGCTGGAGCACTTCTTCGTCTGGCTGGCGCGGGTCGCCGGCAACGCCGTGCTGACGGTCGGCGCGCTGGGCGGTGTCTACATCACCGGCGGCATCGTTCCGCGCTTCCTCGAACGTTTCCAGCGCAGCGGCTTCGCCGAAGCCTTCCGCAACCGTGGCAAGACCAGCGGGCCGTACCTCGACCCGGTTCCGGTGTGGGTCATGACGGCGGATCATCCGGGCCTGTTCGGCGCCGGCGTGGCCCTGGAGCAGGCGCTGCGCAACGAAAGCTGACGCATCGCTCCACCCCTGAAAACAACAAAAAAAGAAAGGACGCCCGAAGTGAACCAGCCTGCCCGATCCATCCTGCTGGTGGACGACGACCAGGAAATCCGCGAACTGCTGGAAACCTACCTCAGCCGCGCCGGCTTCCAGGTGCGCAGCGTCGCCGATGGTGAGAGCTTCCGCCGCGCGCTGTGCGACGAGGACGCCGCCCTGGCGATCCTCGACGTGATGCTGCCCGACGAGGACGGCTTCAGCCTGTGCCGCTGGATTCGTTCGCACCAGCGCCACGCCTGCATGCCGGTGATCATGCTCACCGCCAGCTCCGACGAGGCCGACCGCGTGGTGGGGCTGGAGCTGGGTGCCGACGACTACCTCGGCAAACCCTTCAGCCCCCGCGAATTGCTGGCGCGGATCAAGGCGCTGTTGCGCCGGGCGCAGTTCACCCAGGTGCGCGGCGGCGAGGTCATCGCCTTCGACGACTGGCGGCTGGATACCATCAGCCATCGACTGTTCCACGAAGATGGCGAGGAGCATTTCCTCAGCGGCGCCGACTTTGCCCTGCTCAAGCTGTTCCTCGACAACCCCCGGCAGATACTCGACCGCGATACCATCGCCAGCGCCACCCGTGGCCGCGAGGTGATGCCGCTGGAACGCATCGTCGACATGGCCGTGTCGCGCCTGCGCCAACGCCTGCGCGACACCGAGAAACCGGCGCGGCTGATCCAGACCGTGCGCGGCAGCGGCTATCTGCTGGCGGCCCAGGTTCGCCCGCACCTCGCCGGCCATGAGTGAACGCCGTCGCTGGGCCCTGGTGCCGCGCTCGCTGCTCGGCCGCATGCTGCTGCTTACCCTGCTGGCGGTACTGATCGCCCAGGGCCTGTCGAGCCTGTTCTGGATTTCCCACCTGCGCACCAGCCAGCGTGACGGCCTGCTTACCAGTTCGCGCAGCCTGGCCTACTCCATGGCCGCCAGCGTCAGCTACTTCCGCTCGCTGCCCATCGGTTACCGCCCGCTGGTGCTCGATCAATTGCGCAGCATGGGCGGCACGCGCTTCTTCGTCTCGCTCAATGAGCGTCCGTTGAACCTGCGCGCGCTGCCGGACACCACCAACAAGCAGGCGGTGATCGGCATCGTGCAGGAGGTGCTGCACCAGAAGCTGGGCAAGGACGTCGAGCTGCAGGTGGAGTTCGTCAGCCCTGACGATCTGCGGCTGTTCAACGGCGAGCTGAAACTGGAGGAGCTGCCGCGTTCCTGGGCGCACTACGCGCTGACCCTGGAGCCGGTGAACCCTCCGGTGCTGGTGACGCAGATCCGCATCGGCGAAAGCGAGTGGCTGTACATCGCCAGTCTGATGCCCGCGCCCTACGTCACCCTGGAACCCGAAGGCCTGCCGCCGCAGCAGGTCATCTCCATCGCCTTCACCAGCCTGCTGCTCCTGCTGTTCACCGGCCTGCTGGTGCACTGGCAGAGCCGCCCGCTCAAGCGCCTGGCCCGCGCCGCCCGCGACATCGCCCTGGGCGGTGAGGAGCAGCCGCTGGAGGAGAGCGGGGCGAGCGAACTGGTGGAGGTCTCCCGCGCCTTCAACACCATGCGCGAGCGCATCGACCGCTACGTCAACGAACGCGCCCAGCTGTTCAGCGGCATCTCCCACGACCTGCGCACGCCCATCACCCGCCTGCGCCTGCGCGTGGAGCTGCTGGAGGACGACCAGGCGCGGGACAAGTTCAGCCACGACCTCGACGAACTGGAGCTGCTGGTGAAGGGCGCGCTGCAATGCGTGAAGGACACCGACATCCACGAGAACGTCGAGCCGGTGGACCTCAACCAACTGCTGCAATACGTCGCCGGCCCCTACATCGCCGACGGCCGCGTCGAAGTGCTCGGCGCGGCGCTCGAGCCCTATCCGGGCAAGCCCCTGGCGCTCAAGCGCTGCATCGGCAACCTGCTGGACAACGCCCTGAAGTACGGCGGCCGCGCCCAGCTGAGCATCGAGGACGATCCCGACGCGGTGGTCCTGCACGTCGACGACCAGGGGCCCGGCGTGCCGGAACAACGCCTGGAAAAAGTCTTCGAACCGCGCTTCCGCCTTTCCGAACGCGGCCAGGGGTACGGCCTCGGCCTCGGTATCGCGCGCAACATCGCGCATACCCACGGCGGCGAAGTCACCCTGCAGAACCGCCGTGAGGGCGGGTTGCGGGTGACGTTGAGGTTGCCGCGGCTGGAAGTGGAGTAGGGCGCTTCGCGCTCCCGTCCTCTTTCGCCATGAACATTCGCCCAATGTCACCGGCCGGTGACAATCGAAGATCGCTTCGTTACCCGGAGAACGGAATGCCTTGGATAGACTCGGACCATCGCAAGCGAAGACTTGCCTCCAATAACAAGAACAAGGTGCTCCCCATGAATGCGATCCGTCGCCTGTCGGCCGCCATCTGTCTTTCTTCCTTCTGTCTCTCCCCCCTGCTGGCCCACGCCGGTGAAGTCGAAGTGCTGCACTGGTGGACTTCCCCCGGTGAGAAGCGCGCTGCCGAAACCCTGAAGAAACTCGTCGAAGCCAAGGGCCACACCTGGAAGGACTTCGCTGTCGCCGGTGGCGGTGGTGAAGCGGCCATGACCGTGCTGAAGACCCGCGCCGTCTCCGGCAATCCTCCGGCCGCCGCGCAGATCAAGGGGCCGGACATCCAGGAGTGGGGCGAACTGGGGCTGCTCGCCGACCTCAACGACGTCGCCGCCGAAGGCAAATGGGACCAGCTGCTCCCGCCGCAGGTCGCGCAGATCATGAAGTACAAGGGTGATTACGTCGCCGTGCCGGTCAACGTGCACCGGGTGAACTGGCTCTACATCAACCCGGAAGTCTTCAAGAAGGCCGGCGCCACGCCGCCAACCACCCTCGACGAACTCTTCGCCGCCGCCGACAAACTCAAGGCTGCTGGCTTCACGCCGCTGGCCCATGGCAGCCAGCCCTGGCAGGACGGCACCCTGTTCGAGAACCTGGTGCTCAGCAAGATGGGCCCGGAAGGCTACCGCAAGGCCTTCGTCGAACTGGACAAGGAAACCCTCACCGGCGCGCAGATGGCTGATGTCTTTGCCGCGCTGAAGAAACTGCACAGCTACGTCGACGCCGACGCCGCCGGCCGCGAGTGGAACGTCGCCACTGGCATGGTCATCAACGGCAAGGCCGGCATGCAGATCATGGGCGACTGGGCCAAGAGCGAGTTCACCGCCGCCGGCAAGGTGGCGGGCAAGGACTACCAGTGCCTGCCATTCCCCGGCACGCAGAAGGCCTTCGACTACAACATCGATTCCCTGGTGATGTTCAAGCTGAGCAACGAGGAAAACCGCAAGGCCCAGGAGGACCTGGCGCGCGCGGTGCTCGACCCGTCCTTCCAGAAGGATTTCAGCCTGAACAAGGGCTCGATTCCGGTGCGCCTGGACGTCGACATGACGCCCTTCGACAGCTGTGCGCAGCAGTCGATGAAGGACTTCAAGGCCGCCTCCGCCAGTAACAACCTGGTGCCGAGCATGGCCCACAGCATGGCTGCCTCCAGCTACGTGCAGGGCGCGATCTTCGACGTGGTCACCAATTTCTTCAACGACCCCGCCGCCGATCCGCAGAAGGCCGCGCAGCAACTGGGCGCCGCCATCCAGGCCGCCGCGCAGTAAGGCGTTCGCCGGCTCCGCAGCGGGGCGGGCCTCTCTTCCCAACTGAACGACTCCGGGCCGCCAAGGCAGCCCGGGTGGGCTCACTCATCCTCGAGAAAGCAGATGGCGACCCGATCTCCGACTTTCACTCCCGCCGCCGCGCCCCGTGCTTCGCTGCTCGATGGCCTGCAGGCCTGGCTGCCCAAGCTGGTGCTGGCCCCGAGCATGCTCGTGGTGCTGGTCTGCGTGTACGGCTACATCGGCTGGACGCTGCTGCTGTCCTTCACCAACTCGCGCTTCATGCCGGCCTACAGCTGGGCCGGGCTGACCCAGTACCTGCGCCTGTGGGACAACGACCGCTGGTGGGTGGCGAGCAAGAACCTGTTGCTGTTCGGTGGCCTGTTCATCGGCGTCTGCCTGGCGCTCGGGGTGTTCCTCGCGGTGCTGCTGGACCAGCGCATCCGTCGCGAAGGCTTTATCCGCACGGTGTACCTGTACCCCATGGCGCTGTCCATGATCGTCACCGGCACCGCCTGGAAGTGGCTGCTCAACCCCGGCCTGGGCCTGGACAAGCTGCTGCGCGACTGGGGCTGGACCGGCTTTCGCTTCGACTGGCTGGTGGACCCGGAACGGGTGGTCTACTGCCTGGTGATCGCCGCCGTGTGGCAGGCCTCGGGCTTCGTCATGGCGCTGTTCCTCGCCGGCCTGCGCGGGGTCGACCCGGCCATTGTGCGCGCCGCCCAGGTGGACGGCGCGAGCCTGCCGACCATCTACCTGCGCATCGTCCTGCCGAGCCTGCGCCCGGTGTTCTTCAGCGCACTGATGATCCTCGCGCACATCGCCATCAAAAGCTTCGACCTGGTCGCCGCGATGACCGCCGGCGGCCCCGGCTACTCCTCCGACCTGCCGGCGATGTTCATGTACGCCCACACCTTCACCCGTGGCCAGATGGGCCTGGGCGCGGCCAGCGCGATGCTGATGCTGGGCGCCGTGCTGGCCATCGTCGTGCCGTACCTGTACTCCGAACTGCGGGGCAAGCGCGATGCATGACTCGACCCAGAAACCGTCGTTCAGCCTGAGCCGCCTGGCGGTACACGCGACCCTCTGGGGCGCCGTGGCGCTGTACGTGATCCCGCTGCTGGTGATGCTGCTGACCAGTTTCAAGTCGCCCGAGGACATCCGCAGCAGCAACCTGCTGGCGCTGCCGGATGTGTTCACCGCGATCGGCTGGGTGAAAGCCTGGGGCGCCGTGGGCGACTACTTCTGGAACTCGGTGAAGATCACCGTGCCGGGCGTGCTGATCTCCACCTTCATCGGCGCCATGAACGGCTACGTGCTGTCGATGTGGCGCTTCCGCGGTTCGCAGCTGTTCTTCGGCGCGCTGCTATTCGGCTGCTTCCTGCCGTTCCAGGTGATCCTCCTGCCGATGTCCTTCACCCTCGGCAAGCTCGGCCTGGCCAACACCACCACCGGCCTGGTGATGGTGCACTGCATCTACGGCCTGGCCTTCACCACGCTGTTCTTCCGCAACTACTTCGTGGCTATCCCGGATGCCCTGGTGAAGGCCGCGCGGCTGGACGGCGCGGGGTTCTTCACCATCTTCCTGCGCATCCTGATGCCGATGTCCACGCCGATTGTGATGGTCTGCCTGATCTGGCAGTTCACCCAGATCTGGAACGACTTCCTCTTCGGTGTGGTGTTCGCCAGCGGCGATGCTCAGCCCATCACCGTGGCGCTGAACAACCTGGTGAACATCAGCACGGGCGTGAAGGAATACAACGTCGACATGGCGGCCGCGATGATCGCGGCGCTGCCCACGCTGGTGGTCTACGTACTGGCCGGCAAGTACTTCGTGCGCGGGCTCACCGCCGGCGCCGTCAAAGGTTGAGGTAAGCACCGATGTCCACCCTTGAACTGCACAACCTGCACAAGTCCTACGGCGCAGGCCTGGCGGACACCCTGAAGTCGATCAACCTGTCGATCGATTCGGGCGAGTTCCTGATCCTGGTCGGCCCGTCCGGCTGCGGCAAATCCACCCTGATGAACTGTATCGCCGGGCTGGAGAACCTCACCGGCGGCGCCATCCTGGTGGACGGCCAGGACATCAGCGGCATGAGCCCGAAGGATCGCGACATCGCCATGGTGTTCCAGTCCTACGCGCTGTACCCGACCATGAGCGTGCGCGAGAACATCGCCTTCGGCCTGAAGATCCGCAAGCTGCCGAAAACCGAGATCGATGCCGAGGTGGCTCGCGTGGCCAAGCTCCTGCAGATCGAGCACCTGCTCGAACGCAAGCCCTCGCAGCTCTCCGGCGGCCAGCAGCAGCGCGTGGCCATGGGCCGGGCGCTGGCGCGGCGGCCGAAGATCTACCTGTTCGACGAACCGCTGTCGAACCTCGACGCCAAGCTGCGCGTGGAGATGCGCACCGAGATCAAGCTGATGCACCAGCGCCTGAAGACCACAACGGTGTACGTGACCCATGACCAGATCGAGGCCATGACCCTGGGTGACAAGGTGGCGGTGATGAAGGACGGCATCGTCCAGCAATTCGGCACACCGCAGCAGATCTACAACGACCCGGCGAACCTGTTCGTCGCCAGTTTTATCGGTTCGCCACCGATGAACTTCATCCCGCTCAAGGTCCAGCAGCAGAGCGGCCGGCTGGTCGGCCTGCTGGACAGCGGCCAGGACCGCTGCGAGCTGCCGCTGCAACTGGAGGCCGGGCTGATCGAAGGCCGCGAGCTGATCCTTGGCGTGCGCCCGGAACAGGTGCAGTTGGCTACCGATGGCGCCAACGGCCCGAGCGACCTGCGCGCCGAGGTCGAGGTCGTCGAACCCACCGGCCCGGACACCCTGGCCTTCGTCACGCTCAATGGCGCCAAGGTCTGCTGCCGCCTGGCGCCGGACCAGACGCCGCTGCCGGGCTCGTCCCTGCAGCTGCGCTTCGATCCTTCCCGCGCGCTGCTGTTCGATGCGCAGAGCGGCGAGCGCCTGCGCGCCGAGCCGCGCGGCGACGGCGCGAACAAGGTGACGCCGCTGGCCCGCCAGAAGCATTCCTGAACTGTATGACCACTGCCTGAAAATCCCTGCCTGTAACTACGCTAGAAACCAAGACAACGAGGACGCTGGAGATGCACAAGAACAACAACAACCGGCCTGCCGCACGAACCCTGGGCTGCCTGCTTGCACTGGGCTGCGTGGGCAATGCCGCCCATGCCGACGACGCCTTCTCATCCGAGTCCAGGTGGGGCCTGGGCGACTGGGGCGGCAAGCGCACCGAGCTGCTGGAGAAGGGCTACGACTTCAAGCTCGACTACGTCGGCGAGGCCGCCAGCAACCTGGGTGGCGGCTACGACCAGCACACCACGGCGCGCTACTCCGACCAGTTCGCCCTCGGCACCCATCTGGACCTGCAGAAGATCCTCGGCTGGGACGCCACCGAGTTCCAGCTGACGGTCACCGAGCGTAGCGGCCGCAACCTCTCCAACGACCGCATCAGCGACCCGCGCGCCGGGCAGTTCAGCTCCGTGCAGGAAGTCTGGGGCCGTGGCCAGACCTGGCGTCTGACGCAGATGTGGATCAAGCAGCAGTACTTCGACGGCGCGCTGGACGTGAAGGTCGGCCGCTTCGGCGAGGGCGAGGACTTCAACAGCTTCCCCTGCGACTTCCAGAACCTGGCCTTCTGCGGCTCGCAGGTGGGCAACTGGGTCGGCGGCATCTGGTACAACTGGCCTGTCAGCCAGTGGGCCGCCCGCGTGAAGTGGAACTTCAACGACCAGTGGTACGCCCAGGTCGGCGCGTACAACCAGAACCCGTCGAACCTGGAAACCGGTAACGGCTTCAAGCTCAACGGCAGCGGCACCAAGGGCACCATCCTGCCGGTGGAGCTGGTGTGGATGCCCAAGGTCGGCGCCCAGCAACTGCCCGGCGAGTACCGCCTGGGCTACTACTACAGCACGGCCGAGGCCGACGACGTGTACGACGACGTCAACGGCAACCCGCAGGCGCTCACCGGCGAGCCGGCCAAGACCCACAGCGGCAAGCACGGCTGGTGGGTGGTGGCGCAGCAGCAGGTCACCGCCCATGACGGCGACACTTCGCGCGGCCTGAGCCTGTTCGCCAACTTCACCGTGCACGACAAGGCCACCAACACCGTCGACAACTACCAGCAGCTCGGCGTGGTCTACAAGGGCCCGTTCGACGCGCGGCCCAAGGACGACATCGGCTTCGGCGTGGCGCGCATCCACGTCAACGACGACGTGCAGGATCGCCAGCGCCTGGTGAACCAGGTCAACGGCATCGACGACTACGACAACCCGCTGTACCAGCCCATCCAGGACACCGAGTACAACGCCGAGCTGTACTACGGCGTGCATGTGACCAATTGGCTCACCGTGCGGCCGAACCTGCAGTACATCCGCCATCCGGGCGGGGTGGACGAGGTCAACAACGCCGTGGTGGCCGGCCTGAAGATCCAGTCCAGCTTCTGATTGCTCCCTGGTGCGAACCTGGCCCGTCCTTGCGACGGGCCTTTTTTCATTGGCGCGAGCGCTGCGCGTGACTAGGCTTTGCGGTTAGAATCGCCGCCTTTTCTGTAAGATGTAGTGAAACTACAGAGATCTTCACGCCCCGGAATGTCCGGGCAGGGATTGGATCAGGACATCCGGACAATGCTCGAGCATCCGCTGCAGCGCTTTTTTCATTCCATGCGGGGCAAGCGCCCCTTCGACTGGGTGCGCTTCCAGCGTCGCGACCTGCTGCTCATCGATCATCCGCAATGCCAGGCGGTCTTCAGCCGCCAGGGCGCGCAACTGCTGCACTTCCAGCCGCGCGGCGCGCGCCCGCTGCTGTGGTGTTCCAGCCAGTGGCCGAGCCTGAGCACTGCGCCGATCCGCGGCGGTATCCCGGTCTGCTGGCCCTGGTTCGGCAGCCACCCGGTGGAAGCCGACTGGCCTCAGCACGGCTGGGCACGCCAGCGCGAGTGGCGCATGCTCGATGCCTGGGCCGATGACCAGAAGGCGGTCGTCAGCTGGCAGTTGGATATCGAGGACTGGCACGTGCGCCTGGAAGCGCGCCTGGGCCAGGACCTGGACATCGAACTCTCCAGCTACCACGAGGATGACAGCGACTGCCTCTTCAGCTTCGCCCTGCAGCCCTACTGGCGCGTGGGTTCGCTGCGCCGCTCGGTGGTCCACGGGATGGAGTTGGACGGCAAGGCCAGCGGCCTGCCCAACACTTGGGCGCCCCGTGGCGCGGTCAAGCAGGTGCTCTACAACACCGGTTCCCTGGTGCTGGAGGATGCCGGCTGGCAGCGCCGCCTGCGCATCGACAAGAACACCAGCGCCGGCAGTGTCATCTGGCACCCCGGCAGCCGCGCGGTGGAGCAGGTGGAGCCGGGTGAAGCGGAGCGCTTCCTGTGCATCGGCGCCGCCGGCTATCGCGCGGGTGGCCTGATTCTCGCCCAGGGCGAGCGGATGCTGCTGAATCTGCGGGCCGGTCTGGTCTGAGCAATCAACTGCAACGGGATGGCCGGGCTGTAGGAGGGGGCTGCCTCTGCTTACCTAGGGAAACCGCGCAATGCCCGCGATCGCGCGCATGGCGCGCTCCTGCAGAGTCTTGGGAAGAGATGTGAGCGGACAGCCTCACCGAGGCCATCCGCAGAACGAGGGGCGCGCCCTCAGGACGGTTGCTGCGGAGTGCCCAGCAGCGACTTGCCGGTTTTCTTCTGCCGCTTGGCCATGCGCTTTTCATGCGCGGTTTTCAGCGGCTTCTTCTTCGCTTGTTTCTTCGCGTCGAGACCTTTCATGCGCCTGTCCTCCAACGGGACGCCCTCGGGCCGAGAGCTGACTGCTTCAGCATAGCCCCGTGACGGGCGGCCGTTCAGCCGGCGGTCAGGCGCTCCAGTTCGCGGCGCACCATGTTGGCGTAGTGCGGCGGGCTCAGCCGGTACAGCTCGCCGGCCACCCAGGGTAGCCAGCGGGCGCCGAGCTGCTCACGTTCGGCCAGCAGGCGCCGGGCTTCGGCCTCGGCGCGCTGGGCGTTTTCCTGGTGGTAGTCGGCACGGCTCATCGGTGGCTTTTCGGTGCAGTGTCAGGTCTTGGCGCAGCTCAGAGTCTGCGGATCGATGGTGATGCTGGCCAGCGGCTTGGCGTCGCTGCCGGCGTACTCGTGGGTGACGCTCAGGTGGTGCTCGCGGAAGCGCTGCAGCAGGTCGGTCTGCTCGCAGGTGGTGCCTTCGAGCTGCTTCTTCAGGCCGTTCTCGAACTTGGCGCGGGCGCCCAGGTCCATGGCGTCCAGGCGCAGGTTGGAGATGGCGTAGCGGTAATACAGCATCTTCTTCGCCGGGTCGAGCTGCACGCTGTTGAGGGTGGTCACCTTGTCCACCTGGCGCGGCAGGTTGGACTTGGTCACCTGGTCGAAATAGTCCGCCGATTCCTTGAGGAATTTCGCTTCTTCGGGGGTGTCTTCGGCGTGGACGGCAAGGCTGGTGAGCAACAGGAAGGGCAGGGCGAGACGGGCAAACGGCATGGGAGATTCCTGTATGGCTGATGGGGGGGCTCAGTAGGTGCGACAGCCAGGGGTTGGCCGGGTTCGGTCGAGTGCGCGATGACGGCACGCTCATGGCCTGTGAGTGTAGAGCACCGCCAGCCGCTGGCCGCTCGCGGGGCGATTCTTTTGCGAGTAGGCTTGCCCCCGTTCTTTCCCCCACAGTTACCCCACCTTATTCCGCAGGTCCGTAGTCCCGACATGATCGAACTGACCCAGGTTGACCTCCGCACCGATCCCGCCGCGCAACGAGTGGTGAAGGACGAAACCGTCACCGTCGAATTCGCTGCTGCGGCAGGCGAATTGATGAGCCTCGAAGGCCCGAATCGGTATGCCGTCGGCGACGCGATCATCAGTGGCGCGACCGGCGAGCGCTGGGTCGTCTCCCGCGAGCGTTTCGATCCGAAGTACCGGCCCGCCGACGCCGCGCTCACCCACGGCGAGCCGGGTGCCTACTGCAACATCCCCAGCCCGGTGCTGGCCCGCCGCATGGACGAACCCTTCACCCTGCTGCGCTCGGCCGGTGGCGACCGCCTCACCGGTGCCGCTGGCGACTGGGTCATGCAATACGCCCCCGGCGACTACGGCGTGGTGAAGGCCGAGCGCTTCGCCAAGGTCTATCGCCTGGCCGACTGAAACCGCCCCCGCACTGGCTTCCACGCCCCGCCAGCGGCTATGGTCTGTGCTGGCGGGCGCTCTGCGTCGCGCTTTTGTTGCAACTTTGCCGGCGTTGCGCAGGTCCACCCTGCAGCCCGCCGGCGAGCGGGACGCTCATCGGGAGGACGGTGCGGGATGCGATTCATGGACATGCGCGGGCTCAGTCTGGGGCCCTGGAAGCTGATCAGCCTGACGGTGAAGGAATTCCTCGACGACGAGATGCCCACCTACGCCGCGGCACTGGCCTACCAGGGGCTGTTCTCGCTGTTTCCCTTCCTGTTGTTTCTCATCGCCCTGCTGGGCTTCCTGCACCTGCCGGAGTTCTTCGACTTCCTCCGCCAGCAGGCCGACTACGTGCTGCCGGCGCAGGCGCTGGATCAGGTCAACCCGGTCATCGACCAGTTGCAGCAGCGCCAGGGCGGATTGCTGTCTCTTGGTATCGTGGTGGCGCTGTGGTCGTCCTCGGCGGCGGTGCGTTCGCTGATGATCGCGCTCAACGCCGCCTACGACGTGCGGGAGGCGCGCCCGGCATGGAAGCGCATCCCGCTGTCGCTGTTCTACACCTTCGGCCTGGTAGCGATGCTGATGCTGATCGCCGCGCTGATGATCCTCGGGCCCCAGGTGATGGGCTGGATCGCCGCCAAAGTGGGCCTGGAGGACTTTGTGGTGATCCTCTGGAGCATCCTGCGCTGGCCGGTCATCGTGCTGCTGATGATGATGGCGGTAGCGATCATCTACTACGTCACGCCCAACGTGCAGCAGCGCTTCCGCTTCATCACCCCCGGCTCGGTGCTTGCCGTGGTGCTGTGGATTTCCGCATCGCTGGGCTTTGGCTATTACGTGAAGAACTTTGCCGACTACAACGCCATGTACGGCAGCGTCGGGGCGATCATCGTGCTGTTGCTGTATTTCTACATCTCGTCGGCGGTGCTGCTGCTGGGCGCGGAGCTCAATGCGGTGATTGAGCACCATCTGCCCCACGGGAAGGACGAGGGCGAGAGGACCTTCGACCAGGCCGCTCCGGCGCCCGATGAGGGCTAGGGTTGAACCGGCTGGTCGGCGACGGCGGGTGGTTCGCTGAGCAGTGAGTTGACCAGCGCGGTGGCCTTCTCGAACGATGGGTAGCCGCTCTTGGCGACGTCGAGGTTGCCGTAGTCCTCAAGATACTGCCGGGCCTTGGCCGGGTCGGCCTGCTCGACCAGGAAGGGCTCGGACCAGATCTTGTAGAGCAGCGCCACGGCGTAGGGCTGGCCGGCGTCGGCGGCCTTCTCCAGCAGCGGCAGCACCTCGTCCACCTGCGGGCCTTCCTTGATCTTCAGCAGCGCCATGTAGAAGCTCGCCTCGCCGCGCACGTCCTTTTCCATGGAACGGGCGAGCAGCGCCTCGGCCAGCTCGTAGTTGGCCAGGTCGCCGCTGGCGATCAGCAGCTTTGCCTGCAGCATGTCGTTCTGATAGAGCAGGCGTTCCTGCCGGCAGGCCTCGCCGCTCAGTGGCTCGTCGCAGGGGTTGCTGGCGTTCGTCGAGCAACCGGCGAGCAACAGCGGCAGGGCCAGGGTGGCCAGCAGGTAAGGTATGTGTTGCTTGCCCATGCAAGTCCCTCGGGAGCGGATGTCAGGGTTCGACCGGTCGGTGGGCGCGCCGGTTCTGCTCATTGGCGAAAAGCATAGCCGCTGCCCGTCAGAGAGCTTCGAAACCAGGCAGGCGCGGCAGGCGCTCGATGAGAAAGTCGATCAGCACGCGGGTCCGGGCCGGCAGAAAAAGCCGCGAAGGATACAGCAGGCTGGCCTCCTGCGTAGGCCCGCGCCACTCTGGAAGGAGACGTTGCAGGCTGCCGTCGGCCAGCAGGTCGGCCACCAGCCAGGCCGGCGTCAGGCCGAAGCCGGCGCCCAGGCAGTAGCTCTCGCGAATCGCCAGTGAGCTGTTCACCGTGTAGCGGCTGCGAGTGGCGAGGTTCAGCTCGCGCCCATCGGCGTGGCGCAGCAGCAGGTTCTGCCCGGCGTCGAGCCAGGCGAAACGCAGGTAGTCGGCCAGCGGTAGTTCTTCGGGTTCCCGCACTTCGAGCTGCCGCGCAAGCCATGCCGGGGCGGCCACCAGATAGCGCGGCGAGCGGGCCAGCGGGCGGGCGATCAGCTGTTCCGGCAGTTCGCCGCCCAGGCGCAGGGCGAGGTCGATGCCTTCCTCGGCGAGGTCGACGAAGCGGTCGTTGAGCAGCAACTCGATCTCGACCTCCGGGTGCAATTGCATGAACTCCAGCAGCAGCGCATTCAGACGCAGCACACCCAGGCTCACCGGTGCGCTGACCCGCAGGCGGCCGCGCACCTGCTCGGTCTCGCCACGGGCCTCGCTGACGCCCTCGGCGTAACTTTCCAACGTCTGCCGGGCATGCTCGTAGAAGCGCCGGCCCTGTTCGGTGGGCTGCACACGGGTGGTGCTGCGGATCAGCAACTGCGCGCCGACCTGCCGCTCCAGCGCGGCCATGGTCTTGCTCACCGTCGGCTGGCTGCTGCCGGATTCGCGGGCCACGGCGGAAAGGCTGCCCAGCTCCACGGCGCGAACGAAACAGTGCAACGCCTTGAGAGTATCCATGTCCTATTCGTTTATCGAATGACGGGTCTGCAAATATGCCGTCTACCGCCGTGATTGGGAATGGCCGAGCCTGTGGTCATCCCATCACCGATCTCGAGGAATGCCATGAAACGTTTGCTGCTCGCCGCCCTGATCACCCTGGCCCTGCCACTGGCGCAGGCGGAAGAAGGACACTGGCAGGCGACCTGGAGCGCCAGCCCGCAGCGCACCTGGGGCAAGGAAGTACCGCTGCCGCTGGGTGTGCCGCCGGTAATCGGCAATCACACGCTGCGGCAGAGTGTGAAGCTCAGCCTGGGAGGCCCGCGCGTGCGCATCGCGCTGTCCAACGCCTATGGCAGCCAGCCGGTGGCCATCGGTGGTGCCGCCGTGGCACTCGCCGGGTCCGCCGGGCAGCTCGATGGCCAGAGCCGTCGCCTGACCTTCGCCGGCCAGCCCACGGCCTACATAGCGCCGGGGGCCGAGCTGCTGAGCGATCCGCTGGACCTCGCCGTTCCGCCGCTGGGCGAGCTGGCCGTGTCGATCTATCTGCCGCAGCCCACTGCCATCGAAAGCTTCCACTGGGACGGCAAGCAGCGCGTCTACGGTGGTCCGGGCGAACAGCTCGACGCCGTGCGCCTGCCGGCGGACGGCAAGATGGAAGCGCGACTGTTCCTCGCCGATGTGCTGGTGGAAAGCCCCGCAGCGCGCCCGGTGGTGGCGGTGCTCGGTGACTCGATCACCGACGGCCGTGGCGCCAGCCTGGACGGCAACCAGCGCTGGCCGGACGTGCTGGCGCAGCGGCTGGCAGCGCGTGACGTGGGCGTGATAAATGCCGGCATCTCCGGCGCGCGCCTGCTCTCCGACGGCATGGGGCAGAGCGCCCTGGTGCGTTTCCAGCGCGACGTACTGGGCAAGCCGGGCGTGAAGGTGGCCATTGTGGCGCTGGGGATCAACGACATCTCCTGGCCCGGCAGCACCTTCGCGCCGAACAACCCGCTGGTGCAGTACGAGGACCTGGTCGCCGGTTACCGTCTACTGATCGCCCAGGCCCATGTGCGCGGCGTGCGCCTTATTGGCGGGACTATCCTGCCGTTCGAGCGCGCGCTCAGCGGGTCGCCTATCGAGAACTACCACGCCGCCAACAAGGAGGCGCTGCGCCAACGGGTGAACCAGTGGATTCGCGAGAGCGGCGAGTTCGATGCGGTGGTGGACCTGGATGCGCACCTGCGCGATCCCGCCCACCCGCTGCGCCTGCTGCCGGCCTACGACAGCGGCGACCACCTGCACCCCAACGATGCGGGGAACCGGGCGATGGCTCGGAGCGTGGATATCGATGCGTTGCTCAAGGGCATCCAGTAGGAGCGAACTTGCTCGCGAAGCGTTTTACTCTGTGCCTGCCGGTGAGCTGTGTTCGCGAGCAAGAACTGGGCGTCCCCTCGCTCCTACGAAAAGCAGCCGGGTCAACTCAACTGCCGAACGCCGGCCCGATGCTGTCGTCATCCATGCCGCGTTCCAGTTTGATCTTCAGCGCCAGGTCGGTGCGCGAATCGGCGAACTTCAGCGCATCGCTCACGCTCACGCGGCCTTCCTCGAGCAATTTGTAGAGGCTCTGGTCGAAGCTCTGCATGCCGCTTTCCAGCGCGCGTTCCACCGCGCCCTTGAGCTCGGGCAATTCATCGCGCTGGATGATGCCGCGGATGTGCGGCGTCCCCAGCACCAGCTCCACCGCCACGGCGCGGCGCTGGTGGGTGCCGGGCACCAGGCGCTGGCCGACCAGCGCGAGGATGTTCTGCGAGAGGTCTGCCAGCACCTGCGGGCGCGCCTCGTCGGGGAAGAAGCGGGTGATGCGCTCGATGGCGTGGCGACAGCTGGTGCCGTGCAGGGTGGCAACGCACAGATGGCCGGTCTCGGCATAGTGCAGTGCGTGCTGCATGGTGGCGGCGTCGCGAATCTCGCCGAGCATGATCACGTCGGGCGCCTCGCGCAGCACGTTGCGCAGGGCGTCCTCGTAGCTGTGGGTGTCCAGACCGACCTCGCGCTGGTCGATGATCGACTTCTTGTGCATGTGGAGGAACTCGATGGGGTCCTCGATGCAGACGATGTGCCCGGAGCGGTGGCGGTTGCGGAAGTCCAGCATGCTCGCCAGGGTCGTCGACTTGCCCGCGCCGGCCGCGCCGATCACCAGGATCAGCCCGCGGTCCTGCATGGCCAGCTTGTCGAGGATCGAAGGCAGGCCGAGGGAGGTCACATCGGGGATCACCTGCTTGATCAGGCGCACCACCATGGCCACTTCGCCACGCTGGAAGTAGATGTTCGCGCGAAAACGCCCGATGTCCGGCACGCTCAGCGCCAGGTTCATCTCCAGGTCGCGCTCGAACTCCTGCGCCTGGGCCGGCGACATCAGTTGCCAGGCGAGGGTCTTCACTTCGCCGTTCTGCAGTACGCGGTCATCCGCCGGTTGGCTATGGCCCTCGGCTTTCAGATGCGGCGGCGCGCCGACACTGAAGAACATGTCCGAGCCGCCACGCTCGGGCAGCAGGCGCAGATACTGGATGACGTCGGGGAGGGGAGTGTCGCTCATTGGATCGTCCTTCGATGGCGAGGGTGCACATCTGCATTGAGCCTAGCTGCAATGCCGGACGGGAGCCTAGGCGAGGCTGTGACACGCCGTGTTGACGTGCCGCAGGGAAGAACCTCAGGTCGACAGCTGGTTCGCAAACTGGCCGACGGCGTTGACCACGCGCTGGGCGCTGTCCTGGATCTCGATGATCACCGTGCCGGCCTGGCCGGATAGCTCCAGCCCCAGCTCGGCCTGTTGCTTGCCGCGGTCGATCATGGCTACAGCCTGGCCGGCCAGGTGCTGGTTCTGCTCCACCACGCGGGTGATTTCCTCGGTGGCGGCGCTGGTGCGCGAGGCGAGCTGGCGTACCTCGTCGGCGACCACCGCGAAGCCGCGCCCCTGGTCGCCTGCGCGGGCGGCTTCGATGGCGGCGTTTAGAGCCAGCAGGTTGGTCTGGTCGGCGATGCTGCGGATGCTCTGCACCAGCGCGCCGATGGCCTGGGACTGTCGGTCCAGCGCCTCGATACCCTGGGCGGCCTCCTGCATGCGGTCGGCCAGCTCGCGCATCACATCCACGGTCTGCTGCACCACGGCGGCACCCTTGGTGGCGCTGTTGTCGGTGGTCTGCGAGGTGTCGAAGGCGATGGTCGCCGCTTGCGCGACGGCGTTCTCGCGGTGCACCTGTTCGGTGATCACGGTGGCGAACTTCACCACTTTGTAGAGGCGATCGTGGGCGTCGATGATCGGGTTGTAGGAGGCCTCCAGCCAGACCTCGTGGCCGCGGCTGTCGAGACGCTTGAAGCGGCCGGTGACGAACTCGCCACGGCGCAGCTTGGCCCAGAATGACTCGTAGTTGGACGAGTTGTACTCGGCGGGTTCGCAGAACATCCGGTGATGCTTGCCCTGGATCTGCGTCAGGCTGTAGCCCATGGCGTTGAGGAAGCGGTCGTTGGCGGCGAGCACTTCGCCCTGCAGGTTGAATTCGATCACTGCGGTGGAGCGTTGCAGCGCCTCGATGAGGTTCTCGTGCTCGCGGGAATTCTCGATGGTGCGGGTGAGATCGCTGGCGTAGATCGAGAAGCGCTGAATCTTTCCGGCGCTGTCGTGCACTGGCTGCAGGATAGAGCGCAGCCAGGCTTCTTCGCCGTCGCCACGTAGCAGACGGATCACCCCGGCGAGGTGCTCGCCGCGCTCGATGGCGTGCTTGACCCTCAGGTGGAAATCCAGTCCGCGCACGTGGTCGGGAATCAGGTCGAGCAGCGGGCGGCCCTTGAGCTGTTCGCCGCGGTGAAGCATCTCTTTCTCGAAGTTGGCATTCACCGACTCGATGCGCCCTCGGGGGTCGAGGAACAGCACGAGCATTTCCTCGTCGAGACTGGCACGGATCTCTTCGAAGGAGGCGAGTTCTTCACGCAGGGCGGCGATTTCCTGCTTCAGACGCGAGTTGAACATGCGAGGGCTTTCTCTAGTGGTGAGGCACGAAGGCTGTTGCCGATTCGTTTCACCATTGCATCGGCCGATCCGGCCACGACTTTAGCCCCGGATGAATTGACGTAGCCCCCGTGGTTGAAGGCCTGGCGCCGCTTTCAGGCGGTGCTGGTCACTTCCTGACTGCTGGCGATGGCGGCGCGCAGCTGGTCGGCGTCCAGCGGCTTGTGGAGCAACTGGCTGCCGCTGGCGGCAGCCTCGCGCAGGCGCTCGGGGGAGGTGTCGCCGGTGATGATCAGCGCCGGCACATTGCGCGAGAGGTAGCTGCGGATGCGGCGCACCGCATCGGCACCGGTCAGGCCTTCACCCAAGCGGTAGTCGCTGAGGATCAGGTCCACCGGTGCGCGGCCAGCGTGGCTGGCTTCGATATGCCGCTGACAGGCAAGCAGTGCGCTGGTGCCGGGGTAGACGCGATGGCCCCAGACCTCCAGCAGGCTGCACAGCGCGTGCAACACGTCGACTTCGTCCTCCACCACCATGATGCCCAGGCCGGGCTCGCGCTCGGTCGTCGGCATCGGCAGGGGCGGGGCCTGCAACGGCGTCTCGGCCAGTGGCACGCGCAGACTGAAACAGGTGCCCCGGCCGGCCTCGGAAGACAGCGCCAGGGGATGTCCGAGCAGCCGCGCGGTGTGGCGCACGATGGCCAGGCCGAGACCGAGGCCCTGCTTGCGGTCGCGCTCGGCGTTATGCAGTTGGACGAACTCGTCGAAGATCACTTCCTGCTGGCTGGCATGAATGCCGACGCCGGTGTCGATCACCTGGATTTCCAGCTCGTCGCCGCGCCGCCGGCAGCCCAACAGCACGCTGCCCTTGGGGGTATAGCGGAAGGCGTTGCTCAGCAGGTTGTCGAGCACGCGCTTGAGCAGCAGCGGGTCGCTATCCACCCACAGCTGGCTGTCCTGCACACGCCAGCGCAGGTTGTGCTCGTTGGCGGTGCCGGCGTATGCCTCGCGCAGGTCGGCGAACAGTTTATGCAGCGAGATCGGCTCGCGCGCCACCGGCACCACGCCGGCGTCCAGGCGCGAGATGTCGAGCAGGCCGTTGAGCAGGTCGCCCAGATTCCCGAGCATTGCACGCAAGCGCGTGGCGATATCACGCGCCTGGCGGGCGTCGACGGGGCCGCGCTCGGCGAGGGCGGAGAGGGCGCCGACGAACAGTCCGAGGGCGTGGATCGGCTGGCGCAGGTCATGACTGGCGGCGGCGAGGAAGCGCGACTTGGCGCGATCTGCGGCACGCGCGAGGTCGCGCTGTTCGCGCAGGTCGTGCACCAGCTCGGAATTCTCCTGGCGCAGGCGGATGGTCTCGCACAGGCTGCGGTAGGTCACCCGGCTGTAGTACAGGTTGACCCCGGCCAGGCAGGCGATGAAGAAGCTGTAAGTAGTGTGCTGCTCGTCGGCAACGCTCAGGCACAGCACCAGCACGGGCAACAGCATCGCGGTGAGCGAGCCGATATAGGCCGGCGGAAAGGCCGACAGCGACGGCACTGCGCCGCACACCAGGCCGGTGAGCACGATGCAGGTGAACGCGAACAACTGCGGATCGCCGTGGGCAAAACCGGCCCAGCCCAGCCATCCCCAGAGCAGACTGCTGGCCCAGGACAGCAGCGTGTTGCTCCACAGCCAGCCGTGGCCCAGCGCGCGCGGGGGGGCTTGCCGGAAGTACGTGCGTGCCAGGACAATCCGCCCCAGCGTGAGCGCGTAGAGCGCGACCAACCAGAAGACCATCGTCGTCGGCGACAGGGCATTGCGGAAGATGTACAGCACCGGCAGGGGTATGACCAGGTTGGCAAAGAGCACGGCGTAGGATTGGCGGAACAGGAGTTCGACCAGATCGCGCTGCTGCAGGCTGTTGTACATATCCGAAATGCCTCAGGGAGACGAAAAATGGATGGGAAGCGCGAATTTCGGGTGGTCATCGCCGATGATCACGGCATCGTACGGGACGGGTTGCACCTGTTGCTTTCGACCCAGGACGGTATCCAGGTGGTGGGCGAGGCGGGGGATGGCATGCGCCTGCATGCCCTGCTGGAAGAACAAGGCGCGGACCTGCTCCTGCTCGACCTCAACATGCCCGGCCTCAACCGGCTGCAGTTCATCCAGGAACTGCGCCAGCGCCGCCCTCGGCTGAAGGTGCTGGTACTCACCGCCAATACAGAAACGGCTACCGTGCGTTCGGTACTCGATGCCGGCGTACACGGTTACCTGAGCAAAAGCGATGATACCGGCGAGCTGCTCGAAGCCATCGAGGCTCTGCGCAGCGGCCAACTCTACCTCGCGCGCAGCCTGCGCTTCATGCTGGAAAGCCCGCACGTACGCCCGCAGGGAGATGCTGACCTGCTCTCGGCCGTGGACCTTACCCGCCGTGAACGGCAGATCCTCACACTGGCGGCCCAGGGTCGCAGCGCGCGGGAGATCGCCGAGCATTTCAGCATCAGCCCGCTGACTGTGCGCAAGCACCGCGAGAACCTCATGCGCAAGCTCGACCTGCACAGCACTGCGGAGCTGGCGGCGTACGCCGTGCGCCTGGGCGTGCCCAGCGCCTGAGTCGAGCTTGTGCCATGCCTGCGTGCGCATGTCGCGCGTCCTGTCAGTGAGCCGTTGGACAGAGACTAGCGCCGCGCACCGGCATAAAAAATACGGCAACTGCCGTATGTGCCTGGCGGCCCGCGCTCCCTAACCTTTCCCGACACGGACCAGACGCCGCCTCGATGAGCGCCGGCCGATACCCGATCAGGGAAGGATCACATCATGACACTGCCTGCCTACTGGGCCTCGTTCGCCGTGGCGACGCTGGCCTTCGCCTGCATGCCGGGCCCGGCCATTCTCTACATGACCTCGCAGACCCTCGCCCACGGCCGCCGCGCCGGCCTGCACGCCGCGCTGGGCATTCACTTGGGTTGCTACGCCCATATCTTCGCTGCCAGTGCCGGCCTAGCCGCATTGCTGCACCACGCGCCGAATCTGTACCTCTCGCTAAAGCTGGCCGGCGCGGCCTACCTGATCTGGCTGGGCGGCACGATGATCTTCGGCCGACGCCGACCGGGTGGGGATGCTGAAGAGCTGGGCGAGGCGCGGCCGAAAGTGCTACGCGACAGCATCATCGTCGAGGTGCTCAACCCCAAGACGGCACTGTTCTTCCTGACCTTCCTGCCGCAGTTCGTCGACCCGACCGCGAGCCTGCCGGTGGGCCTGCAGTTCTTCATCCTCGGGATGATCGTCAACCTGGTGTTTTCCACCGCCGACGTGCTCGCTGTGCTGTTCGCCTCCCTGTTGCTGGGCGCACTGGGCAAGGGACGCGGACAACGGCTGATGCCGCGTGTGTGCGGGTCGATCCTGATAGGGCTGGGTGTGATGCTGGTGGCGCGGGGCGGGCCGGTGTGACGCGGGGATCTGGAGCGCAAAGCAGAGCAGGCGCCGCCCCCGGAAAAGGGCGCGGCGCGGGCGAAGCGGATCAGTCCTCGCGGCTGGTCACTTCCACCAGGTGGTAGCCGAACTGGGTCTTCACCGGACCCTGGACGACGTTCAGCGGGGCGCTGAACACCACCTGGTCGAACTCGCGAACCATCTGGCCCGGGCGGAAGGTGCCCAGGTCGCCGCCGCTGCGGCCGGACGGGCAGGTAGAGTTGTCGCGCGCCACCTGGGCGAAGTCGGCGCCGCCTTCGATGGAAGCTTTGAGTTCATTGCACTTGGCTTCGCTGGAAACCAGGATGTGACGGGCGGATGCACGGGCCATGGGAAAACTCCTGAACAGGCAGTAGGAAAGGGCGAAGCCTAGCCGATTCCAGGCTCGAACCCAATGCCGTTAGCCAAGCGGTACTGCGTTCCTACAGGTTAAGCCCGGCGCCCGCACTTCGGAATATCAGGCCTTGCCGCCCAGCACTTCACTCAGGTGCTGCTGATAGCGCACGACATCATTCGCGATGTTCGGGCGCTTCATCACATCCACGCAGAGGAAGGTCGGCAGCGGGCTCATGCCCAGGAACTGGTTGGCCTTGTGGAAGGGGAAGTACACCGCGTCCACACCCTTGCCCTCGAAGAAATCGGTCGGATCGTCGAAGGCCTGCTGCGGCGCGTTCCAGGTGGCCGAGATCATGTACTGCTTGCCCTGCAGCAGGCCGCCGCTGCCGTACTTCTGCGAGGCATCGGAGCGCGTGCGGCCGTCATTGGCGTAGAGGCTGCCGTGGCCGGCGGTGAAAACCTCGTCGATGTACTGCTTGACGGTCCAGGGCGCGCCCATCCACCAGCCGGGCATCTGGTACACGATGATGTCGGCCCAGAGCATCTTCTGCACTTCTTCCTGGATGTCGTAGCCGCCGTCGATGAAGGTTTCCTTCACGTCGAAACCGGCGTGGTCCAGATGCGCGATGGCGGCTTCATGCAGGGTCGCGTTGTAACGGCCATCGGAGTGGGCGAACTGTTTGCCGCCATTGATCAGCAGGATCTTTTTCATGGTGTGGGCCCTGAAGTGAGAAATTGGATGGCGGCAGAATATCCAGCGCAGCACGGCGGAAAAACCCGTTTTCGGACAAATGATCCGTGCGTGAGAATCAATAATGCGGCTGATTGATTTGCGTCAGGATTGGGCAATCTTTTCACCTCCCAGGAGCCCATCCGATGTACGCCTTCATCCTCCAGGCCCACACCCTTCCGGAAAAGTCCCAGGCTTTCGAGGATCTGTTCCGTACCTATCTCACCCCCAGCCGCGCCGAAGAGGGCTGCATCCAGTACCACATGTTGCGCGATGCCGGCGACCCGACCCTGTTTACCTTCTTCGAGGTCTGGCAGAGCCGCGAGCACCTGGCCATCCACTCCTCGCTGCCGCACATGCGCGAGTTCCACGAACGGCGCATGGAATACCTGCGCCGCGATTTCGACATCCAGGAAGTCGAGGTGATGCAGCCGCGCTGAGCGAAGGCCGGAATTTCCCTCGGCCGGAAACGGAACCGGAGCGTCGCAGGCGCAGCCAAACGTCGAGAAATCACGCATCATTGAGCCCTTTTCGACCTTCGGAGCCGTCTATGCCCAGCCCGTCGTTCCTCCTGCGCGGCCTGCCGCTGTCGCTCGGCCTGCTGGCCGCCGCCAATGCCGGTGCGGCCGACCAGGATCAACTGCTCGAAGCCATCAACGCCTACCGCGGCGACGTGCAGTCCTGCGGCGGCCAGGCCTCCCAGGTGCTGCCGCCGCTGTCGCCGGACCCGCGCCTGGCGCTGCCGGCTTCGGCGGGGGAGTGGAAGTCAGCGCTGAACCAGGCCGGCTACCCGATGAGCAGCGTGCGCATGCTCAGCCTCACCGGCCCTCGCGACGTGACCGCCGCCATGAAGGCGCTGCAGGAGAGCTTCTGCCAGGTGTTGTTGGACCCGCAGTTCGTCGATGTCGGCATCGTCCGTGAGGGTGATGACTGGCGTGTGCTCCTCGGTCGCCCACTGCTACAGGGCAAGCTGGGCACCTGGGAAGCCGAAGGCCAGCAACTGTTGCAGGCGATCAACGCTGCGCGGAGCAAGGGACGTCAATGCGGCGGGCAGACATTCGGCCCGGCCGGTGCGCTGAGCTGGAACGCGACCTTGGGCGGCACCGCCGAAGCCCACAGCCGCGACATGGCCAACAACAACTATTTCGACCACAAGGGCCGCGACGGCAGCACGCCGGGCGACCGCGCGGAACTGGACGGCTACGCCGGCCAGCGCATCGGCGAGAACATCGCCGCCGGCCAGGGCAACGCACAGAAGGTGGTGGACAGCTGGCTGGCCAGCCCCGGCCATTGCGCCAACCTGATGAACCCGCAGTACAGCGAACTGGGTGCGGCCTACGCGGCGGACCCGAAGAGCGACGCGGGCATCTACTGGACGGCGATGTTCGGCTCGCCCTGAGCCTTCATCGGCTGCTGCTGGCGGCGCTCGTCTCAGCGCCCTGGCGCTTTACCTTCGCGGCGAGGATAGCGGCCTCGATCGCCGCCAGCGTGCCCGATGCGGCCGGCAGTTCGAACACCCGACTCTCGGCGAGGGTGGAGACGCGCTCGCCGCTGTCCAGGGTGAATTCCACGAATGCCAGGTGCTCCGACCAGGAGCGATAGCGCCGCACCATGAACAGGCTGTGGCGGCTGCGCACCGAGCTGATCTTCTCCAGCGCGATCTGCCGGTGACTTTCGTTGCTGCACAGCACCAGCTCACCCTTGTCGATGAAGGCCGGTTCCGCCTGCGACACTCGCCGCCATTCCACGGCGAAGCGCCCGCCGAGGAGCAGCAGACTGAAGGGCAGGGTGGAGAACAGGGGGACGACGCCGCTGAACATCTTGATCAGCGTGAAGGCGGCCATCGCCAGGAGGATCAGCAGCGTGACGGCGCGGTAGAAATGGACGTTGTCGAACTCGGTCTGCGGCAAGAACCGGACTTCCATGTACCTGTTTCCTCGGCGACTGCCAAACGTTTTCCAGCCAGATGTTTTAGCAGACTGGAGCACGCTTGCCACGCGAGGTCGGTCACGGCACGGGCTACGCGCAAAAGAAAAACCGGCGCCTGGGCGCCGGTCTTTCGTGTGTAGCTGCGGGAACCGGAGTCAGTTCCCGGCTGACCTGCCACTCAGTGCGGCTGGTTCAGGGTCAGGCGCATGTGACGGTTCACATCCTTGTACAGCAGGTAGCGGAAGCGACCGGGTCCACCGGAGTAGCAGGCTTGCGGGCAGAACGCGCGCAGCCACATGAAGTCGCCGGCTTCCACTTCGACCCAGTCCTGGTTCAGGCGGTACACCGCCTTGCCTTCCAGCACGTACAGGCCGTGCTCCATCACGTGGGTCTCGGCGAACGGAATCACGCCGCCCGGCTCGAAGTTCACGATGTTCACGTGCATGTCGTGGCGCATGTCGGCCATATCGACGAAGCGGGTGGTGCTCCAGCGGCCTTCGGTGTCCGGCATCACCTTCGGCTCGATGTCCTGCTCGTTGGTGACGAAGGCTTCGGGCAGCGGTACGCCGTCGACTTTCTGGTAGTGCTTGCGGATCCAGTGGAAGCGGGTGTGCTGGCCGCTGGTGTTGCGCACCTTGTAGTCGGCGCCCGGCGGAATGAACGCGTAGCCGCCCGGCTGCATCTTGTGCACTTCGCCCTGCAGGGTCAGGGTCAACTCGCCTTCGACGATGAACAGCACCGCCTCGGCATTGATGTCCTGCTCGGGCTTGTCGCTGCCGCCCTGGGGCGCGAGCTCGACGATGTACTGCGAGAAAGTCTCGGCGAAGCCCGACAGCGGGCGGGCGATGACCCACATGCGCATGTTGTCCCAGAAGGGCAGGTGGCTGGTGACGATGTCACGCATCACGCCCTTGGGGATCACGGCATAGGCTTCGGTGAACATGGCGCGGTCGGTTAGCAGCTCGGTCTGTGCCGGGTGCCCGCCGTGCGGCGCGTAATAAGTGGATTTGGCCATGGGGTAATTCCTCATTGTTGTCTTGCTGCCCGGCGCGTGCGGCGCCGTGGTGAGCAATTGGTGCAGAGCGGCGCGCTGTCGGTGCGCTGGCCGTCGCTGGAAACCACGATATCCAGCGGCGTGTTCATGCACAAATTAAATGTTGGAATCCGCTGTATTCGATTTTTGAATGCGGCTCAGCCCTTTGTGTCCTGCGCCAGAACCCGCGACAGCACCCGCGCCAGTTCCTTTACCATCGGGTCCACCGCCGGCCGGTGCAGCATCGCCACCTCGAACACGTCCACCGAGGGTAGCCCGATATTCTTCGGCAGCACGGCGTGCTCCGCCGTTACCGCGCGCTGTGGCAGCAGGCCGATGCCCATGCCATCGGCGATGGCCGACTGGATGCCGGAGAGGCTCGAACTGGTGAAACTGATGTGCCAGCGCCGACCAATGGATTCCAGCGCGGCGATCATCTCGTCGCGGTACACCCCGCGCGGCGGGAAAGTGACGATGGGGAGCGGGTCCAGCTCGATGCAGGCATTCTTCGCGCTGTCCACCCAGCGCGTCTTCTCCGGCCAGCAGGCCACCGCCTCGCGGGCGTTCTGCCGCTGCTTGAGCAGCACCAGGTCCAGCTCGCCGCGGTCATAGCTGGCGGACAGATCACGGCTCAGCCCGCTGGTGACTTCCAGCTTCACCTGCGGATAGCGGCGGTTGAACGCAGCCAGTTGCTCGGTAGTGCGCCCGGTGGCGAAGTCGTCCGGCACACCGATGCGCACCGTCAGCGCCACGGTGGCGCCGGAAAGCGCCTCGACCATCTCATCATTCAATGCCAGCAGACGCCGGGCGTAGCCCAGCAGCGTGTCGCCGGCATCGGTGGGCAGCACATCGCGGTTGCCGCGCTCGAGCAGGCGACGCCCGGCCATCTCCTCCAGCCGGCGGATCTTCTGGCTGACGGTAGATTGGGTCGAATGCAGACGTGTGGCGGCCGTGGTGAAACTGCCGCAATCAGCCACCGTGACGATAGCGCGGAGCAGGTCGAGGTCGAAGAGGCGGGTATTCGGTTTATCACTGTCGCTCATGGCAGTATCGGAAATCTGAATGCGATACCGCTTTCTAGCAGCTCAGCCCGAGCCCCGGCAAATCATCTGGCGCTGCCGACGTTCAGAAGTCGACTGTCTTCGCCCAGGGATCGCTGACGCTGCTGCCGCGACGGTCGCCCTTGCGGCGGTCCTCTTCGAAGCGAATGGTTTGTCGTCGATCGGCGCTGCAACGGCGCTCGTTGTGGCGGGTGTCGATCTGGAACTTGGCCTTGGGCTTGGCCGGCATCGCCGCAATAGGCACAGCGGCGGGTTCCATGGGAACCAGGCTGAGTTCGTCACTGTTCAGGTCATCGAAGTTGAAATCACTGAGGTTGAAATCGTCGTCGAGATTCATCACGCGTCGCTCCACTGCAATACCCTTAGAGGTGAGCGTAGAAGCGTAGTGGCGTTGCGCTTTGGCAGCCGACGGAGTGCACGTCGGACGTGGCCTGCTGCGTGATCCCCATTCAATCCAGCCAGCTATGCCACGCCAAACGGATAGCACCGTCCTGCAAGGGCAGCAGGGTCAGGTTCGGGGCCTGGCGCAGGTCGGTGACCAGTTGGCTCCAGGCGGCGGAGTCGTCGCTGGGTTCGCGGCGCAGGGTGATGCCGAGGTTCTTCAGGGTGGTCGGGTCTGCCAGCAGGGCGTTCACGCGGGCGGACAGCTGGTTGTAGGTTGCGGCGTGCATGGGAGGCCTCCGGTTCGGGGTGGATGGAAATACTGTATGTAAATACAGTATTTCTTGTAAAGGCCTGGGTGATCGTTGGTAGGCTGATTTCTGAAGGACGTGAAATCGGGGGCTCTGGGGCGGTGCTTGGAGTGATCGTCGGCGTTTGCTCAGCGGCGCAGCCCCTAGGAGCCGTGGGTTTGCGGGGTGTCTTGTTGCTATCGTTCTGAAAATGGAACGCTAGAAGTGAATTTTGCCATCTGGTGGATCAAGGGTGTCGAATTTAATCTTTGTTCCATGCAGTGACGCACTGCAAACGAGTCCAAACCTTCCGGCCCAGCCGGCACCCACTGAAAGCAAATCGAGGATTTCACCATGACCAACGCCACCTACAACCGCCTGGACAAAGACAACGCCGCCGTACTGCTGGTCGACCACCAGGCTGGTCTGCTCTCGCTGGTCCGCGACATTGATCCGGACAAGTTCAAGAACAACGTGCTGGCGCTGGGTGACCTGGCCAAATTCTTCAACCTGCCGACCATCCTCACCACCAGCTTCGAAACCGGCCCCAACGGCCCGCTGGTTCCCGAGCTGAAGGCACAGTTCCCGGACGCGCCGTACATCGCCCGTCCCGGCCAGATCAACGCCTGGGACAACGAAGACTTCGTGAAGGCAGTGAAGGCCACCGGCAAGAAGCAACTGATCATCGCTGGCGTAGTGACCGAGGTTTGCGTGGCATTCCCGGCGCTGGCGGCCCTGGCGGAAGGCTTCGATGTGTTCGTGGTGGCGGATGCGTCCGGCACCTTTAACGAGATGACCCGCGACGCCGCCTGGCGCCGGATGGAAGCGGCCGGGGCGCAGTTGATGACCTGGTTCGGCGTGGCCTGTGAACTGCACCGCGACTGGCGCAACGATATCGAAGGGCTGGCGGCGCTGTGCTCGAACCACATTCCGGATTACCGGAACCTGATGACCAGCTACAACGCGTTTGCTGCTGGCAAGTAAGCGGTTGCTGAAATGAAAACCGGAGCCTCCTTTGGGGGCTCCGGTTTTTGGCGTTGCGAGTTTGCATGGTGCTCCGACAGGGGAATACCGAGCACCGGAGGGGAAGGGCAGAGCGATGGGTATTGCTCCGCTCCACACCATCCTGCGTCATGCTCTTCGGCCCGAGGCTCAGCTCGGGCCAACTCTGGTATGGCACCCAGGTCACGCCCTGCCACTTGAATACCGGCAACGTCGTTGTCCCTCGCAGGACCTCGCGTCTCGGCTTGCCGGAATCCACCCGATGGGGGTCCCGCAACGCCGGAATCACATGCAGGGACAACCATTGACGGATGCTGCGGCTCTCCGGGTGGAAATACAGGATCAGCGCCGCATACACCGCGGACTCGCTGATGAGTAGTTCATTGACGTAATCGCCGCTGCCATCGCCCACCCGGGCGCGGCGGAATTGGTCGTCGTTCAGGTTGCGCTCCACGCGTTCGGCCAACCACGGAGCGCCGATCAGCCGGCTCAGGTCGTGGGCGCAGAACCAGCACTGGCCCTCCAGCAGCACTGCGCGTAGCAGGCGCTTGTGGCGGATGAATTCGGTGGGGACAGGACCTCTTCAGACATGGCGTACCTCCGCCGCCCGCACATCCAGCGACACATCCCCCGCCCAGTCTTCGGTGTAAATGCCCTCGGCAACCGCCCGGCGAAAGGTGGAGTACGGCCAATCCCTCACCGCCGTCACCCACCCATGTTTCACCGGGTTGATGTGGATCTAGTCGAAGTGCCGCTGGTAGTCCGTTTCATCACGGATCAGATGTTCCCAATAACGCGGCTGCCAGATGCCGCGCTGGCCGCGCATCTGTTGCTCGATGCTCCGCGGCTCGCCATGGGGAATGCGCCGCGCGAAACCGGATTTGATGACCTTCCAGCGTGTGGCGAAATCGGCGTCGCCCGGTGGCAGCGTCCACAGGCAGTGCATGTGTTCGGGCGGCACGACCCAGGCATCGATCTGGAAAGGGTGGTTGCGTCTGGTCTGGGCGATGACGCGGCGCAGCAGATTGATTTCCTGGGTCAGGAGACTGGAGCGGCGGTCACGTAGCGTAACCGTGAAGAAGTAGGTGCCACCCCGCACCCAGGCGCGTCGGTAGTTTGGCATTGGGTCCCTCCGAGCTCGGTTGGAGTCTGGAGGGTACCTTGGGGATTCGGCGGATAACGCGGGGCGTTATTCGCCCTACAGGAATTTCAGCCTCTGCGTAGGGCAGAACTTTGGATGAGCTCAATTTTCTTGTATAGATAGGATGCGCTTTATAAGATTTTTTGCGTCTTCGGAATTTCCAATGGCCTGTGCTATTGCAACTAATTCGACGAGAAGCCCATCTGTGTTGTGGTGTAGTATTTTTTTCTCTATTTTCCCTAGTCGAGAAATTAGTTTTTCTTCGGTCTTTCGCTCTTTTGTAGTTAAATGCACTCCTCCCTTTATGTTGGCTATATATTTTATAACTTCTCTTCTATTGAACTCCTTCCCGTCTACTACTCCGGATAAGGATGAGAGTAATTCGGTTATGGTAAATTTTCTGTCGAAAGGATATCCGTTTTCACGAATAGGAGGGGGTGGATTATTTCCTACAGGGGTGGAGCCTTTGTTTAGAATTGAACATGCGGAGTAGATTCCCCGAAAATTTGCCCCTCCTGCCAGTGCGTAAATTACTTTGTCCTTGTCGTTTCCTAATAATGCCGAGAGATCGACTGCAATTGCGGTAGGTTGAGCTGGTTCGCCTATAGCTCTCCAGGCGTTACCGTATGCGTTTTCCACTAATAATCTTCTAAGGACCGCCGAACCTCTACGTATCTCTGCGTTAGATATTTCTGGACCCCATTGGGAAAGATATTCCAAATCTTCCGCAACAGTTATTAGTGCATCTCTATCCATTTTGTTTCTCGCTAAATTATTCTGGACTTTGCGCGCTTGTCTTGATTGTGGGTGTTAAAATTCGGTGAGTCTAGAGCTGGGTGCCGTATTTTCGTTTCATATTAAAGATAACAAAAAGCCCCGCACTAGGCGGGGCTCTTCGCTTTCTAATCACTGCCCCAACATTCCATTTCGGGTTACAGCGTTTCTAATGGTCTTGACTTGCGGTGGTGCTACTACTTCCGTCAGTCCCAGCTCAGCGCGCCGCCGGTCTGGTACTCGATCACGCGGGTCTCGAAGAAGTTCTTCTCTTTCTTCAAGTCCATGATTTCGCTCATCCACGGGAACGGGTTGCTGGTGCCCGGGTATTCCTCTTTGAGGCCGATCTGGGTCAGGCGGCGGTTGGCGATGAACTTGAGGTAGTCCTCCATCATCGCGGCGTTCATGCCCAGTACGCCACGCGGCATGGTGTCGCGAGCGTATTCGATCTCCAGCTGGGTGCCCTGGAGGATCATCTGGGTGGCCTCGTCCTTCATCTGGGCATCCCACAGGTGCGGGTTTTCGATCTTGATCTGGTTGATCACGTCGATGCCGAAGTTCAGGTGCATGGATTCGTCGCGCAGGATGTACTGGAACTGCTCGGCGGTGCCGGTCATCTTGTTGCGGCGGCCCATGGAGAGGATCTGGGTGAAGCCGCAGTAGAAGAAGATGCCTTCCAGAACGCAGTAGTAGGCGATCAGGTTGCGCAGGAACTGGCGGTCGGTCTCAGGCGTTCCGGTTTCGAACTTCGGATCGGAGATCGAGCGGGTGTACTTCAGGCCCCAGGACGCTTTCTTCGCGACGCTCGGGATCTCGTGGTACATGTTGAAGATTTCGCCCTCGTCCATGCCCAGCGACTCGATGCAGTACTGGTAGGCGTGGGTGTGGATCGCTTCCTCGAAGGCCTGGCGCAGGATGTACTGGCGGCATTCGGGGTTGGTGATCAGGCGGTAGACGGCCAGCACCAGGTTGTTAGCGACCAGGGAGTCGGCGGTGGAGAAGAAGCCGAGGTTGCGCATGACGATTCGGCGCTCGTCTTCGCTGAGGCCGTCCTTGCTCTTCCACAGGGCAATGTCGGCGTTCATGTTCACTTCCTGGGGCATCCAGTGGTTGGCGCAACCATCCAGATACTTCTGCCAGGCCCAGTCGTACTTGAAGGGTACGAGCTGGTTGAGGTCGGCGCGGGCGTTGATCATCTGCTTGTCGCCGACTTGTACGCGGGCGGCAGAGCCTTCGAGATCGTCCAGGCCTTCCTGGATGTCCAGGGCGTCGAGGGCCTGCTTGGCGCGGGCGACGGCGTCGGAGTCGTCGGCGGATACGGCGCGCGCTTCTTCGACGGAGCCGGCGGCGTCGGCGTCGAGTTTGTCAGCGTTCTGCGCGGCGGCCTGGGCGACGGCCGGGGCGGCCTTGGCTTCGGTGGCGTCTTCTTTGTCGAATTCGTCCCAGCTCAGCATGGGCTTCCTCTCCTGGTTCTGTGGGCTGCTCTGTGGCGGCCTGATGTCTGATGGCGTGGTGTGCACGCTAAGAGCTTGTGCGTCTTCCGCTGGCGAATCATCGCGGGCGGAGGAGGCTGTTGTTCTGCGGGAGCGGGGCCTTAAGAGCCCCTCACCCTAGCCCTCTCCCAAGGGGAGAGGGGACAGTCCGTGCGGTCTGCTGTTTCGGTGTTAGCGCCGCTTTCGCTGCGCGCTCACCTTACTGGCAGGCTTCGCAGTCCGGATTGTCGATGGAGCAAGCCTGGGGCACTGGAGCCGGTTGCGGCTCGGCGGCTGCGGCTTGCAGGCCATCGTTGCCACCGGCCGACACGGCGTTGAGCTTGCCGGTGTTGATGGTGGACTTCTCGGTGCTGGTAGCGGCCAGGGCACGGAGGTAGTAGGTGGTTTTCAGACCACGGAACCAGGCCATGCGGTAGGTCACGTCCAGCTTCTTGCCCGAGGCGCCGGCGATGTAGAGGTTCAGCGACTGGGCCTGGTCGATCCACTTCTGGCGGCGGCTGGCGGCGTCGACGATCCACTTGGTCTCGACTTCGAAGGCGGTGGCGTACAGGTCCTTCAGGTCTTGCGGGATGCGCTCGATCTGCTGCACGGAGCCGTCGTAGTACTTCAGGTCGTTGACCATGACCGGATCCCACAGGCCGCGCACTTTCAGGTCGCGAACCAGGTAGGGGTTGATCACGGTGAATTCACCGGAGAGGTTCGATTTCACGTACAGGTTCTGGTAGGTCGGCTCGATGGACTGCGATACGCCGGTGATGTTGGCGATGGTCGCGGTCGGCGCGATGGCCATGATGTTCGAGTTACGGATGCCTTTCTGTACGCGGGCACGTACCGGAGCCCAGTCGAGGGATTCGGTCAGGTCGACGTCGATGTACTTCTGGCCACGGGCTTCGATGAGGATCTGCTGGGAGTCCAGCGGCAGGATGCCCTTGGACCACAGGGAGCCTTCGAAGGTCTCGTAGGCGCCACGCTCGTCGGCCAGGTCACAGGAAGCCTGGATGGCGAAGTAGCTCACCGCTTCCATGGACTTGTCGGCGAACTCGACGGCAGCGTCCGAACCGTAGGCGATGTGCTGCAGGTACAGCGCGTCCTGGAAGCCCATGATGCCCAGGCCTACCGGGCGGTGCTTGAGGTTCGAGTTGCGAGCCTGCGGGACCGAGTAGTAGTTGATGTCGATAACGTTATCGAGCATGCGCACGGCGGTCTTCACGGTCTTCTCGAGCTTGGCGGTGTCCAGCTTGCCGTCGACGATGTGGTTGACCAGGTTGATCGAGCCCAGGTTGCAGACCGCGATCTCGTCCTTGTTGGTGTTCAGGGTGATCTCGGTGCACAGGTTCGAGCTGTGGACCACGCCCACGTGCTGCTGCGGGCTGCGCAGGTTGCACGGGTCCTTGAAGGTCAGCCACGGGTGGCCGGTCTCGAAGAGCATGGAGAGCATCTTGCGCCACAGGTCTTTGGCCTGGACGACCTTGAACACCTTGATCTTGTTGTACTCGGTCAGGGCTTCGTAATACTCGTAGCGCTCTTCGAAGGCCTTGCCGGTCAGATCGTGCAGGTCCGGAACTTCCGACGGGGAGAACAGGGTCCACTTACCGTCGTCGAAGACGCGCTTCATGAACAGGTCCGGAATCCAGTTCGCGGTGTTCATGTCGTGGGTGCGGCGACGGTCGTCACCGGTGTTCTTGCGCAGCTCGAGGAATTCCTCGATGTCCAGGTGCCAGGTTTCCAGGTAGGCGCAGACGGCGCCCTTGCGCTTGCCACCCTGGTTGACGGCGACGGCGGTGTCGTTCACCACTTTGAGGAACGGAACCACGCCCTGGGACTTGCCGTTGGTGCCCTTGATGTAGGAGCCCAGCGCGCGGACCGGAGTCCAGTCGTTGCCCAGGCCGCCTGCGAATTTGGACAGCATGGCGTTGTCGTGGATGGCGTTGTAGATGCCCGACAGGTCGTCCGGAACGGTGGTCAGGTAGCAGCTGGAGAGCTGCGGACGCAGGGTGCCGGCGTTGAACAGGGTCGGGGTCGACGACATGTAGTCGAACGAGGAGAGCAGGTTGTAGAACTCGATCGCGCGAGCTTCACGGTCCTTCTCTTCGATGGCCAGGCCCATGGCCACGCGCATGAAGAAGACCTGCGGCAGTTCGAAGCGGATGCCGTCCTTGTGGATGAAGTAGCGGTCGTACAGGGTCTGCAGGCCGAGGTAGGTGAACTGCTGGTCGCGCTCGTGGTTGATCGCGGCGCCCAGTTTGGCCAGGTCGTAGCCCTTGAGTTTGCTGTCGATCAGCTCGAACTCGGAGCCTTTCTCTACATAGGCAACCAGGGCCGGTGCGTAGAGGTCGGCCATCTCGTGGTGAGTGGCGCTCTCGGCGACGCCCAGGAAGCCCAGGGCTTCGGCGCGCAGGGTGTCCATCAGCAGGCGGGCGGTGACGTAGGAGTAGTTCGGCTCGCGCTCGACCAGGGTACGGGCAGTCATCACCAGGGCGGTGTTGACGTCCTTCTCGGCGACGCCGTCGTACAGGTTCTTCAGGGTTTCGCGTTCGATCAGGGCGCCATCGACTTCGGCCAGGCCTTCGCAGGCTTCGCGGATGATGGTTTGCAGGCGGCCCATGTCCAGCGGCTGGGTGCTGCCGTCGGCCTTGGTGATGCGGATGCTCGGGTGCGGCTGGGCGATGTCGCTGGCGACGCCGGCGGTCTTGCGCTCGTTGGCACGGGCTTCGCGGTAGATCACGTAGTCGCGGGCGACTTTCTGCTCGCCGGCGCGCATCAGGGACAGTTCGACCTGGTCCTGGATCTCTTCGATGTGGATGGTGCCACCGGAGGGCATGCGGCGCTTGAAGGTCGCGGTGACCTGTTCGGTCAGGCGGCGCACGGTCTCATGGATGCGCGACGAGGCGGCGGCGGTGCCGCCTTCCACGGCGAGGAACGCCTTGGTGATGGCTACGGTGATCTTGTCATCGGTGTAGGGAACTACGGTGCCGTTGCGCTTGATCACGCGCAGCTGGCCGGGCGCGGTGGCAGCCAGATCCTGAGCGGATTCGGCGGCCTGCGGCGCGTTGGCCTGCGGGTTCTCGCGAGTGGTGTCGATTTGCATGGGTGGTTGTCTCCACGTTCTCGTAATTTGGTGTGTTGCTGACGCCGGGGCGCCGTTGCGAAATAAAGAGCAAAAAGAGCGGTAGCTCGCGGATGCAGCCGCAAGCGGGAATTCTTCTGGAACAGGGGGAATGACCCGAAGCGCCTCCCTGGCCCAACTCGGGTGCCGGCTTTACGGGCCGGGACCACAATACCTAGTGGTGTTGAACGTTACGTTGCAACACCCGTACCGCATTTCCATCGACATGAATCGCTCCTTGCGGGCGGGACCGCCTGGCACATCAGTACGTCTGGAATACGTTGTGGTGGAACCGGAGGAGCCGTGGAACAGGCTCGGGATTTCGACTTTCTTCTTGTGTCCGGTTCGCTGCTGCAACCCCAAGATGTAGGGGTATACCGCAACGGGGATACAAGATAATGCGCTATGGGGGTGTTTGCAAGGCGGGGAGGCGGGGAAAAGCTGTGGATAAAATGTGCATGGAATGTGTGTGAAGCGGGGTAACTCGCGCTATCCCTGATGCTGTCTGCCTTTCACCGTTCGTCGTGGTCGGCGACAGATTTTTCACACGCGTGGGAGGCGCTGCGCGGAGAGGAACACTACCACAATATGTAGTGTTTCTGGGGCAGCATCCCTTGACCTTTTCGCGCAATGCCTGTTTACGCCGTTTGCGTGCGGCAGCGCTGGCAATCTGGCTACAATGCCGGCCGCTTTTGCGGGCTCTCTATAGTAAGGGGCCCGTGCTCGCTCATGGCGCATCAGGAGGCAAGGTGGAACAAGAAGCGCGCATTCTCATCGTCGAGGACGACCAGCGACTGGCCGAGTTGACCCAGGATTACCTGGAGAGCAACGGCCTGGCGGTGTCCATCGAGTCCCATGGCGGCAAGGCGGTGGAGCGTGTACTGGCCGAGCGGCCGGACCTGGTGGTGCTCGACCTGATGCTGCCGGGTGAGGATGGGCTGTCCATCTGCAAGCGCCTGCGTCCGGACTACGACGGGCCGATCCTGATGCTCACCGCGCGCACCGACGACATGGACCAGGTGCAGGGCCTGGAGATGGGCGCCGACGACTACGTGTGCAAACCGGTGCGCCCGCGCGTGCTGCTGGCGCGGATCCGCGCCCTGCTGCGCCGCAGTGAGCCGGCCGAAGCTGCGCCGGCGGTGAGCGGCAAGCGCCTGACCTTCGGCAAGCTGGTGATCGACAACGCCATGCGCGAGGCCTGGTTGGACGAGCAGACCATCGAGCTGACCAGCGCCGAGTTCGACTTGCTCTGGCTGCTGGCGGCCAACGCTGGACGCATTCTCTCCCGAGAGGAAATCTTCAATTCCCTGCGCGGCATCGAGTACGACGGCCAGGACCGCTCCATCGACGTTCGCATCTCGCGCATCCGTCCGAAGATCGGCGACGACCCGATGCACCCGCGCCTGATCAAGACGGTGCGCAGCAAGGGCTACCTGTTCGTCGGGGAACTCTGAGCCGTGAGCGCCGTGCCACCGTTCCCTGAGCTGCACGGCGAACGCTTCCGCCTGCGGGCTTTCACCGATGCTGACCAGCCGGCGGTGTTCCGCGCGCTGTCGCATCCCGAGGTGATCCGCTACTACGGCGTCTCCTACGCGACGCTGGAAGCCACCCGCGAGCAGATGGAATGGTTCGAGCGCATCTATAAGGAAAGCAGCGGCATCTGGTGGGCAATCTGCCGGCCGGACGCCGCCGAGGACATCCTCGGCGGCTGCGGCTTCAACAACTGGCAGCAGGAACATCGCCGCCTGGAGCTGGGCTACTGGTTGCTGCCTGAGCACTGGGGGCAGGGTGTGATGAGCGAATGCCTGCCGCTGATCTTCCGCCACGCCTTCCGAGAAATGAACGTGCACCGCATCGAGGCCGAGGTGGAAACGGAGAACCTTGCCAGCGGCCGCCTGCTGCTGCGCCAGGGGTTCACGCTGGAAGGCCGGCGCCGCGAGTGCGAGGTGAAGGACGGTGCGTTCCTCAGCCTGGACAACTACGGGTTGCTCGCGCCGGCGGCAGAGTCCCAGCCATGAAATCCATCTTCCTGCGCATCTACGGCGGCATGCTGCTGACCCTGGTGGCAGTGGCCGCGCTGGCGGTGCTGACGCTTCACCTGGTCAACGATGTGCGCGGCGAGCGCTACCGCGAAGACCTGGCGCGCGGCACCTTTCGCCTGATGGCGGACGAACTGCTGCCGATGAGCGAGGTGGACCGCAAGCGTGCGCTGAGCCAGTGGAGCCGCCTGCTGGGCATCCCGCTGAAGCTCACCAGCCTGGACGCGCTGGGCATGGAAGGGCGCAGCCGGGCGCGGCTGATGAACGACCAGGTGCTGGTGAAGGCCGATGCGCCCCATGAAGTGAAGGTGATGACCCAGGTGAGCGCAGCGGAAGGGCTGGTCCTCACCGGCGAGGTGGAGCAGGTCAGTGAGCAGCTGGCGCGCGCCACCATCTACCTGTTGATGGACGAGCTCAAGCGCTACCCGGCCAGCGAACAGCCTTATCACCTGGCGCGTATCGTCCGCGACAAGCATTTCGGCTTCGAGGTGCACCTGCTGCGCTTGAAGGAGGTGGACCTGGATGACGACCAGAGCCGCCGCGTGGAAGAGGGCGATACGGTGATGGCGCTGGGCAAGGGCGGCGATTCGATCCGCGTGCTCTCGGGCATCCTCGACACTCCCTGGGTGCTGGAGCTGGGGCCGATCTACCAGATGAACCCGTACCCGCCGCAGCTGCTGACGATCATCGTGGTCGTCGCGCTGACGCTGATCGGCCTGACGCTGTACCTACTGATCAGTGGCTTGGAGCAACGCCTGCGCGGCCTCGAATCCGCCGCCACGCGCATCGCCCGCGGCAGCCTGGATACCCGCGTGGAAGTGCGCGGCGCGGACTCGGTGGGGCGCCTCGCCGGGGCCTTCAACCACATGGCCGAACAGCTGCACCTGTTGCTGACGGTGCAGCGCGAACTGGTGCGCGCGGTGTCCCACGAGCTGCGCACGCCGGTGGCGAGGCTGCGCTTCGGGTTGGAGATGATCGAGTCCGCGGAGACCGACAAGGCCCGGCGCAAGTACATGGAAGGCATGGATGGCGACATCCAGGACCTCGACCAACTGGTGGACGAGATGCTCACCTACGCGCGGCTGGAGCAGGGCTCGCCGGCGCTGAGCTACCAGCGCATCGAGCTGGGCGCGCTGGTGGAGCAGGTGGTGTCGGAGATCGCCCCGCTGCGTCGGGAAATCACCGTCACCTGTGAGGCGGGTGCGCTGGTGCCGTTCGACCAGGGCAGCTGGATCGAGGCCGAGCCGCGCTACCTGCATCGCGCGCTGCAGAACCTGATGACCAACGCGCTGCGCTACGCCGAAGGGCGGGTGCGGATCAGTTACCGGGTGAGCGTGGACCGCTGCCAGGTGGACGTGGAAGACGACGGCCCCGGCGTGCCGCAATCGCAGTGGCACCGGCTGTTCCAGCCGTTCTTCCGAGCCGATGACAGCCGCGCGCGGGTCACTGGCGGGCATGGGCTGGGGCTGTCCATCGTGCGGCGGATCATCCACTGGCACGGCGGCCGCGCACAGATCGCCAAAAGCGAGGTGCTGGGTGGCGCGTGCTTCACGCTGATGTGGCCACGCCGCCAGGCGCTGAAGGTTGATAACGATATTTGACCTTTTGGTCAGGAAATGCAGAATGCTTCCAGGCATTCGCCCTCCCATGGCGCTCCTGCTCCGTACGGATTCCTCGCACTGATATTGCTATCCCATGAGGGGTATTGCAGAGTCGCCTCGGTCGTTATGTAATTTTGGTTATAGCGAGCGTACAGGCGATTCATCGGCCGGGTCGACGCTTGAGAACAACACTCACTGGAGCTCACGATGAAACACCGCCTCGCAAGCTTGTCCCTGCTGGTCGCTGCCTGCTTCACCCTGCACGCGGCCGTGGCCGATGAAGTGCAGGTCGCCGTCGCTGCCAACTTCACCGCGCCGATCCAGGCGATCGCCAAGGACTTCGAGCAGGACACCGGCCACAAGCTGGTCGCCGTTTACGGCGCCACCGGCCAGTTCTACACCCAGATCAAGAACGGCGCGCCGTTCGAGGTCTTCCTCGCCGCCGACGACAGCACGCCGAAGAAGCTCGAAGCGGAGAAGGAAATCGTCCCCGGTTCGCGCTTCACTTATGCCGTGGGCACCCTGGCGCTGTGGTCGGCGAAGGAGGGCTATGTCGATGCCAGGGGCGAGGTGCTGAAGAAGAACGAGTACCAGCACCTGTCCATCGCCAACCCGAAAGCCGCGCCTTACGGCCTGGCCGCCACCCAGGTGATCGACAAGCTCGGCTTGAAAGACAAGGTTGCCGGCAAGATCGTCGAAGGCCAGAACATCACCCAGGCCTTCCAGTTCGTCTCCACCGGCAACGCGGAGCTGGGCTTCGTGGCGTTGTCGCAGATCTACAAGGATGGCAAGGTGACCAGCGGTTCCGCCTGGATCGTCCCGGCCGAGCTGTATGACCCGATCCGCCAGGACGCCGTGATCCTCAACAAGGGCAAGGACAGCGCCGCCGCCAAGGCGCTGGTCGAGTATCTGAAGGGGCCTAAGGCCGCTGCGGTGATCAAGTCCTACGGTTACGAACTCTAAGCCCTTAAGGAATCGCGATGCCCCTCACGCAGGAGGATTTCCTGGCCATACGGCTCACCATCGAGCTGGCTGCCCTGAGCACATTGATCCTCCTGCTGATCGGCACGCCGATCGCCTGGTGGCTGTCGCGCACCCGCTCCTGGCTGAAAGGTCCGCTGGGAGCGGTGGTGGCGCTGCCGTTGGTGCTGCCGCCGACGGTGATCGGCTTCTACCTGCTGATCACCATGGGCCCTAATGGCTTCGTCGGTCACGCCACCGAGAGCCTGGGCCTGGGGCGCCTGCCGTTCACCTTTGCCGGGCTCGTGGTGGGTTCGGTGTTCTATTCGTTGCCCTTCGTGGTGCAGCCGTTGCAGAACGCCTTCGAGGCCATTGGCAACAAACCGCTGGAGGCCGCCGCGACCTTGCGCGCTAGCCCCCTGGATACCTTCTTCTCCGTGGTCCTGCCGCTGGCGCGGCCGGGCTTCATCACTGCCAGCATCCTCGGCTTCGCTCACACGGTGGGCGAGTTCGGCGTGGTGCTGATGATCGGTGGCAACATCCCGGGCAAGACCCGCGTGGTGTCGGTGCAGATATTCGATCACGTCGAGGCCATGGAGTACGCCCAGGCGCACTGGCTGGCCGGCGGCATGGTGATCTTCTCCTTCTTCGTCCTGCTGGTGCTCTATGCGAGCCGCCGCAGCCGCTCGGCCTGGACCTGAGGTGGGCATGTCGCCAGAGCTTTCCGCGCGTGCCATCGAGGCCCGCTTCCAGATCGCCTATTCGGGCTTCAGCCTGGACGTCGACCTGCAACTGCCAGGCAAGGGTGTGACTGCACTGTTCGGCCATTCCGGCTCCGGCAAGACCACCTGCCTGCGCTGCGTGGCGGGCCTGGAGCGTGCGCCGCTCGGCCGGCTGGTGGTGAACGGCGAGGTCTGGCAGGACAGCGCAACGGGCGTATTCCTGCCGCCGCACAAACGGGCACTGGGCTATGTGTTCCAGGACGCCAATCTGTTCGAACACCTGTCGGTGAAGCGCAACCTCATCTACGGCATGAAGCGCGTGCCGCGCGACCAGCACCGAGTCGAGCTGGACCAGGCCACCGAGCTGCTGGGCATCGGTCATCTGCTGGAGCGCATGCCGGGTCACCTCTCCGGCGGCGAACGCCAGCGTGTCGGCATGGCCCGCGCGTTGCTGACCAGCCCCCGCCTGCTGCTGATGGACGAGCCGCTGGCGGCGCTGGACCTCAAGCGCAAGGCGGAAATCCTGCCGTACCTGGAGCGCCTGCACGACGAGCTGGATATCCCGATTCTCTACGTCAGCCACTCGCCGGATGAAGTCGCGCGACTGGCCGATCACCTGGTGCTGCTGGACCAGGGCAAGGCCATCGCCAGCGGCCCGGTGGTGGAAACCCTGGCGCGCACCGACTTGCCCATCTCCCACCTAGAAGACGCTGGCGTAGTGATCGACGGCCGGGTGCTGGGGCACAACGCCGACTACGGCCTGCTGACCCTGGCGCTGCCGCACTGCGAGCAGCACATCCGCCTAGCCCACGCGCCGATGGAAAAGAGCAGGGCGCTGCGCATCAAGGTGCAGGCACGGGACGTCAGCCTGAGCCTGGAACCGGCGGCCCACAGCAGCATCCTCAACGTGCTGCCAGCGACCGTTGTCGAGATGGTGCCGACGGACAACCCGGCGCACCTGCTGGTGAAGCTGGACGTGGCCGGCACGCCGCTGCTGGCACGGATCACCCGTTACTCCCACGACCAGCTCGGCCTGCACACCGGCCAGGCGGTGTGGGCGCAGATCAAGTCGGTGGCGTTGCTGGGCTGACAGGGCCGCTCTCTGTAGGAGCGAGCTTGCTCACGAACGAATCATCGGCGATCTCGATGCGTCGGTTGGCGGCGGATAACGCTGGCGCGTTATGCGCCCTACGAAAGCGCAGGGGCGGCGCGTTCCGTGGCTGTCAGCCGGTTCGGCGGTCGTCGCCGAGCGTGGGAATGGCGACGAGGCTCAGCAGGCGATCAGCGAACAGGCTGAACTGCCCGGCGATCTCTTTGCCGTGGTGCCATTCCTCCGACAGGTCGGTCAGCAGGCGCAGCCGCGCATGCCCTCCGGCGGACCAGCTGAGCAGCTCGGCATGCTCGAAGTAGAAGCGCTTGCGCACCAGCGGGAAGAGCGCCTTGAACAGGCTTTCCTTGAGGGAGAAGGTGAGGGTGACCTGCAATGCCGCCTGCTTTGGATCCAGACGTGCCAGCTCATCCGGCGTGAGGATTTCCCCGGCCAGCCGTTCTGCGCGGGCGGTTTCCAGGCGGGTCTCCACGTCCAGGCCCAGCCCACGCCAGTGGCTGTCTCGCGCGACGATGGCCGCCGCCCAGCCGTCGCCGTGGGTGATCGAGCCACAGAAGCCCGCCGGCCAGATCGGTGCGCGCTCATCGTCCGTGCCCGGCACCCAGGCCGCCGAGCCTGCCGCCAGCAAGGCGGCGCGGGCACAGATGCGCCCGGCCAAATATTCGGCCTGGCGCTTGGCGACGGAGCGCTGGATGTTGGCCGGCGCCTCGACCCGGCTAAGGGAGAAGTCGTCAACCTGCAAACGCTGGCGGTCGAAGCGGGTACTGCGCAAGTGGCAGCCCGCCAGCGGCGTGGGCAAGGGCCAATCGGCGTCGAGCGGGGTGCAGAAATCGGGGAGGGAGGTCATGGGAATATTCTGCCGCGCCAGAACGTGGCTCACCAGTCACGCGGCACTTACATTCGTTTGCAAACCTTCACCAAAGGCGTACGGACTCGTCCGACAAGCTTTGTCACACTGCGCGCCGCGTTCCCAAGGGGACGCAGGTGAGGTTGTTGTTGGAGTGCCGTCAAGGCGGGCTCTGACCTTTGACACTTGATTGAGTGCGGGAGCCCGAATGGGCTCCCGTTTTTTATTGCCCGCGTTTTATTACGCGTCGGGTTTTACGTCGAAGATTTCCTTGAAGAACGCCTGCAGGTCCGCCCAGGACTTCTGGTCGGCGGTCTTGTCGTAGCCCACATCCAGGCCGTGGCCCTTGTGCTTGTCGGCGTCCGGGCTGGTGAAGCTGTGCTTGGCGCCGGGCTGGATCACCAGCTTGTAGTCGGCCTTGGCGTTGTCCATTTCGGTCTTGAATGCCGCAACGCTCTCGGCCGGCACCAGGGTGTCTGCGCCGCCGTGCTCGACCAGGATCTTCGTCTTGATCTGCCCCGGCTGCGCCGGTGTCTCGGTCGCCAGCACGCCGTGGAAACTGGCCACGCCGGCCAGCGGCAGCCCGGCGCGGGCCATGTCCAGCACCACCTTGCCGCCGAAGCAGTAACCGATGGCGGCGATCTTGCTCGGGTCGGTCTGCGGCTGTTTCTTCAGCAGCTCCAGCCCGGCCTGGAAACGCGCCCTGGCGGCGTCGGCATTCTTCAGCGCCTCGGCCATGAAGGCTTTGGCATCGTTGGGGTGGTCGGTGTGCTTGCCCTCGCCGTACATGTCGATGGCCAGGGCGCTGTAGCCCAGTTCGGCGAGCTGCCGCGCGCGGCTTTTCGCGTAGTCGTTCAGGCCCCAGAATTCGTGGACGACGATGACGCCGGGACGGATGCCGGACTTGGCGTCGTCGTAGGCGAAGTAGCCGATCATCTTCGTGCCGTCAGTAGATTCGTAGGGGATTTCCTGGGTCTTGATCGCAGCTGAAGCGCTGGCCGCGAAGGCGAACAGCAGCAGGGCGGTGAGCAGGCGCATGATGGTTCTCCGTGGCGTTGGCCGTGGCGATGTCGGATGGCGGAATCCAAGAAGATAGCCGGTGATGGGAAAAACGCCCGCGAGGTGTGCCCGCAGCCGCTCAAGGGCGCACCTGTCGGTCGATATTCAGATAGCCGGATGAGTGAAAAGTCCGACAGCCTCGTCTACCCTTGCGACCATGTCCTGACCCGCGAAGCGATAGGCCGATGTTGGACCTGAGCACCTGGAATCTGACCATTCCCCAACGCGGCCCGGCCGCGACCATTTCCACGGCGAAACTCGGCCGTAACTACGAGAGCCCGTACTTCCGCCGCAGCGCCGATGGCGTGGTGTTCTGGGTGCCGGTGAACGGCGCCCATACCAGCGGCAGCGAATATCCCCGTACCGAACTGCGCGAGACCAAGCCCGATGGCCGCCTGGTCACCTGGCGCTATCCGCTGGCGGAGAACCTGATGGTCGCGACCCTGCGCGTGGAGGCCGTGCCCTCCAGCCGGCGCATGGTGATCGGGCAGATCCACAGCAACGGCAGCGGCAGCGCCGAGGCCCTGCCGCTGGTCAAGCTGGTCTACCAGCTGCGCCTGGACAAGGCGCGGGTACAGGCGCTGGTTCGCGATCGGCCCGACGACATCACCACGCGCACCTATACCGTCTATGACGGCATTCCGCTGGGCGATACCTTTACCTACCGCCTGGGCGTGTCCAGCAGCGGGGTGCTGAGCGTGCAGGTCGAAGGCGGCCAGGTCAGCCAGCAACTGGATACGAAATGGGCCTACCAGGGCCTGTACTTCAAGGCAGGGCTCTACCTGCAGGACAATCGCGGGCCCGCCAGCGAGGGCGGGCGCGCCACCTTCACCGATCTGAGCATTCGACACCAATGAAGACTTCTTCCATCGCGCGTCGCGCTTGCCTGGCCTTGTCCCTGCTGCTGCCGGCGGCACTGGCGCAGGCCGCGCCGGGCGACGATTTCGGCGCCTGCCTGAACCGCCTGCAGGGCGCCGCCCAGGCCAAGGGCGTCAGCGCCGCCAGCTTCGCGCAGTTCACCAAGGGCCTGCAGCCGGATTTGAGCGTGCTGCCGCTGCTCGATTTCCAGCCCGAGTTCACCACGCCGATCTGGGATTACCTGGCCGGTCTGGTGGATGACCAGCGCGTCGCCGACGGCAAGGCGCGCATGGCCGAGCACGCCGAGTTGCTGCGCAAGATCGCAGCGCGTTACCAGGTCGACCCGGCGACTGTGGTTGCGGTGTGGGGCGTGGAGAGCGATTTCGGCCGCATCACCGGCAAGCGCCCGCTGCTGGTGTCGCTGTCGACGCTGTCCTGCTACGGGCGGCGCCAGTCGTTTTTCCAGGGCGAGTTCTTCGCCACCCTCAAGCTGCTGCAGCAGGGCGATATCCGCGACAGCGGCATCACCGGTTCCTGGGCCGGCGCCTTCGGCCAGACGCAATTCATGCCCTCGACCTACGCGCGCATCGCCGAGGACTTCGACGGCGACGGCCACCGCGACCTGGTGGGCAGCACCGCCGACGCCCTGGCGTCCACTGCCAATTACCTGCGCAAGGCCGGCTGGCGCGAAGGGCAGCCCTGGGGCTACGAGGTGAAACTGCCGGCCGGCTTCGATGCCTCGCAGGCCGGGCGCACCAAGCGCCGCGCGCTGTCTGACTGGACCAGCCGCGGTGTGACGCGTATCGATGGCAAGCCGATCCCGAGCATCGACTCCAAGGCAGCGATCCTGCTGCCGGCCGGCGCCAACGGGCCGGCCTTCCTGGTGCTGCGCAATTACGACGCGATCTACTCCTACAACGCGGCGGAAAGCTACGCGCTGGCCATCGCCCTGCTGTCCGACCGCCTGCGCGGCGAGCCGGGCCTGCGCACGCCCTGGCCGACCGATGATCCGGGCCTAAGCCGTGCTCAGCGCAAGGAACTGCAGGAGTTGCTGATCAAGCGCGGCTATGACATCGGTCAGCCCGACGGAATGATCGGCGACGTGACGCGCAAGGCGATCCAGCAGGAGCAGAACAAGCGCGGTATGACGCCGGCGGACGGGCGCGCCGGGCAGAAGATTCTCAAGGCGCTCAGGGGCGGCTAGCCGACACTGCCTGTTTCCCCCGCAAGACAGAGGCCCCGGTCTGCCGGGGTCTCTGCTTTCTTGGCTGTGACGTCTCCTGCTGATGTTCGCCGGCGAGTACTGTTCGCGAGCAAGCTCGCTCCTACAGTCTCACCCTCGCGCCTGGGCGGCTTTTCGTAGGAGCGAGCTTGCTCGCGAACCTGCGGATTCGGTGGGGGCGGCAGGTTGATGGCGCGCGGAGGATGTTCCTACAGGATCAAGAGTCCCTCACCCTAGCCCTGGCTGCGCGCCCCGCTCCGAAGGGAGAGGGGACCGATCGGTGCAGGATGAAACTATGGCGTCAGCTGGCACGATCACACCGTAGGGCGGATAACCCGGAACGGGTTATCCGCCGATGGCCTCGCGGCGGATAACGCTGGCGCGTTATGCGCCCTACGCTCATTGGAGCGGGGTACGCAGCCAAGCTCCCGCAGAGCAGCCCCATCACGGGCAGCAACCGCGCCCACGCCTGTCTACCTTACTGCCAGCCCTTCACCCCGCTCATGTCCGGCAGGTGGTGGGCGATGCCCTTGTGGCAGTCGATGCAGGTCGCCGCGCCGGAGGCCAAAGCGGTGGAGTGCATCTGCCGCGCGCGCTGGCTCTGGCGGGTGAAGTCCATGAACTGGAAGTTGTGGCAGTTGCGGCACTCCAGCGAGTCGTTGGCCTTGAGCCGCGCCCATTCGTGCTCGGCCAGCTCGCGGCGATGGTCGAGGAATTTCTCGCGGGTGTTGATGGTGCCGAAGATCTTGCCCCAGACCTCCTTGGAGGCCTGCATCTTGCGCGCGATCTTGTCGGTCCACTGGTGCGGCACATGGCAGTCCGGGCAGGTGGCGCGCACGCCGGAGCGGTTGCTGTAGTGGATGGTGTCCTTGAGCTCGACGAAGACGTTGTCGCGCATCTCATGGCAGGACGTGCAGAAGGCCTCGGAGTTGGTCGCTTCCAGCGCGGTGTTGAAGCCGCCCCAGAAGATGATCCCGGCCACGAACCCGGCCAGCGTCAGGAAGCCCAGGCTGTAGTGCACGCTGGGTCGGCGCAGGACGCGCCAGTAGCCCGAAAGCCAGGCGAACAGAGCTTTCATGGCGCCTCCTCAGGGGTTGCCGGTCGACGTGCCAGCGGCCGCGTCGTGCTGCAGGATGGTATCGATGTCCTCGAAGGTGTTGCCCACCAGCGGCTTCACGTCCTTCTGCGGGACATGGCACTGCACGCAGAAATAGCGTCGCGGCGCCACGGCGGCCAGTGGCTGGCCGTCGCGATCCATGTAGTGGGTGATGCTGATCATCGGCGCTTGTACCCGGGCGCTGTTGGCGCGGCTGTGGCAGGACAGGCACTTGTTGCTGTTGGTATCGATGCGGTAGCCGACGATGGTGTGCGGGATGGTCGGCGGCTGCTCGGGATAGTTGCGCTCGCGCCGGATATCCTTGTTCTCGTCGGTGGCCAGCGGCGGAGCCGGGCGGTCCTGGGTGAGGGTGCCGCCAGCGCGGCGGCCGTCGGGAGCCGGGGCATCCAGCGGATAGCTGACGTCGGCGGCCAGCGCCGGGAGGGCGAAAAGCAGCAGGAGCAGGGCGGGCAGTGTCGGTTTCATCGCGCGTTCCTCAGGCCAGGCTGACCAGTTCGATGCGCACCGCGCATTTCTTGTAGTCGGTCTGCTTGGAGATCGGGTCGGTGGCGTCCAGCGTGACCTTGTTGATCAGCTTGTTGGCATCGAAGAAGGGCACGAACACCAGCCCCTGCGGCGGTTTGTTGCGCCCGCGGGTTTCGATGCGCGCGCGGATTTCGCCGCGCCGGCTGATCACCCTCACCTCGCTGCCGCGGCGCATCTTCAGGTCGCGCGCGTCGTCTGGGTGCATGTACACCACGGCGTCAGGCACCGCCTTGTACAACTCGGGCACGCGCTGGGTCATGCTGCCGGTGTGCCAGTGTTCGAGCACGCGGCCGGTGGATAGCCAGAACGGGTAGTCCTTGTCCGGCGCTTCCGCCGGCGGCTCGTAGGGCAGGGCGAAGATGATCGCCTTCTTGTCCGGGTAGCCGTAGAACTGCAGGCCGCTGCCCTTGGCCACGTAAGGGTCATAGCCTTCGCGGTAGCGCCAGCGGGTTTCCTTGCCGTCCACCACCGGCCAGCGCAGGCCGCGTGCCTCGTGGTAGGCATCGAACGGCGCGAGGTCATGGCCGTGGCCGCGGCCGAAGCTGGCGTATTCCTCGAACAGGCCCTTCTGGATGTAGAAGCCGAAGGCCTTGGCCTCGTCGTTCTCGAAGCCCTTGGCGATCTGCTCGCCGCCGAAGGCGTCGACCTGGCCGTTCTTGAAGAGCACCTCATAGAGCGTCTTGCCCTTGAGCGCCGGCGCCTTGGCCAGCAGCTCGGCGGGCCAGACCTCGTCGGTGGTGAAGCGCTTGGAGAATTCCACCAGTTGCCAGAGGTCGGATTTTGCCTCGCCCGGCGCCTTCACCAACTGATGCCAGAACTGCGTGCGGCGCTCGGCGTTGCCGTAGGCGCCTTCCTTTTCCACCCACATGGCGCTGGGCAGGATCAGGTCGGCGGCCTGGGCCGAGACCGTGGGGTAGACGTCGGAGACGATCACGAAGTTCTCCGGGTTGCGCCAGCCCGGCAGCACCTCCTGCATGATGTTCGGCCCGGCGTGCATGTTGTTGCAGACCTGGGTCCAGTATACGTTGAGCACGCCGTCCTTGAGCATCCGGCTCTGCTGCACGGCGTGGAAGCCGATCTTTTCCTGGATGGTACCGGCGGGTACTTTCCAGATTTTCTCGGCGGTCTCACGGTGTTTGGGGTTGGTCACCACCAGGTCCGCCGGCAAACGGTGGGCGAAGGTACCGACCTCGCGGGCAGTGCCGCAGGCCGAGGGCTGGCCGGTAAGGGAGAAGGGGCTGTTGCCCGGCTCGCTGATCTTCCCGGTGAGCAGGTGGATGTTGTAGATCAGGTTGTTCGCCCAGACGCCGCGAGTGTGCTGGTTGAAACCCATGGTCCAGAACGACACTACCTTGCGCTTCGGGTCGGCATACAGCTCGGCCAGGGCCTTGAGGCGCTCGGCCGGCACGCCGCTTTCCTTGGCGGTGCGTTCCAGGGTGTAGGGCTTGACGAAGGCGGCGAACTCGTCGAAGCCGATGTCGCTCCAGGTGTTGGCCTTGTCCGCATTCTTCGCCTGCTTCTCCAGCGGGTTGTCCGGTCGCAGGCCGTAGCCGATGTCTTCGGCGCCGTGGGCGAAGCGGGTGTGCTTGTCGACGAAGTCGCGGTTCACCGCGCCGCTTTCGATGATGTGGTTGGCGATGTAGTTGAGGATGTAGAGGTCGGTCTGCGGCTTGAACACCATGGGGATGTCCGCCAGGTCGAAGCTGCGGTGCTCGAAGGTGGAGAGCACGGCGACCTTGACCTGCCCGGCGCTCAGGCGGCGGTCGGTGACCCGCGACCAGAGCACCGGGTGCATCTCGGCCATGTTCGAACCCCAGAGCACGAAGGTGTCGGTGGCCTCGATGTCGTCGTAGCAGCCCATGGGTTCGTCCATGCCGAAGCTGCGCATGAAGCCCATCACCGCCGACGCCATGCAGTGCCGGGCGTTGGGATCGATGTTGTTACTGCGCAGGCCGGCCTTGAACAGTTTGTTGGCGGCATAGCCTTCCCACACCGTCCATTGCCCGGAGCCGAACATGCCCACGGAGGTGGGGCCCTTGGCCTTGAGCGCGGCCTTGAACTTCTCGGCCATGATGTCGAAGGCGGCGTCCCAGCTGATCGGTTGGAACTCCCCCTGCTTGTCGAACTTGCCGTCCTTCATGCGCAGCAGCGGGCGCGTCAGGCGGTCGCTGCCGTACATGATCTTGGACAGGAAGTAGCCCTTCACGCAGTTGATCCCGCGGTTGACCTCGGCCTTGATGTCGCCGTGAGTGGCGACCACCTTGCCGTCGCGGGTGGCGACCATCACGCTGCAGCCGGTGCCGCAGAAGCGGCAGGGCGCCTTGTTCCAGTCCAGGCGGGTCATGTCCGCCTCGGTGACCAGGTTGCTGGCGGCGCTCAGGATCGGCAGGCCGGCGGCGGCCGCGGCGATGGCGGCGGCATTGGCCTTGGCAAACTGGCGGCGGGTCAGGTTCATTGGGCACCTCCGGCCTGGGCAATCAGGGGGCTATCGGCGAGCTGCAAGGCTTCGGGCGAATCGACGATCTCGTGGTAGATGAGCACGGCGTTGAGCACGCCCGGCAGGTTCTGGATGGCGTTCAGGTTGTCGAGAATGCTCGCTTCGTGAGCCGCCTCCAGCACCACCACCAGCTTCCCCTGCGGGCTCTGCTGGTGAACTTCCAGACCCGGTAGGCGCAACAGATTGGCCTTCACGGCCTCCAGCAGTTGGGGGCGGGAGTGAACGATCAGGCTGGCGATCTGGATGCTCTCGGGCAACTGAGTCTCAGGCATGGGGAGCCTCACGGTTCAGGTGGATGGCGTGGCCGGGGCAGGGCGCTACGCAGGCGCCGCAACCCGTGCACAGGGAAGGATCGAGTTGGGGCAGGGACGGTCCGCCGAGCTGCGGGCGGAAACGGATGGCACGCGGCTCGCAGGCGTCGTCGCAACTGCGGCAATGAATACCGGCGCGGGCCAGGCAGCGGTCGTCGATCTGTGCGCGCCAGGCGAAGGCCGGGCGGCCAAGGTCGAACAGCCCGGCCTCGCAGGCCTGTGCGCAGTCGCCGCACAGGCTGCAACCGGCTTGGCTGAAGTCCAGCTGCGGGTAGCCGCCATCGCCGACTTTCAGCACCTGTTCCGGGCAGGCGTCGATGCACGCATTGCAGCGCGTGCAGCCTTCAAGGAATTCGCGGTCGGTGGCAGTCCATGGCGGGCGACGTACTTCGGGCGCACCGCCCAGGCGCCGTAGCAGGGCGCGTCGAGCGAGCATGACGTCGGCCTTACGAGGGCGGGCCGGGCGGCCCCGCCAGCAGCTGATACATCCAGACGATGAAGCCGTAGCCACCGACGATGGCCACGGAGAGCAACGGGAACAGGCAGATCACCAGGAACAGGAATAGCCGGGTTTCCTTGCCTTTTTCCGTGCCGGGTCCGGTCTCTTCGGTCATGGGGTCAGCCTCCCGCCAACGATAGGGAATCAGCCTAGTCCCTGCTTCTTGTGTGGGCAAAATCCTACTTGCGTTATTCTTTTTTCATACAGCGATTTCGTTCAGCAATGGTTCAGCGCTCTGACAGGTTCCGTTCAGAGCCCTCCTCGTAACCTTCTCCCCGTCAACCAACTTCAGACCTCTGACGGGAGAATCCCCATGAAAACCATGAAGAAAATCGCCCTCGCCACTGCCATCCTCGGTGCCAGCTTCGCCGCTACTGCAGCCAGCGCCGCCGACACCTTCGTCGGCATGACCTGGGGGGAAACCAGTAACAACATCCAGAAATCCGACGCGCTGAACCGCAACCTGGGCAACCCCAAGTTCGATAGCGTGATCAACAACAGCGGCACCTGGGGCATTCGCGCCGGCCAGCAGATGGAGCAGGGCCGCTACTACGTCACCTATGAAAACGTCTCTGACACCGAGAACGGCCTGAAGCTGCGCCAGCAGAACCTGCTTGGCAGCTACGACGCCTTCCTGCCGCTGGGCGACCAGGGCACCAAGCTGTTCGGCGGCGGCACCGCCGGCCTGGTCAAGCTGGAGCAGGACTCCAAGGGCTACAGCCGCGACAGCGATGTGGGTTACGCCATCGGCGCCCAAGCCGGTATCCTCCAGGAACTCGGCAAGAACGCATCTGTAGAAGGCGGCTACCGTTACCTGCGTACCAACGCGAGTACCGAGATGAGCCCGCACGGCGGTGGCAAGGTGGGATCCCTTGACCTGCACAGCAGCTCCCAGTTCTACCTGGGCGCCAACTACAAGTTCTGACCGGTAACGCAACCGGGCCGCGCGGCCCGGTTGCCTGACTCAGGGAGCACGCGCATGAAACTGCTGGTGGTGGAAGACGAGGCGCTGTTGCGCCATCACCTGTATACCCGGCTCGGCGAGCAAGGCCATGTGGTCGATGCCGTGGCCAACGCCGAAGAGGCGCTGTACCGCGCCGCCGAATATCATCACGATCTGGCAATGATCGACCTGGGCCTGCCGGGCATGAGCGGCCTGGACCTGATCCGCGAATTCCGCAGCCAGGGCAAGACCTTCCCCATTCTCATCCTCACCGCTCGTGGCAACTGGCAGGACAAGGTTGAAGGCCTGGCCGCCGGTGCCGACGACTACGTGGTCAAACCCTTCCAGTTCGAAGAGCTGGAGGCACGGCTGAACGCGCTGCTGCGCCGTTCCAGCGGCTTTGCGCAGTCGAGTATCGAGGCCGGCCCGCTGGTGCTGGACATCAACCGTAAACAGGCACTGGTCAACGGCGAATCGCTGCAACTGACCGCCTTCGAGTACCGCATCCTCGAGTACCTCATGCGCCATCACCAGCAGGTGGTGGCCAAGGAACGGCTGATCGAGCAGCTCTACCCGGACGACGATGAGCGCGACCCGAACGTCATCGAGGTGCTGGTCGGCCGCCTGCGCCGCAAGCTCGAGACCGCTGCGGGCTTCAAACCGATCGATACCGTGCGCGGCCAGGGCTACATCTTCAACGAGCTGTGCAAATGATCCGCTCGCTGCGGCTGCGGCTAATGATCGGTGCGGCGATTCTCGCCGTGCTGTTCATGGCGGCGCTGCTGCCGGCTCTCCAGCGTGCGTTCAGCATCGCCCTGGAGAACGCCATCCAGCAGCGCCTTGCGGCGGACGTGGCGACCCTGGTGTCCTCGGCGCGCATCGAAGGCAATGTCCTGAGCATGCCCGAGCACCTGCCGGTGGAGGACTTCAACCTCCCCGAATCGAAGTTGCTGGGTTTCATCTACGACCAGTCCGGCAGGCTGGTGTGGCGCTCTACCTCGGCCCAGGACGAGAGCGTCAACTACTCGCCCAAGTACGACGGCCTGATCGACGAGTTCACCCGCATCCGCGACGCCACCGGCCAGGAGTTCTTCGTCTACGACGTGGAGATCGACCTGCTCGGTGGCAAGCGTGCGGCCTACAGCATCGTCACCATGCAGCCGGAAAGCGAGTTCCGCGAGCTGGTCAGCGGTTTCCGCGACCAGCTCTACCTCTGGCTGGGTGGTGCGCTGCTGCTGTTGCTGGGCCTGTTGTGGCTCGGCCTCGGCTGGGGCTTCCGCTCCATGCGCGGCCTGCGTTCGGAACTGGACCAGATAGAGACCGGTGACCGCGAGCGCCTGAGTGACGATCACCCCGCCGAGATGCTGCGCCTGACCGACTCGGTGAACCGCCTGCTGGAAAGCGAGCGCGCCCAGCGCGAGCGCTATCGCAACTCCCTGGGCGACCTTGCCCACAGCCTGAAGACGCCGCTGGCGGTGCTGCAGGGCGTCAGCGAAACCCTCGCCGACGAGCCGAAGAACCGCGAGCAGGTGCAGGTGCTGCAGACCCAGATCGAGCGCATGAGCCAGCAGATCGGCTACCAGCTGCAGCGCGCAACGATGCGCAAGAGCGGCCTGATCCGCCACCGCGCGGCACTCGACCCATTGCTGGACACCATCGGCGGTGCGCTGGACAAGGTCTACCGCGACAAGCGTGTGAAGCTGGAACGGGAGATTCCGCCGGGCTTTTCCCTGCCGTTGGAAAAGGGCGCCCTGCTGGAGATGCTCGGCAACCTGCTGGAGAACGCCTACCGCCTGTGCCTGACCACGGTAAAGGTCAGCGCACGCAAGAACGGCCGGCTGTTCGAGCTGATCATCGAGGACGACGGCCCCGGCGTGCCGGCCAGCCAGCGCGAACGTATCCTCAAGCGCGGCGAGCGCCTGGACACCCAGCACCCCGGCCAGGGCATCGGTACGGCGGTGGTGAAGGACATCATCGACAGCTACGACGGCGAGCTGGCGCTGGAGGATTCCTCGATGGGCGGAGCGTGTTTCCGGATTCGCCTGCCGGGGTGATCGGGCGCCGGTTCGGGTTCGCGAGCTTGCTCGCGAACGCCCACGCACCGGAGTCTCGTTTTAGGTCGTAGGGCGCATCACGCGCCAGCGTTATCCGCTGCGAGAGCAATCGGCGGATAACCCGTTCCGGGTTATGCGTCCTACGGCCTGGGCGCCTGCGCTCCTACAGGTTGAAGCCGAGTTATTCCCCCTGCTGCGCCCGATACGCCCCCGGCGTCAGCCCCGTCCATTTCTTGAAAGCCCGGTGGAACGCCGAAGGCTCGGAGAAGCCGAGCTGGTCGGCAATGTCCTGGATCGACAGCTCGTCGCGGCCCAGGTAGTAGATCGCCAGGTCGCGGCGCAACTGGTCCTTCATCTCCTGGAAGTTCGGCCCTTCTTCGCGTAGATGGCGGCGCAGGGTCTGCGGGCTCATGTGCAGTTGCGCGGCGACCTGTTCCAGGTCCGGCCAACTGCGGCAGTCGCGGCCCAGCAGGCGGCGGATCTGGCTGGTCAGGCTGTCGCCGCCGTCAGGACGGGCGAGCAGGTCGGCGGGGGAGTTCTTGAGGAAGTGCTTGAGCGTGCGCTCGTCCTGCAGCAGCGGCATGTCCAGGTAGCGCGCCTGCAGCAGCAGGCTGGTGCTGCAGGCGGAAAAGCGGCGAGGGCAGGGGAACAGCAGGTCGTACTCGGCCTGGTGCTCGGGCGCCGGGTAGCTGAAGGTCGCTTCGTCCAGGCGGATGCGCTGGCCGACCAGCCAGCTGGCCAGGCGGTGCCAGATGAGCAGCAGGCTCTCTGCGAGGAAGTGGTCCGGGTCGCGCAGGTGGGTTTCGTCCAGGGTCAGGCGGGCGCGGTCGCCGTCGCGCACCAGCTCGATCCGTGGAGCCTCGGGAAACAAACCGTAGAACAGCGCGCCGCGTCCCAGAGCCTTTTCCAGCGTGCGGCAGTGGATGATCGCGTTGCACATCATGGCGAAGGTGCCGCGCTTGCTGGGCATGGCGCCAAACCCCATGTACTCGTCGTCGAGCACTTCCCACAGGCGTTGCACCAGGCAGGTGAAGTGCGACGGATCGATGCGTGCGCGGGGTTCGTCGAGGATGGCCGGGGCGATACCGGCGTCACGCAGCAGGATTTGAATGTCCAGCCCCTTGCGCTGGGCGCCATGGACGGCGGCGCGGACAAAATGGCTGGCAATGGTGCGTTCACGCATGAGCGGTCCTTGTTGTTCTGCCCGCACGTCCAACAGTCGTGCGGTAAACCCGATCGAACCTGACCGGGGTTCTACAATCTACGGTACGAAGGCTGTGGCGGATACCCGCCAGAGGGCGGGAAACCCGCCAGCCTGGAGGCGGGTTTCCGCCATTTCTGGGGCCTTCCGTGCCGCGACTTTATACGGAAGTTATTGAATCTAAAGGAATTAATTATTTTTTAAAGGTCTGGCACAGCACTTGCGATATGCGATCAAGGCCTGCCCTTGGGCATGCCCTGAAAACAAATTCTCCCATTGCAGGGAGATAACGCGTTCGGTGTTGTGTCTCCCCATGGGGAGCACTCGCCCGTGAGGACAGAGCTGCCATGACCAAGCAACCCTTCTACAAAAGCCTGTACGTGCAGGTACTGATCGCCATCGCCATCGGTATTGCACTCGGCCACTTCTACCCCGACACCGCCAAACTGATGAAGCCGCTGGGCGATGGCTTCGTCAAACTGATCAAGATGGCCATTGCGCCGATCATCTTCTGCACCGTGGTGACCGGCATCGCCGGCATGCAGAGCATGAAGGCCGTGGGCAAGACGGGCGGCATGGCGCTGCTGTACTTCGAAATCGTTTCCACCGTCGCGCTGATTATCGGCCTGGTCGTGGTCAACGTCGTCCAGCCGGGCGCCGGCATGCACGCCGATGTCGCCACGCTGACCGCCGAAATGAACAAGAACGCAGCGCTCACCGGCTTCATCGCCTCGGGCGAGAAGCAGAGCACCATCGACTTCTTCATGAACGTCATCCCCAGCACCGTGGTCGGCGCCTTCGCCAACGGTGACATCCTCCAGGTGCTGTTCTTCTCCGTGCTGTTCGGCTACGCGCTGCACCGCCTGGGCGACTACGGCAAGCCGGTGTTCGAGTTCATCGATCGCATCACCCACGTGATGTTCAACATCATCAACGTGATCATGAAGGTCGCTCCCATCGGTGCCTTCGGTGCCATGGCCTTCACCATCGGCGCGTACGGCCTCGGCTCGCTGGTGCAGCTGGGCCAGCTGATGCTGTGCTTCTACATCACCTGCCTGCTGTTCGTGCTGATCGTGCTCGGCGGCATCGCCCGTGCCCACGGCTTCAGCATCCTGCGCTTCATCTCCTACATCCGCGAAGAGTTGCTGATCGTGCTGGGCACCTCGTCCTCCGAATCGGCCCTGCCGCGCATGATCGCCAAGATGGAGAAGCTGGGTGCTGACAAGAGCGTCGTCGGCCTGGTAATCCCCACCGGCTACTCGTTCAACCTGGACGGCACCTCGATCTACCTGACCATGGCTGCGGTGTTCATCGCCCAGGCCACTGACACCCCGATGGACATCACCCACCAGCTGACGCTGCTGGTCGTGCTGCTGATCGCCTCCAAGGGCGCTGCCGGCGTCACCGGTTCGGGCTTCATCGTGCTGGCCGCCACCCTGTCCGCCGTCGGCCACCTGCCGGTTGCGGGTCTGGCGCTGATCCTGGGTATCGACCGCTTCATGTCCGAGGCCCGCGCCCTGACCAACCTGGTCGGCAACGGCGTGGCTACCATCGTGGTCGCCAAGTGGTGCAAGCAGCTGGACGAGAAGACCCTGTCCGCCGAACTGGCCGCAGGTCCTGGCAACTCCGCGGAGCTGCAGCCTTCCTGACGGGTTCGCTAAAGAGCAATTCGGCCCGGTGAACGTGAAGCGCCGGAGCCTTTCCAGCCCGCTCAATTGAGCGGGCTTTTTTATGGGCGGGTGAAAAGGGCGGGGGCTGTTCGCAGGAGCGAGCTTGCTCGCGAAGCGTTTCCCGGCGGCTCTGGAGTTGGGCGGGTTCGCGAGCTGGAGCCCGGCGGCGCTCTCGGCCCAGCAGTTGTGGTGGGGATGGCCCGCTCCTGCAGGGGAGCGGGCGCGGGTATCAGGCGGGGTTTAGGAGCGGGCCATGCCCGCGACGCAAGGCGTCAGCCTTGCCGGATTCCAGAGGATGCCCGGCGAGCGTGGGAGCGGACTTCGTCCGCGATCGGGTGGGAGCATCAAGGAGAAGGGCGTTACTGAAGCGGGGCGCCTGGGCGAGAGAACACGGACTCGGTAAAGAGGCCGCGAGGATCAGAGAATGATCTTGTCCTTGAGCTTCTCCGCCGCCTGCTGCAGTGCCTGGATGACCCGTTCCTTGTCGTAGTTCTGCACGTTGTTGGTGTCCAGGTACATGGAGAACCCCGGCACCTCGTGTTCGACGAAGCTGGGGTTGGAGCCCAGGTCGCGGCGGAAGTCGACCACCTGGTAGATCTGCACCGGCTTGCTGAAGCCCTTCACGGCGATCTGGCCCTTGTCGCGGCACATCAGCACGTCCTTGACCAGCGAGTAGGTCTCGTGGCTGATGAGGATCTCGCCGGCTTCGGCGGCGCTTTCCAGGCGGCTGGCGAGGTTCACTTCGCGGCCGATGATGGTGTAGTCCATGCGCGTGTCGGCGCCGAAGTTGCCCACGGTGCAGTAGCCGGTGTTCAGGCCCATGCGCACTTCCAGCGGTTTGGTGATGCCCTGGGCACGCCACTGCTGGCGCATGACCTTCATGTGCTTGCGCATGGCCACGGCCATGGACACGGCGGCCACGGCGTCCTTCTTCGCGCCCTGGGTGGCCGGGTCGCCGAAGAACACCATCACGCAGTCGCCGACGAACTTGTCGATGGTGCCGCCGTACTTCAGGGCGATCTTCGACATCTCGTTGAGGTAGTTGTTGAGCATGTCGGTGAGGGCTTCGGCCTCGAGTTCCTCGGACAGCTCGGTGAAGCCCTTGATGTCGGAGAAGAACACCGTGAGCTTCTTGCGCTGGGTCTCCAGGCGCACCGTGCGCTTGCCGCTGAAGATCGATTCCCACACCTGCGGCGACAGGTACTTGGCCAGGTTGCTGGCCAGGCGCGCGGCCTTTTCCTGCTCCAGGGTGATGTCCGAGCGGGCCTGAGCCAGGCGCAGGCCCTGCTGGTGCACGAAGAAGGCGGTGATGCAGATGTACAGGGTGGAGAACAGCACGCTGACCAGCGCGACGATGCTTGGCGTCTGGCCCTTGTAGGCCGGGGCGATCAGCGCGGCGCTGAGGACCGCGGCGCTCAGCGCCACCAGCAGTGCCAGGCCCAGGGAACGCAGGCCGCCGATGATCAGCGCGGAGAAGGCGAGGATCAGCACCAGCATCAGGCTGGGTACTTCGGAGAAGCCCAGCAGCGTGGTGGCGATGCCGGCGTGCAGGGCGTCGATGAACAGCAGTACCAGGCGGGTGCGTTGCGGGTTGTCGCGCTTGAAGCGGCGGCTGACCTGCTGGGCGAGGTGCGGGTAGAGCAGGGCGTACGGGATCATCCAGAGGATCTCGTAGCCGAAGTACTTGGCAAAGGTGCCGGCGGTGATGGTCGCGGCGATGGCGATATACGCCAGCACGCGGGAGTGGTACTCGCGCAGAGGGGCGGGGGTGAGCGGACTGCTGACACGCTCAAGAACGTTAGGCTTCATGCGCAAGAAACTTCCCTGGTGCGCGTAGGCTCGTGGCCAATTGCGCGTCTGATTTTGGGAGGAATCTTATTCCATGCGCAGCCCCCGGACCAGCGGCGGTTCGCCACTCTTCGTCGCGGACCGCCGATCACCTCAGGACCCTCAGGCCATCGTGCCGTCGGGCTTCTGGTAGATCGAGCGGCGGGGCTGGGCAAAGACCCGGCGCAGCATGGGTTCGAAGAACTCCAGGGGCAGCACTTCGCCGTCCGGATCGAAGGCGGCGGCGTCGTAGCGCGCGCAGAATTCGATGGTCTGCTCGAACTGCGGGTGGTCCTTGAACTGCTCGCGCAGGTGCCGGTCCAGGCCCAGGTGATGGAAGAAGTAGTAACCCTGGAAGATCGCGTGCTTCTCGATCATCCACAGGTTCGCCTCGCTGACGAACGGCTTGAGGATGGCCGCGGCGATGTCGGCGTGGTTGAACGAGCCGAGGGTGTCGCCGATATCGTGGAGCAGGGCGCAGACCACGTACTCCTCGTCGCGACCGTCGCGGTGGGCCAGGGTGGCGGTCTGCAGCGAGTGGGTCAGGCGGTCCACCGGGAAGCCACCGAAGTCGCCGTCGAGCAGGCGCAGGTGGGTCATGATCCGGTCGGGCAGAAGCGCGGCGTACTGGCCGAAGTCCTTGGCGATGATCGCCCAGTCCTCGGCGCTGCCGTCTTCCATGTGGGTGAAGTTGGCGCGTGCGTTCATCAGGCTGTGCTCTCTTGTGATAGTCGTGGCGTGTCTGGATGGCACGGGTCCAGTCTAGAAGCCTGACGAGCACGCGGTAGTGTCCGTGCAGCGCCAGCAGGGTGTCCCGGTGGGCGCGAATGGCTTGCCATCAGCCGCGCGGATGGCGGCTGCCCTGGCCTGAAGCGACGCTCAGGGATTCTGCGGATCGTGCCCCAGCGACTGCAGGAACAGCGAGAACAGCTCTGGCTGCGAGGAGATGTCGAGCTTGTTGTACAGGTGGCGGCGGTGGACCTTGATGGTCTCCGGCGAGATCGCCAGGCGCTCGGCCATGGCCTTGGAGGAGTAACCCCGCAGGATCAGCCGGGCGATCTCCAGCTCACGCTCGGACAGCACTCCGGCGCCGAAGTGGCTCAGGGCATCGCGCACCTGCACCGCCACACCCTCGCTTGTGCCCGGCAGCAGGCGCTGGCTGCGCAGCTGCCAGTGCTGCTGCATCAGCGCCAGCACCCAGGGGCAGAGCATCGCCAGCAGGCCGATCTGCTCCCCATCGAACATTTTGCGCATGCCCAGTGACAGTGACAGCGCGCCCTGGCCGGGAAGCTGGAGGATGAACTGCACCTCGTCCTCCAGCACGTTGTCGTGGAAGTAGCTGAGGAAGTACTCGCTCTGGCGGAACTGGTCCGGGGAAATTTCCTCCAGCCGATACAGCCCGCTGGGCACGCCGTCGCGGCAGGCCTGGTAGAACGGGTCGAGCTGGAACAGCCCGTCGAGGTAGATGGCCATGGCCGCCGGGCCGGCGGTGGGCTCGGCGTCGTATTCCTCCAGCGCCACCGGGGTGCCGCTGGCTGGGTAGAACATCGCCAGGGCGTTATCGAACGGCAGCCACTGGTGCAGCAGCAGGACCAGTTGCTTCCAGAAGCGCGGCTGGCCGATCTGCTCGATGGCGCGGCCGAGGTTGGCGTGCATGCCGACCTCGCGGAACAGGGTGTGCATCGGCGGACGATCTCCGGCAAGCGTGGGTTCGGCCCACGGTTTCCTCCTTTTACCGGTTCGCCGTCAAGGGGGCGTAACCCCAAATGGTGATTGGCCGCTTTGCCTGCCACGCACAGACTCAGCGCCACCTGACGCCCCGAGCAAGAGGGCGCAACAAGGTTTTCGTTCCTGCCTCAGCCACCAATAACAACACGAGGAAACAACGATATGAGCGCTTCCCCTGCGCCAGCGAGCGCGCTCAAGCCCAGCCTGGGCGTGCTCGACGTAGTCGCCATCACCGTCTCGGCGGTCACCCCCGCCAGCTCCGTTTTCGTCATCGCGCCCTTCGCCATCCAGCAGGCCGGCAGCGGCGCCTTCCTGGCTTTCGTCTTCGCCGGCTTCCTGGCGCTGATGTTCGCCTGGTGCTACGCCGAGCTCGGCCGCGCCCACAGCTCCGCTGGCGGCGAGTATGTCTACGCCAAGCGCGTGTTCGGTGGTCTCGCCGGCTACGCCACTTTCCTCACGGTGCTGGTTTCGCTGCTGTTCATTCCGCCGGTGCTGGCGACGGGCGCGGCGACCTACCTGAACAACGCCCTGGGGACGAACTTCGACACCCAGACCGTCGCCCTGGTGATAGTCGCCGCCAGCTACGTACTGGGCATCCTCAACATCCGCGTGAATGCCTGGATCACCGGGGTGTTCCTGCTTTGCGAAGTGGCGGCGCTACTGGTGATCGTGGTGCTCGGCTTCGGCCACGTCAGCCAACCGGTGAGCGTGCTGGTGCAGCCGCAGCACATTGACGGCGGGATACTGGCCGCCGCGCCCTGGGCGCTGGTGATCGGCGCCGTGGGTACCGCGCTGTTCTCCTACAACGGTTTCGGCGGCGCGGTGTTGCTGGCCGAGGACATGAAGTGCGGCGGGCGCAACGTGCACCGCGCGGTGATCTGGTCGCTGGTGCTGGTGGTGGTCATCGAGATCGTCCCGCTGACCGCACTGCTGCTGGGCGCACCGTCGCTCAGGGACATGATTGCCAGTCCCGATCCGGTCGGCTACCTGCTCACCGCCCACGGCAACGCGACGTTGTCGCGACTGGTCAGCGCCGGCATCTTCCTCTCGGTGTTCAACGCCATCGTTGCCATCGTCATCCAGGTCGGCCGGGTGATCTTCAGCAGCGGCCGCGATGAACTGTGGACACCGTTGATGAACCGCGCCTTCACCCGCATCCACCCGCGCTGGGAATCGCCGTGGATCGCCACGCTGTTCCTCGGCGTGCCCTCGGCGGCGCTGAGCTTCAGCTCGAACCTGGAGGAGCTGACCTCCTTCACCGTGCTGCTGTTGGTGATGGTCTACCTGGTGGTGGCGCTCTGCGCGCTGTTCAGCCGCGTGCTGCGCCGCGACCGCGAGCATCCGTACCGCATGCCGCTGTGGCCGCTGCCGGCGATGCTTGCGGTGGTCGGCGCCGGCTACCTGTTGCTCAACCTGCTACTGGACGCCTCCTCGCGGGACGTCATGATCATTGTCGGGATACTGGCCGTGTCGGTGATTCTCTACAGCACCTACGGCAAGCTCAGCCCGGCCTTCCAGAAGTTATAAAACGAAGGAGACAGCATGCGCGCTCGTCAACTCGGCATCACCCTCGGCCTGGGCACTCCCGGCGAGTTCAACGCCATCACCGATGTTCCCGGCATCCGCGTCGGCCACAGCACCCTGATCGGCAAGCGCGACGGCAAGGCCGTGCGCACCGGCGTCACGGTAGTGCAACCACGTGAAGGGGCGGCGCGGCAACAACCCTGCTTCGCCGGCTGCCACGTGCTCAACGGCAACGGCGACGCCACCGGCCTCGAGTGGATTCGCGAGGCGGGTCTGCTAACCACGCCCATCGCCATCACCAACACCCACAGCGTCGGCACGGTGCGCGATGCGCTGATCGCCGCCGAGCATGCCGAGCTGGCGGACCCGTCCATCTACTGGTGCATGCCGGTGGTGATGGAAACCTACGACGGGCTGCTCAACGACATCTGGGGCCAGCACATCGGCGCCGAACAGGTGCGCGAGGCGCTGGCCGCGGCCGAATCCGGCCCGGTACGTGAAGGCCCGGTAGGTGGCGGCACGGGGATGATCTGCCACGAGTTCAAGGGCGGCATCGGTACCTCCTCGCGCAAGTTGCCGGCGGAGCAGGGCGGCTGGACCGTGGGAGCGCTGGTGCAGGCCAACCACGGCCAGCGCCGTGAACTGCGGGTGGATGGTTACCCGGTCGGCCGCCAGCTGGGCGACCTGCCGTCACCCTTCGCCGAGCAAGGCACGCCGGGCATGGGCTCCATCGTGGTGGTCCTCGCTACCGACGCGCCACTGTTGCCGCACCAGTGCCAGCGCCTGGCGCAGCGCGCTTCGCTGGGGATCGCCCGCACGGGTGGCGGCACCGACGACTCCAGCGGCGACATCTTCCTCGCCTTCGCCACTGGCAACCGCGACCTGCCGCCGGCGGACTACGGGCGCAAGGATCTGCCTTTCGCCACGGCGCTGGAGATGGTCAACAACGACCACATTTCGCCGTTGTTCTCCGCCGCCGCCGAGGCGGTGGAGGAAGCCATCGTCAATGTGTTGCTAGCCGGCAAGGACATGCGTACCGATGACGGTGTGCTGGTGCCGGCGCTGAGCGGGGAGCGTCTGCTGGCGGCGTTGCGCGATACAGGCTGGCCCGGCTGAGGATTGCCACGCCATGAAAAAGCCGGAGCTGCTGGGCAGCTCCGGCTTTTGTCTTTCCCCTACCGGCAAATCAGTTCGGGGTATAGATCTGGTCGAACACGCCGCCGTCGGCGAAGTGGGTTTTCTGCACGGTGCGCCAGTCGCCGAAGGTCTTCACTACAGAGAAGAAGTCCACTTTCGGGAAGCGGTCGGAGAACTTGGCCAGCACTTCCGGGTTGCGCGGGCGCAGGTAGTTGTTCGCGGCGATGGTCTGGCCTTCGTCGGACCACAGGTACTTCAGGTAGGCCTCGGCTTCGGCGCGGGTGCCTTTCTTGTCGACCACCTTGTCGACCACGGCCACTGGCGGCTCGGCTTCGGCGGAGACGCTAGGGTAGACCACTTCGAAGCCACCACGGCCGAACTCACGGGCGATCATCTCGGCTTCGTTCTCGAAGGTCACCAGCACGTCGCCGATCTGGTTCTGCATGAACGTAGTGGTCGCTGCGCGGCCGCCGGTATCCAGCACCGGGACGTTCTTGAACAGCTGGGCGACGAATTCCTTGGCCTTGGCTTCATCCGCGCCATGCTTCTGCGCGTATCCCCAGGCGGAGAGGTAGGTGTAGCGGCCATTGCCCGAGGTCTTCGGGTTCGGCACTACCACCTGCACGCCCGGCTTCACCAGGTCGTTCCAGTCCTTCAGGCCCTTGGGGTTGCCCTTGCGCACGATGAACACGGTGGCGGAGGTGAAGGGCGCGCTGTTGTTCGGCAGGCGGGTCGCCCAGTCCTTGGGCACCAGGCCGCCGTTGTCGGCCAGGGCATCGATATCGGTGGCCTGGTTCATGGTGATGACGTCGGCCGGCAGGCCGTCGATCACTGCGCGGGCCTGCTTGCTGGAGCCGCCGTGGGACATCTGGATGGTGATCTTCTCGCCTTTCTCTGCCTGCCAGTGCTTCTGGAAGGCGGCGTTGTAGTCCTTGTAGAAGTCGCGCATCACGTCGTAGGAGACGTTGAGCAGGGGCTGGGCGGCCTGGGCGGCGGAGGCCAGGGCGAGGCCGGCGGCCAGCAGCGAGGCGCTGAACAGACGTTTCACAAGCAGTTCCTTTTGGCAGTGTTGTTGAGTGTCGATTATGCCGACAGGTTATATGGCACTTAAATACTTAAAGGCTATTTGCTTATGCGGGAGCAGGGCTCGCAGTTTCCCATGCTTCGCTCCCAACGAAGGGGCAAGTCGCCCGGCAGCCTAGCAGGCCTGCCGGGCATTGACTGCCCTTGCGGCGTCACTCCAGCCCGCTGATTTCCAACTCCTTCGGATACTCGATGCTGAACTTGAAGGTGGTGCTGCGTTTCTCGCCCGGTTTCAGTCGCCAGTCCCACAGCAGCTTGCCGTCGTCCTCGCGGTTGGCGGCCTGGTCTTCGGGCGCCAGCAGGGCCACCTTGATCTGCTCGTTGCGCGAGACCGGCAACTGGTCCTTGAACTGTAGGCGCTGCTCGGTCTTGTGGTTGTTCTGCGCATCGATACGGAACTCGTAGGTGATGCGCTTGCGCCCGCCAGTCAGGCCGGTGTAGTCGGTGTAACGGTTGACCAACTTGCGTTTGATCGGCATCGCCTCGTCGCCGCCCAGAGCCAGCTCGAAGGTCTCGCCCGGCATCACTGCACGCAGCTGGCCGCTGGCGACGAAGGTATTGCCAAGGTAGGTGTTGAGTGTGCCCGGCAGCAGCGGATAGTCGCTGGCGTTGCGGGTGTCGGCCTGCAGGTAGGCGGCTTCCCGCAGCGACGGCGTGGCCAGGTAACGGAAGGTCGCGGGCAGCTTGAACTGGGCGATGGAGACCTTCTGCGAGCTGCCGTCGCTGTTCAGTGTGGCGCGGGCGGGGATGTGGAAGGAGGCGCTGGTTGTGGCGCCGCTGACTTCGGCGACGGCCACCGGCATTTCCGCCAGGGCGCCGGCCGCGGCCATCTCGTCGGCGGCGAAGCGCTGGGCCTTCTTCGCCTCCAGGGCCATCATCGGCGCGGCTGGCGCCGGGGCGGGGCGGGCGGCCATCACCGTGCGCGGGTCGAAGGTGTCGACGAACCATGGCGAGAGTGCCGGTACGCTGCTGCCGAGGTTGGGGCGGGCGGTGGACAGCGTGAGGTCGATATCGGTCCAGTCTTCGCCGCTGCTCTGCCGGACGATGCCCTGGTAGGTCATCTCGATCTGTTCTTCGCCATCGCGCAGGCGGGCGTCGTAGGACGGGCGCCAGGAGGCGTCGTAAAGCGTGTAGCTGAGCTGCAGTTGCACCTGTGCGGGCTTCTCCAGCGCCACCCGGAGGATCGCGCGCTTGTAGTGGGTGCCGTCGCCGGCCAGGTGGCTACGCTGGTTCTCCAGCTCCTGCCGGCGCTGCTGCAACTCTTCGCCCTGTTGGTCGAGCTTGCGCTGTTCGTCGAGGATGCGGCCGAGGTTGCCCTCGCTCATCTGCAGCAGGTTCTTCAGTTCGTCGATGCTCGGCAGCGCCTGGTTCTTGCCCGGCTTGGTGCTGCTGGCCTGGATGTCGGCGAGAAACTGCTTCTGGTTCTCCAGCACGCTGCCTCGGTCGCTGATCTCACGCTCCTGCCGCTCGATGTCGCGCAGCTGCGCGTCCAGTTGTTGCAGGCGGTTGTCCTCGGAGGGCGGCGACACCTGCGGCGCGCTGCTGACATCGAGCAGGGTCGCGGCGGCGCTGGCGCTGAGCGAGGCCTGCAGGCTGCTGTCGTCGATGCGCAGAGGCAACTGCTCCAGGGCGATCTCATGCTGGCCGGCGGGCAACTGCAGGGTGGCGGTGCGGGTGACGATGGCGCGGTCGGTGTAGACGGTGACCGCGCTGATTCGGCTGTCGGCCACCTGCGGTGCGGCCAGCAGCGAAGGGCTGGCCAGCGCGCCGGCCATGGCGAGGATCAGTGGGTGGAATCGAAAGGGCATGTGCTCACCTCGCGGCCTGGAAGGCGGCCGGCACTCCGGAGCGCCACCATGGCGTCCGTCCATGCTGCTTGTGACGAAGGAGGTGGGCGAAACGGGTTGAGTGCGGGTGACGCTGGCGTGCGGCTGCCGATGAGTGGCGGGGCGGAGGAGAGTGCCGGGGCGTCGTTCGCCCCGGCAGAAGGGTCAGGCGCGCTCGCCTTCCTGCGGCTCGTCCACGTCACCTTCGGCGATGCACGCCGCGGCGGTGAACAGCACGTCGGTGGAGGAGTTCAGTGCGGTCTCGGCCGAATCCTGGAGGATGCCGATGATGAAGCCGACCGCCACCACCTGCATCGCCACTTCGCTGGAGATGCCGAACAGGCCGCAGGCCAGCGGGATCAGCAGCAGCGAGCCGCCGGCCACGCCGGAGGCGCCACAGGCGCAGACCGAGGCGACCACGCTGAGCAGGATGGCGGTGGGCAGGTCCACGGCTATCCCCAAGGTGTGCACCGCTGCCAGGGTCAGCACGCTGATGGTGATCGCCGCGCCGGCCATGTTGATAGTCGCGCCCAGCGGGATCGACACCGAGTAGGTGTCCTCGTGCAGGCCCAGGCGATCACAGAGTTGCAGGTTGACCGGGATGTTGGCCGCCGAGCTGCGGGTGAAGAAGGCGGTGATGCCGCTTTCGCGCAGGCACAGCAGGACCAGCGGGTAGGGGTTGCGGCGGATCTTGGCGAAGACGATCAGCGGGTTGACCACCAGCGCCACGAACAGCATGCAGCCCAGCAGCACGGCCAGCAGGTGCAGGTAGCCCAGCAGCGCGTCGAAGCCGGATTCGGCGATGGTGCCGGCCACCAGGCCGAAGATGCCCAGCGGGGCGAAGGCGATCACCACGCGGACGATCAGGGTCACGCCGCCCGCCAGGTCATCGAGCAGGTCGCGGGTGGTCTGGCGCGCGTGGCGCAGGGCAATCCCCAGGCCGATGGCCCAGGCCAGGATGGCGATGAAGTCCGCCTCCAGCAGCGCCTTCACCGGGTTGGTGGTGACACTGAACAGCAGCGAGCGCATGACTTCGCCGATACCGCCGGGCGGCGCCAATTCGCTGGTGGGGGCGCTGAGCACCAGGGTCGAGGGGAAGGTGAAGCTGGCGATCACCGCGACCACGGCAGCCGAGAAGGTGCCAATCAGGTACAGCAGCAGGATCGGCCGGATGTGCGTCCGCTGCCCCTGCTTGTGGTTGGCGATGGAGGCCATCACCAGCACCAGCACGAGTACCGGTGCAACGGCCTTCAGGGCTGAGATGAACAGCTTGCCGAGCAGGCTGACCGCCACTGCGCCTTGCGGCCAGAGCACGGCGAGGGCGATGCCGCAGAGCATGCCGATGAAGATCCGCAGGACCAGGCTGGTGCCCTTGAGCCGCTGCAGGAGAGTGGGAGTTGGAAGCGTCATGACATCTTTCGCTGCTGGAAGTGGGATCGCCCCGGCGGGCCGGGCGCGAAAGGTCGCGGATTATGCCGTCTGATGCCGGGAAATGCGCGGTTACCCGTCGATTGATCGGTCAGGCTTTGCTTCGGCAGGTGTCAGGTCACAGTCTGGACGGCCGCGAGTGGACCGGCATTGATCCATGCCGGTCGCGTCGGGATTAGCCTCCGATTCAGCCGAGGTCGGCGAAGGCTTCCGGGTCCAGGTCGATGCCGGCGACCCGCTGCACGGCGCCGCGCATGGTCACCTGGAAGTCGTCCGCGACGCGGATTTTCAGCAGGCCGCCGGCCAGGTGCAGGTCGATGTGCTCGTCGCACAGGCCGAGCCGGCGCGCCACCGATGCGGCGGCGCAGCTGCTGGTGCCCGAGGACAGCGTGTAGCCGGCGCCGCGCTCCCAGATTTCCACGCGCAGCGCATCGCGGGACAGCTGCTGGACGAACTGCACGTTGGTTCGGCGGGGGAACAGTGGATGGTTTTCCAGCCGCGGGCCGAGGCGGCAGGCCAGTTCGCGACTGGTCTGTTCGACGAACACCACGCAGTGCGGGTTGCCCATGGAGACGGCGTTGATCTTCAGCGCCACGCCATCGATTGTCAGCGGATAGTTCAGCGCTTCGGGAGCGTCGATCTGCACCGGGATCTTCGCGCAGGCGAACTCGGCGCGGCCCATGGACACCTCCACGGTGCGGCCCTCGTCGGACACCTGGCTGGTGACGGTGCCGCCGGCGGTGACGATGTCGAACGGGTGCCCGGCGACCAGCCCGCAGTCCCACAGGTAGCGGGAGAAGATGCGCAGGCCGTTGCCGCTCTTCTCCGCCTCGGAGCCGTCGGGATTGAGGATGCGCAGGCCGAAGGCGGCATCGCTGTGGTTCGCCACCAGGATGCCGTCGGAGCCGATGCCGTGGTGGCGGTCGCACACGCGGCTGATCTGCGCAGCCGTCAGGGCGAACGGCGCAGCGCCGGAGTAGACGAGGTAGTCGTTGCCCAGTGCCTGGTATTTCACGAAGTTCATCGATGCGATCCGTCGCCGCAAAAGGGCCCTCGACTATACACGCGGGCCGCTGTTTTCCCGTCGCGGGTCGTGCAGCAGGGCTTCCAGCACGCGCTGGCCGAGGATCACCAGCCAGCAGGCGAGAATGAAGGGCGCGGTGAACGCCGGGAGGCCGACGAGGGCGAAGCCGGGTTGCAGCAGCACCGCCAGGACGATGCCGCACAGCGGCGCCAGCGGGCTGCGGAAACGCAGCGACAGGGCGATACCTGCCAGCACGCCGTTCAGGCCGAGCAGGCCGGCCTGCGCCGATGCGGCCGGCAGGTCGAACAGCGGCGCCATGGCCAGTGCACCGGCGGCGCCGGCGAGTGCCCAGAACGCGGTGCGACGCTCCACCAGCAGCAGGCCGAGGGCGATGGTCAGGCCGGCCAGCGGTTCACCGAGGAAGATCACTTCGCCGAAGCCCAGTGCGGTCGAATCCAGCAGGGGATTGGCAGCGCCGCAGGACAGGCAGGCGACGCTGCTGGCCGGCGCGAAACCGAGCGCCTTGCCCAGCGCCACCGAGACCCAGCCCAGCAGCACGAAGGCCGAGGTGTAGGCCGGCAGGCCGAAGCGCCGGCGCGACTGGCGCAACAGCACCGCCTGCACGGCGACGCTGGTGAGGATGGCGGCAACGGTCAGCATCACCAGCCCCAGCGACCACTGGAACTGGAAGGGCAGCAGCAGACCGATGAGGATCGGGTTGTAGTCGTGCAGGCCGGCGTCGATGTCCGCCTGCGGCTCGCGCACGAAGCGCGCGGTGAGCGGGCCGAGCAGCGCACCGAGCAGGGCGCCGGGCAGCAGGTGCGGCGCGGACCAGGCGATGGTCAGCAGCAGGATCAGGCCGAAGCGGGCGTCGGCCTGCAGGTAGATCTGGCCAAAGCCGATCAGCCGATTGGGTACGAACTGTTTCTGCGAGAAAAGGGTCAGGGGCATTTGAGGTCTGGGCAGTTGAAAGTGACTCCGCAGCGCCTCGTTGGGTGTGGGGCATCGAGGCCCCATCGGCGGGCGCTGCGTGAGAACCTTGTGACGCTGCCATACGGAGCCGCGCCACGGGTCTGGAAAAAGAAAAGAGGTTGTCGGCGGGATCGCCGCCAACAACCTCAAAGTTCCATGGCCAGCATTGGGAGTTGCTGCGTGGGGGCCATGGACCGACAAGCATTCGGTGCTCGTGTATTCGTAAACAAGGTCAAACCCGGACGGACGGGGACGCGGCCCCGTATTCCCGGCCCCGTCCGTCCGGGAGTGACTCGGTGCGGAGGCACGCCCCTGGGGTGCCTCCTGAACTCGGTGTTTCTCCTGTTTCCCTGCTTCCCTCACCCCAGCCCTCTCCCAGGGGGATAGGGGGCAGTTCGGCGTGGCGTTCAGTTCGACGCTATACGGCTGGCTCCTCGCTGCACCATTGCTTCAATGAGCGGCACACTTGCCGACGACTCCAATCAGTTCCTCTCCCGCGTGCGGGAGGGGGGCCTTCAGCCGTGCATCAAACTTCCAGCGCCGGCGCCACCGTCTCGATGCGCAGCATGTTGGTGCTGCCCGGCTGGCCGAAGGGCACGCCGGCGGTGATCACCACGGTGTCGCCACGGCGCGCCATGCGCTGTGCCAGGGCGATGTCCAGGGCGGTGGAGCAGATCTCGTCGACGTGGGCGAGTTGTGCGTTGACCACCGAATGGACGCCCCAGGCCACGGTCAGGCGGCGGGCGGATTTGAGTTGCGGAGTCAGGCTGAGGATCGGTGCCTTGGGCCGCTCGCGGGAAGCGCGCAGGGTCGACGCGCCGGACTCTGTGTAGTTCACCAGCACCGCCACCGGCAGGATGCGGCTGATCCGGCGGATCGCGCAGCTGATGGCGTCGGAGACGGTGGCGTCCGGTTCCGGGCGGTTGATTTCCAGCGTGGCCTGGTAGTCCGGCTCGGCTTCGACCTGGCGGATGATCTTCGCCATCATCTCCACCGCTTCACGCGGGTACTGACCCGAGGCGCTCTCGGCGCTGAGCATCACGCAGTCGGCGCCTTCACTGACGGCGTTGGCGACGTCGGTCACCTCGGCGCGGGTCGGCGCCGGGGAGAAGCGCATGGATTCGAGCATCTGGGTTGCGACCACCACCGGGCGGCCGAGCTGGCGGCAGACCTGGATGATGCGCTTCTGGATGCCCGGTACGCTCTCGGCCGGCATCTCCACGCCCAGGTCGCCACGGGCGACCATGATCGCGTCGGACAGCCTGGCGATGGCTTCGATGGACTGCACCGCCGAGGGCTTCTCGATCTTGGCCATGAGGAAGGCCTTGTCGCCGATCAGCTCGCGGGCTTCCACGATGTCTTCGGGGCGCTGCACGAAGGACAGGGCCACCCAGTCCACGCCCAGCTCCAGGCCGAAGGTCAGGTCGCGGCGGTCCTTGGCGGTCAGCGGGCTGAGCTTGAGCACCGCTTCGGGGACGTTGACGCCCTTGCGGTCGGACAGCTCGCCGCTGTTCATCACGCGGGTCTCGATGGCATCGCTATGGGCGTTGAGTACCTGCAGGCGAATCTTGCCGTCGTCCAGCAGCAGGCTCATGCCCGGCTCCAGCGCCTGGATGATTTCCGGGTGGGGCAGGGTGACGCGCTTGTCGTCGCCCGGTGCGTCGTTCAGGTCGAGGGTGAAGGTCTGGCCCTTCTGCAGCTGGACCGCACCGTCGGCGAAACGACCCACGCGCAGCTTCGGCCCTTGCAGGTCCATGAGGATGCCGATGGGGTAGTTCAGTTCGGCTTCCACTTCGCGCACCCAGGCGAAACGCTGGGCGTGGTCGTCGTATTCGCCGTGGCTGAAGTTCAGGCGGAACAGGTTGGCGCCGGCTTCCACCAGGGCGCGGATGTCGTCGCGGCTTTTGATCGCCGGGCCCAGGGTGGCGAGAATTTTTACTTTCTTGTCAGGGGTCATTTGTCGTTCTCGAGGACCAGGATGGCGCGGAAGTCGTTGACGTTGGTGCGGGTCGGTTTGGTGATCACCAGGTCGCCCAGTTCGGCGAAGAAGCCGTAGCCGTTGTTGTTGTCGAGCTCGTGCAGCGGGTTCAGGCCGGCCTTGAGGGCGCGGCTGTAGCTGCACGGACTCATCAGGGCACCGGCGTTGCTTTCCATGCCGTCGATGCCGTCGGTGTCCCCCGCCAGGGCCCAGATGTTCGGTTCGCCCTTGAGGTCGGCGGTGAGGCTGAGGAGAAACTCTGCATTGCGTCCGCCACGGCCATTGCCGCGCACGGTCACGGTGGTCTCGCCACCGGAAAGGATCAGGCACGGCGCCTTCAGTGGCTGGCCATGCTTGCGGATCTGCCGGGCGATACCGGCGTGGACCTTGGCGACCTCGCGGGATTCGCCCTCCAGATCGCCGAGGATAAGCGTCGGGATGCCGGCGGCTTCGGCCTTGGCAGCTACCGCGTCAATGGAGTGCTGAGGCGTGGCGATCAGCTTGAAGTGGCTGCGCGACAGGCATTCGTCGCCGGGTTTGACGGTCTCCGAGCGCGGGTCTTCCAGCCAGGCGCGCACGTTCGCCGGGATGTCGATGGCATAGCGCTTGAGGATGGCCAGGGCGTCGGCGGAAGTGGTCGGGTCGCCCACGGTCGGGCCAGAGGCAATTACCGTGGCCTCGTCGCCGGGCACGTCGGAAATCGCATAGGTGTACACGCTGGCCGGCCAGCAGGCGCGGGCCAGGCGGCCGCCCTTGATGGCCGAGAGGTGCTTGCGCACGCAGTTCATTTCGCTGATGGCGGCGCCGGATTTCAGCAGCGCCTTGTTCACGCCGCGCTTGTCGTCGAGGCTGATGCCTTCGGCCGGCAGCGCGAGCAGGGCGGAGCCGCCGCCGGAGAGCAGGAAGATCACCCGGTCGTTCTCGGACAGGCCGCCGATCAGTTCCAGCACGCGGCGGGCGACGCGCTCGCCGGCGTCGTCCGGCACCGGGTGCGAGGCTTCCACCACTTCGATGCTGCGGCACTCGGCGCCGTAGCCGTAAGGCGCCACCACCAAACCCTGGACGTCGCCATTCCAGTGCTTCTCGGCGACTTCGGCCATGGCCCCGGCGGCCTTGCCGGCACCGATGACGATGGTGCGGCCGCCCTGGTCGGTGGGCAGGTGCTGCGCCAGTACCTGGGCCGGATGCGCGGCGGCAATGGCGGTGTCGAACAACTCGCGCAGGAAGGCGCGTGGGTCGAGGCTCATGACAGGCTCCGATGATTCTTGTTGTGGTGTTCCATGGCTCAGGCTTCTGTCCTGCAGAAGGCTCAGCGATGGAATCGAACACCCCGGCCGGCGAGGCCGTGATTCCCAGCGGCCGGGTGTTCGAATCGCTTTGCAGCGTGGCGGGCGAGGCCACTCCCATAACTTCGCCCGTCACTTTGCTCTGTTGGCGGATAACGCCGCTGGCGTTATGCGCCCTACGTTGTGGTTCGTCGTAGGGCGGATAAAGCGGAACGCTTTATCCGCCGAAGCACTGGCGCAGATTCTCAGTCCTTGCGGATGGAGAAGTTGGCCATGTGCTCCAGGCCCTTGATCAGGCCGGAGTGGTCCCAGTTGCTGCCGCCGATGGCTGCGCAGGTGCTGAACACCTGTTGCGCGTTGGCGGTGTTGGGCAGGTTCAGGCCCAGTTCGCGAGCACCGGCCAGGGCCAGGTTGAGGTCCTTCTGGTGCAGGCTGATGCGGAAGCCCGGATCGAAGGTGCCCTTGACCATGCGGTCGCCGTGCACTTCGAGGATGCGCGAGGAGGCGAAGCCGCCCATCAGCGCTTCACGTACCTTGGCCGGGTCGGCGCCGTTCTTGGCGGCGAACAGCAGGGCTTCGGCGACGGCCTGGATGTTCAGGGCGACGATGATCTGGTTGGCCACCTTGGCGGTTTGGCCGTCGCCATTGCCGCCGACGCGGGTGATGTTCTTGCCCATGGCCTGGAACAGCGGCAGGGCGCGTTCGAAGGTGTTCGGGCAGCCGCCGACCATGATGCTCAGGGAAGCAGCCTTGGCGCCGACTTCACCGCCGGAGACCGGGGCGTCCAGGTACTGCGCGCCGGTGGCCTTGATCTTCTCGGCGAAGGTCTTGGTGGCGGTGGGGGAGATCGAACTCATGTCGATCACCACCTTGTTCGGGCCCACGCCTTCGGCGATGCCGTCCTTGCGGAACAGCACGTCTTCGACCTGCGGGGTGTCCGGGACCATCACGATGATGAACTCGGCTTCCTGGGCGACTTCCTTGGGGTTGGCCAGGCCGATGGCGCCGGCTTCGACCAGGGCCGCGGGGGCGGCGTCGTGGTGGGTGGAAACGAAGATCTGGTGACCGGCTTTCTGCAGGTTCTGCGCCATGGGCAGGCCCATGATGCCGGTGCCGATGAATCCGATTTTGGCCATGAGGAGTTCTCCTGGTTGTTCTTGTTAGGCTGGCCGGCGCGCTGCGTACCCAACGCGCCGGCCGGCGAATCAGATGACGTTGTGGCTCTTCAGCCAGCCGAGGCCGGCTTCGGTGGTGGTCTTGGGCTTGTATTCGCAGCCGATCCAGCCGCGGTAGCCGATGCGGTCCAGGTGATCGAACAGGAAGCGGTAGTTGATCTCGCCAGTGCCCGGCTCGTGGCGGCCGGGGTTGTCGGCCAGCTGCACGTGGTTGATCGCGGCGAGGTTCTTCTCGATGGTCCGCGCCAGGTCACCTTCCATGATCTGCATGTGGTAGATGTCGTACTGCAGGAACAGGTTGGCGCTGCCGACCTTCTCGCGGATGTCCTGGGCCTGCTTGGTGGTCTGCAGGTAGAAGCCGGGAATATCGAGGGTGTTGATCATTTCCATGACCAGCTTGATCCCCGCGGCTTCGAGCTTGCTCGCCGCGTACTCCAGGTTGTTCAGGAAGGTGTTCTCGATGGTCGCGCAGTCATAGCCCTGCGGGCGGATGCCAGCCAGGCAGTTGACCTGGGTGTTGCCCAGCACCTTGGCGTAGGCGATGGCCTTGTCGACGCCGGCGCGGAATTCCTCGACGCGGTCCGGGTGGCAGGCGATGCCGCGCTCGCCTTTCGACCAGTCGCCGGCCGGCAGGTTGAACAGCACTTGTTCAAGTTTGTTAGCGTCCAGGCGGGCCTTGATCACCTCGGCCTCGACGTCATACGGGAATAGGTACTCGACACCGCTGAAACCGGCGCGCGCGGCGGCTTCGAAACGGTCGAGGAAGTCCACCTCGGTGAACAGCATGGACAGGTTGGCGCAGAAACGGGGCATGGGGTCACTCCTGTTGAACGGGTGGTGCGTGGCGCTCGGCTTCCTGATGAAAGAGAGCTGGGGGTGGGGACTCTCCGCCAGGAAATGTCCACCCCCAGCCCCTCCCCGAAGGGAGGAGTCGTTCGGTCCGGCTGATCAGTCGAGCAGCGAGATGGCGGTCGGTGCGTCGATGCCTTTCAGTGCCAGCTCTTCGAACTCGTTGACCGCGTTGATCTCGGTACCCATGGAGATGTTGGTGACGCGCTCCAGGATGACCTCGACCACCACCGGCACACGGTGCTGCTGCATCAGCTCGCGAGCCTGGGCGAAGGCGGCGCCGATCTGGTTCGGGTCGAACACGCGGATCGCCTTGCAACCCAGACCTTCCACCACCGCGACGTGGTCGACGCCGTAGCCGTTGAGCTCCGGTGCGTTGACGTTGTCGAAGGCCAGCTGCACGCAGTAGTCGATCTCGAAGCCGCGCTGCGCCTGGCGGATCAGGCCCAGGTAGGAGTTGTTCACCAGCACGTGGATGTACGGCAGGTTGAACTGCGCACCGGCGGCCAGTTCTTCGATCATGAACTGGAAGTCATAGTCGCCCGACAGTGCGACGACCTGACGGCTGGGGTCGGCCTTGACCACGCCCAGGGCTGCCGGAATGGTCCAGCCCAGCGGGCCGGCCTGGCCGCAGTTGATCCAGTGGCGCGGCTTGTACACGTGCAGGAACTGCGCGCCGGCGATCTGCGACAGACCGATGGTGCTGACGTAGCAGGTGTCCTTGCCGAAGAACTCGTTCATCTCTTCGTAGACGCGCTGCGGCTTGACCGGCACGTTGTCGAAGTGGGTCTTACGCTGCAGGGTGCGCTTGCGTTCGCGGCAGGCTTCGACCCAGGCGCTGCGGTCCTTCAGCTTGCCGGCGGCTTTCCACTCGCGAGCGACTTCGAGGAATACCTCCAGAGCGGAACCGGCGTCGGAAACGATGCCCAGGTCCGGGGTGAACACGCGGCCGATCTGGGTCGGTTCGATGTCCACGTGGACGAACTTGCGGCCAGCGGTATAGACGTCGACCGAACCGGTGTGACGGTTGGCCCAGCGGTTGCCGATGCCCAGCACCATGTCCGACTCCAGGACAGTGGCGTTACCGTAGCGGTGCGAGGTCTGCAGACCGCACATGCCGGCCATCAGCGGGTGATCGTCGGGGATGGTGCCCCAGCCCATCAGGGTCGGGACTACCGGTACGCCGGTCAGCTCGGCGAACTCCACCAGCTTGTCGGAAGCGTCGGCGTTGATGATGCCGCCGCCAGCGCAGATCAGCGGACGCTCGGCGTCATTGAACAGGGCCAGGGCTTTCTCGGCCTGGGCGCGGGTGGCCTTGGGCTTGTTCACCGGCAGCGGTTCGTAGGCGTCGATGTCGAACTCGATCTCGGCCATCTGCACGTCGAACGGCAGGTCGATCAGCACAGGGCCAGGGCGGCCGCTGCGCATTTCGAAGAAGGCCTTCTGGAAGGCGTAGGGCACCTGGCCTGGCTCCAGCACGGTGGTCGCCCACTTGGTGACCGGCTTGACGATGCTGGTGATGTCCACGGCCTGGAAGTCTTCCTTGTGCATGCGCGCACGGGGAGCCTGGCCGGTGATGCAGAGGATCGGGATGGAGTCGGCGGAAGCCGAGTACAGGCCGGTGACCATGTCGGTGCCGGCGGGGCCGGAGGTGCCGATGCACACGCCGATGTTGCCGGCGTTGGTGCGGGTGTAGCCCTCGGCCATGTGCGAGGCGCCTTCCACGTGGCGGGCCAGGACGTGATCGATGCCACCGAGTTTCTTCATGGCCGCATACATGGGGTTGATGGCGGCGCCCGGTACGCCGAAGGCGGTATCGACGCCTTCGCGACGCATGACGAGTACGGCAGCCTCGATTGCTCTCATTCTGGCCATATTTTGTTCCTCGGTTCTTATACTGATTGTGTACAAAAGTTGAGGCGATTCTAGGCAGGCAATTCGACGAAGGTCAAGACTGGTTGTATACGAGGGACTGAGTGGTAATTTTTCCATGAAAGCCTTCTATTCTGGGGCTTTCGCAGAAAACCTGAACGCAGGGTCAAACTATCGTTTGAAAAAATGTATACAAAAATAGATGTGAATTGTCCTTTTCAGTTGCTTTGATTGAGACCTTCGGCTACTAGATTGCGTACAGATTTCTGATACGCGTGTGCGCAGCTTTGACCTGTGCATGGCGTGGCCCCGGCTTACCGACCTTGAACCGCCTTATCAACTTGAAGAGGAAAACCTCATGACCACTCTGAGCCTGGAAACCGCACTGGACATCACCCGTCACGCCCTGGTCGCCAGCCGCGAGCTGTCCACCGCGCCGCTGACCATCGCTGTGCTGGATGCCGGCGGGCACCTGCTGAGCCTGCAGCGCGAGGACGGCGCGAGCATGCTTCGCCCGCAGATCGCCATTGGCAAGGCGTGGGGCGCCGTGGCGCTGGGCAAGTCGTCGCGCGTGCTGGCGGCGGACGCTCAGCAGCGCCCATCGTTCATCGCCGCGGTGAACACCCTGGCGCAAGGCAACGTGGTGCCCGCACCCGGCGGCGTGCTGATCCGCAATTCGGCTAATGAAGTGATTGGTGCCATCGGCATCAGCGGCGACGTCTCGGACATCGATGAGCAATGCGCGATCCGTGGCGTGCAGGCGCTGGGCTTGGTGGCTGACGCGGGCTGATCGAAGAAGGGGAGGGCGCGCGCCAGTCGCGCGTCTGTCCCGCTCCTGCTCGATATTTTTGCACTCGGGCCGGCCCTCACCCTAGCCCTCTCCCAAGGGGAGAGGGGACCGTTCGGTGCAGGGAGAAACTGCCGTATCAGCCGGTACGTTCAGCTCCCTCTCCCTTTGGGAGAGGGGAGGCCCAGCGATCGACTTCCCAGAGAAGTCAGTTGCTCTCGGCGCTGAGTTTCAGCTCAGATCGACAACGGCCGCAAACGCCCCTGCGGCTTCGGCTCGGTGCCGCCATCCGGCGCGGTGCCGCGCAGCACCAGGCGGGTGATGGTCTCGGTGGCGGCTTCGAAGTCCGCATCGCTCAAGCTGGTCTTCCCGGTGACCATGGAGATCTGCCAGTCGAAATCGGCGTAGGTCTGGGTCGCCGCCCATATGGTGAACAGCAGGTGGTGCGGATCCACCGGCGCCAACAGGCCACGGTCGATCCAGCTTTGCAGGCAGGCGATGTTGCGCTGTGCCTGGGCGTTCAGCTCATCCAGGTATTCCTTGGGCAGGTGCGGCGCTCCGTGCATCAGCTCGCTGGCGAACACCTTCGACGCGTGCGGCAGCTCCTGGGAAATCTTCACCTTGGAACGGATATAGGCGCGCAACGCCTCGCTCGGCTCGTCATCCTCGCGGAACGGCGCGGAGGCTTGCAGCAGCGGCTCCACCACGCTTTCCAGTACGCAGCGGTAGAGGTTTTCCTTGGACTGGAAGTAGTAGTAGACGTTGGGCTTGGGCAGCCCGGCGCGAGCGGCGATGTCGCTGGTCTTGGTCGCCGCGAAACCCTTCTCGGCGAATTCCTCGCTGGCTGCGCGCAGGATGAGGCGACGGTTACGCTCGCGAATGCTGGTCATTGGCTGGTCTTCTTTCTTTTATTGCTGTTGTCACAGAACAGAGCCGGGCATGGTAGCACCGGGCTCTTGAGCCCCTCAACTCGGCCCTCTCGCGGCACTTGCATGCAGTTTCCTGACTCGCGAGTCGGTTTTGTGTGTACAGCGGAGGCGTTCTGAGGTATTTCTAGCGGACTTTCGTTCGGCCCCCGCCATCCGGAACCACCCACTGCCCATGTCCGACTCCCAGTTGGTCGACCCCTTCGGTCGACGCATCACCTACCTGCGCCTGTCGGTCACCGACCGTTGCGATTTCCGCTGCACCTACTGCATGAGCGAAGACATGCAGTTCCTGCCGCGTGACCAGGTATTGAGCCTGGAGGAGCTGGAAGCCGTCGCCGACGCTTTCATCGGACTGGGTGTGAAGCGCATCCGCATCACTGGCGGCGAGCCGCTGGTGCGCAAGGGCCTGACCGGCCTGCTGGCGAGACTGGGCGCACGCCCCGAACTGGACGATCTTTCCATTACCACCAATGGCTCGCAACTGCGCGAGCGTGCTGTCGAACTGCGCGCGGCCGGCGTGCGCCGCCTGAATATCAGCCTTGACTCGCTGCGCCGCGAACGTTTCGCCGCCTTCACCCGTTCCGACAAGCTGGAGCAGGTTCTCGACGGCATCGACGCCGCCCGTGAGGCCGGTTTCGAGCGCATCAAGCTCAATGCCGTTGTGCAGAAGGGCCGCAACGACGACGAAGTCTGCGACCTGGTGACCTTCGCCCTGGAGAAGGGCATCGACATCAGCTTCATCGAGGAGATGCCGCTGGGCAGCGTCAGCAGCCACGAGCGCAAGCAGACCTTGTGCAGCAGCGACGAAGTCCGCGCGCAGCTCGCCGAGCGCTGGCAACTGCTACCGACGCCGGAGCGCAGTGGTGGTCCGTCGCGCTACTACCGCATCGACGGCTATGCCAGTCGTATCGGCTTCATCTCCCCGCACAGCCACAATTTCTGCGGCGACTGCAACCGGGTGCGGGTCACCGCCGAAGGCAAGCTGGTGCTCTGCCTGGGGCACGAAGGTGCGCTGGACTTGCGACAACTGCTCCGCGAGCACCCCGGTGACGGCGCGCGCCTGCGCGAAGCACTGATGCAGGCGCTGCAGCTCAAGCCCGAACGCCATCATTTCGAGGCCGACCAGCAGGTGCAGGTGCTGCGCTTCATGAGCATGACCGGCGGCTGAGTCCGCCACGGCGGGCACCCGGCCCGCCGGACAGAACAAAAACAACAGGCAACAAGGAGAGTCGTTTGAAGCTCAAGGCATTCTGCTGCGCGCTCGCCAGCATCCTTTCCAGCGGTATTTCAGGTGTCGCCATGGCGCAGACCTACGTCGTCGGCGTTGAGAACCTCGCGTTCGCCCCGCACTACAGCACCGATGCGCAGGGCAATTACCAGGGCTTCGCCCGCGAGGTGCTGGACCTGTTCGCCAGCACCAGCGGCATCACCCTGGAGTATCGTCCGCTGCCGGTGGACGCGCTGCTGCCGGCATTGCTGTCCGGCCAGGTCGATCTCAAGTACCCGGACAACCCCAACTGGGCGCCCGAGCAGAAGGCCGGGAAAACCCTGCGCTACAGCCAGCCGGTGACCGAATACGTCGATGGCGTGCTGGTGGCGCCGGAGCGGCTGGGTCAGGGCGTCGGAGCCTTGAAGCGGCTGGCGCTGGTGGATGGCTGGACGCCGCGTGGTTACGAGCGGCTGGTGCAGGCCGGGCGGATCGCCCTCGCGCCCAGCGCCGACCTCAAGCAGATGATCCATACCGCGCTGAAGAAGCAGGCCGACGGCGTCTACTTCAACGTCGTAGTTGCCACCTTCTATCTGGACAACATCCGAGCGAAGCCGGGGGCGCTGGTATTCGATCCTTCGCTACCGCACACGCGCAGCGCCTTTCACCTGTCCACGCTCAAGCACGCCGAGCTGATCGAGCGCTTCGACCGCTTCCTCGTCGACCACGCCAGGGAGTTGGTCGCGATCAAGGCCAAGTACGGCGTCGAGGCGAGCCTCGATTCCGAGCACCTGGGCGTCGAGCAGTGGAAAGTGGATTTCCTCGAGCGCCAGAAAGCGAAACAGAAGTCGCCGTGAACCGCCTTCTTCCCTAAAATCGCGGCTGCCGTTTGCGCGCCAGCCGTAGGGAGGATGAAGTGCGCCGCGCTTTGTTCATCTGCAGCCGGAACCGCCTGCGCAGCCCCACCGCCGAAGCCGTCTTCGCCAACTGGCCGGAGGTCGAGACCGACTCCGCCGGGCTGGCGCCGGACGCGGAAGTCCCGCTGAGCGCCGAGCAACTGGAGTGGGCCGACCTGGTGTTCGTCATGGAGCGCCGCCATCGGCAGGCACTGCTGCGCCGCTTCCCCGTGGCGATGCGGGGCAAGCGTCTGGTATGCCTGGATATCCCGGACGATTACGTCTATCTGCAGCCCGAGCTGGTGTTCCTGCTGGAGCGCAAGGTCGGGCCTCTCCTGCGGCAGGAGAGTGCATGAGCGAACTCCGTATTCCCCTGCGCGAAGGCATGCTGGTTTGCCCGGGTTTCCGCATCCAGGCCCAGCCCGAGCCGTCGCTGGCTATCGACGGCGACCTGCTCTGGGCGCTGGAGCAGCCGCAATGGTGTCCGTTGGCCGTGTCGCTCGAGGAACGGGACGGCGCACGGTGGATCAAGCCGTTGCCGCTGGCGCAGCAGACCGGTTTCGACCCGAATCGGGTGATCGGCTGGCGCGACGACCCGGTACGCATCGAGCAGCCCGAGGGCGTCGAGGATGCAGAGGCCGCCATCCACTGGTGGCGCGGCGGCGCGGTCGAGGACGTACGCGGGCGAATCAGTCACCACCCCTGGGGGCGTCTGCTGCGCCTGGAGGGGGCGGGGATCAGTCCGGAGCACATCCTGTTTCCCCATGGTTACACCTGCCTTTATCTGGGGCACCTGGACGCCGACTGGCGTCGATTGCGCTTCGAACTCTTTTCCTGAACTGCAATCTCACTAGAGAGCGGCCCCTGCGGTTGCCGCCAACGTGGCGGGAGCGTGGCGGTTGGTTGCCTCGCGTGCGAGCGGCCTGCACCTCCTGCTTAGTGCATGCAGTCCATGATGAGGTAACCCAGAATGACCCTAACAAAACGGGTAAAAAGCCTTGCAGCTGTCTTGGTGTTTGCGCAGTTGGGTGTCGTTGCGGAAGTCCCGTTGGCTCAGGCCGCCATGGTGGGTACGGGCGAAGTGCTGCAGGCACAGCAGCAACAGGTCGACCGCGAGCAGCTGTTGAAGATGCTCGATGACCAGGGCGTGCAGAAAAAGCTGCAGTCCATGGGCGTTGAGCGCAGCAAGGTCGAGCAGCGCATCAAGAGCCTGTCCAACGAAGAGCTGGCGCAGTTCAACCAGCAGCTGGACGAGGCGCCCGCCGGTGGCATCATCGGCATCATCCTGCTGTTCTTGTTGATCTTTGTGATCACCGACGTGCTCTGTATCACCCACATCTTCACCTTCGTCAGGTGCCAGCGTTGAGACGCTGGGCCATGGCCGTCGCGTTCGCGGCGGCCGTGGCACTCGGCGGCTGCGCGCAGTCGCCGACGTTGCCAGCCAGCGTCGATACTTTGCCGGAGCGGGTGGAGCTGAGTGATGTGCAATTCTTCCCCCAGCAGGAATTCCAGTGCGGCCCCGCCGCCCTGGCGACCATGCTCAACCAGCGCGGTGTGCGGGTGACGCCTCGGGAACTGAAAGATCGAGTGTTTATCCCCGGACGTGAGGGCAGCCTGCAGGTGGAGTTGGTGGCGGCGGCGCGGGAGAAGGGCATGCTGGTCTATCCGCTCAAGCCGCGTCTGGAAAATATCCTCAGCGAAGTGGCGGCGGGTAATCCAGTGCTGATCCTGCAGAACCAAGGACTGGACTGGTTGCCGGTCTGGCACTTTGCGGTGGTGGTCGGTTTCGATCGTAATCGCCACGAATTGATCCTCCGCTCGGGAATCACCGAGCGTCTGGTGATCGACTTCACCGCCTTCGATGTGACCTGGAAGCGCAGCAAACGCTGGGCGGTACTGACCGTTCCTGCTGATCGCCTGCCGGAGACGGCGGAGCCGACGGCCTGGTTGAGGGCGGCCCATGACCTGGAGGAAACCGGCCAGCCGGCATTGGCGGAGCAGGCCTATCGCACCGCGACCAAGGCTTGGCCGCAGGAGTCGCTCGGCTGGTTCGCCCTGGCCAATGCGCGCTACACCGACGGAAATCTCGACGATGCCGAGGATGCCTTGCGCCGCAGTGTCGGCGCGAAGCCGGCTTTTGCGGCGGGCTGGTTCAACCTGGCCAATGTATTGGGTGAGCGTGGCTGTCCGCAACAAGCAGGCGCTGCGGCGAGTTGTGCGCGGCACCTGGCGCCAGACGATGCGCGTTTTTCGCAGACGATCGGCAGTTCGGCCACAGTAGGCGACAGTTGCCAGGCGGTGCCAGCCTGCCCGGCGAACTGAGGCGCGCAGGTTTCCTGAACCGAAGCGGGAAGGGCACAGACTAAACCTGCAATGTCCCAGCGAGGTGCTTGGCATGGCCACGGAAAAACCACCGGCACGCGGCGGCGCGCGTGCCAAGGAGAGCGCGTCGACTGCCAAGAAGGCGGCGCCTCGCAATCCTTCCCGCAGCTCGAAAGCCGGAAGTGACACGGCCGACGATCTCTCCGCCGAGGAGCGCCGCAAGGTCGAGAAAAGCCAGCCGCCCCGCGCGCTGGTGCTGCATGAAGTCATCCGCCTGCAGGGCAATCATGAACTGGACCGCACCCTTGCGGCGCTCTGGTGGTCGGCGCTGGCGGCCGGGCTGACCATCGGCCTGTCGCTGATGGCCATGGGGTTGTTCCGTGCTCGGCTGCCGGATCACGACATGGCGGTGATCACCACCAGCCTGGGTTATCCGGTGGGCTTCCTGGCGATCATTCTCGCGCGCCAGCAGCTGTTCACCGAGAACACCCTGACGGCAGTGCTGCCGGTGATGAGCGAACCAACGCTGGAAAAGTTCGGCCAGTTGCTGCGGCTGTGGTCGGTGGTCTTGGCGGGCAATGTCGTCGGCGCGCTGCTGTTCGCCTACGGCATGCTGCATCTGCCGATCTTCGACACGAAGGCCGACCAGGCCTTCCTCGACATAGGCCGCGAGGTGATGGAGAACGACCACTGGCAGATGTTCTCCAAGGGTATCGTTTCCGGCTGGATGATCGCCACCATGGTCTGGCTGGTGCCGGCGGCGGAAAACGCCAAGGTGTGGATCATCTTCCTGGTTACCTACCTGATGGCGTTGGGCAGCTTCAGCCACATCGTGGTCGGCACCTGCGAGGTGGGTTACCTGATGTTTGCCGGCGAAGTGGGGCTGGCGGCGTTCGTCGTCGATTTCGCCTTGCCGACGCTGGTGGGCAATATCGTCGGTGGCAGCCTGATCTTCGCTTTGATGAGCCATGCCCAGGTGCGCAGCGATACGTCGCCACCGGAGAAGTCCCCGAAAAGAAAAACGGCGCCCTGAGGCGCCGTTTTTTCGTGCGGTGAGAAGCGAGGCGTCAGATGCCCAGCTTGTCGCGCATGGTGTAGTACCAGGCGCCGATCGCGGAGAACGGAACCTGGAACATGCGGCCGCCCGGGAAGGGGTAGTGCGGCAGGGTGGCGAAGGCGTCGAAACGCTCGGCCTGGCCGCGCAGCACTTCGGCCAGCAGCTTGCCCGCGAGGTGGGTGTAGGTCACACCGTGGCCCGAGCAGCCCTGGGAGTAGTAGATATTGTCGCCGATGCGACCAACCTGCGGCAGGCGCGAGAGGGTCAGCAGGAAGTTGCCGGTCCAGGCGAAATCGATCTTCACGTCCTTCAGCTGCGGGAACACCTTGAGCATCTTCGGACGAATGATCGCTTCGATGTTCGACGGGTCGCGTGCACCGTAGACCACGCCACCGCCGAAGATCAGGCGGTTGTCGCCGGTCAGGCGGTAGTAGTCGAGCAGGTAGTTGCAGTCCTCGACGCAGTAGTCGGTCGGCAGCAGGGACTTGGCCAGGTCGGCGCTCAGCGGCTCGGTGGTGATCACCTGGGTACCGCACGGCATGGACTTGGAAGCCAGTTCCGGCACCAGGCCGCCGAGGTAGGCGTTACCGGCCACCACGATGAACTTGGCCTTCACGCGGCCCTTCGGGGTGTGCACTACCGGGTTGGCGCCGCGGTCAATCTTCACGGCAGGGGACTGCTCGTGGATCACGCCGCCGAGCGACTCGACGGCGGCGGCTTCGCCCAGGGCGAGGTTCAGCGGGTGGATGTGGCCGCCGCTCATGTCGAGCATCCCGCCGACATAGCTGTCGGTGCCGACGACTTCACGGATGCGCTTGGCGTCCATCAGTTCCAGCTGGGTATGGCCGAAGCGCTCCCACAGCTTCTTCTGCGACTCCAGGTGGCCCATCTGCTTGGCGCTGAGGGCAGCGAACACGCCACCGTCCTTCAGGTCGCACTGGATGTTGTACTTGGCGATGCGCTCGCGAATGATGCGGCCGCCTTCGAAGGCCATGTCGCCCAGCAGTTTTGCCTGCTTGGCGCCAACGCTGCGCTCGATGACGTCGATGTCGCGGCTATAGCTGTTGACGATCTGACCGCCGTTACGGCCCGACGCACCGAAGCCAACCTTGGCGGCTTCCAGCACGGTGACCTTGAAACCGTTTTCCAGCAGGAACAGGGCGGTCGACAGGCCGGTATAGCCTGCGCCGATCACGCAGACATCGGTTTCCACCTCGCCCTGCAGTTCAGGACGGGCCGGGACCGGATTGGCCGAAGCTGCGTAATAGGAAGAGGGGTAGGAGGTGTGCGGCATAATGCACCTGTGTTTGTTATTTTTTACGAGATGTGCGGATGCTACCTGAGTCGAATCAGACCGGCTAGTGCCCGTGCAAAATAATTTACGGACGGTCGAACATAAAAAAATTCACTTTTTCAGTGGGTTAGCTGAAAAAGTGCTTGACGCTCTAAAACGAGCGCGTAGAATGCGCCCCACACGACAGGCACATAGCTCAGTTGGTTAGAGCACCACCTTGACATGGTGGGGGTCGTTGGTTCGAGTCCAATTGTGCCTACCAAACAAACCCGCTTCTGGCGGTACTTAGAGGGCGATCCGAAAGGATCGCCCTTTTTGTTTTGGGGTATTCCAAGCGGGCGGCCTCGGCGGTTCACGCATCGCGCCGCTTTCGTCTCCGCTTCCTTTGTTCCTGGTGATTGCCCGTTCCGGTGGTGGTTCAGTCTCTGCATTGCTTGCGCAGGCTTTCGTGGATGGCGGGGTCGAGTGTTGCTGGGTGGAGTGGAAGTGGGCCAGATGGGCGCTAATTCATCGCGTTTCTGCGTTCGCTGTAGGCTTCGTACTGTCGGCACTTCTGTTCGGCATTGGCAAACGCCTGATCGGGCGTCTGGTCGCCGTGGTAGCCGAAGCGCACGAAGTACCTGACGACGACCTGGGTGTCCGCATCGAGCTTAGCGCCCCCTTCGTGGACTGCCGCAATCGCCTGCTGTTCGGTTTTTCCCTCGTTTCTATACAGCGCGCCCGCGCGCGCGAACAGGCCGATGCCGGTGCAGAAGTCAGAGGCCTGGGCGCCGCTGGCAAGCGTCATTAGCAGGAGCAACGCTGTGAGCTTCTTCATGTGACCTCACTGAGCCTGCGATCTGGTTCTCCGTCCTGATCAGTATGGCGCTTGCTCTGGTCTTCTGCCTGCACGTCTGGCGTGCGCTGCGAGGCTTTCTCTCTGGCTCCGGGCTTCTCGAAGAGCTTGAGGTGGTTGTAAGTAAAAAGCACGATGCAGTGCGTCGGACGTTGTCTTGTCGGTGGTTATCAAAACGAGGGCCGCCACTATGACCACCGTCGTGCCCACCGAAGAGTGGCCGGTAGAGTGACTTTGGACAGCGTAGATAGCATCGAAGCACCGTGTGGCGTGAAAGACCGGCAACACTAAACCTGCGTCGACGCTGGCGTCGCGAGTAATAGCGTGCCGACTCGGTAAAGAGTGTGTCGGCCGTGATGCATTCCGGCTTGTCGATTCCGTGGGGCGATCTAAGCGCGCCTGCTATGTTGGTCGTTGTCTGTGCTTGGAGGTGATGATGAGGGCTCTGCGATCTTGCTTACTCACCGGTGCGTTGCTGGTTCCGCTGCCGGCCTTAGCGGAAATGCAGGTGATCTGGCCGCAGGGTTGGGAGGTTTCGCGCTCGCCAGCGGAAGCGACTGCTGATGCGCCGGTGGTTCGTCAGCGTGGCGTGCGCTTGGCGGAGGATGGATCCCAGGATCTGGTCATGGAGGTCACACGCAGTCGGCTCGGCTCTGCCGCCAAGGTCAGTGTCGAGAATGTCATCGTCGAGATGCGCAAGGCGTTGCAGAAGGACTTCATGCGCCAGGGGTTCCAGGCAGCGTGCAGTAAGCCAATGGATGCAAAGCTGGGTGGGTTGGCCGGGCTGGAGGTGCATTGCGGCATCAGTCAGAACGGCGCCGAGGTGCTCAAGCAGACCGTGCAGGTCGCGTTGGGTGATGGGGCGGCTTACTCGCTGACCTATGCGGCACCATCGGGGCGCTATGCGGCGCTGATGGCGGAGATCGAAGCGGTGAAGGCGGGCATCAGTCTGAATTGAGGCGCCGCTTTTATAGGTGGCCGAACAGCAAAAGCCCCGCTCATGCGGGGCTTTTTTCGTTTTCAGGCTCAGGCAGCGATGGTGGCTTGCACTCGCTGAATCACCGCGCTCAGCGGTACCTCGCCCTGATATTGCTGAGGGTAGAGGCGTTCGGTGTGCTTGGCGATGCCATGCTCGTTCACCAGGGTGAAGCTGAAGCCATGCTTGCGCTTGGCCTGGATAACGCAGTTCAGAGGGGCGAAAGCCGCCGAGAGGGTGCGAATCGCCTCCTGGATTTGCAGGGAGGTTTTCATTGTCTTGTCTTTCCAAATAGGTAACGGTCCTATGACCGTCGAAATCGTCAAAAGCTCCGGGTGCGATCTGAGAATGCAGAAAACGTATGACCGGAATATGGCAGCGATTGGAAACTTGAGGGTCTGTTCGCGTCAGGCTGCGATGTTGGGTGAAAGCAGAGGATCTGACGTGGGGCGCTGATCGCTCGGGCAAATGTTCCTGGCGCGGTTGGCGTGCTCTGGAATCGATGCGGAGGATGCGCTGGCCGTGGCCCTGTAGAGCCCAGCTTCTGCCCTGGATCAGGTAGGGAGTGCTGGGAGGGGCGACCTTGGGTTTGGTGCTCGCTGTCGGCCAGTATAAGGATTTCTTCTAACGATGGCTAGTTTTTATACAGCCGTCTGTCAGAAATCGCCGAGCGAGGGAGAGATTCCGCGGAGCGGGAGCGCTCCGCGGAAGATCAGCATTACTGCAGCCAGGATTCCACGGTGTCGCCACCGTATTGTTGTTTCCAGGCTTTCAGGGTCTTGTGGTTGCCGCCCTTGGTCTCGATGGTCTCGCCGTTGTGCGGGTTCTTGTAGACCTTCAGTTGGCGGGTGCGGCGCGGCTGTTGTGCGGCAGCCGGCTCGGTGGAGTTCTGCGGGTCGAGAATGTTGATGACGTTGCGCAGGTTCATGCCGTACTGGTCCATCAAGGCTTGTAGTTGATCCTTGAACTCCAGCTCCTTTTTCAGGCCGCCATCGCTCTTGAGTTTCTCTAGGAGGGCGAGTTGTTCCTGGAGTTTGCGCTCGGCTTCGCGGAATTCCGCAAGTTTGGACATCTGGGTGCTCCCGTGTCGTAGGTGGCTAGTACGGCGCGATTCTGTGTTCTTATGATTGCGCCCGTCAACTGAATATATGAATTGTTGCGGTTTGAAAAACACACTTTAAATGTTAAGAGCGCATGAGGGGTTGGTCGAATAATTGATCGATGAGCGATAATGCGCGCGCTAAAGGGTGCGGCGGGATTTCTGTAGATCAATAGCCCCGCGAAAGCTGTGTGCTTTATTGTGGTGCGCTGCGTACGAGTGCTGGATGAATAACGAGATAGTGCAATATCGGGTCAATGATTATGAACTGACGTGCCAGGTTGCCGGGCAGGGCGCGCCGTTGCTGCTGGTTCATGGTTCTCTCTGCGATTACCGTTACTGGCGCGGGCAAGTCGAGGCCTTGTCTGCCCGGTATCGCGTGATAGTGCCCAGTCTGCGTCATTATTTCCCCGAACAATGGGATGGTGAAGGGGCGGATTTCACGACTGGTCAGCATGTCGACGATCTAGCGGCATTGCTCGATCAGTTGCCTGGTCCGGCTCACCTGCTGGGGCATTCACGGGGAGGCAATATCTGTCTGCGAGTAGCCTTGGCCGCTCCGCAGAAACTGCTTTCGTTGACGCTTGCCGATCCCGGTGGGGATTTCGCCGATGATGTTTTCGGCGAGGTAAATATCGAAGCCCCAGCATCTCCCGGCGAGCGCAATCAGTTTCGCCAGCAGGCGCTGGAAATGATTGGTGCGGGGGAGGTGGAACATGGGTTGCAACTTTTTGTCGATACTGTCAGTGGGTCGGGAGTATGGTCGCGCTCTTCGCGACAGTTCCGCGAAATGGCCACAGCTAATGCCATGACATTGGTTGGGCAGGTTGCGGATCATCCTGCGCCTATAACCCATGAACAGATTTCGCAATTGCAGTTGCCAGTATTGCTGATCGGCGGAGCCAAGAGTCCTGAGCCATTTCCGCGAATCATTCAGGCGTTGCAGTCGACGCTTGGGGATGTGCGTTCGGTGAAGATTCCCGGCGCGTCCCACGGCATGAATGTGATCCGTCCGGCGTCCTTCAATCGCACCGTGCTGGAATTTGTCGAGCAATACTGAGCGAAGTCAGGCTTGCCGCTCGTCAGTCTCTCTGAGTTGCAGTAACATCCGTCGTCCTGTCCGCCATCGTTTGCGAACAGGTTTTCGAATTCTTCCAGTGATCTACGTCCGCGCGCGAATGCGCAGGGTGCCGACAAGGCGCCTGCCACTGTGAGGCAGGCCTTCCCGGCGGGCGACGCTTACTGGCACATCCCAACCCATGTGGCCTTTCGTAGGGGTCACCACTAGGAGAGGAGGCGCCATGCCCATCATTACTCTTCCCGACGGTAGTCAGCGTTCCTTCGATCATCCGGTCAGCGTGACCGAGGTGGCGCAATCCATTGGCGCGGGCCTGGCGAAAGCCACCCTGGCCGGCAAGGTCAACGGCCGTCTGGTCGATGCCTGCGACATCATCGACAGCGACGCGACCCTGCAGATCATTACCCCGAAGGACGAGGATGGGCTGGAAATTATCCGCCACTCCTGCGCTCACTTGGTGGGCCATGCGGTCAAGCAGCTGTATCCGACCGCAAAAATGGTTATCGGCCCGGTGATCGACGAAGGCTTCTATTACGACATCGCCTTCGAGCGTCCCTTCACTCCGGACGACATGGCCGCGATTGAAAAACGCATGGCCGAGCTGATCGAGAAGGACTACGACGTCATCAAGAAGATGACCCCGCGTGCCGAAGTCATCGAGACCTTCAAGGCTCGTGGCGAGGAGTACAAGCTGCGCCTCATCGACGACATGCCGGACGAGAAGGCCATGGGTCTGTACTTCCACGAGGAGTACGTGGACATGTGCCGCGGCCCGCATGTGCCGAACACTCGTTTCCTGAAAGCCTTCAAGCTGACAAAGATTTCCGGCGCCTACTGGCGCGGCGACTCGAAGAACGAGCAGCTGCAGCGCGTCTACGGCACCGCTTGGGCTGACAAAAAACAACTGGCTGCCTACATCCAGCGCATCGAGGAAGCCGAGAAGCGCGATCACCGCCGCATCGGCAAGCAGCTCGACCTCTTCCACCTCCAGGAAGAAGCTCCTGGCATGGTCTTCTGGCACCCCAATGGCTGGACCGTTTACCAGGTGCTCGAGCAGTACATGCGTAAGGTGCAGCGCGACCACGGCTATGTGGAGGTCCGCACCCCGCAGGTTGTCGACCGCATCCTTTGGGAGCGCTCCGGCCACTGGACCAACTACGCCGAGAACATGTTTACCACTTCGTCGGAAAGTCGCGACTTCGCGGTCAAACCGATGAACTGCCCGTGCCACGTGCAGATCTTCAATCAGGGTCTGAAGTCCTACCGTGACCTGCCGCTGCGCCTCGCCGAATTCGGCGCTTGCCACCGCAACGAGCCGTCCGGCGCGCTGCATGGCATCATGCGTGTGCGTGGCTTCACCCAGGATGACGCCCATATCTTCTGCACCGAAGAGCAGGTGAAGAAGGAAGCGGCTGACTTCATCAAGCTGACCCTGCAGGTCTATTCGGACTTCGGTTTCAGTGATGTCTCCATGAAGCTCTCCACTCGTCCAGTCAAGCGCGTTGGTTCCGAGGAGCTGTGGGACCGCGCTGAAAGCGCGCTGGCCGACGCCCTGAACGAATCCGGCCTGGAGTGGGAATACCAGCCGGGCGAGGGCGCCTTCTACGGTCCGAAGATCGAGTTCACCCTGAAGGACTGCCTCGGCCGTAACTGGCAGTGCGGCACCCTGCAGTACGACCCGAACCTACCGGAGCGTCTGGATGCCAGCTATATCGCCGAAGATAACAGCCGTACCCGCCCGGTCATGTTGCACCGCGCGATCCTCGGCTCCTTCGAACGCTTCATTGGCATGCTGATCGAGCACTACGCCGGTCTGTTCCCGGCCTGGCTCGCACCGACACAGGCCGTGGTGATGAATATCACTGATAAGCAGGGCGAATGGGCTGAAGAAGTGGTGCGTCAGCTCGAGCAAAGCGGATTCCGTGCCAAGTCTGACTTGAGAAACGAGAAAATTGGCTTTAAAATCCGCGAGCATACTTTGCTCAAGGTTCCCTATCTGCTGGTCATCGGCGATAGGGAAGTTGAATCGCAGGCCGTCGCCGTACGTACGCGCGAAGGGGCAGACCTCGGCTCGATGCCGGTCGCCCAGTTCGCTGAGCTGCTCGCTCAGGCGGTTTCCCGGCGTGGTCGCCAAGACTCGGAGTAATCATTATTAAGCGTGAAATGAGACAGGATAAGCGGGCTCTCCCGAAACCGCCGATCAACGAGAACATCACTGCCCGTGAGGTTCGTCTGATTGGTGCTGACGGTCAACAGATCGGCGTGGTCTCCCTCGATGAGGCTCTCCGTCTAGCTGACGAGGCCAAGCTGGACCTGGTGGAAATTTCTGCTGATGCGGTGCCCCCTGTCTGCCGCATCATGGACTACGGCAAGCACCTCTTCGAGAAGAAGAAGCAAGCCGCTGCTGCGAAGAAAAACCAGCACCAGCAACAGATTAAAGAAATCAAGTTTCGTCCAGGGACGGAAGAAGGGGATTACCAGGTAAAACTACGCAACCTGGTACGTTTCCTTAATGAAGGGGACAAGGCCAAGGTATCGCTTCGATTCCGTGGTCGTGAGATGGCCCACCAGGAGCTGGGCATGGAGCTGTTGAAGCGGGTCGAAACCGATCTCGCTGAAATCGGCACCGTGGAACAGCATCCTAAGCTGGAAGGACGCCAGCTGATGATGGTCATCGCTCCCAAGAAGCGTAAATAACCTCCCGGGCACTGGCAGGCCTGATGGTTATCAGTTGTTAACGAATGCGGAGTACCAAACATGCCAAAGATGAAAACCAAGAGTGGCGCCAAAAAGCGCTTCAAAGTGACTGCTGGTGGCATCAAGCACAAGCACGCTTTCAAGAGCCACATCCTGACCAAAATGACCACCAAGCGTAAGCGTCAGCTGCGCGGCACTTCGATGCTCGCTGCTTCCGACGTTCGCCGTGTAGCGCGCTCCCTGCGTCTGCGTTGATTTCTGGTAGAGGATAAATAAATGGCTCGTGTTAAGCGTGGCGTGATTGCCCGTCGTCGTCACAAAAAGATTCTGAAGCTCGCAAAAGGCTACTACGGCGCGCGTTCGCGCGTGTTCCGTGTTGCCAAGCAGGCGGTAATCAAAGCAGGCCAATACGCCTACCGTGACCGTCGTCAGCGCAAGCGTCAGTTCCGCGCTCTGTGGATCGCTCGTATCAACGCTGGTGCTCGTCTGAACGGTCTGTCCTACAGCCGTCTGATCGCTGGCCTGAAAAAAGCGGCCATCGAGATCGACCGTAAGGTCCTGGCCGATCTGGCTGTGAACGAAAAAGCGGCGTTTACCGCAATTGTCGAGAAAGCGAAAGCCAGCCTGGCTTAAGCCCCGCGACAGTTACCGGATCTTGGTCCGGACGTAACGTCACCGATAGGGGAAGAGCCTTACCGCTCTTCCCCTATTTTGTATCTGGAGTTGGTACATGGAAAACCTGGACGCGCTGGTCTCGCAGGCCCTGGACGCCGTGCGGAACACCGAAGACGTCAACGCCCTGGAGCAGATCCGGGTTCACTACCTCGGCAAGAAAGGCGAGCTGACCCAGGTCATGAAGACCCTGGGCGACCTGCCGGCCGAAGAGCGCCCCAAGGTCGGTGCGCTGATCAACGTTGCCAAGGAAAAGGTTCAGGATGTGCTGAACGCCCGCAAGGCCGAGCTGGAGGGCGCCGCCCTCGCCGCCAAGCTGGCTGCCGAGCGCATCGATGTGACTCTGCCGGGCCGTGGCCATTCCTCCGGCGGCCTGCATCCGGTCACCCGCACCAAGGAACGCATCGAGCAGTGCTTCACCCGCATCGGCTATGAAGTGGCCGAGGGGCCGGAAGTCGAAGACGACTACCACAACTTCGAAGCACTCAATATTCCGGGCCACCACCCGGCTCGTGCCATGCACGACACCTTCTACTTCAATGCGAACATGTTGCTGCGCACCCATACCTCGCCGGTACAGGTCCGCACCATGGAAAACCAGAAGCCGCCGATTCGCATTGTCTGCCCCGGCCGCGTCTACCGCTGCGACTCCGACCTGACCCACTCGCCCATGTTCCACCAGGTCGAAGGTCTGCTGGTCGATGAAGACGTCAGCTTCGCCGACCTCAAGGGCACCATCGAGGAATTCCTCCGCGCCTTCTTCGAGAAGGAATTCTCCGTCCGCTTCCGCCCGTCGTTCTTCCCCTTCACCGAGCCTTCGGCGGAAGTCGACATCCAGTGCGTGCTCTGCAGCGGCAAGGGTTGCCGTGTCTGCAAGCAGACCGGCTGGCTGGAAGTCATGGGTTGCGGCATGGTCCACCCCGACGTACTGCGCATGTCCGGCATCGATCCCGAGAAATACCAAGGCTTCGCGTTCGGCATGGGTATCGAGCGCCTGGCCATGTTGCGCTATGGCGTGAACGACTTGCGCCTGTTCTTCGACAACGATCTGCGGTTCCTCGGCCAGTTCCGCTAGCCCGCACGACCGTCAACGCATTTAGGAGAGCAGGATGAAATTCAGTGAACAGTGGCTGCGGAGCTGGGTAAATCCGCAGGTATCCCGTGACGAGCTGGTGGCTCGTCTGTCCATGGCTGGCCTCGAGGTCGACGCCGTGATCCCGGTTGCCGGCCAGTTCAGCGGCGTGATCGTGGGTGAAGTATTGTCGACCGAACAGCACCCGGACGCCGACAAACTACGCGTCTGCCAGGTCAGCAACGGTTCGGAGACCTTCCAGGTCGTCTGCGGCGCGCCCAACGTTCGCCCGGGTCTGAAGATCCCCTTCGCCATGATTGGCGCCGAACTGCCGGGCGACTTCAAGATCAAGAAGGCCAAGCTGCGCGGCGTTGAATCCAACGGCATGCTTTGCTCGGCCAAAGAGCTGGAAATCAGCGAAGAGAACGCCGGCCTGATGGAGCTCGCTGCGGATGCGCCCGTGGGCGCCAACATCCGCGACTACCTCGAACTGAACGACGCCTCCATCGAGATCGGCCTGACCCCGAACCGCGGCGACTGCCTGTCACTGACCGGCCTCGCCCGTGAAGTCGGCGCGCTGTATAGTGCCGAGGTCAAGCCGGTGGTGGTCAACGCTGTTGCTCCGCATATCGATGATGTACGCAGCATCGAGCTGCTGGCGCCCAAGGCTTGCCCGCGCTACCTCGGTCGCGTGATTCGCAACGTCGACCTGAGCAAGCCGTCCCCCTTGTGGATGGTCGAGCGCTTGCGCCGTTCCGACATCCGCAGCATCGACGCCGCCGTCGACATCACCAACTACGTGATGATAGAGCTGGGCCAGCCGATGCACGCCTTCGACCTCGACGAGATCAAGGGTGGCATTCGTGTGCGCATGGCGGAGGAGGGCGAGAAGCTCGTCCTACTCGACGGCCAGGAAGTCACCCTGCGTGCCGACACCCTGGTGATCGCCGACCACGAACGCGCCCTGGCCATTGCCGGCGTGATGGGCGGTGAGCACAGCGGCGTCAGCGCCAAGACCCGCGACCTGTTCCTCGAAAGCGCCTTCTTCGACAACATCGCCGTGGCCGGGAAGGCTCGTTCCTATGGTCTGCACACCGATGCCTCGCACCGCTTCGAGCGCGGCGTGGACTCGCAGCTGGCCCGTCGCGCCATGGAGCGCGCCACCGAGCTGCTGCTGCAGATCGTCGGCGGCGAAGCCGGTCCGATCGTCGAGCAAGCCAGCGAAGCCGATCTGCCGAAGGTCGCGCCGGTCACCCTGCGTGCCGAGCGTATCGCCCAGATGCTGGGCATGACCCTGGAAAACGCCGAGATCGAGCGTCTACTCAGCGCTCTGGAATTCGACGTCCAGAAAGCCGGTGCCGATGCTTGGACCGTGGGGGTGCCGAGCCATCGCTTCGACGTTTCCATCGAAGTCGACCTGATCGAAGAGTTGGGCCGCCTGTATGGCTACAACCGTCTGCCGGTTCGTTACCCGCAGGCCCGCCTGGCGCCGAACACCAAGTCCGAGTCCCAGGCCGAACTGCCGGCGTTGCGCCGCCTGCTGGTCGCGCGCGACTACCAGGAAGCCATTACTTACAGCTTCATCGATCCCAAGCTGTTCCAGCTGTTCCATCCTGGCGTCGAGCCGCTGATGCTGGCCAACCCGATCTCCGCCGACATGGCCGCCATGCGCGCCTCGCTCTGGCCGGGTCTGGTGAAGTCCCTGCTGCACAACCTCAACCGCCAGCAGACTCGCGTGCGCCTGTTCGAAAGCGGTCTGCGCTTCGTCGGTCAGCTGGAAGGGCTGGTGCAGGAAAATATGCTTGCCGGCGTCGTCTGCGGCGCCCGCCAGCCGGAAGGCTGGGCCAACGGCCGCGAGAACGTCGACTTCTTCGATGTGAAAGCCGACGTCGAAGCGCTGCTGGGTAACGCCGGCGCTATCGAAGCCTTCACCTTTTCCCCGGCAGAGCACCCGGCGCTGCATCCGGGCCAGACTGCCAAGATCGAGCGCGACGGCGTGCTGGTCGGCTACCTGGGCGCCCTGCACCCAGAGCTGGCCAAGGCGCTGGACCTGGATCGTCCGGTATACGTCTTCGAGCTGGTTTTGGCCGAAGTCGCCAAGGGCCGCTTGCCGAAATTCAGCGAACTGTCGCGCTTCCCCGAAGTGCGCCGTGACCTCGCGCTGATCGTCGATCTGGATACCCCGGCCGAATTCGTCCTGGCAAATATCCGTGAAACGGCGGGCGAATGGCTGACGGACCTCAGGCTCTTTGACGTCTACCACGGTAAAGGCATTGATCCGCTTAGAAAAAGCTTGGCCGTTGGCTTGACCTGGCAGCATCCATCACGCACTCTTAATGATGACGAGGTGAACGCGACTACGCAGAATATCGTCGCCTCGCTGGAACAAAGGTTCAACGCCACGTTAAGGAAGTAGCGTATGGGGGCTCTGACGAAAGCTGAAATTGCTGAACGTCTGTACGAAGAGCTGGGCCTGAATAAGCGGGAAGCCAAGGAACTGGTGGAGCTCTTCTTCGAAGAGATTCGCCAGGCGCTGGAGCATAACGAACAGGTGAAGTTGTCGGGTTTCGGCAACTTCGATCTGCGCGACAAGCGCCAGCGTCCCGGACGCAACCCTAAGACGGGAGAGGAAATCCCGATCACAGCCCGGCGCGTCGTCACCTTTCGTCCAGGGCAGAAACTGAAGGCCAGGGTTGAAGCTTATGCTGGAACCAAGTCATAACGACGAGTTGCCCCCCATCCCGGGCAAGCGCTATTTCACCATTGGTGAAGTGAGCGACCTTTGCGCGGTGAAGCCGCACGTGCTGCGGTATTGGGAACAGGAGTTCCCGCAACTCAACCCGGTCAAACGAAGGGGCAACCGGCGCTACTATCAGCGCCAGGATGTGCTCATGATTCGCCAGATCCGTGCGCTGCTTTACGACCAGGGCTTCACCATCGGCGGAGCCCGTCAGCGCCTTACCGGCGACGAAGCACGCGACGATGCCACTCAGTACAAGCAACTGATTAGGCAGATGATTGCCGAATTGGAAGACGTACTTCATGTGCTGCGCAAGTAACTGAAAAAAATGAAAAAAGCGCTTCTCCAAAGCAAATGCTTGGGGTATAGTGCGATCCGCTTCTGGGGGAACTTGGAAGCAACGTCGGGGCGTAGCGCAGCCTGGTAGCGCACTTGCATGGGGTGCAAGGGGTCGAGTGTTCGAATCACTCCGTCCCGACCAAATTCTTGAAGCGGCTCAAATACTTACAGTGTTTGGGCCGTTTTCATTTCTGGACTGCGCAAAATAGGCGCAATATGCGCGCAAAACTAGCGGGCAAATTCGCTGATATCCAGGTCCGGAATCGCATCTGACCAGACCACTTCGGCATGGTCCCGCTGATAGTTCTTCGTCATCTCTGCGCTGGCATGCCCAGCGATCTTCTGGCCATCTTTCCCGGCCTTCTTATACATATGCAGCGACAGGGCCCTGATCTCATGGAAGCCCGGCATCTCTTCGTCTTTCCATCCTGAATAGCAGGCTGCAGCGTCCCGTGCTTCCTTGAATGCCCTGGACAGATAACGCTCATCGATCTTCGTCCAGTGCTCCTTTCGGTCAGCAAGCCCCAGTTTCCGGTCCGGTCGCCGATGGATCAGGAAGGGGGAGGGGACGCCATCGTTACAGCGATCCAATACCTCCTGCAGCTCGGGTGTAACGCTAAAGCGGATCCAGGCAGCGTCCGATACTTTTGCTGTCTTCTGCTGGATGACGTACAGAAATCCGTCCCGAATATCGTCAAACTTCATCGACAAGATGTCTGAACGCCTTTGGCCAGTGATCAGGGCAAGGTCAATCGCATTCTGCAGCCAGGCCGGAGACTGCTCTCTGATCGCCTTGAGTCCTTCCGCTGTATGGCGCTTGCGCTGCTTCTTTTCGATCCTGGGGATAGTCCCGGCTGCAGGATTGTCCGGGCATAGTCCCTTAGCGGCCGCGTGGTTAAAGATATCGATAAGAAGCGCTCTTGCTTGGTTGGATGCCCTCGGGGTCAGGCTATCGAGTAGTTCAGCAGCCATTCGAAGAGTGATTTCATCCACGGCCTTAGACGGCCAGGCTGCTCGGAACTGCCTGAATCTCACTGCGTAGAGTTCCAGAGTGGCTTTTGCCAACTCGCGAGGCGGCAGTACTTCGCGCTGGTAGTAATCCAGAAAGTCGACGAACAAGGTTGTAGCCAGGCCTTTAACCTTGGCAACCAAGTCGGCACCTTCCATGAAGGTGAGATTCAGTTGTTTGGCAGCATCAATGGCCTTGAGCCGATCCTTTCCGAATTGAAACCAGACGCCATCAGTAGGGCGCCTATATCTGAAACTCCCACGCCGACCGTCGAAGTAGAGATTCTGCGGAAGGGACCTATTGGCTTTGTTACGAGGACGCGGTGACATCAGCAGTAGTCCTTGAGCACCATGGCGACCAGTTCGTTACTTGTCCCCTTATTGAAAGCTCGCCAATCGACATACCAAAGCTTGCCGATCCTGACGCCCGGAATATCACCATTCCGGATCTGGTTGCGTATTGTTTGACTACAGAGCGGTGTGCCGTTTGCACCCCAATAGCGGCGCTGGAACTCGGCAATCTTGATCAGCTCTCTACTCATGACTCCCCCTCGGACTTCCAGTCCTTTCCATCGAGTCGAGCGGAGATCCACTGTTCAATTTCCAGGGAGTCCCATCCCACAATTGATGGGCCAATCTGTTTGGCCTGGGGAAATGCCCCCGTGCTCATCCAGAGATAGATGGTCGAGCGCTTGATGCCGCAAAGATGAATCACCTCGGGTAAGCGCAGTATTCTGCGAGTGCGTGCCTTCGATTCCATTTCTCTTACTCCTTCGCTACTACTTGATCCGCTGATGTCATCAAATGGCGTAGCCCCGCCTGATGTAGCGATCGTTAATCAGCCCGATGACATGCTTTTCGAGGTCGCGAGTGCTGTAGCCCTTGGCGGTGTAGTGGTCTTCGATCACGTGCCAGAAGGGGAGCGTTCTCCCGACCTCAAGCGCTTTTTTTGGTGGGATGCGCTCCCGTGCGATCAGGCTGGCGAACTGGCCCAGGAACATCTCGCAGTTCTTGCCGGAGAAGCCCTGAGCGGTCTTGTAGTAGCGGCGGTACTCGGTACGTTCGATGAGCGGATCGGCTTCGACCTGAACCTGGGTGTCGAGGCTGATCAGCGACCAGAAAGCGTCGAAGATCCCTTCCCGGGAAATCAGCTTGTAGTTGTCGCAGGCGTACTGCCAGAGACCTTGCAGGTGCGGGCAAAGACCCTCATAGGTCCGGCAGCCGATCACCTCGCCAGAGGTCATCGTGGAGCCTTCGGAGAACTGTTGAATGATGGAGTGGTGATAGCGGAACTCGATGCGCCATACCGTTTCCAGCGGATTGAAAGCAGGTTCACCATCGCCGAACGGATCGCCGTTCAGGGAGGCCCACACCGATTCCCAATAGTCGAGTTTGTCGGTCGCTCTCGCCTGCAGCGTTTTGTTGTACAGACACATCTGCAGGCCGTTGGCCGAGCCGAACATGAAGGTCTCACCACGCCCATAGACCGAAGCGTTGCCGTCGTACTCGATGCGGTCGATGCCGCTGATTTGGCGAACACGCCGGGACCGGCAATGCATGCGGTCCACGAAGTCCACTGGTGGGGTCCAGCCCTGGACGTCGAGCGCGATATGGACAGCGCACTGATTCACTTCGCAGGCCGAGAGAACGCCAGCAGCCAGGTCATCCATTACGCCCTGCAGGATCTTCGGATCGGCACCATCCAGGGCGTGCGGGGACACTTCAATCTTGAGGTGCGGGCCGATGTTTTCGAGCTTCACGTTGTGGTTCTTGATCAGCAGGATCAGACCCATGTCGGCGTTCTGCAGGCGGTACTGGTATCCCGAGTCGCGACCGATACGGCCCTTGGCCCACTTGTAGCCGGCGAAGTTGACGAGATCCTCAGGCTCATCGAACAACGCCATAACTTCCGGGCGGATCATGCCGTTGTACAGCTGTCGCACGGTATCGACTCCACAGCGCAGCAGGCGCACACCCGAAAGGTCGGCAAATCTGCCGTTGCTCGGGTCCATGAAAATCCGTCCTTCGGACGACTCATAAAAATCCCCGTTCTCCTTGAGGATCAGGCGGAGGGGGTGAACTGCCTTTTTCATTCTTTCGTACCTTCAATGAGGTTTATTGAGGTGCTTACTCGTTAGCTATCCGACGTGTTACAGGGTCGTCGGCCGCGCCTTCGGCCTACCGCTCATGCCTTCCGCTCCCGGCCGGCGGCGCGGCTCGCCGACTCAAAACGGAAACGCCCCGACTGGCTGCATCACCTGCATTGCTGTGATGAATCCCAGGGCGTAAGCGAGCGCGAGCAGCCCCAGGGCGTTGAACAATCCATGCAGGGTCATTTGGCGTTCCTCCAGGGGCGTGAGGCGTATTCGGAGTCGTGAACGATGGTCAGCGTGGCAGGCTCGGTTGGCGGCGCGTTGGCGGCGGCTGTGAGCGGCGGTGCCTGGGTGAACCCAGCGGGTGCACGCGGAGGGCTTCCGCCGCAGGTGATGGTTTGCTTCCACGTCTCGAACGCCAGCTCAGCGACGCACTCGCCCTTGGCCGTGACGTGGTAGCCGGAGCCCACCAGCTGCCAGCTGGTCAGCTCCAGATGCCTGCCTTCCGGGTCATCGAGGGCGAACATGTAGATGTCGCCCTTCGAAGGGCGGTAGGCGTGGGCAAGGATAGTGATGCGGCGATCAGCGAAGGGATGGGCGCTCAGGTCAACAGGCGCACCAGCTGGCCCGTCAGGTACAAGGCCAGCAGGAAGAAACCCAGTCGCAGAAGGACGCGCCGGCAGACCCACAGCAGGAGATTGCGTAGCACTCGCAGCAGCGGCGTGAGGAGGCTCAGCAACAGGCTCGGCAGGTGCTTGAGCAGCCTCACCGCCAATCGTGCGCAGAGGCCCCATGTACCAGACAAAGCCAATAGAAGCGGCCAGCAGTGCCAGTAGAAGAACCAACTTAGGCGACCGGAACAGACTTTTGCCGGCTTTGGTGTCCTGGGTTTTGCCGGTGGCGGTGGACTGGTAGAGGGCGAAGGTCTGCTTTCGGATGCGCTTGTATTCGATGATGGTGCCGTCAGCCGGCGGTCGGTTGAGCTGGGCGTCATGCTGGGCCTCCTTGTAGCGACCGGGGATGCCGATGACCGCGAGGTTGGAGTGCTTGTAGGCCATCTCGCAGGTCATGCGGATGTCGTCGCGGATGTAGCTGATGTTCGGTGTGGTGAGGACGATGTCCCAGTTGAAGTGCCGATGCCGGGTCCAGGCATCGAGCCAGCCCATGGGGCGATCCGCTGCGTGCGCCGCCTCGGGCCCGCCGGGGAAGTCGAACTTCTCCAGGTCCTTTTCGCGCCAGGACTTGGGGAACAGCAGCTGGGTTTCGTCGAAGATCAGGAACGCGCCCCGTGGTGCCCACTGAAACCACGTGCGCATCTTGTCGAGGTCATCAAGCGATTCGAGATCGAGGTTGATGATCTCGGCGGTGTTGGGCAGGTCGGGGAAAACCGCGTAGGCGCGTTCCAGGGTGAAGCCCCGAACGTTGGTGATGATGACGCGACCGTCCTTCAGTGCGGGGACAGCATCGTCTTGGATCGCGCCGGAGGTTTTGTACGAGCCGTTGGGGCCGTGGTGAATCTTGATCGACATGATTCACTCACCTCCCAATGAAGGGCACGAAGCGCATGCAGAAGCGCGTGGCCGCCGCCAGCATGATGATGTTGAGCGCCTGGGGGATGCCGAAGAACGCCAAGCCCGCCGCGATATCAGCCGGTAGTGCCGCGTACATACCTCGCACCATGGCGGAGATGCCGAGGCTGTCGATCAACTCGCGCGCCACGGTGAAGCTGACATCGAGCAGCAAAATGAAGGTCTGCAGGGCGCTGTACATCGCCGCTTTGGTGGCGACGACCAGGCCGTCTTTGATGAAGTCGTAAACGCCCTGGGCGAGGAAATCCCAGATCCATTGGAAGAAGCTGAGGATCTGGTCGAAGACGCCTGATAGCCATTCCATGATTCACTCCTTCAGGATGACGAAGGCCGCGATCAGCGCAGCCATGAGCAGCAACGCGAGCCGCATGTTGGAGAGCTGGTCGGCGTAGTCGGAGACGCAGAGGCGGTAGGGTTTTCCCCAGACCGTGCCGGTGTAGCAAGGCAGCTGACCGCCGCCGGTGGAGAGCTGGAGATCGAAGGCGCCCTTGAGCTGATCGATGTTGGCTTTCACCGCGTCTTTCAGTTCTTTCTTGGCGTCCTGAACCTTCTGGTCCCACTCTTTGTTGGCTTCATCCCAGCTGCCGGCATCGGGCTCTTTCAGCTCGGTAGAAGGGCCTTCGCCCTGGCAGCCGTTGGGGTCTTTGGCGGGATCGCACTGGCCTTCGCCCTCACCCTCACCGTCGCCATTGCCGCTACCGGAGCCATCGCCGTTGCCGGAACCGCTGCCGTCTCCATTGCCACTGCCGGAGCCGTCACCGTCGCCAGAGCCGCTTCCATCGCCATTGCCGGAGCCATCACCGCCCCCGGCTCCGCCGCCCGTGTTGCCGCCTCCCTCTCCGTCCCCGTCGCCATCGCCAGGGTTGGAAGGATCGGTTTTCACACAGGTGGTACCCGACCATGCCCAGCCTTCGGGGCAGCCGGGGTCGTTGGGATCAGAGGGAGGCACGGCAGGATCGGGCGGCTCGGTAGTGGGGTTCAGTGGATCGCCGGTAGTGGAGAACTGGTAGGAGTCGGCTGAACAGTTCTCCCCGGTGCCCTGGAGGATGTAATTGCAGAAGCCCTGAGTGGTCGAACCCTTCACCAGATAGCAGCTGGTCGAGCGACCGGATTCGCTCTTGTACTGGCATTGCTCGTAGCAGGCGGTCGGCGGACCACCATCGGCGACGTAGTTGCGGCCTCCCGAACTGATCACCGGCGCATCGTTGCCCTTGGCTGGGAAAGGCTCCCCCTGGGTGGCCGAACAGTCCTTGGGTGGGGCTTTGCACTGGCTGCTGCCATCCTTGATGCTGGGGTCATACTCGGTGCCTTCTGGGCAGGCATTGCCCGTCCGCCAGACGTCCAGGGTCACCGAACCAGTGCCATTGTTGGCAGCCACCCGGCACCAATACTTCGTTTCGCTGACAAATCCAAAACTGGTCTTTTGGCCACCGGGGTAAGTGATGTCCTTGGCCCAGATCGCACACGCCTGTCCCGGTGACGGCGCGGTAGTCCACGCTTGACCTGCGACGGTCCATGAATAGTCAGCCGCGAGGACCGGGGCGCTCAGTAGAAGCAGCACGACCAGCAGGAGGCGGTGGCATTGATGTTTCATCGTGGTGTGTCCAGAAAAAAGAACCCCGCCGAAGCGGGGTCCAGGTTCGGCACATCAGTGCAGTCAGAAGAATTCGCCGCAGCGGTAGCCCGTGATGAAGGCCCCGGCGAAGAAGGCCCCCAACCACACCGACCACAGCACGCTTAGGCTTTGCGCAGCATGCTGTAGATGAGGCCGGCCACCGCGAGGATGACCAGGGCAGCGACCACGTACCCGCCGATGGTCTTCATGTCGCCCTGGCCATCGGTCATGGCGGCTTCCACCGCGCTGGTGTCGATGACGCCCGCGAAGGCCGGCAGCGAGGTGGCAGCGGTGACGGAACCGGCGATGCACAGGTTGCGGAACGAGCGGACCGGGTTGAACTTGGCGATCTGTTGTTTCATGGCGTTCATGGTGTTTCCTCTGTCATCTGGCTTTACGAAGAAGTGACGCGACCCAGCCAGTCAAAAGCCCCGTCACGAAGGCTCCCAGGACACCCGCAGCACCGATGCCGAAGGCTTCCGGGGAGAAACCGCCGTTGACCAGGATGTCTACGTATCCAGCGGCCTCGGGCGGAATCAGATAGGCCTGTTGCCATTCGAGGTGCTGGCACTGCATGAGGCCGTCCGCCGTGGACGCCCAGCTGGTGCAGACCTGAACGGCAACCACGCCTGACATGTCAGCGAGCCTCCTTGCGTGGCTGGTCGCACCAGCTCCAGAAGGAGCGCAGGACGAACCACCACAGCGCGAAGAGGGCGAACGCCGCCGCGATCACCGCGATCACGGAGTCCAGCGGGTAGGGTTCGAGGAACTCGCGCACCGCACGCACGGCAGGCGATACCGCGCAAAGAATTGCGATGTACAGAACCCAGCCGAAGGCGAAGCGGAGCGGCGCTTTCATCTACCTACCCTCGCCGTCAGGACTTGCTGCTGTCGGTGGGTTTCTCAGCGGCGGGCTGAGTCGGGCGCTGGGGTTGTGGCTGGGTAGCGGGACGAGCGGCCGGTGCCGGCGTGCTGGACTCTTTGCCCACGGCCAGCAGTTCGGTCAGCACCTGGGTATTGGTGGTGCGGCCGAAACGGTCCTGGGTCGGGCGGACGACGCTGGCGAACTTGCAGAGCACAGGAGCGCCTTCGAAGACGATGGAGTCCAGCAGGGTCGGTTCGACGTTGTACTCGCTGATCTCGAAGCCCTTGGCGTTGCCGCGAGCGGTTTCCGGGATCGGGGAAATGGCCTGGACGCTGGCGAAGATCTCGCCGGACTTGGTAGAGGTGTAGGTGTCGGTCTTGGTGACCCAGAGTTCGACTACGCCGCCAGTGGTTGCAAACATGTTCATCTGAAGCTCCTTTGCCTTTTTCGGGCATGAGTTGGCCCGCTGCTGCAAATTGGGCGCATTGGTGGCCGTCTTTCAGCGGGTGTGGTGGTGCCTGGGTTTTGCAGTGGTGCTAGCGGTGAGCGGGGCCAACACAAAGGGCGCTGCCCTTGTCATCCCGCTCTCGCCGCCGAGGGCTCAGGAGCGCGGGGCGGTGGTGCTGCCCCTCACTCCCGAGCGGAGGCTATTCAGGGTGGGGGACGGTCAAGGGTGCGCTTCGCCCGGCGCTCCGTTTGTCCGAACGGAAAAGCGCGTTCGGACAAGCCGGTGCGGCGGCCCTGGACCTGGCTGGCCCAGGTGGGGATGGTGTGGCGAGCGTGGTGGCGACCAACCACAGCACCAACCACCAGCAACACGAGCCAGAAGATCAGGTGCGGGATCGGGTTAAAGGCCATGGCTCAGCCCTCCAACTCGAATGGTTCGTGCACGGGGACGAAGGGCGTCGGCTTCCCGCTGTCGTAGATAACGTGCCAGTACTTCGGCGGACGGAGCGCGGGCATGTGTTTCGCGCAGATAAAACCCGGTTCCACCCGGTACGTCGAATGGATCGAGCGCCACACTCCAGCGACCATCATCATCACGGTAACTACGGTGACGACTCGCGTAGGGCGGCATTCTGTGCACCGTGTGGATTGGCAGGGACTGATTTTCCCCAGTTCGCGACGGGACCAGCAGACAGAGCAGTCGCAGTCCAATGGATGCGGTCGGTGCAGGTACTTGCTCGGAAGCATCGGCGGGCACCTCCCCTTCGAAGCTCTGTTGAAGGCGGAAGACCAGTTCAGCGTTCAGGGAGCGGAGAGAAGCTTCGGCCGCTTGCTCAACTTGGGAGCGCAGCGCAGGGGACATGCGCAGCTTGAACTGGGAGTAGGACCGGGCGTCATTCATCGTCGTAATCCCCTTGGCAGAAGATCGACTTGCCCCGGTCAAGGTCGCGGCGAATTTTGTGGAGGTTGATGACGCGGCGGCGGCCAATCTTGGCGGTTGGCACGGTCTTAGTTTCGACCCAGCCGCGCACCACGTCTTCCGTGATGTCCTCCAGACCCAGCATCTGAGCGAATACCGCCTGGGAGCAGAACGGAGCAGTACGGAAGTCCGTAACCTTTTCCATCGCGCCTGTGACGGTGAACCCCACTATTCCAGACTGTTCCATAGCAATTGACCTATAATCGGAATCATGCAGATCGACATTGGCATTATTTGCCAGCTAGATAGATCTAATTATAGGGAAAAGGGTTTAATTTCCTAGCAATATATGCCATTTTTTTAGATGAAAATAGAATGATCAGAGAGCGTATAGTCGCTATTTGGGAATATAAGAAGCTCACCGCCAAGAAGTTGGAGGAGCTCAGCGGTATCGATCGCGAAAAGTGGTATGCGCTGCGGAAAGGCGGTCGCCGTGCAAACGAAGACGACATAGAATCGATGGTCAAGATTCATCCTCAATATGCTCTCTGGCTCGTCAGTGGCCAAATTGCTCCAGAAGCGGGGCAGACGAGCCCTGTATATGATGAGGCCAATCGAAACTTGCCCGATCAAAACGCGGGATAGCGATCACAAAAGAAATATCTAGGCGCTGGTTTTCCCGAAGGAATGGGGCAATTGAACAAAAAAACGAAGATTAATCACAAAGCCAGGGCAGAATAATTACTGCCTTGGCTTTTTATTAAGATCAGGACCCCAAAGGTAGCACAAGGAGTAAATACATGGAGTGCCCAAGAAATGGACTATAAAGGCGGCTTCATAAAAATAATAAGGGCAATCCCACTCATTGATGGTTTGCCTGATCTCGAATGGGAACACTTTAAATCGGCCGCAAAAGAGCTTTTCTTTACGGTGCTACTTTCAACCTCTCCACTATGGATAGGTGCTTTTGCAGCTTCACTTATCAGCGCTGGTACCAGTCAATCAGATAATGTCGAAATATTCGCTTTGTTCTGGACGAATTTGAAAGCGTCGATAAACACTGGCGCGTTGATTATCTACTCTGCCGCTCTAATAGCTCCAGTAATTTATATTGCCTCTCAAGAGGCGAAGGGGACCTCGACTACTAAGGTATTTCCTTCTCGAACATGGCATATAGTGTTTGCTCTGGTGATTCAGATTGTTGGGTGTGTTTACTTCGTAATCCAGTCTCTTGGGTTAAACATGAACCAGCGTTTTGCATTTGACTTCTCTATATACTTGTTTCCGTTTACTCTGGCTCTTCTCCAGATAGCATTTTGTTATAAGAACTTAATATTTGAAATGGACCCTCTAAAGGAAATGGAAAATTCTGATAAGAGATTTAGCGAAAACTACTCTCGTCATCGGAGGGGTGAGTGATGAAGCAGCAAGACTTCCTGGAAAGCGCCTATTACGATAAAGAAGTAGACGTTAAGTGTATTAAGATTAAGCAGCCGATTGGTGAGTTTTATATCGGAAGCATAAATAGTAAGCAGTTAAAAGAAATTACCTTCTCAGACGTTCGTCGCATGGAGGGTGAACGCGGCTTTGAAAGCTATCTCGGTATTCAGCGCCCATTATCTCAGTCGAGAGTTAAAGAAATATCTCAATATACACGGACAGTTGACGCGTGCTTTCCAACCGCGGTTCTCCTTTCCGTAAAGGCTAAGTGTGCTGAGTTTAAGGAAGACAAGGGGGTTCTGACTCTCACGCCTTATAAGTCGGATGACGAAGAAAACTCCCCGAGCATCCCGATCACGCATTTGGCCAATGTGATTGATGGTCAGCATCGTATTGCTGGACTTCATGACTATGAAGGAGACGATTTTGAGATAAACGTTTCCATCTTTGTAGACATAGATGTCTCGACCGAGGCCTATATTTTCTCAACGGTTAACCTTGCTCAAACCAAAGTCAACAAAAGTCTGGTTTATGATCTCTATGAACTGGCGACTACTCGAAGTCCTCAAAAACTTTGTCATGAAATTGCCGTCGCCTTGGACAAGGACAAAGAAAGCCCATTCCATAATCGGATAAAACGACTTGGCGCAGCACAGGATCATAATCTCCCTGGCAGTATAACCCAGGCTGCTTTTGTGCAAGCGCTAATGAAGTTTGTATCAGAAAATCCTATGAGGGATCGAGATATTTATCTGCGGGGAAAAACGCCAGCCCTAAATGACGGGGATCTTAATAAGCTTATATTTCGTCAGTTCATGATCAAGGAAAAGGATTACGATTTAACTGACATAATTTGGGATTATTTTGAGGCGGTAAGGGCGCGTTGGCCTCGGGCTTGGTCTAGCAATGACAAAGGGATAATATTAAGCAAGACAAATGGCTTTATGGCGCTAATGCGCTTCTTGAGAGATGCGTACTATTCTATTAAAAAGGAAAAGCCAGAAATCGATGATTTCAAATCGATCTTCGATAAAATGACTTTGGATGACGATTACTTCACTACTGACAATTTCAAGCCGGGAACAAGTGGTGAGTCTGCACTTTATAAAGCGTTCGTCGAGACGGGCGCATTAAGGCGTTAGACTCACCAGCATTTGATGGCGAGTTCCTGGTAAACTCCACGGAACTCGCTTTTTCCAGAGAGAACGTTACTGCGAGAAAGAACAATTTGCTCAAACCCATCGTAGAGCGCAGCGATAGACTCGTGGTTAGCATTTAGCACCAAGACTTTTGCGCCACGGCTAGCGGCGCGAACAACTGAGTCACGCAGTCGAACCTGATCTTCCCACTTAAAAAGGTTCTCGTTGTACTTAATGAAACCGTTATAGTTGTGCTTCACAGTGTATGGCGGATCTACAAAGACGAAATCCCCGTCAGTTGCTGCATCAACGCTCTCCTCAAAGTCACCTGCTCTAAAATTGGCGTTCTTGAAAAGTTCAGCAACGTGTGGAAACGAATCTATATCAGCAAGGACGTTGTCTTTTGTGCCGATTGGAACGTTAAATTCACCTTTCAGGTTTACTCTGTACAATCCGTTCCAGCATGTCCTATTCAAGTACAGAGTTCTTGCAGCTTGAGAGAACTTTGATCGGGGTGCTGATGCGCGAACTTTGTAATAGTGCTCAGAGCAATGAAGTCTCTGGTGAGCTTTTAGGAACTCTGCAACTCGTTTCCAGTCCTCCTTGATAGAGGAGTAAACATTGATAAGTTCAGAGTTTACATCAGAGAGTAAAGCTGAGTTCGGAGCTAGATGAAAATAAACGGCAGCCCCACCTAAAAATGGCTCAATATATCTTTCGTATTCGGTCGGGAAAAGATCGCCAGCCTTTCTAACTAGCCAGCGCTTACCGCCGGCCCACTTTATAATTGGCTGTAGATCCATTTTTCAATTCCAAAATAAAAAACCTGGGGATGATATACGTTATTCTCAGGCAAGTCCAGCTTTACTTATGTGTGGTGTTGGTTGTTGTGTTTGCATTCTCCGGTGCTACTTATGGATGTATCTAAGCCAGTGGCGATAAGGTCAAAGCTCCTTGTGGTGTAGAGTGTGGATGGTGCGGGCTGAGGCGCGGCATTCGGGTAGCGGAATCTTTCTGCTAAACAGAGTCGTACTGCTTAGGTTGTTGGGGCTTGGTTAGGTATCTATAGTGCCCAGCGCAATTGATAGTTATGAGCGAATCGGGTGCGAAAGGTCTTCACGGCTTGGTCCTGGGCGGCATGATTAGGCCTGATGCGTCATGCAAAATGGTTTTGTTATGCTTCATGCGTGCAAATTTTAGGTGGGCGAATGAAGAAGGTTGCAGCTGCAGTTGTGCGCCTCGACGGGAAGGTGCTCCTTACTCGCCGCGCTCCAGGTGAAAAACTCGCTGGAATGTGGGAATTTCCGGGCGGCAAGTTTGAGGCTGATGAAACCCCGCAGCGCTGCATTGTTCGCGAGATCCATGAAGAGCTTGGAGTCTACTCCGAGGCTGGTGAAATCCTCACAGAGTCCGTCTTCACCTATCCCGGCGGCACAATCCAGTTGATTGCTGTCGAAGTCACCCTGAATTCAACACATTTCGTTCTGCAAGTGCATGACCGCGTTGAGTGGTGTGCGCCTTGTGAATTGCTGAGCTATGAGCTGGCTCCTGCAGACATTCCTATAGCCATGGAGATCATCCGGAAGTATGGATAGCTTCGTTCCCCCAGAGCCTGGTGCCACGCTTAACAACGAACAGCTGATTGCGTGGTTCAGGTGCAGTCCCCAAGGTGGTATGCGTCGTTCAAAGGAGACCAATACGCTGGTCATCGTCTCCAATCACGTGAGCTCCGTTTATGATGATCGTTGGATTGGCGATGTTTTGCACTACACCGGCATGGGGCAGAAAGGGCATCAATCACTGAGCTTTGCACAAAACAAAACGCTCAATGAGTCTGGTTCTAATGGTGTAGGGGTTCATCTTTTCGAGGTTTTCACGCCGCAGGTTTACACCTACATCGGGGAGGTCGAGCTATCTAGCATCGCCTATTCGGAGCCGCAGCTTGATGCCCTTGAAAACTCTCGATTGGTATGGGTCTTCCCGGTGCGGCTGAAGGCGGGAGCACTCCCGGAGATTCCTGAGGCAGTTCTCGATGAGTTGAGAGTGCTTAAGGAGAAGCAGATTCGACGGCTGAGTGACGAGCAGGTAGCTGAGCAAGCACGCCGGACTGGTCGGAAGCACGTAGGCCAGCGCAGCGTTCATGCTACTCAGCACCAGCGGTCTCCTTGGGTAGCGGAGCATGCAAAGCGTCGTGCCAAAGGGAGGTGCGAGCTTTGTGAGGGGCCCGCTCCGTTTACGCGGAAAGATGGGACTGCCTACTTGGAGACACATCACATTGTTTGGCTAGCTCGTGATGGTGAGGACACCATAGAGAACACAGTCGCGCTCTGCCCGAACTGCCACCGACGTATGCATATCTTGAATACGGAGGCAGATGTGAAAAAACTCCAAAGGCGATTGCTTGTCGAGCGCTCGAAAGCGTAGTTAGCGAGGGGGCTCTACTGACGATCCTTCGAGGGTGCTTCGGTTGCGCAAAACCGCCCCTGCAGTCCGCATGGCTACGTTTGTATAAGCGCCCGCATTGGTGATTTTTGCACTGGCAGTGATGGTATTTTCTCCTTATTAATCATTCTGTTGCAGAGGATTCGTTCGCTGCATGGGGTGCAAGGGGTAGAGTGTTCGAATCACTCCGTCCCGACCAAATTTTCTTAAGCGGCTCAAGTGCTTACAGTACTTGGGCCGTTTTCGTTTTTGGCCACTCGCAAAACTCCCGCAAAATGCACGCAAAACTAGCGGGCAAATGCGCTGATATCGAGATCCGGAATCGCATCTGACCAGACCACTTCGGCATGGTCCCGCTGATAGTTCTTCGTCATTCCCGCGCTGGCATGCCCAGCGATCTTCTGGCCGTCTTTCCCGGCTTTCTTATACAAATGCAGCGACAGGGCCCTGATCTCATGGAGGCCCGGCATCTCTTCATCTTTCCATCCTGAATAGCAGTCTGCAGCGTCTCGTGCTTCCTTGAATGCCCTGGACAGATAACGCTCATCGATCTTCGTCCAGTGCTCCTTTCGGTCAGCAAGGCCCACCTTCCGGTCCCGACGCCGATGAATCAGGAAGTGGGGAGCACCATCGTTGCAGCGATCTCATACATCCTGCAGCTCGGGGGAGGGGGACGGAAGCGGATCCAGGCGCCATCCGATACTTTCACTGTTTTCTGCTGGATGGCATACAGAAACCCGTCGCGGATATCGTCGAGCTTCATCGACAAGATGTCTGATCGCCTCTGGCCAGTGATCAGTGCAAGATCAATCCCATTCTTCCGCCAGGTCGGAGATTGTTCTCTGATCGCTTTGATTCTTTTCTCTGAGTGGCGCTTGAGCTGCTTCTTTTCGATCCTAGGAATAGTCCCGGCTGCTGCCTTGTCCAGGCGCAGGCTCTTTGCCTCACCATGGTTGAAGAAGATATTGAGAAGAAGCGCCCGGGCTTGGTTGGACGCTCTCGGCGTCGGATCGTCTAGCAACCCTGCGCATTCGAAGAGTGATTTCATCTACCGCGTGTGACGGTCAGGTGGTTCAAAATTGCCTGAATCGCACGTGTAGAATTCTAGCGGGGGCTGAGGGCTGCCTGCAAAGCGCGTAGGAATCTGCGAAAAGTTCCTTGATGTCGCGGTTCGGCGGCGCCTTCTCTATAAAGGTGGCTAGATGCAGTTTTGTGCCGGCCGCCGATGCGCCTGGTGTCGCGTTGAGGGTGTAGAGAGCCCTTTGTCATCTTTCTGCAGAAATACATTGACGGCCGATTTAAACTCCCTATAATGCGCACCACTCCCAGCGACGAAGCGCTGAAAGAGCTTGAGAATCAAGTACTTACAGGTGTTCTGAGGTGAGAGTGGTGGTCAGGCGGGTGATTCACTTGCCGCTCTTCATTCGCTGCTTCGGTAGCGGGCTGAAAAGAAGATCGCCGAGGTGGTTGACAGCGAGTTTGATCGCTGTAGAATGCGCCTCCCGCTGATGAGAAGGTTTCCTTCGCTGAGGCACAAGCGATTGAGTAGAAAAGAAATTTTCGAAAAATAAAGCTTGACGGAAAGAGAGGTTAGCGTAGAATGCGCGCCTCGGTTGAGATGAAAGCCTCAGCCAAACGCTCTTTAACAAGTTGAATCAAGCAATTCGTGTGGGTGCTTGTGATGTAAGACTGGTGATCGACTGATTATCAGCAAC